>JAAYAY010000296.1 GCA_012719125.1 Planctomycetaceae bacterium | reverse complement strand
GTTGGCAAAGCCCGGCCGAACGCCTCAACCAACACCGTTACCATGAAAACTGGCTCCAAAACCTCCTGGTCTCCGCTTCTCTCGGTGGATACCAACATCACCCTCCCCAAAATCCGTGACGGTCAGCGTTTTTTCCACGCTCGTCGAATCGATCGCCCCCAGAACTCGTCTGCTTGACACCGTAACCAACGGCGTTCCATGATACACGAGATTCCGGTCCGGCGTCCGTAGCGCTCCCCTTTGACGAAGAACCAGAAAGGAAATCTGATGAATTTGCATAGAGCAGGCGTCTGCGTCTTCCGCCTTTTCGGACTGATCCCAAGTCTGATTGCGATCCTCTTCGCCAGCGAACTCAGGCCTGCACCGGCGGCTGACAACGTCGTTGCGCTGGCTTCGACCGGGACGCTGGCGATATCGAATGTGGCGCTTAGCAAGTCGCAGGTACCGCGCTTCGAAACCGTGGAGTACACCTTCCGGATGACGGGGCAATGGGAAAACCCGTTCGACCCGGATGAAGTTCGGGTGGATGCGGTGATCACGGGCGAGGATGGAACGCGAACCGTCGTGCCTGGCTTCTTCTACCAGGGATATCGCCGATCGGACGCGGACGGACGCGAGTCTTACCAGCCCGTGGGCGATCCTTGTTGGAAGGTCCGTTTCGCGCCGCCAAAGCCGGGGCGGTACTCGTGTGAACTGACCGCGAAAAGCGGCGACAAAAAGATCAGCGCCGAAGCTCCGGCTTTCGTCTGCATCACAGCAGGCGACGGCCACGGCTATCTTCGGATCTCTCCGCACAACTCGCTCTATTTCGAGTTTGACGACGGCACGCCCTTCTGCGCCGTTGCCATGGACAAGGCGTTGGGAACCGTTTCCCAGTTTCAACACACCTACAAGCGATTTGCCGGGTCCGGAGGCAATTTCAACCGTCTGTTCCTGACGCACGGCAACTTGAACGTCATGGAACGCGTCGTTTCCACGACACGGCCTGACAAGGGCGTTGGGAAGCTGAACCTGGAGTATTGCTGGTGTGTGGATCAGATCTTGCAGTTGGGTGAACAGCTCGGCATCTATCACATGCTGACGCTCACCAACCAGACCAACTTCCGCACGGATAACGGCGGCTGGGATGTGAACGTGTACAACGTCAAGAACGGCGGTTTCCTGGACGACCCCGGGGACTACTTCACCGACCAGCGGGCACAGCGCGTTTTCGAACACCTGTTGCGTTATGCCGTCGCCCGTTGGGACGCGTCGACATCCGTTTTCTCCTGGGACCTGTGGAACGAAGTCAGCGCAGCCAAGGGTTTTCAGCCCGCGACTGCCGCACAGTGGCACCAACGGATGGCGAGGTACTTGCGGTCCGTCGATGAAGCGAAGCACGTCATTCACACCAATTTCGGCCACTTGAACAGTTTCGCCGAAATCGACGGTCTGCCGGAAATGGAACTCGTCTCGACCAACATCTACGCGGTGAAGGACGTCGCGAACATCGGCGAGATCTGGACGAAACGGCTGATCGAGCGGTTCGGCAAGCCGTACATGCTCACCGAGTACGGCATCGGCCACAACATGGGCTCGGGCGGCTACGCGTCGCACGACCCTGAACGGGTGATGGTCCACAACGGGCTGTGGAGCCCGCTGCTGAGCGGCAGCGCGGGCACGGGCATGGCGTGGGATTGGAACTGGCTGGACGACGATCACTTCTACCGCTACATCCAGGCCGTGGCTCAAACCGTCAAAGACATCCCTTTCAGCCGGCGCACGTGGCACGACGTACAGGTGCGGGCGTTCGAGTTTGCCGACACTTCGCGAAGGCCGTATTACGCGGATACGCTGATTGAAGGCTTTCCGGGGAACTACAAGTTTCCGCCGGAGGCGGTGGAGAGAGATCTATTCACCGTTCAGGAAGACGGCCGACTGGACCGTCAAGACCTGCTCCATGCGCGGCTCGGACCGCGCCAGAGCTGGTCTCCCCCGGCCAAGTCGTTTCAGGTGCGCTATCCGGTCGACGGCCAGTTCGTCGTCTACGTTCCGGAACTGGGCGGAGGGCCGAAGCGCGCTCCCCGGCTGACGGTTGCCCTGGACGGCAACGTTGTGCTGGAGCAGGACCTTCTGCCTTACGGCCCGGCGGACACTTATAATCCACGGGCCTACTACCGGAAGTACGCCGTCGACGTTCCGGCCGGTGCTCACACCGTCCGCGTAGCCAACGCCGGCGGCGGTACGATTGCGACCGCCTTCGAGTTGACCAACTATGTGCGACGCGACGGTCCGAACCTGGAGGTCCGCGGCATGCAGACCGACGATTGCATCCTGCTTTGGCTGAAACATCCTGAATTCAACTGGATGTACCGCCGGATGGGCATGACCAGCGACGAGCAGCCCGCGGGTCGGCTCACGTTGCGTAACGTCCCGGACGGCACATGGTCGGCAAGCTGGATGGACACCGTCGAGGCGCGGCCCATCCGCCAGGAGACGGTGACGTCAAAGGGCGGCGAGCTGTTGCTCCAAACGCCGCCGACCACGAAGAGTGTGGTAGTGCGACTCCAGCAGGCATCTCTTCGCCGCTAGCCGATCCCAAGTGCTTCAACCGGTCCTTCTCCGTTCGAGGCAACAACCGCCCCGCGTCGCTCTACTCGTCGACCTTCGGGCGGGTCTCATGGCCACGACAACATCAAGAAACCCGCTGAACCGGCGATTTTCTTCCCATTACAGGCTACCTATCCCCCCTCGAAGTCGCTACAATCAGTGCAGGGTATACCGCTCTGATTTGGGGATCGTCGATTCGTTTGTCTGGCCTGCGGGCCACCTGGAGTCTTTCCATTTCAGCCCGACTGCAGCAGGAGGGAGCTTATGCGAAAGGCCACCACATCCGTTCGTAGAGACTTTTCTTGCCCTTTGGGGGGGCGTTTCTCGTCGTGTGTGCGTCCGGTCAGCTAATGCTTGGTGCCTCATGAGGTCGCGGTTCGCTTTCTCCGATGGACTATCGTGTTGTGTTACTCATCAGCGGGCTTCACCCTTTCGAAGCCGGAAATGGCAGGGGCGGTCAATCATGCTCAGAAAAGCTCTCGTTCCGCTTACGTTCCTTCTTCTGCTGGCCGGTCTCCTTCGATCGACTGCCGAGGCGCTACCCAAGGTCGTCCTCGAGGCGCTGGCCCAAGCCGCTGAGGATGCCCGACAGAGAAGACCTTCCACACTTACCGACGGCCAGAAAGCGGTGCTGGTCTGGTACAACGACGACGTCAACCGCGCCCGGATGAGCGGCTGGGTCACCAATGATATGTATCAGGCCGGGCAGAATGTCCATCACGGCGTCAGTTCGGGACAGGCCGACAAGGCAGGACGCCAGGTCGGCGCGAAATTCACCGTGCAGCAGAGCACGCAACCCAAGCAAGGCGGGCTCCAGACGTTCATGGAGGGTACGGACTCGGACTACATTTACGAGCTTGATGGCAAATCCGCCAATCCGGTCGACGACGTCCGGCGGATCCAGCAGGGGTACAACGACGGGCTGAACGATTTCATGCGACGGTCGATTGACGCCGACTCCAAGGTGAAGGCTGCCCTTGAGGCCGAGGGGATTCGCTTCCAGCCGCGATCCGACTGGCACAGGAAACTGGACGTGGACTTCATGGCCGATCCGAAGACGGTGAACCAGAGCCAATTTGAGGAGATCGGCAAGCTGAACAACGACGCCTACAAGCGACCCGAGGCAGCCGAGTTTGAGCGGATCTCCCGTGCCAAGGACGGAACGCAGGTGACGCCGGAGATGTACACGAAGTACACGGACGAGATGCGGGACTTCATCAAGAAGAAGCGGGATACGCTCGCCAAGATACGTCAGAATCCCAGCCTTCTCAACGATCCCAACGCCCTGGCCGACTATCACCGCATCATGGCGCAAGAGCAGAAGTATATTGCGCGAATCGAAGGAGCGAACGCTCATCTCCGCGGGCAGGAGGGACTCGGCGCTCCGGCCCGTCCCCAGGCGTCTTCGACCTATGTTGTTCATTACGACGAGCAAGGCCGGGCCGTCCTCACCCAGCGGTCCGACGCTACGCTGGCCAAGCGAGCATCCAGTCGCAGGCCGGGAAACATGGCAACTTCGACGGTGGGAAGCAGCCTGGGTATCCAATCGGAGAATCGGGCGTTGATCGAACTGAGCGAGTCGATGGCCGAGGCCGCACGGCGCAACCCGTCGAAGTGGGCCACCGCATCGGAAGATATCGCCCGGCTGACCGAGCATCTTTCGCCTGCCGAGAAAGGACAGTTGATTGAAACCATCAAGCGGAGCTCCGGGCGCGATATGGCACGGCAGATCGCGGAGTCGATGCGCAAGCAGGCATCCGGCGGGGGAGGCATTCGGGCATCGATGGGTCGCGCCTCGGCACAGCTCGACGAAGCCCTGCGTGGTGCTCTGGGAGTCTCCGACGATCTCAGCCGTATGGGCCGCATGCGTCGCGGTTTCAATGAGGCAGCCGCGAAGGCGTTGGGGGGACTAGAGAATCTCAGCAAGGGGGCTGTCGCCGTCGAAGTCGTCATGGCTGCCAGCAGCATGCAGACGTTCATAGCAAACATCCAGAAAGGCATGGACCCGAATACTCCAGATGACGAGGCGGAGGAGTGTTTTCAGCGGGCAATGGAAGCTGGAAAGGCTATGGTGGTTCAGGGAGGTCTCGGGGTGTTGTTTGAGGCCGTGCCCACAACGGGGGTCGTCTTCCTTGGCTGGACGATCGGCTATGACGGGACGAGCTACATTCTGACGAATACGGAGACGGGCGAAGAGTTCAACCGGCGGGCTGCCGACTACTTCGATAGTCACAAGAAGGCGTCGGAGCAGGCGTGGGACGACATCAACGAGTTTCTGGGAAACGAGAGCGAGCGAAGCCGGGCGGCCGATCAAATAGCGGATCTGGAGTCCAGCCTGACGGAAGCGATTCGCCAGGGCCGGGTCGTGCTCAAGCCGGGCGTCTCGGTCAAGGATATCGTCGAGATGATTCGCAACGGCGATATCCTCGGGGCTCGCGAGCTGATCGAGCAGGTGGACCCCGGCAACTCCACGGTCGTCCTCGACCATCTGCAGAACGAATTGCTCGCCTTGTACCAGTTGGCGGGGAAGATCAAGGCCGACTACGAGATCCTGCAGACGGAATCGCAAACTGCCCGGGCTCAGATGACGATCGCCAACGGACATCTCGCCCAGGTTGAAGACATACAGAAGAAGCTGTTTGACGTCGACACGGACTGCCGGCGGGTTTCTGAATTGCAGGCACAGATCCAGGAGGACAGTTCCGGGGCGGTGAAGCTCGAAAATGTCGTTCGGCGGGATTGCGACGCGATCGACTCGCGTGCCGCGAATGTGCGGACAGAGGGAGAACTGAAGCGTCTGCGGGACGGGTATGAAGCCGCGGTGCAGGCGGCGGGAAAGGTCGGTGCTGCGGCACGCCACGCCAAGAGCCAGAACGAGGATCTGCGTAAGGTCGTTCAAGCTGCCCAGAAGGCCGCCGATGAATACGGGCGGGCCCTCGTCTTGATCGACAAGGGGCGCGACGCGGCCCAGGCCGGAATCAGCTCATGTCTCCGAATTGACGACATCGCCCCGCGCCACGAAGAACGAACCGCGGAACTCAATCAGCGGAGGGCCGCTCTATTCGGGCAGATCGAGCGGATGCAAGGGGCCTATGCGGAACTGCCGGAAGCGGCCGCACGTTTGGGTGGCATCCAACAAGGCGTCGGAGGTGTGAACCCGGGGCCTCCCTCTGCCGGACTGCTCGCCGAGGCGAAGGCGTCGCGCGAAGGACTCGATCTGATCCGTGAGCGGCTGGCGGCATTGCGAGGCCAGTTGGTCGATCCCCAGCCGTGCGGCGAGCAGAAGACCGAAGACGATGCCGTGACGACCGCGGACCAGGCCGCCCATCTCGCGGCACTTCGGGTCGCCCAGACGAAACTGGTACTCGACGGCGTGCAAATCGCCGACTCGAAACCGGTCGACATCCATGACCTGACCGTGGGAATCGGAGATCGTCCGCCGACCGTCGACATTAACGACCTGACCGTCGGCATCGGCGATCGTCCGCCGGCCGTCGATATCAATGATCTGACCGTTGGTATCGGCGATCGTCCGCCCATGGACGAAAAGGGCCCCGATCCAGGGGACCTGGTCGGTGGGATCGAGGATCGCAATCCCGGTTCCCAACGTGAGGAGGAACCGCTTCCGAGGAAGCCCGTCGTGCCTGTGGAGGACGAGAAGCCGCTGTATGCCGTCTATGGGGTACACGCCTATCCGACACCGCCTCGCGACCTGCAGCAGATGCAGGCGTGGATGCAGCGGGCCCTCAACGCGCAAACGTTCCAGCCTCAAGCCAAACCAATGGGCTATCTCGCCTTTCGAGTGACCGGGGAGACTTTGGCGGAGTATCGACAGCATCAGCAGAAGATTGAGGCGGGTGAAACCGACGAGGCGTTCACGCTATTTCGTCCGAAAGCCTGCTATCATCAATCGTTCGAGGCGCCCGACGGCGCGGGCGGACGTGTCAAGGCTCCGTTGTGCATGACGTTCTTCCGGCTCGAGGAGCAGGAACCGACCTGGGTCCAGCGAACGAAGATCGGACTCCAGGGCGATTCGGGCATGGCCGGGAGCATTCAGATCCTTGGGGATTCGCGGACCCGCGGCTCCTGGACCGGCGTGCTCGAAGGCCAGCGCGTTGCGTTTGGCCCGTTGCAATATGACGGCGACACCAACTGGACGCTGGCAACGCGGAGCGAAGCCGTCGGATTCATGAGGACTGTATTTCGGGCAATCGAGGATATCTTTCGGAATTGGTGACAACAACGACTGTCCAGGACGAGTTGCATGGTGGCTCCGCCGTGCGTTGGCACGATGCACTTGGGGGGAGATAGGAACATGACGAAACCCAACTGTTTTCTGCATCGAGGTACCGTCGTTGCAGCGGCCGCGATATGGTACTGTCTTGTAACTCCAGGCCCGGCCCAGACAAAGCGATCGGTCAAACACGTGCACGAAGTGTCGCCCGGTGTTTCAAAGCTCACGGACATCCAGGGCAAGGCGTGGAGCAACAAGACCTCGGAAACAGCAGCGGCCGACGGGACGCGCTGTCTCGAGTATGCCATCAAGCCGTGGAAGAAAGTCGTGGTTATCGCCAAAGGCGGCGAGGTGATCGGCATCGATCTGTACCCGCCGCCCAAGTTCACGCCGAAGGCGATCGGCGAGGTGTTCAAGTTGGGCCGTCTGGATTCGATCGAGCAACTGCCGGCGGAAGCCCGCTTTGCGACGGAGGGAATCTCCGGCGATTTGCTGGAATCACAAGAGGCGTTTGTTGTCCTCGAAGTGGAGGACGCGGAAGGCAAGCAGGTCGTCAAACGCATCCGCTTCTTCGGCGAGAAGCCAGTCGTCCTCGAATCGTCGCAGCAACCGGGATCGGTCCGGCCTTCGAGCCGTCCGACGGCAAACTACTTCGGCGTCGTGCCGGGCTGCACCACACGCGACGAACTGTTTGCACTGCCGAACTGGGGAAAGCCGTTGAAAACGGTCTCGTCGGACGAGGCTTTTAACACATTCGAGTACTTCGGGGTCGAACCGGCGCCAGTAGACCGTAAGCCAGATGAACTCCGACGCAAGCTTGAGTTGGCCAAGAACCAAGCCCTCCATCCCTGGGAGAAGAGGGACGTGGAATCGGCCATAGCTGTCCAAGGATTGCAGGGGACGGTGATTCTGGAATACCGCATTGCTGCCTGGACCAAGGTCATTGCCATCGTCCAGGGGGACATCGTCTGGGCCGTGGACCTGTTTCCTCGTCCGGGCATGAGGGTTCAAGACGTTGAGAAGGCCCTGGAAGTCAAAGAGATTTTACCATGGAACCAGTCATTGGATACCGAGCCCGCTGAATGCGGCGACGAGAAGAGTATTCATTCACGCGGTTATTTCATGCATCAGGGGTTGCGCATCTGGACTGACTGTATGCCGAGCACCGTGTACTACCAAGAGTATTTGGAGCGCCGAGTCGGCATCTTCTTCATCCCCGACCTCTCTGGGGACCCTGAACAAGATCAATATCGCGGAACCCCGTGGGCGGTATTTGTATGGAAGAAAACGAGGCCACCCACACACACCGGCGAGGTCAAGGCCATACGATTGTTCGCAGACATTCCCCTCCGGCATCCTAGGCTGGGTATTGACATCTCGGATGTTGTGGGAGATGAAGTCCCGAAAGGTCTGGAGAGAGAGAAGGCCGTGCTGGTGAACGCGGTGCTGCCGGGCTCGGCGGCGGCGGAGGCCGGTTTCGAGGTTGGCGATGTGGTTCTCTCGGTAGGAAGTAATCGCATCGACGATTGCGCTCATCTCCAGAGACGTGTCCTCAGTCGCTCGCTATGCAGCCTAGGTGTCTTCGACGTCTGGCGTGACGGCAAGGAAGAGAAGTTGCGTGTCCGGCCCAAACTCGAATCTCTTGCGTCGGCGGTTCGGCGTCGAGGTTATTTCTATTTCAAGGGCCAGATGTTCAAAGAGGCGATCGCCGACATGAGCACGGCCCTGAAACTGAACCCCGACGATGTGCCGACCCGGGTCAATCGAGGTACTGCCTTCTGGAAGGTCGGGGATTCTGAGAAAGCGTTGGAGGACTGGAACCGGGCACTTGAGATCGACCCCCACTGCGCCCCCGCCCACGCAAATCGTGCGGTCTTTTCGGCGCGGCGAGGTGACGACGAGCAGGCCCTCAAGGACTTCAACGAGGCCGTCCGGCTCGATCCGAAGTGCATCCTCGCACTTCGCGGTCGGGCGGCCTTGTATCGCAGACTTGGTGAAAACGAGAAGGCTGCTGCCGATGAGGCCCGAGCTCGGGCGATGGAAGAAAGAACGTCTCAGAGAACGTTGGAGGAGTGACCGACGAACGGTGCCGCTCGGCTGCGGAGCATCACGTTGGGGTAGTTCCCATGCGCATGGGCGGCATGGTACGGGGTGTCTGCGCTGTCCATGGCCCGCTTCAGGAAGAGAAGCTATCCTGTCTTCCACCTCCCATCTTTGCTCGGTGGCGACCATAAACTCCTCTCCCTTCTCACCAGACACTTGACGCAGCAGGGCGTGTTTCCCAGAATGACCACCGATAAGGTCTCTTTTCGGATTACGGATGATTGAGGAGAGCAATCTTCAAGTAACACGACCTTATGGGGGGAGATCGCCATGTTCAACGGTATCTTTCGCGTTCCACAGCCCGTCAACGAACCCGTTTTGAGCTACGCACCCGGCACGCCCGAGCGGGCCGAGCTTCAGGGCAGGGTGCAGGAATTGCTCGGAACCCGGTCCGAGGTCCCGATGATCATCGATGGGGAGGAGGTGAGGAACGGCTCGCTGGCCGATATGATTTGCCCCCACAACCATCAGCATGTCCTGGGCCAGTATCACCAGGCGAACGCGTTGTTCGTGGAGAAGGCGATCGCAGCCGCCGATCGGGCCAAGCCCCAGTGGAGCCGGATGCCGTGGGACGCCCGGGCGATCATTTTCTTGAAGGCGGCCCAATTGCTGGCCGGCAAGTACCGCCAGATTCTCAATGCGGCCACCATGCTCAATATGAGCAAGACTCCGCACCAGGCCGAAATCGACTCGGCCTGCGAGCTGATCGACTTCTGGCGATTCAACCCGCACTTCATGGAAGAGGTCTACAGCGACCAGCCTCTGTCGACTCCCGGAGTGCTGAACTACATGGAGCACCGTCCGCTGGACGGTTTCGTGATGGCGATCACGCCGTTCAATTTCACCTCGATCGCCGGCAATCTCCCCACGGCGCCGGCCCTGATGGGCAACACGGTGGTGTGGAAACCGGCTTCGAGCGCCGTTCTGCCGGCCCATTTCATCATGCAGGTGCTGGCTGAGGCGGGCCTGCCGCCCGGTGTGATCAACATGGTTCCCGGGTCCGGATCGATCGTGGGGCCCGCCGCCCTGAGCAACCCGAGCCTCGGGGGCATCCACTTCACGGGCAGTACCAAGGTCTTTTCGACCATCTATCTGGAGGTGGGCTCCGACATCCGCAAATATGTCTGCTATCCGCGGATCGTGGGCGAAACAGGCGGCAAGGACTTCATCTTTGCCCACGCCAGCAGCGACGTCGACGCCCTGGTGACGGCCCTGGTCCGCGGAGCCTTCGAATACCAGGGCCAGAAGTGCTCGGCTGCCAGCCGCGCGTACATTCCTGATTCGATCTGGCCGCAGGTCAAGGAGCAGCTTCTCGACAAGATCGGCCAGATCAAGATGGGCGACGTCGCCGACTTCACCAGTTTCATGGGTGCGGTGATCGACAAAGCCTCGTTCACAAACATCAAGGGCTACGTCGACTATGCCAACAGCAGCCCCGACCTGGAAATCCTCTGCGGCGGCGGTTGCGACGATTCGGTCGGCTATTATGTCGAACCGACCGTGATCCTGTCGAAAACGCCCGATTCGAAACTCATGGCCGAAGAGATTTTCGGCCCCGTACTCAGCGTCTACGTCTACCCGGAAGGGGAGTACGAAGAGACGCTCCACGTGTGCGATCAAACGTCGCCCTACGCACTGACCGGGGCAATTTTCGCCCGGGACCGCGCTGCCATCGTCAAGGCCATGGATGCCCTGCGGCACGCGGCGGGCAACTTCTATATCAACGACAAACCCACCGGCGCCGTCGTCGGGCAGCAACCCTTCGGCGGCTCCCGCGCCTCGGGCACGAACGACAAAGCCGGCAGTTGGTTGAACCTGGAACGCTGGGTTACGCCGCGAACGATCAAGGAGACGTTCCTGCCGCCGACGGATTTCAGGTATCCTTATATGGAGCCGTGATACGCAGGCTCGGTTGAATCGTCAGAGCCGCCTGCCGAGAGGTGCAGATCTCCATCCGTACTCTCCGCGAACGATCAGGCCGCTTCGTCCGTCATCTTGATATTTGTGAACCGGCAGAATCGCTCCATGTCCTTGGTGACGTCGCCGTAGCAGGTCACTCGGTGCAATCCGTTGGACCAGTTCCTCCACAGTTTCTCCACGTTGCCGTCCACCTTGACGGTGATCTTGGTGCGGCAGCCCCGGTCGACGTCCGGGGCGTCGATGATCTCACCGGTGAAGTAGATGATCTCGTCGACGCCGACGAGCAGGGACTGAGTCACCCGTTCCCCCGTGCGCATGAAGACCTGGGGGACAACGCCTTCCTGGCGTTCCAACACGGTGCGGAGCCTGTACGGTTCGCCAGGTTCATTTGGCCCGGCCATTTTGGGTGTGCCCAGGCAATGGGCCAGGATGATGGCGTCCTGCGACTCGTCGACCGTCGGATCGCTGATGAAGCCGGGCCTGCCCGACAGGCCCTGGAAGAGGATGTGCGTCATCGCCGAGCGCAGATCAGACTCGCAGATCCCGCCAAGTCCCATGTTGTTGAGCCTGGCGAAACCGAGGCATGGATAAGCCGGCAGCTTGATGGTCCCTTGCCACATCGTTCCGTAGCAGTCGACGGTCATGACCGTGGCGTCCTCTTCGGCAAGCAGGTGTTCGAAGGCCAGGGCCAGCCTGCACGACTTCAGCACGTTTTCCTTGGATGGCTCGACGACCGCCGCCGCCTGCTCGATCCAACGCTGACTCTCGGCCTTGGCCGCGACCTCGTCCACGGCATTGTAGGCGTCGACAACGCGGGCAAGCTCAATCGTCTTGATTTCCGTGCCGAACGCCTTCTTGACCAAGGCGACAAAGTCGGATGGCTGGCGAGTGGAAACGTTGAGGACCTTGGCTTCTCTCAAGTGATGGATCGCCCTGAAGGGCCGGACGGCGGCCGCCAATTGTGTGCGGTCGCTGGTCAGCATGCAGTCCATCCTGACGCCTGCGGGGTCCTTGAGCATCTCGCCGAAGCCGGCCCATTCGTGCCCAGAGTAGGGAACCGCGAAGACCATGGTCGGCCGTCCGGCGGCGAGGATCCCACGGAGGATCGGACGAATTCCGATGGTCAGGTGGATTGCCAGGATGCCGTCGGCCGTTTTCAGCGTTTCCTGGAGAGCCTTGATTTCATCCTCAGAGGTGACCAACTGGTCCACGAAGAAATCCACATCAGTCAGTTCCTCCTTCATCGTCTCGAAAACGGCCTTGTACGAGCGGACTTCCTCTTCAAGATTCAGCTTGGGCTTGGGCCAGAGCCCTTGTGGATTGGCCATGAAGATCCTCGCTACCTTGACTTTGCTCCTCCGGCAACCCGGACTGATGAGGGACGATGGTCGGGGCGTGGTGAAGCCTGCCATGCACGGTGCGCCCAGACCCATCGCGGTCCCGGCCAGGGTCAATTGCAGGAACGTTCTTCGCTGAATTTCGCTGTTCATGGCAACCTCCGGTTTTCGTAGGGTACGAAGTCCTCGGCAACGCCATTCATTATCGAAAGGCCTGATGGCGACGCAAGAGCCGCAAACAGCAGCCGCAGTTCCAGTGGGACGACACGGCCGCGCACACGGGACGGCGCAGCCTGTTCATCGCCAACGGGCGCCGGGAAGACGACGGGGTCTGGTCCTTGGACGGTGTCGCCGTGCCGCCGGACGCGAAGTTTTTCAAGCTTCAGGCGTGGATCAAGACCCGCGACATCAAGGACACGCAGGCCCTCGTTTCAGTCGTCTTCCAGGGAGAAGGACGCAAGTACCTCGACGCCGACTACAACGCCATCGCCGTCAACACCGATCGGGATTGGACGCGGTACACGGCCTATCTCACTCCTCCCCTCGGCACGCAGACGTTGCGCATCCGCCTGTGGCTGAATATGAACTACTCGGGCACCGGTGCCGTCTGGTATGACGACCTGACCCTCGCGGCCGTCGACAAGTTCGAGCCTCCTATCCAGCGTTACGAGGACGACCGGACCATGCCCGAGCTGACTGCCGAGCAGACGGAAAACGGATATATCGTCTACGCACGCCACTGTCTCCGGCTGATCTTCCCCACCTCGGTGCCGGACCATGGGGAGATCGGCCGACCGCTGGCCTGCTTCGCCGCGCCGGGCGAGCGTGAGCCGATGGCGGTTGCCGTCCGCTCGCTTCGCGACCTGAAAGGCCTATGCGTGACTTGCACGCCGCTGACGGCTGGCAGTCCTTTCTCGATCGTACTCGCAAGGACGGCAAGGAGATCTGGTTCTACAACATCGATCTGACCGGCTGGCATCCCGAGGTGCTGCGTTTCGGCTACGGATTCGGGCTCTACCAGGCCGGCGGTACGGGGATGCTCGAGTGGAGTTATCAGACTGCGTTAAGTGTACGACAAGCTCAACACGATCATCTACCAGTATCCGCAGGCCGGCGACGAGACGGGCGGTCCGGCCATCGCCTGGGAGGCAGCGCGTGAAGGGGCAGACGACTACCGATACCTCTTCACCCTGAAACAACTCGTGGAGGAGATCTCGTCGCGCCGCGGCCAGCAGGCGGCTCGGGCCAAGGCGATCTGGAGCGCGGTCGAGCAGAGACTCTCCGCCATCGACTTCGGCGGCTCCACCGGCAGCGCCGCCCAGGGGGACTGGACCGGCCGGAAAGAGGTTGTGCCGGAAGGCGGCAAGGTCGTTTCCGGCGACCACAAAATGGCCAACGGATTGCGTTTCGACGATTACGACGGCTTGCGCCGCCAGATCGCGGACGCGATTGTGGAACTGGGGGGTGACGAGTAAGTTTGGCGTGGGAAGTCCACTTCACCCCGCCATCGCCCATGTTCCAGTCGAAAGCATCTGTCGATTCTTCGCCAAGCGACAGTTCCTCAGATTCACCAAGAACAGTTCACTACGTCGTTACGTCACCCAGGAGAGCCATTCCGCTTTGCGACGCGAATTGGCCAGGGATCAGGCCGGTGTGAGCTTGCCCGAGGAATTGTATTCTCGTTCCAGGCAAGAACCTCTCACGGCCGCTGCACGCCGAACTGCAGCAACTCCTCCACATCCCACAAGTACATCTTGCCGTCACGCCCCGTCGTTGCCAACAGTTTCCCATCCGGGCTGAATCGCGCCGACCTGACGCAACCACAGTGGACGTTGAACTTGGCAACCAGTTTACGTTGCTGGAAGTCCCAGAGACATACTTCCCCCTGATTGGCCTTCGGCGTCGTAGTGAAGAAGTCAATACCGCTGGTCGACGCAAGCAGCTTTTCGTCGGGCGACAGGTCGACGGAGTGGATCGTCTCGAGATGTTCCGCCGGCAACTCGGTGAAACTATAGGTGCTCATATCCCATATCCGGATCGTTCGGTCCTCACCCGCGGTAACCAATAGATTCTTGGACGAAAAGGCAATCGCGTTGATCCATTTCGTTCCATTTTCGAGCGGTTCCCGCAATTCTTCACCGGTGGCCGCGTCTAGGAGCATCACCAATCCACTCTTCGTGCCGACAGCCAGCATCTTTCCGGCCTTGTCGAATTCAATCGATCGAATAGGACCATGCTGCGAACCAACGCACCACACCGTCTTTCGCGCTGCAACATCAATCAGACTAATAGCTTTATCGCTGTTTGATGCAATTGCTGTATGCTTTCCATCCGGCGCGAGCGCCATGTACGCCGCGGCGAAGGGCTTGCCGGAAAGTATCATGTCAGGAGAGAATATCGCCCGCTTCACTTGCTTTGTCGTGTCCAGCAATCCGATCTTGGGCGCACCTTCGATGCTTAGGCATGTAATAAGCATGTGCGTACCAGGCAAAAACTCGATGCACTCTTGGAACATTAGTCCGTCTTTATTGTGCCGAACGTCGAAAGCAGCTACCGTTGAGTAGTCCTCAAGACTCCAGACGCGCAAATACGAGGGATATAGTCCTACTGAAGCCAACAACCTATTTGACGAAAACGTACTCCAGATGGACCAGTCCTCATGAACAACGAAGGTTGCCCGGGGTCGGGGGCCACCAGTCTCCAAATTAACCGTCTCAGGCAAGTCAGCAACAGACCAGATTCTCGTCGTGTTGTCGTCAGCACAAGTGATCAGCGTTTCTCCGTCCACTCCGAAAGCTATCGCTTCAATGTGCGCCCAATGGGCGTGGAAGTCGTTCAGCGGCGTACCCTTTGTCACATCCCAAAGACGCACTGTGTGTGACTGACCGCCTGCGGCTAGCTTCGTTCCCGTTCGATCGAATGCCAGTGCCTCAAGCGATCGAACGCTTGGCAGCGATTGCAGCATCCGACCTGATTCGCAATCCCATAGCTTCACTGTGCTGTCACCACTCGCTGATGCGATTGTCTTGCCATCCGGGCTGAAGGCAATCGCGCGGACACTACCTGTATGCCCCGGCATTACTCGTATGCACTCCCAAGAGGCTACATTCCACAGCTTCACCCTATACTCACTCCATCCGCCTGTAGCCAGGAGCGAACCGTCTGGCGAAAAGGCAAGACTAACGACCCCTTCGTTCTGGCAGGCCCTGAGACTCTTCACCCTCTGGCGCAATTCCACGTTCCAGACATTCACATCTCCACTAGCGTGGGCGGTCACAATGAGCGTGCTGTCCGGCGATACTGCCACATCATGAATTATTGAGCCGCTTTCCGCCAGTGTTGTCAGTTGCCGGTTGGAACCAACGTTCCAGAGCTTCAGCGAACCATCCTCGCAGCCCACCGCCAGCCAATCAGCTTTCGGCGAAAAAGCGATGGCGCGCACCACTGGATCCGGTTTCGGCATTTCGGCTTCCTTCTTCCACATTCCGTTTTCTGATCGCCAGAGAACGACGGTTCCGTTGCCGGCCGCCGTAGCAAGCAACATCCCGTCTTGCGATAGTTCCACGTCACGAATGGCCGAGGACTGACCGATAAGTTCTTGGAGCGGCTTAGGTTGCGCATCGGTAAAAAGCACTATGGCCTGAGGAGCGTCGAATGAAAGGTACGACACACAGCCTGGTTCTATCTCGATCGTACCGCTGCGAATTAGCGTGGAGTCGGCGCGAATCTCAACTCGATGTCGGCCCGTCGGCAGCAAACGATTGTGCGTTCCTTTCCCAAAAATGGGTGCTATTTCGGAGCCAGGAAGTGATACGGAGTAGGAGGTCCTGGTTGCCCATTCGCCTATCGAGACATGGAACAATCCTGGCTCTGGTGGTAGTGGCTCCAAATTAGTGTCGCATGTGATCGCCAGGCAGAACAGACTTGGTTTTGTGACATGGGTCCGCACCACATCAATCGTGGCGATCGTCTTCTCCGGACAAGGATTTTTCCAGCAACAATGGTAAGCAATGATTGTCTGTCCCTTTTCAGATGCCGCAGGATTCGTTCCGGACCAGGCAATTTCCGCCCGTGTTGCCCGACGCTGTTTGTCGCTCGGCCCGCACCACCACTCTCGCAAATGCCGCCCGGTAACCACCGGCATCGATTCGGTCGTTCCGTCGGCGTAGTGAAACGTGTATGTGGCGATCTCTTGTCCGAGGATGTCCTGGGTGTGCGTAGTCCCATGCAAGAAATGGACTTTCGCCGCTTTGCGGCCAAGCCTGATGTCGCGGACTGCATCAGGACAGTTCTGAACGTATTTGCCAGCCAATTGGATGTAACGGTGGCCAATCTGAAACGGAATACCCTTGAACGAAAGACTACCTTCGCTCAGCTCAGCAAAACTGTTATCAGGCGCAGATGTCCCCTCTCCGAGAAAGCGAGTTGCCTGCGCCTGAATATCGACCGGAAAGAACCGCTGTGGCGGGGATACCGTTACCGGTCCCGTTCCGCCCGGGTTCTCGGCGCTGCCCTGAGCTTTCTGCCCTGTCTTCTCCTTCAGCGACCCGTTCAACCAAACCCCGCCCACCATGAGCACTAGGGCCGCCAGCGATGTGGCCAACGTCGCGGTCAGCCAATTCCGGCGCGACACCGCCTTGCGCACAGTTGGTAAACCAGGCGGCAGCGCGGCCTGGGACGGCTGCTGAACGTGCGCCAAGTAGCGTCCCAGTATCTCCGCGACCTCTGACGAGGTGTGGAACCGTTCCTCCGGCTTCTTCGCCAGCAGGCGATCGATTATCTCGGCCAGCCACTCGGGGATATCAGGATTTGTGTCTGTGATGGGCCGTGGCGAGTCCTCGCATACACGATGGATTGCTCCGCTCGGGGTCTCGGCGCGAAAGGGCGAGCGGCCCGTACACATCGCGTAGAGCACACAACCAAGGCTGAACAAATCGCTCCGATGGTCGACTTTGTCGCCTCGCGCCTGCTCGGGCGACATGTACTGGGGGGTGCCCATGACCGCATTGGTCTGCGTGAGTTGGGCTTCGTGAACGACACGCGCCAGGCCAAAATCGGTGATCTTGACACGCTCAACGCCGTTTTCCAACAGGATGTTGCTCGGCTTGATGTCGCGATGAACCAGACCTTGCGCGTGGGCGGCGGCCAGTCCGGAAGCGGCCTGCATCCCGATACGGAGCACTTCTTCCACCTTCATCTGCCCGGTCCGCTGGATGCGATCTTCGAGCGACACGCCAACGATATACTCCATAACCAGGAACGGCACGTCGGCCGTGTCATGCACCGCATGGATCGTCACCACGTGCTCGTGGGTCACGGCAGCCGCCGATCGTGCCTCTCGGAGGAATCGTGCACGGGCCGCTCCGCTCGAAGCCAACTCGGGATTGAGCACTTTGATGGCCACGAGTCGTTCGAGCTTGGGGTCGCGGGCTTTGAGCACGATTCCCATTCCCCCGCGTCCGATGACCTCCAGGATCTCGTATTCGCCCAGTTTGCCCAGGTGGCGAGGATTCTTCGAAGGTTCGAGAAAGCCCAAGGACGGACGAACCGCGTGCGATTCTGCTTGAGTCGCAGTCTCAGCGACCGTTCTCTCTTTCAGTCGCGCCACGACTTCGTCCAGGGCTTCCGACCGCACGGGCGGATGGCCGAGCGACGCAACCTGATTGCCGATGGTGTCGCCTTCCCCGACGAGGCGATCCAGGTTCTGCCGGCACGACTCGCATCCTCCCAAATGGGCGGCCACGGCCTCTGACTCGGCTGCCGGCATCATACCGTCAAGCAAAGCCCTTAATTGAGCCTCATTCAGACAATCTTGAGAGTCAGCCATGGGAATGCTCCTTTGCCTTGCGGCATGATTCGTGCCTGAAAACGATTACTCTTCGAAAGCCTGAACTTGCTGCTTCAACCGGGCAAGCACCCGGGATCGTGCGATATAGACAGCCCCTTCGGACATTTCGAGGGACTGGGCGACTTCGCGAATCCCCTCACTCTCCACACTCGTTCGCCAAAAAGCCTGCCACGTCGAATCCTCAAAACTGTCACGGATTCGGTTCACAGCCAACTGGAACACGCTCCTCTGGTATTCTTGCTCCCACAGTTTGTCAGAACCGTCCGGAGAACAGACTTGTTCAAGATGGTCTTGAACTCGCGTGTCGCCGCTACCAGCGGGCTGCCGCCCGTGAGAAACCCAGAAATCGTTGAGTCGGTGGCGGACCACGGCCATCAGCCAGTTCCGGAAGCGCCCCTTCTGGCGATCGTATTTAGGGATCGATCGGGCAACCGACCGCAACACCTCCTGGACAAGGTCGGCGGCATCGGCATCCTGAAGCCCCTGCCGGCGGGCAAAACCGTAGATCACGGGAGAATAGAGGTCGATGAAATCGGACCAAGCCTGCTTGTCATTGCCGTCTTCCAGGCGAATGATTAGGCTCCCGTGTGTGGTTTGCGATTCGTCCATGCTCTCCCTCCACGTACGATTCCCCCGCCAGCCCAGGATTCTTTCAGGCTTTTTGGGAATTTCTTCGGAAAGCCCTTGGTCGCCTGCGGCACGCCCCAAGAAACGTCCGTGACTGCCCCCGAATTGGGGATGTGTGATTGTATGGAGACAGCGTAAGCGGCTGCATTGGCACAGACAAGCAGGGGCAAGTCCCAACAGGACTTGTGAATGTGCGTCCGGCTCGGAAAGGGGGGACGAAAGACGCGTTGAGAAGTGCTCGAAGATCCTCCGCGCAAGCGGGGAACCGCCAGAGGGAAGGTGTAGTTCGGAAACGAGTCTAGCGTGCGGAACCGATATGCAGGATTATTACCGTTGCGACTTTGACACCGACTACTCCTTTTGCAGAGGAATGTCTCATGAAGGACCGGCAGGTTCGTCCCGCACGCCATTGTCTACGTTTCATCATCTACGCTGCGCCAGCCATTGTCTTCTACGGTATGACGGCGTTGACTGTGGCTCTATCTGTTCCTTCGACAACTGCGGGGGCCGGAAACGAGGCGACCCCTGAACAGTACGTCGTGCCAAACGGTAATGTGACGGAGTTGGTCGCTTTCATTCAACGGGTGTCGACCTATCACCCAACCACGGTGGAAGAGGATATCCGGCATCGAACCGAGAGTCGTCCTGCATTGAAGCTGGCGGCGGAGAGAATACTGACCCTGGAAGAAGACAAGACCTCTATGGACTACGAGGCGGCCAGGTTTGTCCTGCTGATAGATCGAATACGCTCACTCGCCTGTTTAGCCAGGCAAGATCAGGAAACCACACTTGCCGACGTGAGGTCCTATGTCGCTCAAAGGATCGAGATGGGCCAAGACAATGTCGCCTTGCAGGTAGCAAAACTGACGGGAATGACATGCCGTGCCACGGGGCAATATGATCTGGCCGCCGATGCCTATGCTGCCTTTGGAAAACTCTTCGAGGGTTCCACCGAGCAGAATGTAGCCGAGGCAGGCCGGATCATGTATTCGACCAGCCAGCAATTGCTGGCAGCGAGCAAGAACGTTCCGCAGGTGCCGGCGGTTCCGGACTTTTCGAAGGCTGGCCGGCTCGTCCCGCTGGACCTTCAGGCTTGCAGCAATCTCAATGTCAGAGATACCGCCGATTCCGGACGCTTTGCCGGAAATGGCCTTGCAGAGTTGCCGGTAGGCAAACATGTCCTGGGCGGAGTCCCATTCGAGATCGGAAAGCAGGCTATTCAAACAAAGACAGGAGAGGAACCGAACGTCAAGTCCAAAGTGGAAGGCATTCCGGTCAACCTGAAGGTCGCGAGGCTCTTTCTGCTGCATGCGACGGGAAGCGGGTCACCCTATTTCACCGATGGCACGCAGATTGGCCGATATGTGATCCGATTCGACAACGGTTCGCAAGAGTTGATCCCTATCGTGTACGGCGAGGACGTACGTGACTGGTGGGATTTCGACGAGGGCAAGCCAGTAACGCGGGGGAGGGTCGTGTGGATCGGCCGAAATCGTGCGGCCGACACGTACGACGTGGGCATTCGCCTATACCTTGGCGTATGGGTCAATCCGCATCCGGAAGTGCAGGTGACCGCCATTGACTACATTGCAACGGACGAAACCTGTAACCCGTTTTGCGTTGCCATGACGGTTGAAGAACCTGCCAGAGAATGAAGATCGCTTCGGGCGGCTATACGAAGCCCGTCCGATGCTTCTGCGGGTACCCGGTAATGCCCGAAACGCCCAAGTGATGAAGACGCGGAACTTTGCTGGGTTGAGTGTCAAAGAGACCGCGGCCGGAATGAAGGTATCTACCTCAAGCGTCGAGCTGGACTGGAGTGACACCCGAGCGTGGCTATTCCGAGACTGGTAGCGGAACCCCCTTCTGGACGCTCCACTGCTTGAGGTAGTCGATATACAGATACTCCACGCCGCGGGCTTCCAGTATTCCGCCGAGCGTTCTGTTGAGCGTCTCGTATTCCTGCTTCACACGGGCGCAATTGACGTTGATGAACTCCTGAAGGCATTCGACCGCGTCATCGGTCTTGCCCTGGTCGAGCAGGCGGATGACTTTGGCCTCACACTCCGTCTGGCGTGCCATCTCCGATTGCTCGGTCACGTCGAAGACTTGCCGTACCTTCGCCTGGAGTGCGCGGTAGTTCAGGTCGCAGAGCAACTTCACGCGGTTGGCCTGCCACCAGGGCGAATCGGCAGAATAGGTACTGGTTCCCATGGCATAGTCCGCGGGAACCCGGGGCCCGTGCAGGTAGAACGGCTGAAACACGCCACAGCATGGATTGGAAAAACCGGACCAGCAGACTTGACGCAAGAGGGGCGGCATGTCGGCTCGCAGGTGCGCCACAAGAGATGCAGCGCTGTGATATCGGGAGCGAGGTGAATCGTGCATACAGGGGGTCGCCCAGAAGCAGTCGGCCGCCCCCCATCGCGGCTCCACAATCGTCCCCTCGTGATGACTTCGGTTGACCTTCATCATGCTCGCCGGAGAGATTCTCCCCGCTTCTGCTCGAAGGCAGGCAAGGGTCGAATTCCGCCGAATCTGCATAGCGCCCGGGTTGGGAGATTCCACTTTCCAGTAGTCGCTGTAGGCTCGCGCGAAATTGAATTCCTCCGCCGATTTCGCCCAGCCCTGCTCGACGGCATGCTTAACCAGGTTCGGATGCGCTTCGTCCCAGTCCTTCTCGATAGAATAGATGTTCGAGATCGAGTATACGCCGCGCGTGATTCTCTTGGCGGCCCAGTACCGGCCGGCGGTCTCCAGCACCCAGGCTTCCTTGGGATCGGCAATCAGAAAGCTGTTGTGGTAGTTGGCGCCTCCCCATTCGCCTTCGTGCTCACAGTCGCCGCACTGTCCGTATTCCTGCAGCAAGCCGATGATCACGTGCATGGCCTCATGGGCCGTCTTGCCGCGTTCCAGGCCCAATCTCAACAGGTCCATTCCCAGAAGCCCGTCGCCCCATTGATAAGGTTCCTTCGACCAGACCGCCTCGTTGCCGATGGCCACCCCGTGCTCGTTCATTCCGTGCTCGTACCCGAAGGTCCACCAGATCTTGGACCCGATGTGTTCGTACGTCTCGGGGACTTGCGGAATCTCGATGTAGGTGCATTTCACTTTTTCCTGCGGGTGATGCTTCTCGCCGGCGCGATGCACAAGCGGTTGTGCCTCCATGGGCGGGCGGTCGCTGTTCTTTGCCAGAATCACCGACCCATCCGCGGTGACATCCTGCATCGAAACCCAAGTGTCGCAGGACAGGGAAGGGGTGTTCGTCCAAGACAGCAGGGCGATCGTTGCCACCCCGACGAGGGTCATGCAGATTGAATGACGTGGTGAATTCATGATCTGTACTCCTCTCGATCTTGGGTGCTTGTCGTGTGACTGTGCCGGCCGGCAGCCACGCTACGCGACTATTGCGCTGCCACTCTACCGCCGATCCTGTGATCGGCGGCCCCAACGTAACGGCCGGTTTCCGGGTCCAGGCCGATCAGATGGGCGTCTCCCTGCTTCGACGCCTTCGGGTCGAGGTCGTGGCCCATTTGACGCAACCGCGCGACCGTCGCCGCATAGTCGGGAAGCTTGGCACCCTCGAAACGGACTTTGTCGGGGAACCACTGGTGATGGAGTCGTGGGGCATCCACGGCCTGCTGGGTGGCCATGCCGAAGTCGACGACGTTGAGGATCGTGCAGAGCACCGTGTTGATGATGGTGCGCCCGCCCGGACTGCCCGTCACCAGGACCAGACGACCGTTGCGGGCGACCAAAGTGGGCGTTTGCGAACTCAGCATGCGTTTGCCCGGTGCAATCACGTTGGCCGGGGTCCCGATCAGGCCCGTCCGGTCGGTTCGGCCGGGAACGTGGTTGAAATCCGTCGTCTCGTTGTTGAGCAGGAACCCCGCACCGCGAACCACCACGCGGCAGCCGTAGGAATTCTCGAGTGTGTAGGTGTTGGAAACGGCCATTCCGCTGCCGTCGATAATCGAGAAATGCGTGGTTTCGGGCGACTCGCCGGCCAGGGGAATGTCCGGCGCGATCGCCTCGCTCAGCGTGGCCTTGTCAGGATCGATCCCGGCCGCAAGCTCCTTGGCGTACTCCTTGGAAGTCAGATGAGACGGGATGGAAACGAAGTCGGCATCGCCCAGGTGCCGCGCCCGATCGCAATAGGCTCTGCGCATGGCCTCAATCACCAGGTGCATGGCCTGCGGCGACCAGTGGGCCGGTTGGCCGATGGGCGGTTGCCGGGAGGAATTCTCGTTGAGCTGGAAGTTCTCGAGGATATTGAGCATTTCGACGAGGCAGATCCCGCCGCTGGACGGCGGCGGCGGCCCGTACACGTCGTAGCCGCGATAGCTACCGTGGATCGGCTTGCGAAGTTTGGCCTGGTATCGAGCGAGGTCGTCCCTGGTGATCAGCCCGCCGCCGGCCTCCATTTCCGCCGCGATCAGGTCGGCGATCGGGCCGCGATAGAAAGCGTCGGGACCGCCGTCGGCGATGCTTTCGAGAGTGCGAGCCAGATCAGCTTGCACGAGGCGATCGCCTGCCTGCCACTTCTCCTTTCCCAGCGGCCGGTAGACTCGCTGCAACTCCGCATACTGCCGGTTGGCCTGAAGTGCACCGTTGAGCGACCCTGCCAAGGCCTCATCCACTTCGAATCCATCCCTGGCAAGCCGCACGGCCGGCATCACGAGTTCCCGCCACGGCAGCGTTCCCCACTCCTTGTGGGCCAGGGCCAGGCCGGCAACCGTGCCCGGCGTGGCGGCCACGCGATGGCCGTCCATGCGGAAATCGCGGACGAGCAGATCCGCTGTGGCCGCCGCCGGCGCCGTCTCGCGGTACTCGACGCAAACCGGGTCCCGGCCCGGGCCTGGATAGACCATCATGAACCCGCCGCCGCCGATGTTCCCTGCGGCGGGCCAGGTGACCGCAAGGGCGAAGGCCGTCGCCACGGCCGTGTCCACCGCGTTGCCGCCTCGGTTGAGCGTGGCCAGTCCCACATCGCTGGCCGGCGGCGAGACGGTAACAACGATGCCCTGGCCCGCGTCGGCCGCGTCCTCGCTGGCCGCGATCATTCCGCAGTACGGGCCGAGAACCGCCAGCAGAGAGAACCATCCTGCGACCACCAACCTGCAACTCGAAATCGAGATCTTCATCAATCGGCTTCTCCCGGCGTGTGCAATGCTCATATCCTGATCTACCGGCCGTTGAGGGGCGAGCCCGCACCGGGCTACCTGCTCAAATGGCCTCGCGGTTCGCCTGATAGTCTGAATTGGCCGCGTAGAGAAGTCAATCATCGAGCGAGAAATGCGGCAACAAGCCGTCCCTTCGACTGTTTCTATCGGGACGGCGCCGTGATAGAGTATTCGGAGGCGAAGTGGGAGGCAGGATTGCCGATTTCAGAGAGTGACGTGTACACACCCCTACTGCAAAGGACTTTTCCATGACATTCCCCATTGAGCGGCGTCGATTTCTTGAACTGGGTGGACTTGCTCTGGCGGGCAGCGCCGTATCGGCCCTGGTCGGTTCCTCGCCATTGGCCGTCGGCGCGGAACCTGCGGACCGCATCAAGAAGGCCGTCGGCTGGGAGATGATCCAGGAGAAGTTGTCAACCGAGGACAAGCTCCGTCTGGCCAAAGACGTCGGGTTCGAAGGAATCGAGGTGAACAGCCAACTCCTCAAGCCCGGCAGCGTGGATCCCAAGGAACTGGCCCGCGCCAGCGAGAAGATCGGCATTCCGATCCACGGAGTGTCGGGGGCCAGCCACGGCGACCTGTGCAGCATTCTCGACGAGGCCGCCATCTACGGCGCCACCTCGGTTCTGCACGTCGTGCGAGCCGATCCCCAGGGCTCCTACCTGGAAACTTACCGCCGCTCGCAGCAGGCGATTCGAGAGGCGATTCCACACGCCGAGAAGAAAGGAATTCCGATCCTCATCGAAAACGTCTGGGCGACGTTCCTTATCGAGCCGCTCACCATGGCCCGCTACATCGACGAGTTGGACAGCCCCTTCGTCAGGTCGTATTTCGACGTGGGCAACGTGATGCGATGGGGCGTGCCGCAGCAGTGGATCGAGGTACTCGGCAAGCGAATCAGCAAGATTCACGTCAAGGAGTTCAGCCTGAAGACCGCCATGGCCGAGGGAATGTCCAAGGCCTTCAACTTCCCCATGGGCCAAGGCGATATCGATTGGAAACGCGTGCTCGAGGAACTAAGGAAGATCGATTTCCATAGCTGGGCAACGGCCGAGGTCCGCGGCGGCGATCGGAAACGACTGGCCGAAGTCTCCGAAGAGATGGACAAGATCCTCGCGTGATGAAAGAGCCCCGTCTCTCGGGAGTCGCAACTCTCGTGCCATGCACGACGGGTTGATCCGGCAAACGGGGGATACTATCTGTGGTTCATCCGTCTCTGGCTTCCGAGCTGTGCTGAGAGCAACTCCTGCTGGCACATCGTGACTGGGCAGGCCCGGGCGAGGGGCCATGCGCCGTTACCAACGAGCGCAGAATCCCCAGTGGCACGCCGCCGTGAAGAAATTGCCCGGCGTGAACAAGTCGAACGCATTGACCATCGGATCAATAAAATCATAATAGATATAAAAGGCGGCGGCAACTGCTGTTGCAGGCTAGGCTCCAGGAGTGATGTCAATGTCGGTACAGAAGACGTTTGTTCAGAGGAACCGCTATGCCGATTCGGTCACGCTGATGGGAATTGCGGACCGTGTGAAACGAAGCTGTGGCGTTGATCTGGTTGAGGTGCAGATGGGCACTCCGGCCAATCTGGAAGTGTTGCGGGGGCTCGGTTTTAAGTTTTCCGACGGGACGGGCTCGGGTGACCTGATCGTGGCGATCGAAGCGAAAGACGAGGCGGCGCTGGAGACGGCGTATGGGCAGGTCGTGGATCGGCTGGATCACAAGGGGACGGCCCAGGAGGACGGAGCCAGTTTCAACACGCTGGAAGAGGCCGGCTCAGAGGCTGCCGATTGCGATCTTTGCCTGATCTCCCTGCCTGGCGAGTATGCGGCGGCGGAGGCGGAGAAGGCGATCAACATGGGGCTGGATGTCTTCATCTTCAGCGACAACGTCTCTCTCGAAGAGGAATTGCACCTGAAACGACTTGGGGAAGAAAAAGACGTGCTGGTCATGGGGCCGGACTGCGGAGTGGGGTTGCTAGGCGGCGTGGCGCTGGCCACCGGCAGCATCGTCGGAAGCGGTCCGGTTGGGATCGTGGCGGCCTCCGGCAGCGGGGCGCAGGAGGTGGCCTGCATTGTCGAAAAGGCCGGTTCGGGGGTTTCAGCGCTGATCGGCACCGGGGGGCGCGACCTCTATCCGCAGATCGGGGGCATCTCGATGCTCAAGGGCATGAAGCGTTTGGCGGCGGATCCCGCCACGGAGGTGATCGTGCTCGTATCCAAACTCGCGGATCGGGCGGTGATGGAAAACGTCCTCGATGCCGCAGACAAGATCGAGGACAAGCCGGTGATTGCGGTTTTTCTCGGCAGCGACGACGAGCTTTTTGCAGCTCATCGGGTCATCCCGGCATTCAGCCTGGAGGCGGCCGCGCTTCAGGCGGTGAAGGCGGCGACGGGCCGGGAGACGGATTTCGGCTACACCACGGCGGAAATCGACGAAATCGTCCGGCGCGAGACCGCCAAGTATGCCGAGGGGCAGAAGTATCTGCGCGGCATCTATTGCGGAGGCACGTTCGCGGAGGAAAGCCTGATCCATTTCCACAAGAGCTGTCCGGATATCGGCTTGTTCTGCAACCTGAAAACGCCCTATGCCAAACAGCTTGCAGACCCGCGTAAGAGTGTCGGACATACGCTGGTCGATATGGGTTCGGAAGACTTCACTCGGGAAAGCCCGCACCCGGTTTTCGATTTGGAACAGCGCCTCAAACGTTTCCGTCAGGAGGTGGAAGATTCGGAAGTGGCGGTCATCCTGCTGGATTTCATCACGGGACCGGGTGTCAATGAAGATCCTATTACTCCTTTTACCGAGGCGTGTGCCGAAGCACTGGCCAGACGCAACGGGGCCCTGACGATGATCGCCGCCGTCTGCGGTTCGGAAAACGATCCGCAGGATGTCGGAACGCGCGAGCGCGAGCTTCGGGAGGCCGGTGTGATCGTAACCGCCAGCAACTATCAGAGCACCAGGCTGGCGTCTGCTTTCCTAAAGGCACTTTCATAGGAGAATTCAGACATGTCAGATATGAAGACAGCACACTGCACGCCGCCGAAGGTGGTCCACAAGCCGCTGAAGGTAGTCAACATCGGACTTCAAAGCTTCACGGAATCGCTGAGGAGCCAGGGGGTCCAGGTGGTCCAGGTCAACTGGCGGCCGCCGGTCAATCGCGATCCGGAGATCGACACGTTGCTTGAGGATCTACTGTAAGGCGGCAGGGAGACGAGCACTATGACGATCAAAGAGAGAATCGCGGCGGCCAACGAAAAGGCCGTGGGCGAACTCATCAACGCCGATCCGGTCTGGGTGGACATTCTGCCGGCAGGGCAGGCGGTCGAGGGCTTGGAAGAGAACATGATTTTGCATTCCGGTCCGCCCATTGAATTCGCCGACATGGTGCCGCTGCACCGGCGCGGCATGGTCAGCGGGGCGTTGTTCGAAGGGCTTGCCTCGACCGAGGCGGAGGCCATGGCCATGCTCGAAAGGGGAGAGATCAAGGTCAGTGCCGCCCTGGATCACAATACCGTCGGGGCGGGCACCGGCATCATCACCGCTTCTGTGGAGATGATGGTGGTCGAGAACCGCAGGACCGGGAAGCGTGCGGCCACCTTTCCGGCCGAAGGGCCGTTTCAGGGCGGATTGTGCGGATGGGGACTCTACACCGAAGAGATTGCCGCGAATCTCCGGTATATGAAAAACGAATTGTTCCCGGCGATGCGCGAGCTGATCCACCAGCGCGGCGGCCTCGCCCTGAGACCCATCCTTGCCGAAAGCATGCAGATGGGGGACGAGAACCATACCCGCCAGTCGGCCTCCGACCTTATGTTCATCAAGCAGATCCTCCCGGATCTGGTGCGGATGGACGTCGACAAACCGACTTTACTGAAATGCATGGACTACATTGTCCAAACCCCACGCTTCTTCCACTGTTTCGGGCAGGGCGCCAGCCTCTCGGCATTGTGGTCGGCCAAGGGCACGTCGCATTCGACCATGGTCGTGGCCTTCGGAGGCAACGGCGTCGAATTCGGGATCAAGGTGGCCGGCCTCGGTGACGAGTGGTTTACCGCCCCGGCTCCGATGATCAACGGCCGTTACACGTCGTCGCAATACAGCGAAAAGGATCAGGTTCCCTGGCTCGGAGACAGTTGCATCGTCGAATGCGCCGGTCTCGGCGGCCTGGCCGCCGCAGCCAGCCCGGTTGTCGGCAACCTGCGCGGATTGAAGGTGAAGGACACCGTGGCCCTGACCAGGGAAATGCAGGAGATCTGCATATCGTCCAACCACAACTATCCGATTCCGAACCTGGACTTCGGGTTTCTTCCCGCCGGCATCGACATCCGCCTGGTACTCAAACGCGGGATAGCCTCGGAGATCCATGGCGGCATGTTGAATCATGAGGGGGGACTCATCGGGGCCGGCAGTGCCAGGGTCCCCATGGGCTGTTTCGAGAAGGCGCTGAAGGCCTTCGGGAAGAAGTACGCGGAGTAATCACGCCAGGAAGTGTCAGGGGCTCGCCAGATCATGCAACTGCTTTCTTTCTGATTCCATGAATGCGACAGCAACCTATCTGAGCAAGCGTCTTCTTACCTTGCCGACAGGGGTGGGGCGGGTTCATTCGGTTTTTCGACAGGCGGTGAATGTTGTGCTCGACGAGACCTTGCTGACCTTCCTACCCGATGCCGGGGTGGGGCTTCCCGACAGCATCGTGTTGACGGCCGCTGACTTCGCCATACTCGGCCAGACCTCCTGCGACGAACCGGTCCTGAAGCGAAGCGGGACGATTGCCATCCCGCAAAGCCGTATCACGATTCGGATCGGAGACAACAATCGAGACAATGCTTTTTTTCCGGGAGGCAAACTGGCCCCCGCCGCTGAACGGATTCAACGCCAAGAGCGGATCCGACGCGATCTTGCCGGGTTCCGCGCCGATATGCCGCCCCAGGTGGAACAGCGTTCCGCCGAGTTGGCCAATGCCTTGGGCAACCATGACCTGCCTGCTTGCGAGCGGATAGCCGCCTCACTGGTTGGGCTGGGTAACGGGCTTACGCCATCCGGCGACGATGTGCTTTTGGGCGTGCTGGCGGTGTTGAGGTTTCTGATCGAATCCGGGGCAACCGCCCCCTTTTACACGATGTTTACAGAGGCGGTTGTGAAACTGGCCGAAGGCAATACCACGGATGCCAGTCTCAAGTACTTGCGATGTGCGGGGCAGGGACGTTTCTCTCTGCCGCTTATCGCCGGTGTCCGCGCTCTTGGGGAGGCTGGACATGAGATCGACATGGCGAACCTCGAGCGTCTCGTTTCAACCGGGGATACCTCCGGTTCGGACATGCTCAACGGAATCGTGCTGGGAGTTCATGGAGTGTGCGATGCCGAGATTTGAAGAGGTGGTGTCGGGAATCAAGATTCTCCACTCACCGTTCGGAGGATTATGGAGCGGAATCGTGCTGATTCCGGGAACGGAAAACGTGTTGATCGACAGCGGCGCCAATGCCGAAGTCGTGGATGACTGCCTGGTTCCGGCGTTGCGTGGGGAAGGTTTGGAGCCGGCAGACATTCACTGGTTGCTGTGCACCCATTGCCACGGCGACCACATTGGGGGGCACTTTCGGCTCCGGGAGATCACCAGTGCCAGGATTGCCGCCTACCGCGGCTCGCTGGACAAGTTAAGAGATCCGCTGAAATACAGCAAGCTCATCCGGTCGCGCTTTCCGGAGTTCAGCCCCCCACCGCCTCCGGTGCTGCGCGGAGTGGAACCCGACCTGGTGCTGGACGAAGGCGATCGGGTTGCCAACCGGCTCCGTCTGGTCTATACCCCAGGACACGACGACGACACGGTCTGCTGGTACGACGAGACAACAAAATCCCTGATCAGCGGCGATTCCCTGCAGGGAAACGGCACGGTCCTGCAAGGGATCGGCTTCTATCAGAACCTGCCGGCCTACCGTGCCTCGCTGGGACGTCTGGGCGATATGGACATCGCCAACCTCATTGCCGGGCATCCATATCTGCCCGTCGGCGCCACGGCGATTGGACGCGAAGACGTTCGCGCCTACTTGAATGAATGCTCTCGCCTGGTCGATCTCTACGACAAGCTGATTGCCGAGATCCGGTATTCCGGCGAGCACGAACCCGCGAGTATTGCCAGGGAACTGATCCAACGAGTGAACGGTCAACAACCGGCGTTTCTCTTCCTGGCGCTTTACACGGTAACAGAACACCTGAAAACCGGGAATCCATGCGCAACATCGTTCAAATAACCGATGCGATCCGCAGGGGGAATAACAGCTTCTCCAAAAAGGACATCCATCGGGAAACCGGAATCCCATGGGGCACCATGTGCAAGGGCGTGGACGCTCTGCTGAAGAGCAATTCCATCTTTGCCCGAAGAGCCGAGCCGTCAGGCCGCGGCCGCCCCACCATTCCCCTTTGTATTAATCCTGATTCCGCGTACTTCGTGGGGATTGACGTCGGGGCGGGAAGCGCCAAGGCCGTTGTCTGCGATCTCGCTTTCAAGACAGCGCATTCAGCCAGAATCTCCACCCCGCGTTACGACGGAAAGGATGCCTTCTTCTCATGGCTGTTTGCCTTTTATGATGACGTTCTTCAAAAGAGCGGGATCGATCCGAGCCGGTTGAAAGGGGTCGGGGTATCCGTTTCGGGCAATGTGGATTCGGACAACGGCATCGTCGTGTCAGGCGGCAATCTCGGCATCAAATGGGGCGCGAACCTGCCGGTCGTCGACAGACTCTCTCTTCATGCCGGAGTGCCCGCATTGGCTCTCCCCACGCAGTCTGCGGCGGCGTGGGGTGAGTACCATTTCGGTTTGCACAAAGGTGAAGCTCGCCTCGTGACCGTCGGGCTTGGAGTAGGCATCGGCTCGGGGGTTGTGGCGAATCACCACCTGTTGATAAGCCAGCCCGGCGCTCCCGTCGGGTACATAGGGCACATTCACATACCCGGAAACGACTACCTCTGCGCCTGCGGCTTCAAGGGCTGCATTGAAGCCTATTCCGGGGGGCGTAGTCTGGCGAAAGTAGCCGCAGAGAAAATCCCCCGGCGTCCTGAACTCCATAGCGCACCGGCCCTGGATCGGGCGGCGGCAGGAGATCCTGATGCAAGGGAAATCCTCTCCAATGCCGCTTCCTATATCTCCGTAGGGGTCGTGAGCGTGATCCAGCTCTACTCTCCCACCGCGGTTGTTTTCTACGGCGGACAGTCGCACAAAGACGGCTTTCTGTTCAATCGCGTCATCCGGGATGTCACGGAGATCATTCCTCCCGAACGCCTGGAAGGCGTTTCCATGGATATCTCGATCCTGGGAGAACGGCAATCTGCGATGGGGGCGGCACGCCTGGCCTACGAAGAGTTTTTCTGACCGTCCCATTCCACTATTGACACGGCAAAACTCAGGGCGTCTAATTGAATCACACATGATACAAACAGCCGCTCAAGGGGGACTGTCCCCTTCCCCCAGCATCACGAGCACAGAATTCGGTACAGATCCGCTAGGGCATGCAAATGGCGAGAAATATCCTGATTACGGGCTCTTCCCACGGGATCGGCGCGGCGGCGGCCGTGGCTTTTGCCCAAGCGGGCTACGACGTCGGGGTCAACTATTGTAAGGACCCTGACGGCGCCGAGGAAACCGCCGCAAGAATCCGCGATCTGGGACGCAGAGCCGAGGTCTACCACGCCGATGTGAGTTCCTCTTCCGACTGCGAGAAGATGCTGGAGAGGTTCATTGCGGATTTCGGAAGGATCGACGTCCTTGTCAACAACGCGGGCGGCGCCTTGAAGATACCTGGCGGCGGCTTTGAGAGCATGCCGGTCGATTACTGGGACTCCCAGATCAACCTCAACCTGAACGCGGCCGCCTATTGCTCCCGGGTCGCGGTTCGCGACATGATTCAGAAAAAGACTCCCGGAAGAATCATCAACGTAGGCTCGATTCACGGTACCGTTTCCTGGGTGAAACGCAAGGCGCTGCCATACTGCGTGGCAAAGGCGGGGCTGGATATGCTCACCAAGTCGCTTGGAGCAGAGGTCGCGAAATACGGAATCAACGTGAACTGCATCGCGCCCGGATTCATTCTGACCAAGGCTACCGGCAGGTATTCGGATGAAGAAACCAACGCGTTCAAGCGCAAGATACCGGTTGGCGAACTGGGGCGAGTTGAAGACGTCACCCCGATGATGCTTCTTCTCGCCGACGTGGACAAGTCGCGTTTTATTGTAGGTCAGACTTTTGTAATCGACGGCGGTCAGTCGATCGACGGCGTTATTGACTACATGCTTCAAGTATAGAGAAGGGAAATACCCATGTGTGACGGTCTTTCGTCATGCCGTAGCAACTGGAGTTATGGAATAGCCAGGGAATGCCGCCGCGGGCTGGTGCGCGGCATGGGATATACGGAAGAGGAGTTCAGTCGTCCGATTGTCGCGGTCGTCAACTCTTGGAACGAATACAATCCCGGGCATGTGCATCTCCGCAATCTGAGCGAACGGGTCAAACAGGGCGTCCGGGAGGCCGGAGGCCTTCCCTTCGAGGTCATGACGACCGCGATTTGCGACGGCATGGTGCTCAAGAACCCGAACTACATCGAGCTTCCAAGCCGCAACTCCATTGCCGACGAAACCGAGCTTATTGTGGAAAGCAATATGTTCGACGCCATGGTGTTGCTGTCCACCTGCGACTCCATCGTTCCCGGCCACCTGATGGCGGCTGCCCGCCTGAATATCCCGACCATTATGGTCACCGGCGGCTACATGCCCATGCCCTTTCTGGACGGCAAGAGCGTCAATTACATTGAGCTGACCGACAACGTGGGAAAGACCATGCAGGGCCAGTACGACCGGGCAACGGCCGACCGCGAAGTGTCGCGCATGTACGCCCCGTGCGGCGCCTGCGGCGTCATGACCACTGCCAACAGCATGTGTGTGGTCGCGGAAGCTCTCGGCCTCACTCTTCCCGGCAATTCGATCATGAATGCTGTCAGTGCCGAATTGCTTGAGTGTTCTTATCTGGCCGGGCGGCAGATCATGGAGCTGCTGAAGAGAGGCATCAAGGCGCGGGACATTATTACCGAAGAAGCGGTGGAAAACGCCATTGCCGCCACCATGGCAATGGCCGGTTCGACCAATCTGCTGATGCATATTCCGGCCATCGCGTCCGAAGCCGGACTTGGCGATGTCGAATGGTGGCGCCGCTTCGACGTTGCGTCAAAAACGGTTCCCCAGATTGTCGCCGCATCTCCCAGCGGCCCTTGGCACTTGCAGGACGTCGATCGCGCCGGCGGTTCCCGGGCGGTGTTCCGTGAACTCATGCCGAAACTCCACGGCAACGCCCTGACCATAACCGGCAAGACTCTGGCGGAAAACTACGCGGACGCCGAGGTCTACGATCGCGAAATCATCCGGTCGCTGGACAACCCGGTATCCCAGTCAGGGGCCCTGTACGTCCTGTACGGCAACCTCGCCCCGGAAGGCGGCATTATCAAGGCCGGAGCGGTGGAAGACAGTATGCGCAAGTTCTCCGGTCCGGCAAGAACTTACGACTCGCTCGATGATGCCCTGGCGGCCTTGGCATGCAATGAGATCCGTCCCGGTGATGTTGCGGTCGTGCGCTATCTCGGTCCCAAGGCCCGGTTCGGCACCACTGCCTACACGTTTCAGAAGGAACTCAAGGGACGAGGCCTGGCCGATTCAGTAGCCATTGTCACCGATGGACGTTTTTCCGGCGGAACGAGCGGCTTGAGCATCGGCTACGTTTCGCCGGAAGCGGGGCTCGGAGGTCCGCTGGCGATGGTCGAAAACGGCGATGTGATCGACATCGATCTGGATGAGCGCAAACTGGATGTTCGGATTTCGGACGACGAACTGGCCAAGCGGAAGGCCCGATGGAACTGGGAGTTCCCAAAAGACCAGTATCCGCCGTTCCTGCGTCTGTTTTCGAAATGCGTAGGGTCGCTCGCTAAAGGAGCGGTGTGGGAATGAAGGCATACCCATGTGATGTCTTGATCGTCGGCGGCGGCCTGGCCGGGCTTCAGGCTGCCGTCACGATTCAGGAGAAGGCTCCTGCAAGCAAGGTCGTCATTGCCGATCTCGGCGGCGGAGCCTCATCGGAAATCATGGGATTCTGCGCCCCTCTGGCCCCAGGAGATTCTCCGGAACGTTTCGCTGAGGACATTCTCAGAGTCGGCGGCGGAGAAAATGACCCGGCGCTGGTCAAACGCCTGACGGAAGATGCCGTGGCAACCGTCCGGCGACTGGAAACGCTGGGAATAGAATTCGACAAGAACGACCGGCAGGAATATGACTTGCTGAAGCCGCTCGGTTCGAGTTGTCCGCGCGTTGTCCACCATAAGACCGTTACCGGAAAAGCGATCATCGAGAGATACCGGGCAATCCTCGCAAGAAACAACCATATCGCATTTCACAAATCGAGAATCGTAAAACTGTTCAAACACAAGGGACGCATCGCCGGAGCGCTTGGTTTTGAACGGGGGGCGCCTGTTGGTTACAGCACGAGCAATGTAATCCTTGCCAGTGGCGGCGGCGCGGGACTATTCGGTTTCTCGAGCTGGACCAAAATGCTGAATGGTTCCGGCTATGCCCTCGCTCATGACGCCGGGGCTGAACTTGTCGGAATGAACCGGATCCAGTTCGAGCCCTGTGTTTCTGTCTATCCCGAAAAGCTCTACGGTTTCCCGATCATCACAACGCTGCTCCACGAGGGAGTGCGTCTGGTCGACGGCAATGGCGATCCGGTTGTGAACGAACCGTTGCCCAAACGTGAACTTGCGTTACGTATCGCTTCCGTCGTTTCCGAGGGAAAAGACTGTGGACACGGGGGCGTCTGGTTTGATTTCTCAGGAGTCGAAGAAGAAGCGTTCAAGACCAGATATCCAGAGTATTACTCAAAACTGCGCCCCTATGCCGACCGGATGGCTGATTTGCGGATTGAAGTGAAGCCGGCGGCCCATACGACTCTCGGCGGGGTGGCAATCAACGCACATGCAGAAACATCGGTGCCGGGGCTGTTCGCCGCGGGCGAAGTCACCGGAGGAGTTCACGGAGCCGACCGCATCGGCGGCAACGCCGGACTCGAAGTGCTCGTGTTCGGCCGCGCCGCAGGAGAGTCGTCCGCAGCTTATGACGCTCCCGCCGTCGATATTGCCGGTCCGGCCGAGGATTTCCTATCGGCGATTCCCTGTGGCCGCTCCGAAAGAGAGTTTCTCTCCTCAATTGGCGAAATCCTGAATGATTTCTGCGGCGTGATCAGTTCCCGCAAGGATCTTCTGGCGGGACTGTCCCGGCTGAATCAATTGCATACCGAGTTCGTGAATGATCCTCCTGTGCGAAAAGAAGATCATGTCGTGTGTTGCCATGCGTTCACAACGGCAGCCGTCTTTTTGGAATCCAGGCTGGATTCGGCAGATACTTGAGCAACGTTCACAATCCGAGAACACGGGGGACTTGTCGATGTCGTTGATCGCCTGGTCATGGCTCTTTCTGCTTGTCTATATCGGCGTCATGCTCGCCTTGGGATTTGTCGCCAAAAGCATGATCCGAAACGCGGACGATTTCGCCACGGCGCGAGGCTCGTATGGACCGTACTTCCTTGCTTTGGCGTTTGCCGCCTCGACGGCCAGCGGGTCCACGTTCCTCGGCAGCCCCGCGCTTGCCTACGAATGGGGCATTCCCGGGGCCATGGCCACGTTCATATTTCCGTTAGGCGTCTACACGGGCATCTTCATTTCGATGCGGCTTATTGCGACGGCGGGCAACCGCTTCGGCAACCGATCGATTCCTGAGTATCTCGGCGACCGTTACCAGTCCGAAGGCATTCGCGTGCTCGTATCGCTCTTGTCGCTCGTGCTCCTCTTCTATTTGGCCGGCCAACTCGTGTCGGGAGTGGTCATGTTCCAGATCATGTTGGGGCTCGAGGCCGAGTGGGCTTTGATTATCACGACGGTCGTGCTGTTGATTTACGTGGTCCTCGGCGGGGCTCATGCCGACATCCTCACCGACGGCGCGCAAGGCCTTATGATGCTCGTCCTGGCGGTCGCCGTCATCGTGCTCTTTGCGATTGGCTACGGCGTACAAGGTGGCTTCTGCGGGATGATCGACAACTTGCGCGCTCAAGACGAACACCTCGTTGCGTGGGTGAACACGTCAACGCCGCTCTTCCGTTCCTGGTGGTCCTTTGTCGCGATTGTCCTGGCGCACATCCCGCTGGGACTCTTGCCGCATCTGGGCAACAAGCTGTGGGCGCTGAAGGACACCGGCGGGCAGATGCTGTTCGTCAAGCTCGCCTTCACCTTCACCGTGACCCTCGCCCTGCTCGCATCCGGCGGCCTGCTCGCACGTGCGGTATTCGGCGACGCGCTCTACAACGAAGGCTCCAATCCCAACGAAGCGTTGCCGCTCTTGTTCATCAAGTTCTTCCCGACCTGGCTTGCCGCACTGGTCGGCGTGGGCGTTCTGTCGGCCATCATGAGCACGGCCGACGGCCTGGTGATCTCCTCGTCCCAAGTGATCGCGAACGATCTTTACCGGCGCACGATCGCGCCGCGAATGAGTCCGACTCTCAGCGAAGGCGATCTCGATCGCCGGGTCCTCCTGATCAGCCGGGTCGCAACGGTCGTCGTGCTTTTGCTCTGCATGGGGATGGCGTGGACGCTCATCAAGGTCAACATCTCGCTCATCATTTGGATAGGCATCGGCGGCATGATGGCGGCTTTTGCGGGTCCGCTGGTCGTGGGGGCGTTGTGGAAGGGCGTCACTCGCCGCGGCGCCTATGCCGGACTGTTGGGAGGGTTTTGCACGTTTATCATCTTGCACACAAAGACGCTGAATCCCGATTGGTTTGCGCCGGAACTGTTGCACAAGGTGGTGACCTGGCTTCACGAGGAGGGGGTCAGTCCCTTCTCTTGCGCGGCGATGGGTGAATTCGTGGGTGTCACGTGCACCGTCGTTGTTTCCAAGCTGACAAAGCCGTTGCCGGAGAGCCACATCCGGGGTATGTTCGACGACGAGGCCGACTGACGTAGGTTTGTTTCCTGAGATGAGGACGGCTGTGTTTGCAGCTCCAGAGGCGGATCGCGTCTTACTGGAAGTCAGAAGCTGAAGAACCATGAGGAAATAGCATGTGCGTTTTCCATTTGTCGAACAGAGCATTCAAATCGGCGGTTGCTCTCGTCGCTATCATGCTGTTCATGATTTCGTGTGACTGTCTTCAGGCAGTTGCCGCGCCGCGACTCGAGAGCCGATGCAATCAGGACGGCACGTGGGGGATTGTGGTCAGCGGCGCGGGCATGGCCTCTATCGAGCAGGCGCAGCCCATGCAGTTGGAGATATGGGAAGCCGGCGAGGGTGACATACGCAGCATGAGTAGCGGCTATGATTCGCTGACCGACGACAAGGCCGGCCTGATCGGCACCGGCCGTCTGACCCTCGGTGACGGTGTTTCCTTCCAGTTCAAGGATTGCTGGAATCTCGACCATGGCGTGCTGTATCTTGACCGCACGGTGGAAGTCAACGGCAACGCTGCCGGCGGATTCCTCAGCGGTGCCGTGCTGCGCGTCGCCTCGCCGCAGACGTGGCCGCAGATTCAATGGTTCGCGCCTGGGATGCTCTACGGCAACTTCGATTCGATTCCCGATCACGCCATCGGCGGACGCGACTACTATCGGCCGGGCTCTTTCCTCGTCCGGATTCGTGAGGACCGGCTCCCCGCTCCGCTTGTTTCTGCGTTGTTCAAGGACGGCTCCACGCTGGCGGTCCTCAATCCGGCCCCGAAAGGCGACTCGACCGCTGAAGAATCGATGGGGTTTTCGTTTGATACGATGGTCGACCGGCGATTCCAGTTCGGAGCGATCGGAGCCGAAGAACACGGAGAGACCATCTCGCTGGGCTACTGGTTCCCCGGCAGTGAAGGGGAGAAGGCCTATTCGGAGAAGCGCGGGGGTGTCAACGGCGGGCAGGCCCATCGGCGGTGGCGATATCGGCTCCATCCGATCCAGGACGGAATGACGCAGGACTACAAGGTCGCTTTCCGTTTCGGACAGGCCGACGGCCCGAACGCTTCGATATTTCAAGCGTGGCGCTGGGCCTGGAAAGAACTCCAGCCGAAAACGAATTTCCAGGACATCGATCTGCTTCGACGGCACATCGTGGACGCTTTGGCCTCAACGGTCGTCGAAAAAGACACCTGCGCGGGCCCTCTCTACCATACGCCGGTCGCGCCCGACTTTCCGGAGTCAAAAAGCCCTCAACGGGCCTTGATGGGCTTTTGCGGTCGCTCGATCGAGACGGCCGCGTTTATGCTGGCGGAGTCGCTGCTCGACGCGAGTGATCGTGGAAAAGACCTGCGCCGAAGGGGCGAGAAAATCATCGACTCGTTCGTACGCCTGAAGATGGATCCTCCTGAGAGCGAAGGCTTCTTCTTCGCCGATGGGAAACTCGTTGTCCAAGAGGGGAAGTGGATCGCTACTTCGACAGGGAAACCGCGAATCTATCTCCGGTGTGTCGGCGACGGGATGAAGGCGATCCTGCGGGCTTATCAGCGCGAGAAAAAACACGGATTTGAGCATCCGGAATGGCTCGCCTGGGCAAAGCAGTTTGCCGATTGGCTCTTGATGCAGCAACAGCCCCAAGGAGGGTTTCCCCGTGCATGGAACGCAGGCAGTGCCGAAGTGCTCTACGACTCGCCGAACGCGAGCTTCTGCGTTATTACATTTCTGGTCCAACTGGGTCAGATTACCGGCGACTCGAAGTACACGGCAGCGGCAACCCGTGCAGGCGATTTCTGTTGGGGCTCGGCGCAAAAGCATGGCAAATTCATTGGCGGCACAATCGACAACGCCGACGTGATCGACAAGGAAGCCGCCACGATCTCTCTGGAAAGCTATCTGAATCTCTACGACGCAACGAAAGACCCCAAGTGGCTTCAGCGAGCTCGTGTCGCAGCGGATAACGCGGAGACTTGGATGTACATCTGGAACGTCCCGATGCCGCAGGATGCGGAGGAAGAAGACCTGCACTGGAAACGCGGAGCTTCGACCGTCGGCGTGCAGTTGATCGCGACGGGGCATACCCTGGTCGACGCATATATGAGTTTTAACGCGGACGAGTATGCGAATCTCTATCGCTTGACGGGTGACGGGCACTACCGCGAGGTAGCACGGATTCTGCTGCACAACACGAAAGCCATGGTCGAACTGCCCGACCGTCCTTTGGGCTTGAACGGCCCCGGCTGGCAGCAGGAGCACTACTCCTTTTCGCTTCCACGCGGCCAAGGGCGTCATCGTCTCTGGCTCCCTTGGGTATCCACCAGCCAACTCAACGGCATTTTTGGCCTGATGGAAGTTGATAAGGAATTGTATCAACAACTCAGCAAGCCGAACGAATGAAACGGCGAATGACAGAATCACGAGGACACAACATGTGCACTTTCAGTTCCTCGAACAAAGCGTTCAACCTGGCTGTTGCTCTTATCGCTGTCATGCTGTTCATGATTTCGTGTAACTGCCTTCAGGCAGTTGCCGCGCCGCGACTCGAGAGTCGATGCAATCAGGACGGCACGTGGGGGATCGTTGTCGGCGACGCGGGCATGGCGTCGATCGAGCAGCCGCAGCCCATGCAGTTGGAGATATGGGACGCCGCCAAGAGCGAGACGCGCAGCATGAGTGCCGGCTACGCTTCGCTTACCGAGGACGAGGCCGGCCTGATCGGTGCCGGCCGTCTGACCCTCGCTGACGATGTTTCCTTCCAGTTCAAGGACTGCTGGAATCTCGACCATGGCGTGCTGTATCTTGACCGTTCGGTGGAAGTCAACGGCAACGCTCCCGGTGGATTTCTCAGCGGTGCCGTGCTGCGTGTCGCCTCGCCGCAGACGTGGCCGCAGATTGAATGGTTCGCGCCGGGGATGATCTACGGCAATTTCGACCTCATTCCGGGCTTTGCCATCGGCGGGCGCGACTACTATCGTCCGGGCGCCTACACGGTTCGGATACGCGAAGACCGTCTCCCGGCGCCGCTGGTGGCTGCCTTGTTCGGCGACCACTCCAGCCTGGCCGTTCTGAATCGGGTCCCGCGGGGTGATTCGACGGCCGCCGAAGCCATGAGCTTCTCCTTCGACGTCATGGTCGACGAGCGCTTTCAGTTTGGGGCTATTGGCGCAGAGGAACACGATAAGACGATTTCTCTCGGATACTGGTTTCCCGGAAGCGAAGGCGAGCAGGCCTATTCGGAAAAGCGGCAGGGCGTCAACGGCGGCCAGGCACACCACCGCTGGCGACGCCGCTTCCATCCCATCGAATCGGGATTCACTCAACATTACCAAGTGGCTTTCCGCTTCGGGCAGGCCGAGGGACTGAACGATTTGTGCCGACAATCGTGGCGTTGGGCCTGGCAGCACCTGCAACCCAAGGTGAATCCACAGCCCATCGATGTGTTGCGCCGTTGCATCGTCGATGCCTTGGCGTCGCAGGTCATCGAGGCGGATGACCGTGCAGGGATCGCCGCAGCAATATCTGCCATTCCCGGTGAATCCAGACAGGCGAGGCACTACCGCAGCATCATGGGATTCATCGGCAAGACCATCGAGGGAGCGGAATTCATGCTCGCCGAATCGTTGCTCGACGATAGTGATCGCGGCAAGGAACTCCGCCGCCAGGCCGAGAAGATCATCAATACCTTCATACGCCTCAAGATGAATCCGCCGGAGAGCGAAGGGCTCTTTATCCAGAGCGGTCAAATTCAGGAAGGAAGAATCGCCGCCACGATCAACGGGCGCCCCGAGGTGTATCTGCGTTGTCTTTGCGACGACATGAAAGCCCTTTTGCGTGCCTATCAGCGTGAAAAAAGGCACGGGATCGAGCATCCCCAGTGGCTCGATTGGGCCCGCCAGTTTGCCGACTGGCTGTTGACGCAGCAGCAGCCCGGTGGCGGATTCCCGCGCGCATGGCATATGGGCAGTGGCGAAGTTCTCTACGAGTCGCCCAGTTCGAGCTTCAATGCCGTACCGTTCTTATTGCGTCTGCATCAGATCACAGGCGAGCAGAAGCACAAGCAAGCCGCGCTGCGTGCCGGTGAATTCGCCTGGCAAAACGGTCAAATCAACGGCCGTTTTGTGGGAGGCACCGTCGATAATGCGGATGTCATCGACAAGGAAGCAGCGACCATTTCCTTGGAATGCTATCTGGACCTCTACGACGCAACCAAGGATCCCAAGTGGATACAACGGGCCAAGGTCGCCGCAGACATCGCCGAAACATGGATGTATATCTGGGATGTCCCCATGCCCGTGGATGCGGAGGATAATGACTTGCAGTGGAAACGAGGCATACCCACGACGGGATTGCAGTTGATCTCCACCGGCCATACCCTGGTCGATGCCTATATGAGTTTTGATCTCGATGAATACGTGCGTCTGTACAAGTTGACCGGCGACAAACACTATCTCCAGGTGGCACGCATTCTGTTGCACAACACCAAGGCGATGGTGGAATTACCCGATCGCCCCTACGGCCTCCGCGGCCCTGGCTGGCAACAGGAACATTACTCTTTGGCCCAACCTCGCGGCCGCGGCCGCCACCAGTATTGGCTCCCCTGGGTGGCCACCAGCCAGCTCAACGGCATTTTTGGCCTGATGGAAGTTGATCCGGAATTGTATCAACGACTCTCCAAGCCGAACGAAGAAGACTGGAAATAGCCACGCCTGCAAATTGCCGTCGAGCGACGTGCGACTGACCATCAACCGGTTAATCCCGGTTCGCAGATTCAAAACGCCCGGCAGGGTTGCTCACCCGGCTGACGAACCTGCCGTCAAGTGACGGAAGAGGTCACAGAAGCCGCTCTGAACTTGGGAACCTCAGTCTATTGTCCAGTCCATACGAGCGGCTCAATCCGTGGTTTCGACGGCTGCGACACGAAGGAGAAGCCCTCGTTGACGACCTCACGGAGGTAGGGGTATACCGGACCGATCCGGCCGCTTATCATGGGGCGCGGAAGCGGATTCTTGCGGCACTGGCCCCCCCTGATGGACCTGGACCCGTCGTGAGTTTACACTTGGGTAGGTCGTTTCTGACGTCTGCAACCTGATCACGGTGGGACTGGGCGACACCCTGCAAACGTCACCCACGGTGCGAATGGCTCCAGGTCCAATATGTCGGCCTGGTCTCCGAATCAGGATACGGGGCTTCGTGTCGTAAGAACGAGAAGAGGGATCTAACCCATGCTTGCCGTGGAAACCAGCGGGTTGACGCGCTGTTTCGGGCCCGTCCGTGCTGTGGACGGGCTGAATCTCCGAGTGGAGGCCGGACAGTTCTTCGGATTCCTCGGCCCCAACGGGGCTGGGAAATCCACGACGATCAAGATGCTCACCGGGTTGCTCGCCCCCACCAGCGGTTCGATGCGGGTGCTGGAGACCGACCTGTCGACGACCGCGGCTGCCCGATCGGTCAAACGCCGCATCGGCGTCGTGCCCGAAGATCTGGCACTGTTCGACAACCTGACGGCCCGCGAGTATCTCACCTTCATCGGGCGGATGTACCTTCTGCCCTCCGAGACGGTTCGCCAGCGCTGCCAGGAACTGCTGGCCATGATGGATCTGGACCGCGAAGAAAAGAAGACCACGCTCGAATACTCTCACGGCATGAAGAAGAAGCTGGCCCTGGCCGCGGCCCTGCTGCCTAATCCGGACCTGCTCTTTCTCGACGAACCCTTCGAGGGCGTCGACGCCGTCGCCTCCCGCATGCTTCGCGACGTCCTGCTCGGCTTCGTCAAACGGGGCACCACGGTCTTTCTCACCTCCCACGTGCTGGAAATCGTCGAGAAGCTGTGCACCCACGTCGGCATTGTCGCCCAGGGCAAACTCGTTCTGCAGGCCTCAATGGACGACGTTCGGCAAAATGGCTCCCTTGAGGAACGCTTCCTCGAAGTCGTCGGCAACGGGCAGGTTGAGAAGCAGAAACTGAGCTGGTTGGAGGAATGACGTGGCAAATCCAACCCTGTCTCACCTGCGCACTATGCTCTGGCTCCGTTGGCGTCTGACCCGCAACCAGTGGCGCCGCGGCGGCGTGGTGAACGTGGTCATCATGTTCATCGTGGTGTACGCCGGTCTCGCCCTGGCCGCGATCGGCAGCGTTGCCGGCCTGGCGGCCGGGATATTCGGACTGCCTTATGCCCGTCCCGTAGAAATCCTGTTTGTGTTCGACGGGCTGATTGCCGTCTTCCTGTTCATGTGGATGATGGGACTGGTCACCGAACTGCAGCGGTCGGAGGTGTTCGACCTGACCCGCTTCCTGCATCTGCCCGTCGCTCTGCGCGACGTTTTCCTGCTCAACTATCTGGCGTCGCTCCTCTGCCTCAGCATGGCCGCGATCGTTCCCGCCATGCTCGGCCTGACCCTGGGTCTGGCCGTCGGATGCGGCCCCGCCATGCTGCTCCTGTTGCCCCTGGTGCTGGGTTTCTTCTTCATGATCACGGCCTGGACCTATCGGCTGCGGGGTTGGCTGGCCGCCCTGATGGTCAACAAGCGCCGGCGTCAGGCAGTCATTATGGGCGTCACGCTAGCCTTCATCCTGGTTTTTCAACTGCCCAACTTGATCGTGAACGTTTGGGGCGGTCCCGGGCACACCCGTCCGCCCCAGACGCCGGAAGGACTCGCCCAGTGGCAGGCCGAACGCCAAGCGGAGGAGTACGAGACGGAGGCCGTCTTCAACGCCGTGCACCAGGTCGTGCCGCTGCTGTGGCTGCCCAACGGCGCCAAGGGGTTGGCGGAAGGCCGTGTCTGGCCGGCCCTGTGGGGTGCCCTGGGCATGATCGCCCTCGGATCCTGGGGCTTCGCCGGGGCCTATCGCGGCACGCTTCGGTTCTACCAGGGAAACGGAACGGCCAAGGTGCCGGCCGCTTCACCCGTCACAAACACACGGCATGAAGCGGGCAAGACGATCTTTGTCGAAAGAAGCCTCCCCTTGGTTCCTCAGCCGGTGACGGCCCTGGGTCTGGCCGTTCTCCGGTCGATGTCGCGTGCGCCGGAAGTGAAGATGGCACTGACCATGAATATCGTGATCTTCGGAGTCATAGGCGCAGGGGTTATCATGCGACGACCAGGTACGGCGCCGGCCGAACTACTGCCCTTCCTGGCCTGCGGGGCGGCTGCCGTCACCTTCATGGGATTAACCCAGTTGCTGTTCAACCATTTCGGATTCGACCGCAACGGTTTCCGGGCCCTCGTGCTCCTGCCGACTCCCCGCCGCCACATCCTGATGGGCAAGAATCTCGCCCTGCTCGTGGTGGCCTTCGGCGTGTTCAGCGTGTTCCTCGTCATGGTGACCGCCTTGGCCCGTCTCCGCTTCAGCGACGTCGCCGCGGCCGTCCTCGAATTCGCCGCCGTGTTTCTGATCATGAGTGTGCTGGGGAACTTGGCTTCGATTCTCGCGCCCTATCGCGTCGGCGCAGGCACGATGAAGGCTACGAAGATGACGGGCCTCACCGCCCTGCTGGTCTTCGTGGGCCATTTCGTCTCGATGGCGGCCATCGTGCCCGCCTTCTTCCCCCCGTTGCTGGGAATGCTGATCGGGTATTTCACGCCCCTTTCCGTGACCGTGGCCACCCTGCTATGTGCCGCCGTCCTGGCGGGACTCGCCGCGCTCCTCTATTGGCAAACGCTGGCCCCTCTGGGACGCTTGCTGGAGCGCCGCGAACCGAAGATTCTCGAAATGGTGACCCACGAGGTGGAATAGCCCCCCCGTAGCTTGGCTCTCCAGAGCCGAGCACCTCGCAACGACAAACGCCCAACTTCACGAGCGCTCGCTCAATAATTGCCGGGCGAATCTTCCCTAGTTATCCCATGTTCTTTTGGTTATCACGGTCTGCCCGCAAAATCCCCGGAATCGTTACAGTTTAACAGTCCTTCCGTCGATGGATAGAACACCATGTGGTGTTCCATTTGCCGCCAAGACGTGCCCGGTTCAGTCGTTCCTGGCGGGGGTCAGTACTGCTGCCCCCGCTGCGGGGAGATGCTGCCGTCGTCGACCGGCAGGCCGGTGGAGCACTCGCCGGAGAAAAGGACACAGGGAGAGTCGTCGATGCCCGATGCCCCTCCCTCGCACGACTACGACGAATGGGAGATGGAAGAGCGGCTCCGCCACCTCGACCGGATCTACGCGCGAAGTCCCTTGAAGAGTCCGCTCGCCCTGTCGGATTCGCGCCACTTCCGCGTCGATCCCCATCATGCGTCCGTCCCCCGCGAGCAGATCCTCGCCGAGCGTCCTGCGGAACGACGTCCCGGTTGGGCCGCTCGTCTCGGGCTGATTGGGATCGGGCTGGGGTTGGCGATCACGGTCTGCGGCGGGTCGCTCATGGCCTTGGCCCACTATGGTGCTCGCCCCGATCTCATGCCCATGGGCATCCCAATCGCAGTGGCCGGCCAGATCTTCCTCCTCCTCGGCCTGGTTCTGCAACTCGATTCACCTGGCAGCACGCGGCACACCACCTCCCATACCGCCGGCAGCCGCCCGCCGCTCCCCATGGGCAACACCACCCTGCGTTTCGACGACGGCCCCGACTCGCCGCCGCAATTGGCCGACCTCGCTGCCCGGCTGGAAGAACTGTCGCGAAAGGTGGAGGATCGAGACGAGCGCTGGCGGCAGTAGGCCGGTCCCCTTTTGCAGCCTCCGTCTCCTGCAGATCGTCTCTCGCCGGTTGCCTCCGTGACAGCCCCCCGACGGATGAGATTGTGGGGTTCCAAGCAGACGCATTGCGCCGTGCATCATTCCCACGAAGGCAGGAATCCAGTCACTCGGCAAACGGCCTGGATTCCCGCCTTCGCGGGAATGACGGCTAATGGGATTTTCGCCTTGCCCCGCGAGCGCCGTTAATGGTCTCTACACCTCCGGCAACTCAAACCCCTTCCTCCGCGGCCGATCGAGAAACTCGTTTGCCTCGGTGTCGTCCGGGAAGATCTCCTTCTCCGGATCCCACTTCAGACGCCGCCCTGCCCATCGGGCGATATTGCCGAGATGGCAGAGAATCGCCGAACGGTGGCCGATCTCTACGTCGCAGATTGGTCGCTGGCGGTTCTTGATGCAGTCGAACCAGTTCTGGATGTGGTCGTTGATCTCCGGCAGACGCACCTTCAGGTCCTTGGCGGCCTCGGTCACCAACTCGGGCGGATTGCTGTCCACCGTGTTGTTGCCGATGCGGATCTTGCCGCCCGGTCCCACAAACGAGGCTCCCGCGGCCGATTCGCCCGGTTCCAACCGGATCTCGATTCCGTTGGCATAGCGCATTCGGACCCGGTAGCCTTCGCTGCAGAGCCGATCGCCCCGCGTCCGGTTCTCCGGCTCGGTGTAGACGGGGGCCTTGAAATCGTCTTTCTCACACCAGATCTCGACGGGTCCCGTGTGGTCCATGTCGAGTGCCCATTGGATCTGGTCGAACCCGTGGGCTCCCGTGCCCGTCATCTCGCCCCCCGACCAGGGTCTGAAGCTGATCCAGCCGGGGTTGGACCGCTGAATGAAGATGTCGTCGTGATAGGGGACCGGCTCGGTCGGCCCGCACCACTTGTCCCAATCGAGCCCCTCGCGCACCGGCTGCCCCGGCAGCCCGCATTCCCACGGGCTGGGGTAGTTCATGATCAGCACCGTCTCGATCTTGCCGACCAGGCCGTTGCGGACCATTTCGCAGCCCAGGCGATGGCCCTTCATGCATCGCCGCTGGCTTCCCGTCTGCAACACGCGGCCGAACTTGCGAACCGCATCCACCAGCACTCGCCCTTCCCGAATCGTGTGACTGAGCGGCTTCTCCAGATAAATGTCCTTGCCGGCCTGGCAGGCTTCGAGCGCCGGGGCCACGTGCCAATGGTCCGGCGTGGCAATCATCACGGCGTCCACGTCGCCGGCGTCCAGCATCTCGCGATAGTCGGCATGGGCCCGGCACTTGCGCTTCGCGGCCGCTTCCTCGCGCCGCGTGCGATCCAGGTCGGCCGCCGCCACGATCTGCCACTCCTGCGTCTTGGGGAGGGCGCCGATCAACTGGTTCCCGCGGCGTCCCACCCCGATGAACCCCAGACCGATCCGGTCGTTGGCTCCCGGCTGATCAGCAGCCGCCAGCACGTGCCGCGGGATGATCGTCGGCGCCGCAACCGCACAACCGGCTGCCGCCAGAAACTGTCGCCTTGTAGATCGTTTTAACATCGATTTATCTCCCGTCGTTGACCATCGACAGAAACCCTGTCATCTTTCTGTCATCAATCCTTCTGTCACAAACATGCCTTTCGCCGATACGTCGCAAACTCGTCGAACATAACCCGAGCCGTACGATCTTGAACGCCGATCGCCACCCAGTCCCCATAGTCAAACACAATCATTCCGCCTTCGGGCGTGCTCCAGTTTTCGACCAGACGCCTCGCTTCCTCCCGAACCTCCTGCTCGTCGCCCCGTGGCATCGTCGTCTGAATGTCCACCGTGGCGGCGAAGCACACCTTGCCCCGAAACTGACCGCCAAATTCCTCCAATCCGTAGCTCAAAGTCTGCTGCATGTTCATGACATCCACGCCGAGTTCGATGAACGTGGGTACGAAATCGTTGATCCGCCCGCAACTGTGAAGGATCACATGCCACCCGCAGTCGTGAATGGCGTCGAAGATCCGCCGATAGCGCGGCGAGAAGAATTCGTCGAGGGTCTTTTTGCCCACGAACGTGCCGCCCTGGGTCCCCCAATCGTCGGCCACAAACAGCCCGTGAATCCGGCTGCCGAAACGCCGCCTCAGCTCGTCGATCTGCTCCAGCTTGAAGTCGACGATCATGTCCAGCACGCGGTGCACCCGTTCCGGCTCAAGGTAGAAGTCCTCCATGGTGTTGGCAAACCCCCTAAGCTTGTGCAATCGCGAGAATAACAACGAGTGGGCTGTCAGGCATACGTAACGGCCGTTGGCTTCGTCGATCAGCGGCCCGAGCCGATCGTAGTAGAACGGGTTCCGCGGATTCGGCGGCCTGTAACCCTCGAGTGAGGACCAATCGGCGAGCGGAAACTCGTTTACCTGCCCGATGTTCTTTAGCTCGGTCGTGGTCCAGCCGCACCCCCAATCGTCCATCCCCGGATTGTCGAAGAACCATCCCGCTTCCGCGCGGTCCATCTCCCAAATATTGTGCACGTCGTCCGGAAACTCCGGCATCTTGTGATTCCAGTGCTGCCAGAACGGCAGCCGCGGCGGCTCGCGGAACGTGATGGCACGTTGGACAATCTCCACAGGTTCCACTGCTACACCTCCAGCGGCAATTTCACCGGCCCGCCCTCCTCGATGGACCGATCGATGGCCATACATAGCTCGTGGGTGCGATACGCGTCGGCCAGATTGCAGTGCGACTCGCGATCCTCGAGAATACAATCGACAAAATGGTTGATCTCCCCGTCGAACGGATGGTGGTGCACGTCGCCCGAGTCGGGAAGCACCGTGGCACACCTGGTCCATCCGGTCTGACCGGGAAACAACTTCTTCGACCAGACGCGATCGTCGCGGATCGCGCCTTCCGTGCCCGCGAGGTCCATGTTGAACGCATAGGGCATCTCGCAGTCGAACAGGGCCGACACTTTGCCGATGATCCCCGTTCGGAATCTGACGACGGCCACAACGTTGGCGTCGTATTCGAACAGCCCTTTCCGGTTATTGGAGACGGCCGAGACTTCCTCGGCCTCGTCGCCTGCCAGCCACCGCAGGGCATCCACGGCGTGGCACCCGGCCAACAGCATGGCGCTCCCGCCCGTCTTCTTCTTGCTGTGCAAGTTCCAAGCGTGATGCGACGGCCCCATTCCATGCCAGTAGTCGGTTTCCACGTAGAACAGGTCGCCGATCGCCCCCGATTCGACCAGTGACTTGATCGTCTGCACCGCCGGATTCCAACGAAGACAGAACCCCGCCAGGCTCTTCACGCCGGCCTTCGCCACAGCCTCGCGCAGAGCCCGATTTTCCTCCATCGTCAGGGCAATCGGTTTCTCGACCAGCACGTGCTTGCCCGCCTCGGCGGCCGCGATCCCGTGCTCCGTGTGAACGTGGTTCGGCCCCGTCACGTCGACGATGTCGACCGCAGGGTCCGCGAGCACTTCGCCGTAGTCCTCGCGAATCGCGCAGTGCAGCCCGTACCGTTCCGCCAACTGCTGCGATCGTTCCCTCCGGATGTCGCTGATCGACACGACTTCCACACGGGGGTTCTTCAACCAACTGGCCACGTGGGCCCCAGCCACCCAGCCGGCCCCATGAACGGCCACTCCCAGCTTTCCGTCTCGCACGGCGATCCCTCCTTCAGACAAGTGGACGATCTCTCTTGTACCAGCCCCCATCTCGCCGGGAAACTCCCATTTGTGCAATTTTCTCGTCATTTCGTGCAAGGTCGATTACAGTGAAGTTGCGCGTCCGGGCATGCCGCCGGGTCTTGTCCGCTATGCGTAAGTGTTTGAAGAGTAGTCGTTTAACCCGCTGCCGCAGGCGAGGTCTGCTGCCAGTCGCGACGCCGATTCTGATGGCCGAGCGGACCTCGCCTGCGGCAGCGGGTTAAACTCACATTCCGCTACCTGATGTTTTTCCAAAAGGGGGGTTGCGCCCTTCGTCGAAGTCCGTCATTTTACAGGCATGAATGGAACAACCTGGTATGGAAATC
>JAAYAY010000295.1 GCA_012719125.1 Planctomycetaceae bacterium | reverse complement strand
CCCAGCGCGGGCTTCGCCCGCAACCCAAGGTGATGGCAGGAGGAGGTTTTTCTTGGTGGGGGAAAGTTTGACCGGCAGTGGAGAATCGGACCAAGCAGGAGGCGTGCGTTTTGGGAACAAAGGGAGTTGGGGTTAGCGGAAAGGGCCACGATTTCCATGGGAATTCGCAGCCCCTCCCTTCGTTCGACCGGGTTGCTCGCCAGCAGAGCCCGGCTGGATATGGAGCTTATCTGGGTTGTTGGCGTTGTCAAGTGTTTGGCGGTTTTATGGTCATTGGAGTCGAGAAAGACGCAACTCCCGAAGGTAGAGTAGAGGTTTGGCAACCAAGATTACTCGCATTCCGGGAGTCACGTCATGCGTTCATTTCTCGCCCGATACGAGCCCCAGGTCAAGGGAGTTCTCAGTGGATTCGACCGAATTCGATTCCGAGGGACGATTCGCTGGCTGTCCAGCCTGCGCGGGATGAGCGCGTGGCTTTCGAAGAAAGGTGTGCTGCTGAAGAATTTCCGATCCTACGCGATGGGCTTGACCGACCGTATCAAGGAGACGACTCAGGCGGTGGCTGAAGCTGCTGGGCGTCCCGTAGAGTATCTGACGTCTTCCACGATTCGCAAGGAAGATTACGCCCGTGAGATTGCCGAGCGAGATGAAGTGACGTCGGGACTGGTCTGTGTGTTGAGCGCCGTGGAGCCTTGCATGACCTTTTTCGTGGGGCCGAATCGTGAGCGAAAGCAACTCGAGCTTCGCTACCATCAGGCCAAGTGTCTGCATCACTACTTCTACGTAATCGATCCGCATTGGGGCTGGCTCAATGTTCGATTGCAGACTTGGCTTCCCTTCACCGTCCAGATCGTCACCAACGGTCGGGAACGCTTGGCACGTCAGCTTCGGAAGAACGGAATCGAATTTGAAAGGCAAGAGAACTGCTTTGTGGACATCGCCGATATTCCGGCTGCTCAACGATTGATGGATCAGCAACGACGCACGCGTTGGCCAGCTGCTCTCAATCGCATTACGGCCAGAGTTCATCAGAGTCATCGCAGACTTTTCGGAGAAGAACGCCTATTTCACTACTGGTCGGCGGATGAGACCGAATGGGCTACCGATGTGATGTTTCGCTCTCCCGCGGATCTGTCAGATCTCTATCCGCGACTGGTTCGACAGGCCATGATCGGATTCAGCGGCAACGACGTGCTTCGCTTTCTGGGACGGCGTTCCCAAGTCCAGATGTTTCGCAATGCCGAAGTCCTCTCTCATTTGGGAACGCGAATCGAAGGGACCCGGATCAAGCATGCGATCAACCGTAATTCCATCAAGATGTATGACAAGCAAGGGTCTGTCCTGCGAGTCGAAACAACCATCAACTCCACTCGAGAGATGAAGGTCTATCGTGCCAGCGAAGACGATCCCCAGGGCCCCAAGAGTTGGCAAAAGCTTCGCAAAGGCGTGGCGGACTTGAACCGTCGCGCCCAAATCTCACAGGCATCCAACCAGCGCTATCTCGAATCCCTGGCAGCCATCGAAACCGAATCAACCTTGGCCGAGGCGATCGCCGCAGTTTGCCAGCGGACCAAGTGGAAGGGGCGCTCCGTACGAGCACTCAACCCCCTGTCCGAGGAGGACGCTCAGTTGTTACAGGCAGTCAACCGCGGCGAATTCGCCATCACAGGCTTTCGCAACCGCGACCTCCGCGAGCATCTGTTTGCCCCGGCCCCTGCCAGCGAGCAACAAACTCGCAGCCAGACGGCAAAAGTGACCCGCCTGATCCGAATGCTTCGCGCCCACGGCTTGGTCCACAAAATCTCCAAGACCCACCGCTACAGCGTCAGTCCACAGGGACACGAAATCATTACCGCGTTAATCAACGCTCGCAATGCCAAGATCAAGACTCTCACGCAACTAGCCGCTTGAAAAAACTGCGCGCCGTGCAAAGCTTTTAGCTGTTAGTAGCACGGATTACCACGGATAAATGATTCAAGCTCAGATCCTATCCGTGCCCATCCGCGCTATCCGTGGTTAATTACCCCCCCCACGACCGGATTGTCGCCTTTCGCTCACTACCGAGGAATCAAAAGACCATGTTTCGGCACCTTTCATTCCTGTCCGCTCTCCTCTGCGCGTGCCCGCTCTTCGCGGCCGACAGCGGCGAATTGCCTCGATTGCGAGTCAGCCAGAACGGCCGTTACCTGGAAACCGACAAGGGAGAACCGTTCTTCTACCTGGGCGATACGGCCTGGGAGCTGTTTCACCGGCTCGATCGTGACGAAGCCGAGCTTTACCTGAAGAACCGGGCGGAACGAGGCTTCAATGTCATCCAGGCCGTCGTCCTTGCCGAGTTGGACGGTCTCAACACGCCCAATCCCTACGGCGACCGCCCCCTGCACGACAACGATCCCACCCGGCCCAACGAGGCCTATTTCCGCCATGTGGACTTCGTCGTCGATAAGGCCGCGTCGCTGGGGATCTACATCGGCATGCTGCCGACCTGGGGCGACAAGTGGAACAAGAAATGGGGCGTCGGACCGGAAATCTTTACGCCCGAAAATGCCGCCGCCTATGGCGAATTCCTGGGGAAACGCTACCACGACAAGCCGATCATCTGGATCCTCGGCGGCGACCGAAGCCCGGAGAACGACACCCACCTGGCAATCATCCGGGCGATGGCAAAAGGCCTCCGCCAAGGAGACGGCGGTAATCACCTGATGACCTACCATCCCCAGGGTGGCCAGAACTCGGCCACCTGGTTCCACGACGACGATTGGCTCGACTTCAACATGTTCCAGTCGGGTCACGGGGCGGCGAATATCGCGAACTACACGACAACACTGAGCAACTATCAACTCAAGCCCGTGAAGCCGACGCTCGACGGCGAACCCCGCTACGAGGATCACCCGATCAACTGGAAGCCGGCCAACGGCTGGTTCGACGAGTACGACGTCCGCCAGGCCGCCTATTGGTCGGTGCTCAGCGGGGCCAGTGGCCACACCTACGGCAATCACAACGTCTGGCAGATGTGGCAGACCGGCCGCAAGCCGATCTCGTCGGCGCGGACGCCGTGGCGCGAGGCGATCCTTCAGCCAGGCGCCGTGCAAATGGGCCACATGCGGCGGCTGTTGGAGTCGTGCCGTTTCGAGCAGCTCGAACCTGGGCCGGAGTTACTGGTTGGACCAGCAGGAAACGGGGCCGATCACGTGAGTGTCGCACGCACGACGGACCGCCGTGTGGCGCTTGTCTACCTTCCCACGGGCAAATCCGTTGAGATTCGTCTCGACAGGTTCGAAGGCAAGACCGTCCGCGCAGAATGGTTCGACCCCCACAACGGTTCAGCGACGGAAGCGGGCGAGTTTCCAACCCAAGGGAGCAAAGAGTTCAAACCACAAGAACACGGACGCGGTCACGACGTCGTCCTCGTGCTGCGGAACGAGGAACCAAAACCCCGTCTGGTATTCGTTGGTGCCGTTCAATCCATTGAGAACTCACCACTGCCTCGATCACTGGCAAACGGGAGCATTCTGGTTTTGTAGGAGGAAATTGGCCTGGAAAGAAACCTTCGAGTCGACGATAAGGGCGGTTCTTCTTCACTCTGGCGGAAAGGAGTTCCACCATGCCCTATGTTGCGGACGACGACT
>JAAYAY010000294.1 GCA_012719125.1 Planctomycetaceae bacterium | reverse complement strand
TCCTCCATGGCCTCGTCCCGGCCCCAGCCGGGAAGGCGTCCTTTCGGACACACAACACTGTAGGATAGACCCGTTTTCATCGGATTTTCCAGCCTGCTAGCAATGCTGGCTTTTCAGTTTGAGTGATAAGTACGTTGGCGGAACGGGTATCGTGATCCTCACGAAATCGAGCGGTGAGTGGCGAATGACCAAGTTCTTGGACGTATACTGAAACGGTTGCGGTTGTCGCGGCACAATCCTCAGACCGTTCGAACTGGGTCACACTCCGAGCGGCTCGACCAGACTTCGAGATTCGAGAACTCGGCGGTCAGAACGTCGACCAGGCATTCCATGCCGAACCGCTCGCTGGCATAGTGGCCCGGCAGGATCAGGCCGATGCCGTAGGCCTCGGCTTCGAGGTAGGTGTGGTAGCGGGTCTCGCCGAGGAGCATGGCGTCGCAGTGGGCCTCCCGGGCTTTCTCCAAAAGCTCGCCTGCCGCACCACAAGCCACTGCCATCAAACGGACGGACTTGTCCGGGTCGCCGACGATCTGGATGCTTTCCAACTTCAGAAACTGCTTGACCGACTCGGCGACTTCTCCCAGCGGAGCGGGGTCCTCGAGCCAGCCGATCCGGCCGGTTCCGAGTCCTTCCTGGCTGAATACCAGCGGAAACACGCCGCGAAGATCGAGCCCGCGGGCCAGCCGCTGATTGATGCCGTTGGGGGCTGAATCGAAGGCCGTGTGGGCACTGTAGACGGCAATCCGGGCGGCAATCAGGTCGAGCAGCATCCCGCCGGTGGGCGTCTCGGGCGTCAGTCGCTTGACGGCATGGAACGGCATCGGATGGTGAGTGACGATCAAGTCGGCTTTCCCCTCGACGGCCTCGGCGACGACGTTCGGCGTGACCGTCAAGCAGGTCATCACCCGCCGTGCCGGCTGACGGGGATCTCCCACGAGCAGACCGACGTTGTCCCAATCCTCGGCAAGTGCGAGGGGCGCGATTCGGCCAAGAAAGTCGGTCACCATCTCCACGGTCAACATGTCGATTCCCTCTTTCCTGGGGGTGTAATACCGGCTTGATTTCTAAGTATAGGTGAGAACGAAGCTTCCGGTAGACGTGCGGAGAACTACCCCCCCTCAGATCCGCGGCCGTGGCGTCGACGATCGCCTCACCTCTGCTCTCCACAGCGGTGCCGGCGACCTGTGGATGTCTATCTGTAAATGTTTCTGGCAAAACAACTTGTGCAAGGCACTCGGTTTCGAGGTGGGGGGGCTGGGAGGGGGCGAGGGGGTGGCCCCTTGTTTCTAGAAAACCTATAATGACGTTCCCAATTCAAACCATCCAAGACGGCTCTGTCGGCGAGTTGAGAGACTGCGGGAGGACGCTCCTGCTCAGGAATTCCAAATCGGACGGGCGGGCGAAAACCGGGAGGACGGATCGTGGCGCAGTCTGGAGCACACCTGAACAGGAGAGGAACCATGGCCTCATCCGTTGAAGTGCCCGAGGTAATCTGCGAGTTTCCCGAGGCGCTCAAGCCGCTGCGGGAGAGAATCCTCGCCAATCTGGTCATGATTGCGCAGATGCCCGCTCCGACCGGCTATGAGGTGGGACGGGTCCGGTTCCTTCTCGACCGTTTCGCCGAGGCGGGTCTTTCCGAGGCCACCGCCGATGAGGTCGGAAACGCCGTGGGCCGACTGACCGGGAAGCGCTCGGATCGGACGATTCTTCTGGCGTCGCATCTCGACACGATCATTCCCGCGTCCCACGCTCACGATGTGGTGGTCGAGGCGGATCGCGTATTGGGGCCGGGCATCGGAGACAACGCTCTTGGTGCCGCCGTGGTTTCGCTTCTGCCGGCCATCCTGGAACACCTGCAGATCGAACTGAACAGCGATCTGATTCTGCTCGGGTCGACCGGTTCGCTGGGGCGTGGAAACCAGGCCGGCCTCCGCTTCTTCCTCGATCACCTTCCCAGCCGAGTCGACGTGGGGATCTGCGTGGAAGGGATGCAGTTGGGGCGCGTGAACTATTTTTCGATCGGTACGGCCCGCGCGGATATCACCTGTTCGGTCCGCACTCAGACGGAACCCTCGCGCAGCTACGGCTCGGAGAGCGCGCTGGTCGTTCTCAATCACGTCATCAACCGCATTCTCAGCATTGCAACCCCCGCTCGCCCCTACACCCGAATCAACATGGGCAGGATGAATGCCGGGGTGAGCTACGACGTAGAACCGGATCACGCCGAACTCGGTCTGGAGATCGTCAGCCACTCCGACGAGATGCTGGAACAAGTGTGCGACCAGATTCGCGACATTGTCGGCGAGATGTCGGCACGGCACGCGGTGGATGTCAGCTTCGACGTCTTTTTCTCGACCCAGGCAGGCGGGATCCCCTTCTCGCACCCGCTCGTCAAGAGCGTCCTGGAAGTGATGGAACAGTTGCGTGTGGAACCGGACCAGGGACACAGCCCCTCCGAACTGTCCGAACTGATTCGACGCGGGATTCCCGCCGTGACCCTGGGAGTTTCCCGTGGTCGAAAGGCTCGCAAGAGCGCTCCGGACCACGTGATGATCGATCCGATCCTTGTGGGCGTGGCCCAACTGGTCGGCGTGATTCTCGCCATCGACGACGGCGTCTGCGACGGTGCTTGAGACGCCCGCGCAAGTCGAGCAGGCGCGATCGCACCTTGTCTCAGACCAGCGGCATAGGAACCGGCAATGAATTCCGAACAATGGCTCCAGCAACGGACCTTTCACCACTCGAACTTCTGGGACATCAAGTGGCTGGTGGAAGAGAAGGAACGGCAGGGACTCACCATCTCTCTCTGCCTCCCTGCGCTCAATGAAGAGAAGACCATCGGCCAGGAAATCGTCATCCTCAAGGCCGAGCTGTTCGATCGCTATCGGTTGCTGGACGAGATTGCGGTCGTCGACTCGGGAAGCAGCGATCACACCTGCGAGATCGCGGCCGCCTTCGGTGCCGACGTCTACGTCGCCTCCGAACACCTGCAAGAAGAGGGAGACCACCGTGGAAAAGGAGAGAATCTCTGGAAAGCCCTGTACTTGCTCAAGGGCGACATCATCGTTTATGTCGACGCGGACATCCGCAACATCCATCCGCGGTTCGTCTATGGACTGGTGGGGCCCCTGATCCAGCATCCCGAAGTCCACTATGTGAAAGCCTTCTACGACCGCCCCATCGCCCACTCGGGCTTGCTGCGTCCCACCGGCGGCGGGCGAGTGACCGAGATCCTCATCCGCCCCCTGTTCAGTCTTTTCTATCCCGAGCTGGCCGCCATCCTGCAGCCGCTCTCCGGGGAATACGCAGGGCGGCGCTCGATCCTCGAACAAATACCCTTCCCCGTAGGCTACGGCGTCGAGACGTCGATGCTCATCGACATCTACCAGAAGCTCGGCCTTTCCGCCTTTGCCCAGACTGATCTCGACCGAAGAGTCCACCGCAATCAGGAGACCATTGCCCTGGGTCGCATGGCCTTCGGCGTGCTGCGCACGTTCATGTCGCGACTGAGCCGCGAACAGAAAGTGCAGTTCCACGAAACCCTTCCCAGTATCATGCGCCAATACGAAGTGGGCGACGGTGGCTACCGGCAGCTCCAATACGAGATCGAGGAGTTTGAGCGAAACCCGATCATCGAGGTGCCCGCCTACCGGGAGAAGTTCCACCCGGAAGGACAGATAGAATAGACCCGATGAAGCTTGCAATCGTTCATTACCACCTCAACCGCGGCGGCGTCACCCGGGTGATCGAGAATCAACTCCTCGCCCTCGATCGTGTGCTTGACGACGGCGAACCTCACCAGGCACTGGTGTTCTTCGGCGGCCGTTCGGAAGGCTGGCCTTCCCAGTTGGCCGATCGGTTGCAGCGGATTCGGCTCCGGCTCGTGCCCCTTTCTGAACTCGACTACGATTCAGAGCGAACCGGCTCGGCAGACAACCTCGAATTAAGACTTCTGGAGGCCCTCCAGGAAGCCGGGTTTGCACCGGATGAGACCGTCGTTCACGTCCACAATCACTCGGTCGGCAAGAACGCCGAACTGCCCCGGGCCGTGTGGAACCTTGCCGCCCGAGGTTACGGCCTGCTGCTGCAAATCCACGATTTCGCCGAGGATCAGCGGCCCGGCAACTTCCGGCTCCTGATGGAGACGGCGCACGGGCTTCCCGATTGGCACGGACGATTGTATCCCCAAGCCGCCAACGTCCATTTCGCCGTACTAAACGGACGGGATCGCTGCGTGCTCCAGGCTGCCGGCGCCGCCGCGGAACGACTGCATTTCCTGCCCAATCCGGTCCTCCCGGTCGAAGGCCTGCCTGACCGGCCTTCCGTCCGCGCCAAGCTGCACGATCTCTTCTCGGTTCCAGCCGATGCCCGATTCGTCGTCTATCCTGTCCGCGGGATCCGCCGCAAGAACGTGGGAGAGGCCGTGCTCCACAGCCTGCTGGCGCCGGAGGGAACGTTCGTCGGTTTGACGCTGCCGCCGCTCAATCCGGCCGAACAGACTCGCTTCGAACAGTGGAAAGAGTCGGCGCGGCGCTGGCAGCCGCCGTTCCGGTTCGACGTCGGGGCTCCCGGCGGGCTGAGCTTCGCCGAGAATCTGGCAGCCTCGGACGCCATCCTCACGACCAGTATCGCCGAAGGGTTCGGCATGGTCTTTCTGGAGTCATGGCTCGCCGATCGCATGCTGATGGGACGGGATTTGCCCGAGATCACCCGAGACTTCGTAGAGGCCGGCCTCGACCTCGGCGGGCTGTCCAACCGGCTCGAGATTCCCGCCGACTGGGTTGATCTTTCACGGCTGCGCGCAGCGATTCTCGATGCCTATCGAACGACCCTCGCTGCCTACGGTCGCCCGGCGTCTTCCGACCTCTCCGAACAGGCCGATGCGAGACTGAGGAGCGAGACGATCGATTTCGGAGATCTCGACGAGTCTTTCCAGGCCGCCGTGATCGAGCGGGTTGTGTGCCAGCCGCCAACTCGCGGTGAATTGTTGGCGGCGAACCCGTGGATCGAGGGGAAAGCACGTGCGAAGCGTCTGGCACGACAAAGCTTCACCGCCTGTTCACACACGGAGGAACTCGTGCAATCCAACGCCGAGATTGTCCGTCGCGAGTTCTCGCTGGAACCCAGTGGAACACGGTTGATTGCCGTCTACGACGCGATCCTGAACTCGCCCCGCAGCCACGAGATCCTCCCGCTGGCGCGGCCCGGAGCGATGCTCGATCGATTCCTGAAATTCGACCGGTTTCGGTTGCTGAGGAACTGAGGAGCCCATGCACGAACCACCCAGCGACGTTATCCGCCGTCTGAGTCGTCCCCTCGAACCGATTGCCACAGGCTGTCCCGAGCGGCTTGATAAGCTGCCGGGCATTCGCGCGGTGCTCTTCGACGTTTACGGCACGTTGTTCATCAGCGGCAGCGGCGAAGTGGGAACGGCGCGGCAGTCGGCCAGGGGAGACGCATTCGCGGCAGCCCTGGCGGCCGTCGGATTGGCCCCCACGGCTTCGGTCGAGCCGGCACTTCAGTACAGCTTCGACCTGATCGAGGAGCGGCATGCAGCCGGGAGGAATCGCGGCATCGAGTACCCCGAAATCGATATCTTTGAAATCTGGGACGCCGTTCTCCAGCGGCTTCGTCGCGACGGCGCGATCCCGCAGGATTCCTACGATCGGGAAGACCTGAAACGATTGGCCGTCGAATACGAAGCGCGAACGAACCCGGTTTGGCCCATGCCGGGTCTGGCCGACTGTCTTAAGGGCATGGCAGATGCCGGGTTGGCGATGGGGATTATCAGCAACGCCCAGTTCTTCACGCGGGAACTCTTTCCCGCGCTGCTGGGACGCTCGACCGACGATTGCGGCTTTGCTCCGGACCTGCAGGTCTATTCCTATGAGCAGGGCCATTCCAAGCCGGGGGAGGGAATCTATCGGCTGGCCGCCGAACGGCTCGCGGCTCGGCAGATCGAGCCTTCGCAGGCTCTTTGCGTGGGCAACGACATGCTCAACGATATCGCGCCCGCCCACCGCGTAGGGTTCCGAACGGCCCTGTTTGCCGGCGATTCCCGAAGTCTGCGGTTACGGGCGGACGACCGGCGAGTCGGCGGAATCCGGCCGGATCTCGTTGTGACCCGGCTTCTCGATCTGAATGGTTGTATACTTGACTTGGACGCATAAAATGGCGAGGCGTGCTCAATGGCGAGAACTGGGGCCTCCTTTTCGTGAGGCGTTGATCTGTCGTGGGCTGTAACATCGGATTCGTGTCAACTCGTTTTGCCGGCGCAGACGGCGTGTCGCTGGAGAGTGCCAAGTGGGCCCAGGTCCTCTGGCACTACGAGCACGTGAGCTACTGGTACGCCGGGCGTCTCGACCGCGCCGCCAATATCAGCATGGAGGTGCCGGAAGCCTACTTCTACCACCCCGAGGTCGAGTGGATCAACCGGCGGGCCTTCGGCACCCGGACTCGCGACCGCGAGATGACCAAACGCGTCTACGACATGGCCGACTACCTCAAGTCGACGCTCTACGAATTCATCGAGAAGTTCGGGATCAATATTCTCGTCGTCCAGAACGCCCTCTGCATCCCCATGCACATTCCCCTGGGTTTGGCGCTGACGAACCTGATTACCGAAACCGAGTTTCCCACGATCGCCCATCACCACGATTTCTTCTGGGAACGGAGCCGTTTCTCGGTCAGCGCGGTGGACGACTTTCTCAACATGGCTTTCCCGCCCACGCTGCCGTCGATCCAGCACGTGACCATCAACAGTTTCGCCCAGAAGGACTTGGCCTGGCGGACCGGAGCCTCGTCGATTCTTATCCCCAACGTGCTCGACTTCGAGTCGCCGCCGCCCGAAGCGACCGTCCAGTCCGACTTGCGCGAGCGCATCGGATTGGAGCCCGACGACGTGATGATCCTGCAGCCGACGCGAGTCGTCCCGCGCAAGGGTATCGAACACTCGATCGGGTTGGTGGCCCAACTGAAGAATCCCAAGTGCAAGCTGGTCGTGTCGCACGAGTCGGGCGACGAAGGGATGGATTACCGCGATTCGCTGGTGGAGTTGGCAGAACACTCGGGCGTCGACCTGCGGTTCGTCCATGCCGAACTCGCCCCCGCCGCAGCCGGCGAACGAAACGGCGCCTCCGTGGCCTCGCTGGCCGAGGTCTACTGCCACGCCGACCTGATCACCTATCCCAGCCTCTACGAAGGCTTCGGCAACGCCCTCCTCGAAGCCTTCTACTACCGCAAACCCGTGCTGGTCAACCGCTACTCGATCTTCGTGGCCGACATCGAACCCAAGGGGTTCAGGGTGATTACCATGGACGGTTTCCTCACGCGGAGCGTGCTGGAACAGGTCCGCCGCGTGATCGCCGACGACCAGTATCGCCAGGAAATGGTCGACTACAATTTCGAACTGGGCAAGGCCTTCTTCAGCTACTCCGTCCTCCGCCGCAAGCTCCGCTCCCTGATCACGAACTTCACGGGGCTGGACGATCTGTGAGGCTGGTCGAACACGGTGCGGAAGAGAAGAGGCTGTCGTTGTTACGGGAATTGGAGAGGTGGGCTTCATGCAGTTTGTCTATCTTTCCTGGTTTTACGTAAGGGACGTCTTCAGGCGGCATAGCACTGTGTTTCCAGCCATTCCCGCAGCTTGGGAGGCGTGTCCTCAAACGAGAGAACCGTATAAGATAAACCAAATTGGCTGATGGAGGCCCATGTGCTCCGACTGCCGACCGGCATGCAGTCCTGGAGCCCTCCCCTCAAACTTACTGTTTCTCTGTTCGCGAAACGCCATTTTCGAGCTAACCAAAAGCTCCAATAGCAAGCAGCCCAACGAGAATGCAATGAAAGTCACCCCAGGAATCTTCAAGGCGTATGACATCCGAGGCATCTATCCTGACGACTTGGATGAGAAGGTTGCCCACGCGATCGGCCGCGCTTTTGTGACGTTCCTCAAAGTCGACTGTGTCGTCGTCGGACGGGACATGCGTCTTTCGAGCCCGAGCATGTTCGAGGCCGTCACGCGCGGTTTGCTGGAGCAAGGGGCGGACGTCATCAATATCGGGATGGTGAGCACGGACCAATACTACTACGCCTGTGCAACGCTGGACCTGCCCGGGATCATGGTCACGGCTTCTCACAATCCCAAGCAGTATTCGGGCTGCAAGATGGTGAAGCAGATGCCGCAACTGCTCAGCGGCGACGAAGGGATTCAGGACCTACGGCGGATTGTGGAAGAAGAGAGTTTCGCGACCCCCACCCGCCAGGGAAGCATGACCGAGAAGGACCTGAGCGACGGGTTCATCGAGATGGTGCTTGGGTTGATCGACGTCAGCAGCTTGGGTCAGCTCAAGGTCGTCGCCGATACCGGCAACGGGATGGTCGGGCCGATCCTTGAGCGGGTGTTCGCCAGCCTCCCGTCCATCGATCTGACGGGCATGTACCTCGATCCGGACGGCAATCTGCCGAATCACGGCCTGGACCCGCTGCAGCCGGAGAATCGAGCGGAACTGCAAGAGCGCGTACGAAGGGACGGGGCCGACGTCGGCTTCGCCTTCGACGGCGACGGCGACCGTTTCTTTGCCATCGACGACCGGGGAGCGTTCGTATCCGGCGACTATCTCACCGCGTTGCTCGGGCAGTACTTCCTGGAAAGGACTCCCAAGTCAAAGATCGTCCACGATGTGCGGGCATCCTGGGCGGTGAGAGATCTGATCACCCAGGCAGGTGGAACGCCCTTGATGGAGCGGGTGGGACACGCATTCTTCAAGCGGCGGATGTCCAGGGAGGACGCGATCTTTGGAGGTGAGGTGACCGGCCACTACTACTTCAAGGATTTCTTCTTTGCCGATTCCGGAATCGTCCCGGCGCTGATCATCCTGGAGATGCTCTCCAAAAAGGGGGCGAAACTGTCGGAACTGGTGGCACCCCTGGAAGCCAAGTACCACATCTCCGGGGAAATCAACACGCGGATATCCGTCGATCCGCACGACAAGCTGAAGGACATCGCCGAGAAGTTCGGTTCCGGCGACAACGTGGAATGGCTCGACGGTGTCTCGGTGACCTACGACGACTGGCACTTCAACGTCCGTCCGTCGAACACCGAGCCTCTACTGCGCCTGAATCTCGAGGCCACTTCCAAGGCGTTGATGGAAAAGAAGCGAGACGAGGTTCTCGAGTTCATTCGAAGCTAGAGCAGGGCAAGCCCGCAACCCAACCTTCACAAACATGCGCGCACCATGCGCACAAGTACAGCACAAACACACTAAAGCAGCCGCACGCCGCACCCGTTCTCGTCGGGCAAGATCACCCGGCCGCGCTCGATTCGCACCCCCGAGGCGATGTCCTCGGCCAGCAGAAGGGCCCCGTCCATGTCGACGTAGTCGAGCAGCGGGGTGAGCTGGGCGATCGCGGAAATGCCGACCGTCGACTCGGTCATGCAGCCGACCATCGTCTTCAGGCCCATCTTTCTCGCGGAGTCGAGCATCCGCTTGGCTGGCGTCAGGCCGCCGCACTTGACGAGCTTCACGTTCACCCCGTGGAAGCAGCCGGCACAGCGGGCCACGTCGGCCTCGCGCTGGCAGCTCTCGTCGGCAATCACGGGCAGCGCCGATTCGGCAAAGACCCGCTTCATCCCCGACCAGTTCTCCCGCACCATGGGCTGCTCGATGAACTCGACCCCCAACTCGGCCAGGGCGACCGAGTTCTCGACGGTCTCGTCGACCGTCCAGGCACAGTTGGCGTCGACCCGGAACACGGCGTCCGTATGCTTTCGCAGTTCGCGGACGATGTCGATGTCCCGGTTCGTGCCGAGCTTGATCTTGTAGATCGGCCAGCCGGCAAATTCCTCCATCTTCCGGACCATCACCTCGATCGTGTCGATTCCGATCGTGTAGTCGGTCATCGGCAGGTTGTCGGCCTTGAGCCCCCAGAGCTTCCAAACCGGCTGCCCTTGGAGCTTGCCCCAGAGGTCCCACGCGGCAAGATCGAGAGCGCACTGAGGAAACGACTTGGGACCGAATTCCGGTGCCAACTCGGCCCAGAGTTCCACCGGATCGGTCGGCCCCTTGGCCTCCAGAATCGGCCGCACGTGCTCGAAGGCGGCCATCATGTCGGGGATCGAGGCCCCGTAGAAGCTGTTTTCGCCGGCCTCGCCGTAGCCGCAGAGGCCGTCCTGCTCCAGCTCAACGATCAACGTCCGGCTCACCGTCGTTGAACCGCGCGAGATCGTGAACGTGTGCCGGAGCGGCAAGTCGAACTGGTGTACAGTTAGTTTCATGGACTACTCCGATTGGGTTGCACGATATCGCATCGATCGGGCCTGACACGCGTCCGGTAATCAAAGGAACCTAGTCTCCGGGCAATCGCAAGATAGCCTGAATGGCACGATTCAAACTCGGCGAATTCACCGCAGCTATCTCCGGTATCCACGAGCGCGTAATGAAGTCGCAAATCCGTTCATTGTATTTGGGGCCAATGTGCGCAGTGCCGCGCGGCAGCATCTCCCGGTGCCAAGCAGTATGCCCTTTGCGGCGAATGATTCCCAAGAGTTCACGTTTGGGATCCTGCAGCTCGTCGGGCAAGCGCGGGAAATTCGCCGTGGGAATGCGGAGGTGTCGCGCAAACCTGTCGCGATCCGCCATGAGCCAGGCTTCGACTTCGCGAACCGCCACACGGAAGAACAACGAACTCGGCAGTTCGATTGGCTGCGCCGGTCTTATCGCAAACCATTGTCGTATCAATGTTGGTGCGCACTCCTCTTGATCGAGATCCGTCAGGATCAGGGAGTGGAGGTCGTTGCGTGCCATTTCCAGCAGCGGCGGTATGCGCTTCTTGATTTGCCCGTAACCCCCAAGAACCTTGGGAAACCCTGCGCGGAAGCGGAGCCACGTGGACTCCGCCTGTGCATTCTGCATCTGGACGAGCTTCTTGAGCACTTCGGCTGAAGGTTCGTCCTCAACAAACGAAAAGCAGTGGATCTCCGGCATGTCAGATCCTCCCGATTGAGGTAGCCGTCTTCGGGAGAAGGATGTCCGCTGGAGACATGCCCGCTTGGAGTGCCTCCATCTCAGCTTGACTAGGCGCTTCGATGGTCGTGGATTCCCCTTTCTCGCCGGGCTGCAAAACCAGGAAACTACCGTCGATGTCCGTGTTGGAGAGCATCGCCTCACTGTGCGTGCTCACGAATATCTGGCCACCGGCGGTCTTCCGGGAACGCCGGGCTTCGACGATCATGGCAGGAATCTGCCTGACAATTGCCGTATGCAGCGACAGTTCCGGTTCCTCGAGTAGGATCAGACTGTTGGATGCGAGAAGCGTCCAAGTCAAGGCAATCATACGTAGCGTTCCGTCAGAGAACTGATCCTCCCGCTGCCTCGCTCCCCTCGCACGCCAATGAAGATAACGCATTTCCAGATGAGGAGTGCCCTTCACTTCGTCCTTCACGAAACGAAGTTCTTCCAAGTGAGGAATTGCCTTCTTCAGGATGTTCTCGATGCGTCTGAGGCGAGAATCGCGTACCCTCGTCGTTGTAGCTGCGATCTCTTCTAGAAACTGCTGGCCGAAGGGATCGCGTCCTGTACTCCCAACAGCAACCTGATTTCCGTACTTGAGCAATTGGGGTACGAGGTGCAGGTAGAGAACCTGTTCAAAGAAATCCGCTATTTCGCGGAAGTCCTTGTTCATGTTGACCTGCTCGAGGTGTGTTTGTGTGAGCCGTTCCTTGTCCGCCTTGTCGTTCGCGTCTGGCCGTGATCTAATCAGGTCATTTGCCTGGTAAACCTCTTCGCGTTCAACCCACACGCGACGCTTGCCGGAAGGCTCACTTCTCAAGGAGAGAACGTACCGCCAATCGGGTGGAGACAAGTCATCGTCCAACGACTCCCTCAATTCAATCTCGAACTCGACGTTGGGATGCCGCCTTGCAGCCAGCGATCGTACCTTCTTCAAGCCACCACGCGTCCCAACTGCCTGCTGTAAGCCACCGCCGTTCGGGTCGACAATGTCGCGCAGGAAGCGAAATACATCAAGGAAGTTGGATTTGCCCGAAGCGTTAGGCCCGATCAGGTAGACAATTTCTCGGAGCGATACGTCTACGTCTGAAAAATTCCGCCAGTTCTTCAGCTTGATCCGAGACACGAACATATAGCCCCCTCTACTTCTTCATGGCCAGCACCGCCTCCACCAGCTTGTCCGGCCCGTGCCGGTAGACGTCGCAGGCCGGCAGTCCCGTGCGCCGCGTGACGTCCTCGCACTCGGCTGCCACCTGTTCGTCGTTGAAAGCGCGCCCGTTGACGGCCACGCCGATCACCCGGCAGGGGTGCATGATTCCCGCCGTCATCTCGTAGACTTCGATCACCCGCTCCAGCGAGGGCAGGCCGACCTGCATCCCCTGCACCTTCGTGCGGCCCATCTCGTAGCAGGCGATCAGCCCGTCCGGCATGGCCCCGTGCAACAGGCCCAGGGTGACGCACGAATAACGGGGATGAAACAGGCTTCCCTGGCCTTCGATCACGATCACCTCGTGATGCTGATTGGTCAGCACCAGCTTCTCGGCAGCCCCATTGACGAAATCGGAGATCACGCGGTCCACGGCGATGCCGTCGCCCTCGACCATGATCCCCGTCTGGCCGGTGGCCACGAACTTGGCGTCCCTGCCGCGGCGTTTGAGCCCCTCGACCACCTCGACCGCCGTGACCATCTTGCCGCAACTGCAGTCGTTGGCGATGGTGTGGAGCCGCAGGCACTCCTCGCGGATTCCCACGCGGTTGGCCACGTCGCGTTCGTTGTTGTCGCGGACGTCGACCAGTTGAACGCCCCGTTTGGCTGCGGCCGCGACAAACTCGGCGTCGTCCTTGAGCAGATCGTGCAACCCCGACACGATATTCATGCCACGGGCGATCGCCTCCAGCACGATGGGCCGCCAGACCTTCGGGATCTTGCCGCCGGCAGGTGCGATGCCGATCAGGAGCGTGTCGGCCTGGGGTGCGTCGGCCAGGGCGGCCACAACCGGGATCGCCCCACCGGTGCCTACCACCTCCTGGCAGGTCTTGCCGGCCGCCGGCTTATCCAGCAGGGCCACGACTTCTTGCGGTCGATAGCGGATCACACACCTTGCCGTCTTGGCGGTATGCGAATCGGTGTATCCGTCCGTCAGAACTATGATCTTTCTTAATGTGTTTGTCATGCTCAGTAGCGTACCAAGGGATCAGGTCAAGTGCAATCGGCCTTGCCGCCGGATTTGAAGTGGAAAGCACCTGCCGGTTCAGCCGAGTGGGTGAACGCCGAGCTGCTCGCAGGCGGCCTCGACGGTGGCCACGTCGACCGCGTCGAGATTCATGCCGGCCGCTGCCAGAAGGGCCAGATCGGCCAACTGACGCACACGCCGGGGCGTTCCGCCGGCCAGATCGTGCATCCGCCTTGCAGCCTCGCCAACGATCACGGCCGTCTGCCCTCCCGCTAGTTTCAGCGATCGGTTCAGGAAGGCCCGGGTGTCGTCGGCGTCCCAGGCGGGCACGTCGATCCGCAACTCGGCCAGGTCGAGCAGGGTCTCCCCGATCCGGCCGATTCGGTCTGCCCGGCCGGCCAAAATGAGCGTCAACCGCGAATCGGGCGTCAGGTCGTGCTTGGCGATCCTCGCCACCTGCGTCAGGACCTCCGGCGCTGCCTGGTCGGCGTCGTCGAGCAGGAGCACCGTTTCCAACTGCTGGTACCGGTTCTCCCGGAATCGACGATCCAGGGCCTGCCAGATCCGCCAGGCAGGAACGCCCTCGGGCAGGGCAATGCACAGTTCGCCCGCGAGTGTGGCCAGGAATCCCGCCAGGTCGACCCCAAGGAGGGTCGTTTTTGCTGCGACCCGTCCCCACGCCCGGACGCGTCTGGCGATCATTTCCAAGAGGAGCGACTTGCCGCAGCCGCTCGGTCCCAGAAGCAGGCCCAGGCGGCGATGTTCCTCGATCAGAAAATGCATCCTCGCCAGCGCCTCGTCGTGCCCCGGACTGGCAAAGAACTGGCGAGGATCCAGTTGGGGTCCAAATGGCGATCGGCTTAACCCCCAATGCGATGGATACATCTGCTCTCTTTGCCGTCTGTCAGAAAGGCCGCATTCACGGGCAGGGTTGCTACCGCGCAGACCTTGCGCCCGCCGGACAATTCCGCCCCTCCTGTTTCTTCGGTAGAATCGTCAGAGGAACTTGATTCGGAATAACCCGGATAACCGTTAAACTCTATGACCGTCCGCTACTTCGTCGACGAGCCGATCACCCGCGAGACCGCCACGTTGAGCGGCTCCGAGGCCCATCACCTGCTCCACGTGATGCGGGCGAAGCCGGGGGACGAGGTCGTTCTTTTCGACGGGTCGGGCGAGGAGTTCCCTGCCCGGGTCGAGGCCTTGCGCCGTTCTGAGGCCGACCTCATCATCCTCGACCGGCAGAGGGTCGATCGGGAGCTGCCCAGCCCCCTGATTCTCGGCGTGGCTCTGCCCAAGGGCGATCGCCAGCGTTGGCTGGTCGAGAAGGCCGTCGAACTCGGGGTCACTCGACTCATTCCACTCGAAACGGCCCGCAGCGTGGCCCAGCCCGACGCCAAGGCGGTGCAGCGCCTCGGCCGAGCGGTCATCGAAGCCTCGAAGCAGTGCGGTCGGAACCGGCTCATGGAGATCGGTCTTCCGACCGCCTGGCGCGAGTTCGTCGCTTCGGCCGCGGATACCCGAATTCGCCTGGTGGCACACCCTTCGAACCAATCTGCTGCTCCGATTCTTCGTCCTGTTCTTCCGGGGCCCGTCTGCCTTGCGGTGGGGCCTGAAGGCGGCCTCAGCGACGAGGAAGTGGAGCAGGCCGTCCGTTGTGGTTGGGAGACCATCTCGCTCGGGCCCCGTATTCTCCGCATCGAGACCGCCGCTCTGGCCCTGGCTGCTCTGTTGGCAGCGGAACTGGAGGAGCGTGGGACTTGATGGGTTACCTTGGGGTGTCTGTCTGTGGCTTGCAGTCTTGGGGCTGATCGGCCACAATTCTCACGGAACACACGTGCCTCACCGAACGCTCCCCGATGACCGATACAGCGCCCGACAGCCAGGTGCGGACCCCGCCGCGAACTCTGTTGGGCATTCTGCGCCAACTTGGGCCCGGGCTGATTATCGCGGGCGCCATCGTCGGCTCGGGCGAGCTCATTGCGACCACCAAGACCGGCGCTCAGGCCGGTTTCTGGCTCCTCTGGCTGATCATCATCGGCTGCGTCATCAAGGTGTTCGTTCAGGTCGAGTTTGGGCGCTACGCCATCTCGTCCGGCAAGACAACCATGGCCGCCATGGACGAAGTGCCCGGTCCGCGGATTCGGGTCAACTGGCTTCTCTGGTACTGGCTCGTCATGTTCGTCGTCAGCCTGGCCCAGCTCGGCGGCATCGTCCACGGCGTTGGCCAGGCCCTGGCCATGAATCTCCCGCTCGACGGCAGCTTCAACCGCTTTCTCGACGCCCAGGACGCCTGGGACGCCCAATCCGAGGCCCTGCTCAGCAAGGAACCCGAGGGCAACGAAAAAGAACACAAGCAGATCATCGAGTCGCAGATCGGCATCCGCCCCAACGAGCAGATGCCCGAGTTCTTCTGGACCGACGACGTCACCTGGGCGGCGATCGTGACCGTGGCCACGATTGCCATCCTGCTGGCCGGACGCTATGCCGTCATTCAGAATTTCTCGACCGCGATGGTCGCCGCCTTCACGGCCGTCACGATCTTCTGCGTGTTTGCCATGCAGTATCACGCGGCCTGGGCCGTTCACTGGTCCGACCTTCGCGACGGCCTCAGCTTCCGTCTTCCGCCGGTCGTCGAAGGGATGAGCCGCTGGGCCCCCCTGAGCACGGCCCTGGCCACGTTCGGAATCATCGGGGTTGGCACCTCGGAATTGATCGCTTACCCCTATTGGTGCCTTGAAAAGGGATACGCCCGTTTCACCGGCCCCTGCGACTCGTCCGAGGATTGGGCCGTGCGGGCCCAAGGCTGGATGCGGGTCATGCGCTGGGATGCCGGAGTGTCGATGCTCATCTACACCTTCGCCACCGTGGCCTTCTACCTGCTGGGGGCCTCCGTCCTTTATCGCAGCGGGCTCGACCCCAGGGGAAGCCAACTCGTCCGGACTCTCGGCGAGATGTACGTTCCCGTCTTCGGCACCTGGGCCAAGGTTCTCTTCCTGTTTGGTGCCTTGGCTGTTCTCTACTCGACGTTTTTTGTGGCCAATGCCGGCCACACTCGCGTGGCGTCGGACGCCGTCGGCGTCTTCGGAATCGGACGTCGCGACGAGGCGGCGCGGCGCTGGTGGATCAAGGCCTTCTGCGTCTTCTTTCCCGCCTTCGCCCTGGTCACCTGTATCTTCATCCGCAAGCCGGGCGAACTGGTCCTGCTCAGCGGCGTGATGCAGGCGATCATGCTCCCCATGCTGGCCGGCGCGACGCTCTACTTTCGCTACCGCTGTTGCGATTGCCGCATCACCCCGGGCCGGCTGTGGGATCTCATGCTCTGGCTCTCCGCCGTCGGCATGCTCATTGCCGGCGCCTGGGCCGGCATCACCAAGACCTTTGATCTCCTTCGTGGATGGGGATTGTGAACTGTTCACCTGCCTCTCGAAGCGACCTGGAAACCTGACATGATCCGCAACAAGAACCACCGAACCTGGTTGCCTCTCAATCGGCGTTGCTTCCTTGCCGCGGCGGCAGGACTGGCCGGTAGTGCTTCTCTGTCGCCTCTGCTCGGCCAGACGGGCACGGCGTCGGGACCGTACTTCAAGACCCGCGGCATCATCCTCCGCACCGACAACGACCTGCTGACCTGGGGCGATCATTGGCCGGCCCTGGCGGCCGAGGCCGGTCTTACCACGATCGCAACCCACATGTTTCCCGGGCCGGTCGCCGCGTACTTGAAGAGCGAAAAGGGGATCAAGTTCCTGGAGGACTGCCGGACCCTCGGCCTGAACGTCGAACACGAACTGCATTCCATGGAAGCCCTGCTGCCTCGCGAGCTGTTCGACAAGGCGCCGGAGATGTTCCGCATGGACGAGCAAGGCAATCGGGTTCGACAAGACAACCTGTGCGTCCACTCGAAGGAGGCGGTGGCGATCGTCTGCGAGAACGCGGTGAAGTATGCCAGGCTGCTTGCCCCCACGACGTCGCGCCATTTCTACTGGATCGACGACGGCCGGCCCATGTGCCGCTGCCCGAAATGCCGGGAACTGTCCGACTCGGACCAGGCGTTGCTGCTCGAGAATGCGATGGTCCGGGCACTTCGCGAGAACGATCCCAAGGCGACCCTCGCTCATTTGGCCTACCTCAACACGATCAGTCCGCCGAGGTCGATTCGGCCCGAGCCGGGAGTCTTCCTCGAGTTTGCACCGATCCGACGCCGATTCGACCGTCCTCTCAGCGACCCGGAGGCTCGCGCGAGCGACGACACGATGTCGCACGGCGAGACCCTGCAGAAGCTGGACGAGAATCTCGCGGTCTTCGACAAGGCAACGGCGCAAGTGCTCGATTACTGGATCGACGTTTCTCTGCACAGCAAGTGGAAACGGCCGGCCGTCAGACTCCCGTGGAACCGGGAGGTCTTTCGGACGGACCTCCAGGTGTATGCCTCCCGCGGAATCAGAAACGTCACGTCGTTCGCCGTGTATGTCGACGCCGACTACGTCCGGCGGTTCGGCGAGCCGGATTTCGTGCGTGAGTACGGCCAGGATCTGAAGACGTTCGTGGCATTGTAGGGCATGATACGGCCGGAAGGGGACAGTCCCATTTTTGCGGCATCCTGCCACAAAAATCGGGACAGTCCCCCAAAAGCGACTATGGGTGGTACTATCGGCCGCGATTGGAGACGCGTTTTGTTGTCCAAGCCACTGATGCGGGAGTTGGAGAAGGTATGGCAGGCTTCTGCCGCGGATCTCCTCGCGCAGGGGGTGGTGTCGTGTCTGGCCGAAGTCGAGGTCGCAGCCCGGCGGGAAGTCGAACGGACTGCATTTGACATTTTGGCCGGCAAGGGCGATTCGGCCGGCGGGCTTGCGAGCCTTCTTCGTGGGGAGGACGCGCCTGTCGAGGTTCTGGAGACGATCCACCTGCATCTCCTTTCCCGGGGGCTGGAGCGTACCGGCGATGGGAAGATTCGTTGCCGAACTGCTCGCCGGCATCGCCGCTCGCAGGGCATTTACTACACGCCGGACTATGTTGCCGAGTATCTGACGGCCCGTTGCCTTTCGGGTTGGCGCGGGCCGTCGCCGCCTCGCGTCTTCGACCCGGCCTGCGGTTGTGGGCGGTTCCTCGTGACTGCCGCCCGCCAGTTGCTCCAACAAAGTCACGGTGCCGTTGACGTCGCCCACTGCCTTCACGGCTGTGATCTGGACGAAGAAGCCGTCGAGGTTGCTCGGCGGGTGCTCTCGCTCACGCTCATGCCACACGGCTCGAACCCAACCGACCGCGCCGCGATCACCGCCGGACTCGAAGCTAATGTCGTATGCGCCAACGCTCTTGTTGAGGATGTGTGGAAAGGCAATCCCATCCGCGGTGCAGCAAGGGGGGTCAGGGAGGGAGTAGAAGGGACAACGAGCGTTGTTTCTCCGCGTTCTTCCTCCAGTCTCCAGCCTCCAGTCTCCGGCCTCCCATCCTTCGACATCGTTCTTGGCAACCCGCCCTATCGTCGCGAACTGGGCACCAAGGATCTGCTCGACCGGATCGCGGAGAGCGACTTCGGCCGCCGCTACCGTACGCCGCGGATGGACCTCTGGTATTATTTCCTCCACCGCAGCATCGAGTTGCTCGCGCCCGGCGGTCGGCTGGGGTTCGTCGTCGGCGCCTACTGGTCGGCCGGTAGGGGCGCCGCTCGGCTGATTACGTCGCTCCGCGAGACGGTTCACGTCGAGGAGATCTTTCAGCTCGATCGTCTTCAGGTCTTCCCGGGCGTGGCGGGACGGCACATGATGCTTGTTCTGGCCAAGCCGCCGTCGGCCGCTCCGACAACGGTGCGTTTGCCCGTTCTCGACGAGCCGGGCGACGCTCGCCCGTACGTTGAGGGTTCGGCGGAAGTCCGCAGCTTCACGAAGTTGCCCGCTCAGCTCTTCCGCAACGGTCTTCTCGACCTGGAGCCGCCCGCCGAGCGCCTCCTCGACCGGCTCGCTCGTTTTCCCACTCTCGGCCAACTGGGCAAGATCCGCCAGGGAATCGCCGAGAACCCGGCGGCCGTGACGAAGGCTGCCCGACGCAAACACGGCGAGTTGTGGCCACTCGGAGAAGGTGTGTTTGCCCTTACACCGGAGGAACTGGAGCGACTCGACCTTCCGCCGGCCGAGCAGGAGCCGATTCGCCCCTACCATGACCTGTGCGATCTGGGCCGCTACGAGCGGGCCGAGGATCCTTCGTTGCGTCTCATCTATTCCACGCGGGAGACCTGGCCGCGGCTTGGCGATTGCCCCATTCTGGCCGCCCATCTGGCCCGATTTCGGCCGATCATGGAAGCGCGGCGCGAGACGCGCCAGGGGATCCGCACCTGGTGGCAACTGCACTGGCCGCGGGAAGCGTGGATTTGGGAGCAAGCGAAGCTGATTGCCCTGCAGATGGCCCGGCGTCCTTCGTTCGTTCCCTCGCGGGAGGCAACCTACACGTCGTTCAGCACCAACGTCTTCGTTCCAGATGCGGGGGTCCGCGAGGATCTTCACTACTTCGCCGCGATTCTCAACAGCCGTCTGCTCTGGAAGTGGTTTCGCCACCACGCCAAACGCCGCGGCGTGGGGCTGGAGATCAACGGCCACGTGCTGGCCAGGGCGCCGATCCGGCGGATTGACTTCACTTCCCCCGCAGAAACCGCTGTCCACGACCGGCTGGTGGGGCTGGTGGATCGGATGCTGGACCTGTCGCATTGTCGGCGAACTTCGCCCGAGGATGAAATCGAGGCGCAATGGCGAGAGACCGATGGGGAGATCGACCGGAACGTCTACCGGCTCTACGGCTTGGCGAACGAGGAAATCGCGGCGGTTGAGGAGGCATGTTGATCGCGTTGTCGAGGATCGTGGTACGGTGTTTCGCGATGAACAAAGCCTTGTCTATTTGCAGATAGGCGTCGCGATGTGCTGAGAAATCAGGCGAATGTTAAGGGAAAGCGGCGGCAAGTCTCCACACTCCAAATGGGGCCTGCAAGTTCTTCTTATATAGAGGGTTACGACGCCGTTTTTTTCCCGGTTGGCGTTGCTGATTCGAGGCAAAATCGGTATATTACGGGTTTGCTGCCAGTGCCCTCAAACGCCCTGGGCAAAGCCCGATCGGCAGCCGGTCGTAAGCAGCCCTGCGGCGCGTGATCCTCTCCGAAAGGTTGTTCCTTGTCCACCGATTCAAACCTCCCTCCCGACCCCCCTGAATCTCAAGGCGACACCCCCACAGAAGGCAGTAGCGAAGAATCCGCTGGCAGGGTTCTTCCGATGGCCATTGAGGACGAACTCAAGGGCAGCTACCTGACCTACGCCATGAGCGTCATCGTCAGCCGGGCCCTGCCCGACGTTCGCGACGGGCTCAAGCCCTCGCAACGCCGGATCCTGGTCGCCATGAACGACTTGAATCTGGGACCGAACTCCGGCCGGATCAAGTGCGCCAAGATCTCCGGCGATACCAGCGGCAACTACCACCCCCACGGCGAAAGCATCGTCTACCCGACCCTCGTCCGCATGGCCCAGGAATGGAACATGCGCCACGTGCTCGTCGACAAACAGGGCAACTTCGGCTCCATTGCAGGGCTGCCTCCGGCCGCCATGCGGTATACCGAAGCCCGCTTGTCGTCGATCGCCGCATTGATGCTCGAAGATCTCAAGCTCGACACGGTCGATTTCATCCCGACTTACGACGAGCGGCACACGGAACCGACCGTCCTGCCGTCGAAGTTTCCCAACCTGCTGGTCAACGGCGCCAACGGGATCGCCGTCGGCATGGCGACGTCGATCCCGCCCCACAATCTGGGCGAGGTCTGCGACGGCCTGATCCGGTTGATCGACGACCCGGACGTCTCGATCGACGAGTTGCTCGAAATCATCCCCGGCCCCGACTTTCCCACCGGCGGCGTAATCTGCGGGCGGAGCGGCATCCGGCGCGGGTACCACACGGGCCGCGGCACGGTGGTCGTACGTGCCCGAGCTCGAATCGAGGAACAGGCGAAGGGTCATCGTATCGTCGTCAGCGAGATTCCCTACCAGCAAGCCCGCGACCGCATTGAAGAACGGATCGCCGCCCTCGTTCACGACGGCAAGATTCCCGAGATTCGCGCCATCCGCAACGAGAGCGACCTGAAGGAACCGGTCCGCCTGATCCTCGAACTGAAGCGCGACGCCGACCCGGATATCGTGCTCAACCAGCTCTACAAGTTCTCTCCGCTGCAGGACACCTTCTCGCTGATCTTCCTGGCCCTGGTGGACGGCAAACCGCGAGTCCTTTCGCTCAAGGGGCTCCTGGAAGAGTTCCTGAGACACCGAGTCACGGTCATTCGTCGCCGTACCCAGTTCCTGCTGGCCCGGGCCCGCCAGCGGAAGCATACCGTCGAAGGTCTGCTCCTGGCTCATGCCAACATCGACGAGGTGATCCGCGTGATCCGATCTTCGAAGACCCAGGCCGAGGCGAAGCAGCGATTGATGCTCATCGAGTGCCCCGCCGCCATGCTTGCCCGGGCCTTGGGTGACGAAGGCTTTGCGATCTTTCAGGAGGAACGCGGAGCGGCCGAGAACTATACGCTCACCCCCGTCCAGGCCGACGCCATCCTCCGCATGACCCTGGGCCAATTGGTCAATCTCGAACAGGAGCGGTTGGGCGACGAGCACCGCAACCTGCTCTCCGATATCGGCGAGTACTTGCGGATTCTCTCCGACGTGAAGTACATCCGCGACATCATTCGCGACGACCTGCAAGAGATCAAACGCAAGCACGCCGATGCCCGGCGGACGGAGATCAGCGGCGATGAGCTCGGCGACATCGACCTGGAAGACCTGATCGAAGAGGAAACCATGGTCGTCTCGATCAGTTCGAACGGCTACATCAAGCGAACCCCGATCAGCGCCTATCGAGCTCAACGCCGTGGCGGCAAGGGACTCAAGGGAGCCAAGACCGAGGAAGAGGACCCGATTCAGCACCTGTTCGTCGCCAGCACCCACGCCTACCTGCTGTTCTTCACCAACTTCGGCAAGGTCTATTGGCGGAAGGTCTACGAGTTGCCCCAGCTCGCCCGTGACAGCCGCGGCCGGGCCATCGTCAACCTGCTTCAGCTCGCTGAAGGCGAACTGATCATGGACTGCCGCGCCGTGCGCGATTTCGAGAACGAGGGGAGTTACCTGGTGATGGCCACGGCGGGCGGGCTGGTGAAGAAGACGCCGCTGGTGGCCTACAGCCGGCCCATGAAGACCGGTATCATCGCCATCAAACTCCGGGAAGGCGACGAGCTGGTCGACGTCGTCACCACCGAGCCGGGCGATGAACTCGTGCTCTCCACAGCCAAAGGTATGGCGATCCGCTTCCGCGAGTCCGATGTCCGGCCCATGGGCCGAAACGCCAGCGGCGTGAAGGGCATCAACCTCATCGGCGACGACAAGGTCATCGGCATGGTCGTTGCCGACCCCGACGCCTGCCTGCTCACCGTCTGCGAGAACGGCTACGGCAAGCGAACGCCCTTCGGCCCCAACTCGCCGGCCGAAGAGGAGGAATCGCCGAGTGATGAACTCAACCCTGCTCTCGGTTCCGCCGCAGACGCTCCTGCGGAACCGGCGGGCGAGCCGGACGACGCCGAGGAGCATGACGAAGAACCGTCGTCGCAGCGCAGCTATCGCACTCAGCGGCGCGGCGGCAAAGGTCTGCGCGATATCAAGACGACCAAACGCAACGGCCCCGTGGTCGGCATCGTGCGCATCCATGACGAGGACGAGATCTTGATGATCACCGCCCGGGGCAAGCTCCAACGGATTGCCGCCGACGAGATCAGCATCGTCGGCCGCAACACCCAGGGCGTCCGCGTGATGAGCCTCGACGAAGACGACACCCTCGTGGCCGTCAAACGCGTGCCCCACGAAGAGAACGGCGAAGAAGACGAAACACCAGCGAGTGAGACGGCCACGCCGGCCGAAGGTGATGAGGCGGCGCCCAAGTAAGGCAAACGCCGATCATCTGACGTTCACGTGTCGTCATAGCCCAGGCGAGCACGCAGCGGTCCCAAGACCTCCCGGGCAATCTGCAGCAGCTCTTCGGAGAAGTTCTGCGAATCCTTCCAGACCCCCGCTCGGCCGCGGCGTCTGAACTCCAGTTCGCCCGTCTTCTTGTAGTTCGCAAACCGGTGTTTCTCGACGACTCGCAAGGCGACCCTTGGGTTGACCTGCACGGAGACCAGCTCGCCGCACGCCGTCAAACGGGGCACGGGATCGTCGAGCAACTCCTCGTAGGAGATCCGCAGACGCTGCATGAGCGGAAAGGCGTCGAAGGCGTCGACGGCCAGACCCATCGAATCGCGGATGTGTTCCGCCGTTCGCCTCAGCCTGGCTTCGGATGTGGCCGCGGTCGAATCGCCGAAACGTGTATTCCAGCTCCCCGGCTTCTGCAGGTCGAGATAAGAGTCCAGGATGTCGAAGGGATCGCGAACCAGAAGCACCATCCGGCCGACGGGAAACAACCGCTGGAGCCAGCCGTAGAGTTCGGGAGTGTTGACCTCCTTGATCGCGAGGCTGTGCCGACCGAATTGCGGATAGCGGTCGCGAACCATCTTGAAGAACAATTCGCGAATCCCTGCCAGCCAGACGTCCTGATGTTCGGCGGAGAAGAAGGACGAACGACGATCGAGTTCTTCCGGCCGCTCACTGACATGCTTCATGAAGCGTCCGAAATAGGGTTCGTGCCAGCGTCGAATTCTCGGCAGGTCGCCCAGCATTTCGGCCAGCCACGTCGAACCGGTCCGCCCGCAACCGATGATCCAGGCGATCCGGTCCTCCGATGTCCCGGCAACAGACCGTCTCTGTTCGCCTTCCCTCAACTGGGAAATGAGAGTCGCCGCACGATGCTCGTAAAGATGCTCCTTGAGCGTGATTTCTCGTGCCCGGGCCACGCGAGCCAGACGCCCCGGTTCGTCGCCCAGGGCGTCCCGGATTGCGTCGAGGGCCGACTCGGCGTCGTCGAAGTGATAGATCGCATCGCCGTAGATCCTGGTCACCTCTCCGCGCCGCGGTCCCGACAGCAGTGCGGCCTGGCCAAAGGCCGTCACCTCGTAAACGCGCGGACTGGCCGAGTCTGCCGGCGCATCGCTTTGGCGGAACAGGTTGATCGTCAAACGCGACTGGGCGTAGATCTCCCACTTCTCGATGGTCTCGATGGTTCGCTGACGCAGTTCGGTTTGGGTGAACGGCTGAAACGGCTCCGTGCCCCCCAGAATCTTGCCGGCCACGAGGAATCGCTTCCGCTCCTGCTGGCAGAACTCGGCGACTCTCAGCAGCAGGGGAAGGCGGTCCTCGAAAACCGTTCCCAGGAATGAGACGTCGTATCTTGGATTCTCGCTTCGCGGCACGACGGGCAGAGGCAGCGTTGCCGTCGGCAAGTACTGCGTCCCGTCGGTCGCACATTGGATTTCGTTGGTGAAGGTGTAGGTATAGAGCGATTCTCGATCGGGAATCGGTTCGTAGGGATCGTCGGTGGCAATCAACACGGTGGGAATGCCGGCGCGTCGAATCGACCGTGGGACCCGAGCCCGTTTGCCCCGGAAATACAGGCCGTCGACGAAGATGACGCAGTCGATCCGGTTGTCGGCGTCCAGGGCCGTCCCGATGATATCCGAACAGACCGAGTCGATACTGAGGACCTTCAGGAAGGAGAAGGTGGGGTAGGGAATAATCCCAACGCCGAGCAGTTCCAAGGCGTGCCGATATCCGTCCCAGACGTCGCGTGTCGAGAAATTTGCGGACCCCGAGACGAGGAGCACGTTTCCGATAGCCACTCGAATGCTCCTAGCGAGGCCCTTCGTGGTAGGCGTAGGGCAGAATCCCGTCGTTCTTGACGCCGCTGGCCGTCTTCTCTTCGGCCCCGGCCAGCGCGTCCGTCTTCATGGCCACGCTGTACCAGGCCGTCGCGGCGCCGGCTGCGGCGGAATGCTGGAGAAACAATCGGCGGGTCAGTTTGCGTTCTTCTTCAGACATGGGAGGTTACGACTGAGAGGTGATCGAGAAACCAAGCCGCAAGATCATCTAACGCCGAGAAGCTCATAGATACCTTCGATCAGTAGTTCCTTTTTCTCCGAGGCAACTTTGACCGTATCTCCCGTCTCTACTGCAACATCAAATGACTGATCTTCAGCAATCCAGTCACTTACCGCGCTGGCACCACTGTACACCTGAATTGGATTCTCACCTGAATTGAAGACTCGATACGATGCCTTCTTGTTCGGTAGGTGGCGCAAATCGACAATGGGCTGTGGTTGAGCTGGATTGACAATGGACTGACCAGTGCCAGGATTCACGAAATGCCAGAATCTGAATCGACCGCTACGAATCGGATTCCCCTCACCGACGTAGTCATAAACACCTTTCAAGCCTGGATCTCCAGATGTATACACGTGCTTTATCGTGACCATCTTGTCTATGACAACATCGACGGAGCATCGGGAGCATTGCAGTTTCGTAGGAGTCATGCGGCATTGGTCAGCGGGGATGCAAAGGCTTTGTTCGTCAGGACTTGCCAGTGCTTCGATTTGTAATACGCCCGCAACAAGAGCATCTGCTCGGCGTG
>JAAYAY010000293.1 GCA_012719125.1 Planctomycetaceae bacterium | reverse complement strand
GTTGGCAAAGCCCGGCCGAACGCCTCAACCAACACCGTTACCATGAAAACTGGCTCCAAAACCTCCTGGTCTCCGCTTCTCTCGGTGGATACCAACATCACCCTCCCCAAAATCCGTGACGGTCAGGTTTTTTGAACAGGAGCGTTTGGACGGAGTCCTTACCCGGCTGAAGCGAGTCCATTTCAAGAGCCTGGGTGGCCTGCTCGCGTGCCAGGAAGCACTGGCAGAGGAAGGCAAGCTCGCCACGGGAAACCCGCTGGGGCCTCCGACCACACCGGTTATCGCTACCAACGGTTAGCCAGTTTCCGACCGCTCGACTAATCGCCGTGCGTCACTGTGTTCTTGTTGACAGTGCCTGGGCAATCATCCGGGACAACGCGTCCCGAATCCCGAATCCCCCGAGAATCCAAGAGTCGCCCCCCGAACCCCCGCAAGACCTCGACGGGATGATCCGGCAAGTTCCTCTGCCATCCGTCTGGCAGTCGCCGCAAGATCGCGTGTGCAGCCCGCAATGTCCATTCCCCGAATGTTGTCGGCCTTGTCCCGTTCCCTCGGAAAAAGAAGTCATCGAACGCCGGTAAATCATCGGCGAAATGGATGTCCAGAGATTCTGCAGACAATTCCAGTAAGAAGAAACTCTGGAAATACTCGGGATTCCACCCATCACCGCAAAGAGGATCAAGGAATCCCCAGTGAATCAGGCGTGACATTGCGTCCGGGTTATCTGACGGGTGGATCCTATCTGCTTCGACACCACAGATGGCAGCGAACATCCTGCGGATGAATAGTACCAGACGCTGCAAATCAGGATCATCACATTCCAAGTCAGCAAGAAAACGCTGGTCGGACAAGCCGGTTCGTCCGAGACGGAACTCGTGTCGTCGTCGGAGGATCCACGGGGGCGGGTAATTGAAAAGAAGGACCGCCAGGAACCTTCTCAGCCAGCGAAGCATGTCACCCTCCCCAAGACATCGTCGAACCCCCGAATGGCTTCCACTCCGCAGTACGATCTTCGTCGCGTTCATCGCGCGCGGCTGAAAGTGGAACCTTCTGTGTCGAACAGCAGAGACGACGTGATCTGATCGTGCGTGACGTAGGCGCTACCGGACTCGACGGATCCAGTCTCGATGATCCGCTGGATTACGGGAAGGACGTCGGCGTGTTCCCAAGCTGAGGTCATGGCATCATCCTCGACAATGGAGCAAGTCGTCCGATCGGTTCTCGGCGCGAACGATGCGCATCACGCGGTGGCCAAAGCGGCCAGCGGCCACTACACCGCGCGACCGCATCCGCCCGCTCTCGTGCATACGCTGGTCAGCTCTCGCCCTCGTCCCCATACTGGCCAATGACCCTGTCTCGAAACTCTTGAAACCCTTCCCATCCTGCCTGGGAGGGATTGTCGAGGTCGAGGAATTCGCTCGTCGAACAGTCCAGCGCAGACCAACCCATGCGACGAGCGAACGTCACGATTGCAGGAATCGCATCTCCGCCACCTCTGACATGGAGCATCATATCGCCGATGGGATCATCCTTACCGACGTTGAACTCGATTGAGAAGCCATTTCCTTCGTAGATTCCCCAGGTCGTGTCTGACCAGTCAATTCCGGGGAGCAGTTCGGACAGTCGCTCGCGGACCGCGGCAGCCGGACCAAGCGGCTCGTAGTCGCTTTTCTCGAATTGCTCGACCGAGGGCGGTTTCTTGCCCCGCGTGTTGAAGACCATCACGTCCCAGCTCATGCGATACCTCGTGGGGGCTAACTCATTAATTCTACCCAAGTTCGTTTTGCCCGGACCGCTCAGTGTCGGCCTGCCCCGGTCCCACTGAGGATACTGCCCCCGCTCACCAGGTCAACCCAGCTTGGCGGAATCTTCTTTTTTGGGGGGGGTGGAAGGCCTTCGAAGGGACTGCCAGGTAATATAACCACGTGAGGTTCGTGGTTGAACGACTCGGGGCATATCCAGGGCAGTCAGTTATGCCAGGCACTACCAGCGACGTCGACGGAGTGTTCGACGACGACAGGAAGCTCTTGCGGGATGTTGACGACATTTCATGGAGACGGTAGAAACCTGAACGCAACAAATCGCGTGGTTTCTCGGGCCCGCCACGCCGTTGGTGCCTCAGCGACGTGCCACCCAAATTGGCCAACTTATTTTGACGCGGCGCTGAGGATGCGGTCGACCAGGCCGCCGGGCTTGCAGGGAGCGGAGAGATCCTGCCCGGCGAAGGCTGCGGGCGACGACCAGAGAATCATGTTCTGGTAGTAGTCGGACCCATAGGTCCGCTTTCCACTGTCGACCTGCCAGCTCAAGGGGAAGTCCCAGGTGTAGCCGTTGTGGACCATCACGTAGGCCAACGTGCGGCGGATGAGGTCTTCGCCGAAGTCCTTCTGGCCGTGGTAGAGGTACGTCATGCCCAGCATGAAACCCTCGGCCGAATAGGTCCCCGCCTCTCTGCCCAGATACCCGCCGAAGTTGCCCTGGACCTTGCTTCCGTCCGCACTGGCGAATACCCGCATCCCGTACGGACACTCCTGGGGATCGGCGTTGCCTTTGGCGATCGTGGCGAGCGTCGTCTGCACACGGTCCGGCGGAAACACGCCGGGCAGGCCGTGCAGACGGGCGATCCACTCGCCGTCGAGTTGGCAACCCATCATGATCTCGGATTTCTGCCCGCTCGTGAGTTCGTTGTAGAACCGGTAGTACTTGCCCGTCCAGAGGTGCTCTTCCATGGCCCTTGCGCCGGCGTCGAACCACTGGTCGCACTGCCGGACGAGATCGGCGTCACGCATTTTTTCGGCCATCCGCCTCATCATGCGAAGCTGCGCCAGATGGATCCCGCCGACGTGAGAAGCCAGCCCGCAGATCGGCACGTCCTCGACCCATTCATTGTCCTTGTCGCCGGTGGGCATGGCGATGACCTGCTTTTCGCCGTATTCCGGCCGCAGGTTCATGGTGTGGATCGTGGCCCGCTTGACGGCATCGTAGAACTCCTCGAGGACGGCGTCGTTGCCGGTGCGGCGCCAGAGCTTGTCGACCATTTCGACCATGCAGACGTCGCTGCTGGCCACCTGGTACGGTCGGCTGGGCATGGAGAACTCGAGCGGTGGCCTGCCCCCCAGGGGACCGCCAAACGCCCACACCACCTGGCCATCGGGCCACTGGTAGTGCTTGTAGGCGCGGAGCGTCGACAGAGCCAGCTCCGGGAAGAAGTAGACCAGCGGGATATTGCCGTAGAAGCTGCAGGGGATGCACTCCACCTGCGGGCAGTCGCGGGGCGACTCGACCATGCCGTACAACCCATCCTCGGGCCGGACCCAGTCACCCAGCGGCGGCCTGGCTTGAGCCCACAGGCCCACCTCCGTGATCATATAGAGATTGTTGACCAGCGCGTCGCGCAGCCAAACCGGCAATTGCTTCTCGGCGTAGAGCACCTGCTGCCAGGCCAGAATGCGCTGGAGGAGCGACTCGTGGCCCGCCGCCAGCAACTGTGCAGTCTGGGCGGGATTGGGATAGAACCTGGCGTACATGTGCGTGAAGGTGTTCGTCGTCGTCGCCATGGGATGCCCCCCGGCTTTCCAATCGGGAGCGCACCAGGTGAGGATGAAGCGGACCACCTTCTCCTCTCCGGCAGGAACCGAGAAGTCGACCGCCGCGCTGGTGCCGGCCTGTCCGGGTTCGGGAGCCGGTAGCGACTGGGCGATCCGGACCCATGCCTGCTCATCCGAACCGAGGTCCCCGCCGAGGCGCAGCTTTTCCTGCCCCACAATCCCCAGAGCATAGCTGACCGACGGCGCCCGGACCTCCATGCCCTGGAACTGGCCGTGGGTCTGGCTGCGCTCATAATCGGTGCCGGCCGGCACTTCGCCCGCGGTCGGGCCGGGGAAGTTCATCACGATCGTGCCGCTCTGCGGCTCGGCCGTCACGTTGCGAAGGTGGGCTTCCAACACGATGCCCGGGATCGTCGAGCTCTTCAGATCTCCCGGAAGGAACGGACTCCACGCGCGCAGCGCCAGTTGCACGGGGGCGTTGGTCTCGTACTCGAGATCGGCGACGGGGTAATGCCCCCAGTAATGGATCTTCCTGGGCAACTGGACCTGCGAGGCTCGCCCTTGCTCGAACAAGTAGAGCGGTCCTCCCCGGTCGTCGAGACAGGTCCACACGCCGTTGGGGTTCTGGGTGTCGCTCCAGTCGCCGGCCAGGTCCCAGGTCTTGCCGGCGCCGACGGCCGTGATCTTCAGGTCCACGCCGATGTGGTCGCCGCACACGGCTGCCACATCGAAGCCCAGGTCGATCCGGTCTCCTTGCCGTACGGCGAGTTGCAGGGCAGCCTCGCCGCCGGTTCCTGTTGCCAGAGACTGCGGAGTCGCCGACGTGCAGGTCTCGGACCAGCCGATCTCTCCGCCGGTCAGCGGCTCTGCGTTCTTTCGCAGTTGCCACCTCTGGACCCGCTTTTCCAGATTGCGCACGGCCCAAAGACCGCCGCTGACCCGGATACTCCCCGTGATCGGGCTGGTCCAGCGGACAATCGCCGGGGTGTGGCAGAAGACTCTGCCGGCAGGAATGTCGTACTTGCTCTGCCCCACGCTCTTGGCCCAGCCGGGCACCGGAATGGGGTTTGCCGTATTGGCCCAGGCGGGCTGAGGGCCGAGTTCAAAGTCCAGCCAGGCGGGAACGTGCACCAGCGTCGGTTTCGACAGCGGGCCGCCGGAGGCCCAGGTTTTGCCGCCCACGCTCAGGGCCAGTACCGGCGTTCGCAGCCCGAACTTGCCCCGCGGTGTGATACTGTTGAAGATTGTGCTGTAGCCGAAGGTCCCATTGGTCTCCAGATCCAGGCAGCCCGTATCCACTGCTCCCAGCGGCATGCCGTTGGTCACGGTGTCGTTGAGCCGGTAGACAATGCCGCAGACGGGCTCAGAATAGCCGGCTGCCGGAAATTGTGTCCAACCGTGCTGGGGATTGTCGGTGGCAAACAGCCTCGCCGGCGGCTGGGCGGCCACGGCCTGCGAACTCTCCACAACCAACAAACCGGCGAGCACGACCCATAGCGTGCGGGTTCTCATCTGCGGTCTCCTGTGCCGAAGCGGAAGGAACGGGCCCACCAGTCGACTCCACGGGCTACGACATGAGGTGGGTCGTATGGCGAGTAAACCTGACTTTATGCCCAGCCCGCCCAAAAGGTCAATGATTCATCTTGTCAAAATTATTGACCATTTTCCTCATCGCGGTATTCTCCGGGCGCCGGGGGTGAAGTACCATGGGATGCGGCCGCGGAGAGGGCGGCCCCATCCGCAAACCCAAAGAGGATCCATGACCAAGGGAAAACGCACACCCAAGGTGGCCGTGTTGGTCGAAATGTCTCGCGCCCACGGCCGCGGCATGCTCGAGGGGATCAGCCGGTACTCGCACCAGCATGGGCCGTGGGCGATCTATCACCATGAACGGACTCTGCGCGACGGCGTCCCGGCCTGGCTGGCAAGCTGGGACGGCGACGGCATCATCGCCCGAGTGGAAACCCGGGGCGCGATCCAGAGGATCCGGCGGCTTGGCCTCCCTACCATCGATCTGTTTTCGTGGTATTCGCCCCCGGGTGTGCCTACCTTGAAGGTCGACGAATGGAATGTGTCGCGGATGGCGGCCGAACACTTGCTGGAACGCGGCTTTCGCCGCTTCGCCTATTGCGGTTTTGCGGGCGCCGACTTCTCCGAGCAGCGTTGCCGGTGTTTCGTCCGCTTCCTGGCCGAACAGGGTTACGAAGTCAGCGTCTACGGCGGGCGCCGCCGGCAACGTCGCGTCACTTCCTTGGAAGTCGGCGGCCTGGCCCGGGAAGCCGAAGTCGCCACCTGGCTGCGCGCGCTCCCGAAACCGATCGGACTGATGGCCTGTAACGATATCTGCGGGCAGCAGATCCTCAACGTGTGCAGGGAGAATGGCATCGCGGTGCCCGACGAGGTTGCCGTGATCGGTGTCGACAACGACGTGCTCGTGTGCCAGATGGCGCTGCCGTCGCTCTCCAGCGTGGAACTCGACGGGGCGGGGGCCGGCTATGCGGCTGCCGAGATGCTCGACCAGCTCATGCACAGGCGACGGCGGATCTGCGACCGCCTGTTCAACCCGCTGTCGGTCGTGGCCCGCCAGTCGACCGACGCCGTGGCCACGGCCGATAAGGACGTGGTGGCCGCCGCCCAGTTCATCCGCCACCATGCCGTCCGCGGAATCGGGGTCCGGGACGTGGTCGAAACGGTCTCTCTCTCGCGAAGCACCTTGGAGCGGCGGTTCGCAGATACGTTCGGCCACACGGTTCGCGCCGAAATCGACCGCGTCAAACTCAACCGCGTCAAAGAACTGCTAACGCGGACGGATTGGACCTTGCGGCAGATCGCCACCGACGCCGGCTTCGAGCATCTCGAACCCCTCTGCCGGCTCTTCAAACGCAAGACCGGCCTGACGCTGGGGCAATTCCGCAAAAGATCGGGATAGGCGTTCAATAAGAGGGCGCTTGCACGCTTTCCGATTGGGAGATCTGCTGGATATCGTCTAGGGCGTCCATGAGGGCGCCGACGATGGCGGGGTCCCACTGTTGGCCGGCGCCGCTGCGGAAGATCGACTCGATCTTCTCCATCGGCATGCCCTGGCGATAGGGGCGATTGCTGGCCATGGCGTCGTAGGCGTCGGCTACGGCCACGATGCGGGCCGAGAGGGGGATCTCCTCGGCGCCCAACCGGCCGGGATATCCCTTCCCGTCCCACGATTCGTGGTGGTGCAGCACGACCGGGAGCACCTCGTCCAGTTTCCGCAGATCGCGGAGAATCCTGTGTCCCACCGTGACGTGGGTCTTGATGTGTTCGTATTCCTCGTCGGTCAGTTTCCCGGGCTTGCGGAGCACGGCGTCGTCGATGCCGATCTTGCCGATGTCGTGGAGCAGGCCGGAGAGGTAGATGGCTTCGACCAGCGACGCATCGCACTCCAACTGCTGGGCAAGTCGCACGGAGATTCGCGCCACCCGGTCGCTGTGGCCGCAGGTGTACGGGTCTTTGGCGTCGATCGAAGAGATCAGCGCTCGAATGATCCCTTCGAGCAGTTCGCGCTGTTGCCGGTAGAGCTCGATGTTGCTGCTGTGAATGCTCAGAATCGCGGCGACCGAGTTGAGGAGGCTGGCCTCCACGGTGCCGAATTCGAGGTCCTCGACGTGGTTGAGGGCCGCCAGGTGGCCCAGCAGCTTGTCGCCTTCGGTGAGGGGTACCACGACCAACTGGCGCACCCGGCCGACCTGCCAGTCGGACCGCGTCGCCTGAGTCGCGTTGAGCACCACCGGCTGGCTCGTGGAGCGGAGGGCCAACCGGTCCAGGACCTCGACAAATTCCTGTTCGTCGAGGGGACTGTCGCCATGGAAGAGAACACGCGGCTCGCTTCTCGCTCCTGTGGGCGAAGCCTGGTCTTCCTGCTGGCGCGGTAGCATTTGCAGTGCCAGGGCCCGAGCGGGCACGACGTCGGCCAGCCACTTCAAGGCCAGCCGGCCCAACTCCTCGTCGGACCGCGAAATCCGCAGATTGTGAGTGATGCGATAGATGAGGGAGATTTCTTCGTAGGTGTTCGCGAGATTCTGCGAAACGCTTTCGATTTCTGCTTCCGATTTCCGCACCTCGCACAGGGCGCGTCCGTGATCGAGCGTCATCCGGGCCACGCGTTCCAGCGAGGGGCGCGCCCAGGTAACCTGTTTCGCCGCCCACTCCAGGGCCGCCTCGGCTGGCATTCCCAGCACTTGGGCCGCCTGGACCACGTCTTCGCGACGCTGCACCGGACGAACCACAAAAGTGCTCACGGCCACCCGGCCGTCGCTGCCCAGAGCGCCGAGCGGAACAGCCAGAACGGCAAAGGGTTCTTCATCCTGGATGATTTCCGGACGTCCTCGGCGAGCGACCACCCGGCACAGTTCGCCTCGCAATTGCCAGTCGCTGTCGGGCGGCCCCTCGGAGCGAAACAGGAGTTCTCCCGATTGACCGTCAACCAGTGCGAAGGGGACGCCGAAGCTCGCCTCGAGCAACTCCAGAGCCCGGTGGTCGGCTGGACGGAGTCGATCCGCAATCGGCAACAAGGCCGGCGAGGTCGCGGCGTCTTCTGCGAGTTTGGCCATGATAGAGAACCCTGGATGGAAATCCGTCGAGTCGATCCGCGAGCACGGGATCGCGGCTTTGGAAGCCCCTAACAGGTTGGCCGAGTTTCCCATGGGTACCGACGGAGAGATTCGGCGGTTCTGTTAGCGGCCCCTCAAGAACCATACGCTACAGAGGAGTGGGCAGCGGGGAGCGGTGTTTTCTCGACACCGGAATGGCCGAGGAGCGTACGGATTCTGACGGTTGCGCGGGCCGAGCAGAGGCCCGTGATTTGGCGACAACCGTCTTCCGAGCGAAAGCCGTCACTCGAGATGGGTATGTGCTTCGTCGAAAGCGTCGGTTGCCTTCGTATTGATGTCGCCCCAGAAGACGCTGTTGCTCGATCCGAGCGACGTGATCGCCGTGAGGGCCATCATGATAATCAGCGCCAACATCACCGAATACTCAACGGCAACCGGGCCGTCTTCACTCTGGAGAAATCTTAGAATAGCTCTCATGGCGCACCTCTGTTGCCCCGGAACCACGTTGTGTCGCGGCATGCTGTACTATCGTGCGAAGCGTTGGCTCGCAAGAGAAGGAATGCGGGATGTTCCCAAAAGAAAAGTTAGGTTATTTCCGGGGCAAGTCAAATCGTCTCCGGCGCGGGTGCAGCCTGCCGGGCAGGGGCCGAAAGGGCCTGCGATCGGTCGAGGGCCTTGCGAGCCTTGGTGAATGTGAGGATTGTGACGGTGGCCAGAAAGAGGATGAAAATGACGCGCAGGACGCGCCGGGGCAATACGTGAGTCAATCGCCCGCCGAAATAGCTCCCCACGACGGCCGTCGGGATCAGCATGGCAGCCAGCAGCAGAGAATCGGTGATTGCGACGCCGTGATCGGCGAGGGTCAGATTCTTGTGAACGGCCCCGATCAGGGAAGCGAAGGGGATCGTCGCCGCGCTGTTGGCGATCGCCCGCCGCAGCGGAATCTTGAGGGCGATCTGCTGAATGGGCACGCAGATAGCTCCCCCTCCCACGCCGAGAAGTCCGGCAAACACTCCCATGACCAGCCCTGCACAAATCACTCTTGCCGGAGCCGCCGGAGGGGGGGCTTCACCCTCGGCCAAGAGGGGCGGACGAAACATGCGATGCGCGTTGTAGATCATCACGTAGACCAGGAATCCGCAGAGAATCATCGCCAAATAGGCGCCGTTCTCGCGGGCGAACACCGAGCTATTGCTCAGCGCGACCCCCGTCACGATCCCCACAACGGCCGAAGGAATCAGCCAGGTCACCACGGAACGCATAATCGCGCCCGCCTTCCAGTGCGCCAGCACCGACGGGGCCGCGACGAAGACGTTGACGATCATGGCGGCCGCTTGCAGCAAGTGCTGATCGTCGCCCCGATATCCGGCCGCGGTATAGCTGAGATAGAGGATCAGCGCGGGGATGATGATCAGCGAGCCGCCGATTCCCAACAGTCCGCCCAATACGCCTGCCACAAGGCCGATGATTCCGGGGATGACGAAGTTCATAGAGTCAACTCACTTCGCGCGAATCTCTTCCAAAGCGGCGGCGAATGCCCCGTAGGCGCCTTCCGTGAACAACACGAAACGGACCAGTTCGGGGGCTGCCTTCTCGGACAAGAAGGACGTCACGGCTTGCAGGGCAATCCGGGCCGCCTGATCGATCGGGTACCCGTACTCGCCAGTGCTCAGCGCCGGAAAGGCGATACTACGACAATCGTTGGCAACGGCCAGATCGAGGCAACTGCGATAGGCGGAGGCAAGCAGTTCGGCTTCGCCTCGCTTGCCGCCGCTCCAGACCGGTCCGACGGTGTGGATCACGTGCTTCGCCGCGAGTCTGCCTGCGCCGGAAATCACGGCGGTTCCCGTCGGACACCCCTGCGGGTAACGGCGGTCGGTCTCTTCCATGATGGCCGGTCCGCCACGCCGGTGGATGGCTCCGTCGACGCCCCCCCCGCCGGCCAACCGGCTGTTGGCGGCGTTCACAATCGCATCCACCTGTTGGAGCGTGACGTCGCCTTGGGCCAATTCGATGGTCTGGCCATTGATCGAGATCTTCACCATGCCCTCCTGGAGCCACAACCGGGTGAGTAGCGCAAACCCTTGGTAAAAAAGCGGATAGCGATACAAACAAGACTGGGGGGCCAGATCCCAGCCTGTCGAAAAAGGGGGACAGGCACCGCAACCGGCAGCATGTCCGGTGTTGCAGGGCTACAGGATGTTGCGGAGCCAGTCCCCCTTTTTCAACAGGCTAGCCAGATGCTGCCCGGTGAAACCACGTACCAATCCAATCTACACGGGCAACCCGGGAAACGGCAACCACCGCCTCAATTCCCTCACGATGCCACCAAGCGGGTAAGGAACCGCCCCTTTTGCCTCGCCAATTGTAGCGATTTTTCCACATTGCGGGTCGCGGTATGCTAGACTTGAAGGTCCTGCTTGCGGGCTCGTTGCGCGCGGACTTGATCTTGGGAGCCGGATTCGATGTGCACTCTGTTTCGTTGGGTTGCTGTCCTCGGCATCCTGGTGGGCTGTTCCGCAGCCGCCTGGGGGCGGGACATTCACGTCAACAACCTTGCCGGCAACGATCGGTACCTCGGAATCCGACCGGAATCTCTGAATGACCAGGCCGGGCCGGTGAAGACGATCGCCCGAGCGCTGGAGATTGCCATTCCCGGCGATCGCATCGTGCTGGCCAACACGGGCCAACCCTACCGCGAGAGTCTGACGCTGTTCGGCAGCCGGCACAGCGGGAGCGAAACGCGTCCTTTGACGATTCAAGGAAACGGCGTCATCCTGGAAGGGGCCGACGAGATCGACGCCGATAGCTGGCAGCACGTTTACGACAACGTCTTTCGTTTTCGCCCCCGGCATCTGGCTTACCAGCAACTGTTTCTCGACCACCGTCCCCTGGTTCGCATCCTCTGTACCCATCCCTGCACGACCCCGCCCGAGCTTCAGCCGCTCGAGTGGTGCCTGTACGGCGGCCACATCTACTTCCGCGCCGAGCCGATGAAACGCCCTGAGGACTATGCCCTCACCGTGGCCACGCGGCCGGTCGGAATCACCTTGTTCCACGTGCAGAATGTGGCAATCCTCGATCTGACCATCCAGGGTTTCCAGCTCGACGCCGTCAACGCCCACAACAGCGCCCGGGATATCGTTCTCCAGGAAGTGACCTGCCGGGGAAACGGACGTGCGGGCGTCGCGGTCGGCGGAGCGTCGGTCGTCACCATCAATTCGTCGCTCCTCGGCAACAACGGTGAGGCCCAGTTGCTCACCAATCCCTACTCCGAGACGTTTGTCCGCCAGTCCAATCTGCTCTCGAACACGGCCCCCGCCTGGCTCGACCGGGGCGGCGTCGTGATTGTCGACGACAAGCGGGTCGAAGGCGGCATCGACGACCGCCAGGCTGACGACAAGGAAGCTCCGGCAGAGAGTTGAGGTTTGAAATGAACCTGCTCGTTCATCGTATTCCGGCCACACTCGCGCTTCTTGCAGTTTTCACGTTTGCCCCCGGCGGACGTGCAGAGGCCGACGAATGGGTGCAACTTTTCAACGGCAAGGACCTGAGCGGCTGGAAGGTCAAGATCACCGGCTACGAGTTGGGCGACAACTACGCCAATACCTTTCGGGTGGAGGACGGGGTGCTCAAGGTCGCCTACGACGGGTATGAGAAATTCGACGGAAAGTTCGGGCATATCTTCTACGAGAAGCCGTTCTCTCATTACATCCTCCGCGTCGAGTACCGGTTCGTAGGGGAGCAGACGCCGGGCGGCCCCAGTTGGGCGTTCCGGAACAGCGGGATTATGATCCATGGCCAATCGCCCGAGAGCATGGCGAAGGAGCAGGACTTCCCGGTCTCGATCGAGGTGCAACTGCTCGGGGGCGGCGGCCAAGGCGACCGCCCCACGGCGAACGTCTGCACTCCCGGCACGCACTTCGTTCAGGACGGCAAGCTGATCACCCGCCACTGCAACAGTTCCTCATCGAAGACCTACCACGGCGACCAATGGGTGACTGTGGAAGTCGAGGTCCACGGCAACAAGCTGATTCGCCATAGAGTGAATGGCGAACAGGTGTTTGAATACGGAGAGCCGCAACTCGATCCGAACGACGCCGACGCGAAGAAGCTCATCAAGGACGGCCAGGTGATGCTGGAAGGCGGCTCGATTTCACTCCAATCTGAAAGTCATCCGTGCGAGTTCCGGAAGGTGGAGATCAAGGTGCTGGAAGAGTGAGCAGCCGCCCGCGTTCGAGTCGCGTTCTTCTAGTTGCCGTGTGATCCAGGAAGTCGCGATCGTGGGAGACGATCAACATGGCCTGGGGGAGCCCGAGGAGGATTTCGATCACTCGCTGTCGGGCGGCTTCGTCGAGGCCGGCGGTCGGTTCATCGAGCAGGAGCACTTCCGGTTCCATGGCCAGCACGGTAGCGATGGCCACGAGGCGTTTCTCGCCGCCCGAGAGCTTGTAGGTGACGCGATCGGCGTATTCCTGCATGCCGAGTTGGGCCAGCGTTCGCGCCACGATTGCCTCGACGTCCGCCCTCGACCGGCCCAGGTTGAACGGTCCAAAGGCCACGTCCTCGGCCACGGTCGGACTGAAGAGTTGGTCGTCGGAATCCTGAAACAGCATTCCGACGGGACCACGAATCTCGCGGAAGTCGGCCTCGCTTTGCCGCGGCCGGCCCAACACGAAGACCTGCCCGTGCTGCGGGCGATGGAGGCCCACGATCAGGCTCAACAGCGTGGTTTTTCCCGATCCGTTGGCGCCGGCCAGGCCGAGCCGCTCGCCGGCGTGCAGGTTGAGGTCGCAGGCGTCGAGCACGGTCCGGTCGCCGTAGCCGAAGGTCACCTGATCGAATCTGACCAGCGCGTCGTTCATAGCCACTCCAACCAGGCGAGTGCCGCCAACGAGAAGAGCGCGGCCAGGGCGAAGGGCACGTCGCAGCGCGAGAAATGAAAGTGATCGAGCAGGTAGAAGTGGCCGCGAAACCCGCGGCATTTCATGGCTGCCACGACACGTTCCGATCGGTCCAGGCTTCGCACCAACAGCATTCCGATCAGGTGTCCGTAGGTCCGGTAGGTGTGCCCGTTTGCTCTCGGATGGAACCCTCGCAGACGCATGGCGGCATTGAGCCGTTCGTACTCCCGCCGCAGCACGTCGAGATAGCGAACGGTGAACAAGAGCAGGTGCGTCAGTTTGTCGGGCACTCGAAGGTGGTTCAGCGCGTGGCCTACCGTGGTGACGTCGAGGGAGCCGAGCAGGGCCACCAGCATGAGCACGATCGCGTTCCCCTTGACGGCAATCGTCAGGGCGAGCCGCAGCCCCTCCTCGCCATAATGGAGCGGGCCGAGGCTTCCGATCGCTCGCCCACCGGAAGCGAGCGGCATCAGCGCGATCAGCAATAGCATGAACACGTTGACGGGCGCCAACCGCCGCAGGACCGTGCCGAACCGCAGGCCGCTGATCGCCGTGCCGAGGACAGCCAGGGCCAAGGCGGCCAGAACTGTCGCGGGGCGGTTGGCCACGGCCGCGAGGAGCGAGAATGCCAGGGCAGCGACGATGCGTCCTCGCGGGTCGATTCGATCGAGCAACGGGCCGGAACTTCTGGGGACATGGTGCATGACGAAACCGTTCAGGCCTTGGGGGGCGTCTAACTGGTAGATTTTTTTCGTCCGCCTGCCTCACGGTCGCGCTTCCGCACGCCGAGGAAGTAGAAGGTCAGGCCCATCAGCCCGAGAATGTAGCCGACGCCGCCGATGACGTCCTGCCAGCGGAGTTCCACGCGAAGCTGATTGAGTTCCCGCCGGAGGGCGGCGACCTGCCGGCTCAAGTCGGCGTTTTCATCCGCAGGCGGAGCGGAAGCAACGGATTCGGACGTCGGCGGTGGCGGAGGGGCTGCCCCCGATTCCGGGGCCGGTTGTGACGGCTCGATCGGCTTGCCCTCGTTCTCCGCCACATCGGCTGACAACTCCGTCGACGGCACGGTGTACTCCGCGCGGTGCCCGTCGTCGGTTTCTGCGACCAGTCGCCAGTCGCAGCGTTTGGCGGGGACGAGCGAGAACTCACCGGCGTCGTCGGTCGTGGTCTCCGCCAGTGTCTCACCCTGGGGGTCGTAGGCGGTGATTTTGGCTCCGATGAAGGGAGTTCCTCCGCGAGCGAAGACCTCTCCGCGAATCCTGCCCCCTTCGGCGTAGGCGAACATGTTCATCGAGTGGGCGTGGGCAGACTCGCCGAGCAGGGCGGAAGCGAGCCCGGCCAGCAGTGCCCATCGGAGTATTCGGGTGCGCAAGTGCATTGAGAAGCTTCTTTCAACGGGTTGCCAGCAAGGGGGCTTCAAGCAACTCGGGGCGGACCTTGCGGAGGAACACGACCGTCGTGGCCGTTATCAGGCCTTCCAACGGCATGGCAACGACGTGGGCCATCAACGAGGCGCCGGCAAACAGGCGGAAACTCCCGCCCGCCAGGGCCAACGCGCTCGCGTTAAGGAGCGCGCCGAACAGCAAGGCGAACGCGCCGGCGAAGAAGGCGGCTGCGAAGGTGACGGTTTCGCTCTTGCTGTGGATGCCTGGGCGCAGCAAGAGATAGCTAACGATCGCCGGCGTCCCCATCACAAAGGTGTTGATTCCGAGCGTCGTTGGGCCGCCGACTCCGGCGATAAGTACCTGGAGCGTCAGCGCCACCAGCATGGCGGGGAAGGCCGCCCAACCGAGCACCAGGCCGATGAGGCCGCAAAGCACCAGGTGAACGGAAGTCGGCCCGATAGGGATCTGGATGAGGGAAACGACGAAGAACGCGGCGCTCAGCAGGGCGACTTGCGGGACTCGCTCGTAGTCCATGCGGCGCAGCCCGATCGCGGTGCCGGCCGCCGTGACAGCCCAGCCCAGGCCGAGCACCACGAGGCCTTCCGTCGATCCGCTCAGAGTTCCTTCGGCGATGTGCATGGGCAGCTTGAGAGAGGCAAGAGTACTATCTGAGCCAAATTCGAAATCCGAAGCTCGAAATACGAAACAAATACAAAGGACGAAGCTCGAATGCCCCAAATGATTAATCTTCAATCACCTGCTGGCGAATCTCTCATGTCGACGGTCTTCACCCAGATCAGGCCGCCGAGTTCGACGTCGACCTGCTGGCCGGTGGGGGCGGTCATGGGCTGGTCGCCGTCGACGAGGGCGGCGAATCCCCACCAGCCGGCGCGGGGCATGGAATAGGAGAAGACGCCTTGGGCGTCGGCCTTGACGGTTTGGGTGGCGAAAGCGTGGTTGGGGATCGCCACGGTTTCGCCGGCATTCAGGTATTCGACCTCGATGGTGGCGAACGGCACGGGTTTGCCGTCACGGCGAACGATTCCGCGGAAGGTGTTGCCCGCCCATAGTCCGTAGGGGCGTACCAGCGGCTCGATCTCGACGGGCAGGCCCACGAGCGAATCCCAACCGGTTTCGGCGCCGAGGAAGTCGACGACGACCTTGGTGTAGTGAACGATCATCTTCTTCTCGCCCGGTTCCCAGTAGGGGGCCGGTTCGAGGTAGAACACGTGGTCACCCGGTCGCCGCAGTTTGGCGGAACAGGAATAGGCGGTCTTGCCGTCGACTGATTTCTCTTGGAGTTGGTCGAGAAGCTCGACTCTCTCACCACCTGCCAACACGCCGAACTGCTTGGGCGGCCCCATCTCCATGACAGGCCCGTTCTCCATGGGGTGGGTGAAGAGAATCTGCAGCTCCACGGTTCGTCCGTCCTCGGGCGAGAAGACGTCGCGGGATGGGATGACGACCTGGAAATGGGCCCAAGCTGGGGCGGCGAAGGCCGCGAGAGTGGCGGTCATCGCGATGGAGAGGGTGAGTTGACGTAGTGAACGCATTGCAGGTCTCGAACTGGATGGGGCCGCGGTCACGGCAACCGTAACACGATCTCCATCATTGTATTACGACGATTGTTCCGTGTCGACAGTGGGGGAGGCGTGTTGAGAAAGGGGGACAGGCACCGCAACCGGTCGTATGTCCGGTGTCGCAAGGCTGCAAGATGTTGCGGAGCCAGCCCCTTTTTCAACAGGCCAGACTGGGGGTGGCGCGAGTTGGTCAACGAGTCATCGTTTCTGCCAATATCTGGGCGGGCCCTCGCTCTGTTGAGGGAGGGTGCTTACCTGCTTTGCCTGCTCCATTGTTTGCATTGTTGACAGAGAGTTTTCAGCACTTTCCACCCATTGGAGCTATGGAGACTAATGGTGGTTTGGTGTTGTGGCGAGTGCGACATGGTTCTCGATGGGAGGTGGGTTGGGACGGTCGTGGATGGATCCATTTGGAGTAGCGAGATATGTGAACTACTGTATACTATTTTTCTCGAAATGTCAAGCCCAGAATTGAACACTTGGTGAAAAAAGGTCTGCTGTTGGGGGGCGGCGGCTGGGGAGCGGAGAGGATCAGTATGGGCGATCGATTATCGCGCCGTCGCGAGGCACTTCTTCTTGCACTTGGGTGCGTTATTCTTGCAGCAAACGCGAGTCTTGCTCTGGCGGGAGCAACGGAGGCGATCCTGCGGGGCGCTGTCGAGCGAGAGGGTGCGTACGAGTTGGCCGCTGGGCCGAACGTTGAGGGTGTGGTGTTTCTGCGGCAGGTTTATCCGCGGGAGGAGAGCTGGCCCGAGCCGGTCATCGAGGCGTTTCACCGTGTCGACTGGATCGACGCAGCCTCGGTGAGGGTCCGTTGGGCGGATCTGGAACCGAGCGATCAACAGTTCAACTGGCGGGCGTTCGATCGCATCCTCGCGGAAGTTCGGAAGCACAACGAGTGGCATCCCGAGTCGCCAAGGACACTTCACATACGGCCGATGGGCGGCGAGCACGTTCCCGCGTGGTTCGAGGAATCCGGGGTGAAGATGTACGACACGCTCGACCCGCACCGCCGACGGGGCACGCTGACCTATCGGCCGATTCGCATTCCCGTTCCCTACGACAACCCGAGGTTTCTCGAGCAGCTTCGCCAGGTCTACATAGCGATGCGGAACCGATACGGCGACGACCCATTGGTGACGGTCTACCACGGCACGTGGTCGGCGGGCCCTTGGGATGAGATCTTCCATCCACAGGACAACGCGCCGCTGCCGCCCGGCTACACGAAGGAGCGATTCGTTCAAGGGATGATCGAGCAGTTGGACGTACTCATCGACGAAGTCTGCCTGCACGGCAAGGTGGCAGAATTACCCTATTCTGGCAAGTATCCTCCCAAGTCGCAGATCGACATCACGGGGCCCCTTACTGCGAGGATTGTCGAGCGGCTGGGGCGCCGCAGCCCGTTTTTCTATATCCAGAGCAACGGTTGGGGCGTCACGGGCGACGGTACGCCGACCGTTTCCTGGGGCCACGAGCGCGATGTGAAGGACGCCTTCGGGCGAGTGAACCTGGCTTTCCAGGCAATCGGGACGAACGCCGGGGGCGGTTGGCATGTGCAGGGGAACTGGATCGATTCGGTTGCGCTCGCCAAACAGTACCAGGCGGCCTACCTCGAGGTCTATTACGCCGATTTCATGCCGCTGGACGAGGAGCATCACATCACGGCCGCGTTCACGCACGACGGCAGTGCGACGGGCGCGACGCCCGGCTTTCTCGGTTTCCGGCCGTGGCTGAAGGCGCGCGACCGGCGCTTGTATGTGAGAGAGGGAACACTCTGGCAACGATTCTCCGCCGGTGCCGAACCCCGCCGCGTCGCGTCGCTGAGGGTGTCGGCCGAGGTGCCTGAGGCAACGCAGATCGGCTGCCGCGTTCGTACGCGGAAGGCGGGATCGCCGTGGTCCGAGTGGCAAGAAGCTGCGTCGCTCGGGCAGTTGCCGCCGGGACACGAAGCGGAGGTGGAGGCCGTTCTGCACACCGATGACGGCTGCGTCACACCTCGATTGCTCGAGGTACAACCTGTGTGGATCCGCCTGCCTGACGTTGGTTCCTAGTGCACTCAGTGCTTCTTGCTCGTGCCAGCCGCCGCGACATGGAAGAGAGCGGGGTGCTACAAATGCTCATGGCTGTTTCGCGATCTTGTTCGTCGGCGTAATCACGGTGAAGTCAAAGACCTTGCCGTCCATCAGCCACATGATGACGCCAGACCCAAAGACGAACATCTTCGCCTGCGGTTGTTGTGTAACGGCCGCTGGGGCGCCATAGGCTGCCAGCACTTCCTTTTCGGAAGAGCCGATCTTGACCCCCGACGTCAAGGGGAAGGCAAATCCTTCGTTGAACCGCACCTCAACGGCACGGCCATCCTTGCCAAAAAGACAATCGACGTGGTGCCGGGATAGCCAGCGCACCCAAGGATTCCCCGGATTGGAATCCGGCTTGCCATAGGCTTGGGTCAACTCCGCGCGGGTCGCACCGATTCGAAAGCCTTTCCACCCGACCCCTTCCATAACGACTTTAGAAGTGGGGTCCATTTTTGGCGGCTCAGGCTGGCCCTCGAAGGCTTCCTCGCTCTTGTTCGGCTTTCCAGTGCCCCGCGTGGCAAAGTGGATTGCCGTCGGGATCGCACGGACGCCTTCGACGCTGCGGAACGACTGTTGGTTGGCGCTGAAGGTGTTGAGGCCAACGCAGTAGTTGCGACCGGGCTCCAGTTTTACCGGCAATACGCACGTTCGCTGGTCGCGCCAGAACGCCTTGCCCTCGGGCAGGAAAGGATACTCCGGCGCATTGCCATTCCAGGTGAAGCCGGGCCCCATGTCGCGATCGAACGTTACGGTCACTTCTGCAGTTGCCGGGTCGACCTCCTTGGCTCCATTGGCGGGCGAAGTGGAAACAACTCGGGGCGGAACGCCCGCCGGTTCGATCCGGGTGAGCGAATAGGGCTTGAAAACCACGATCTGCGTAATCTCTCCTTGGTACGTCCAGAACAAAATGCCCCTCGTTGAGTACTCATACTGCCTCGCCCCGTTGGGCCGCACTTTCGCATGATCCGATTCGCCATACAGCTTAAGCATGGCACTTCCTGAAGAGCCGAGCTTGAGGCCATTTGCCAGGGCGTCGTTGAATCCTCGGTTGAATCTGACTTCGGAGACTACCAGTGAGCCGGTGTGAAAAGTGCAGTCGATATGCTTGTCCGCCCACTTGAGCCAGTCTGACGCAGGATCATTGTCCGGTTTACCCAGCGCCTCGACAAGGTCTTCCCTTGTCATTCCGACGCGAACGTTCTTCCAGCCAACGCCCTCGACAATCGTGTTTGCAGCGTCCGGCTTCGGCTCTGCCCCCAGTTGAGCAAACGCGAATCGCATCTCGCAAACCGTGGCCATCACGACTAGCACTGTCAGACCGCGCACGAACACGAACATCCTCAACTTGAGATTCATCGATGTCTCCATGTTACGTTCCTTGTTCATAAGCCGCTTGACGGGACGCCAACGATTGCCCAACGGAGGCGGAGATTCACGGGAGTGTTTTCAGTGTATTGATTTGCAGAGTTCTGGGGCAAGCATTTTGTGTGGAGTCACCGCACCAAGCGACAAGAAGTGGGCATCCATTGGATTGACGTGACACCCGGATGCCGCGGTTAGACTGGTTCGTGGGTGGAACCGTTTTTGATAGGCCGATTTTCAGGTGGCACGTTTCTGAGGGTTTTTGGGCGGAGCGCGAGACATGGAACCAAGCGATTGCTAGAATTGGATTTGCGGCGAGATGCTCGGTGAACGCCGAGGCGACGTTCTGCACCAGCTTCCCCATATTGTGACGCATCCACGTTTGAGGCGATCATGCTCCGCTCGACCGAACAACTCCGCTCCGACGCCCTGCAGATCTGGAAGGCCGGTGTGGCGGCTGTCGATTCAGAGCGGCTGGTGTGTGCGGCCTTGCGGGTGGAGGGGAGATCGCTGGTGTTGGGCGACGAATCGGTCGAGTTGGACTCGGTCGGGCGGATTGTGGTTGTCGGGGCGGGGAAGGCCGGGGCGGGCATGGCGGCGGGGGTTGAGAGGGTGCTTGGCGAGGAGTTGATGGATGCGAAGCGGTTGGCCGGTTGGGTCAACGTGCCCGAGGGATGCGAGCGAGAGCTTGGGCGGATCCATCTTCATGCGGCCCGGCCTGCCGGCGTGAATGAGCCGACGGAGGCCGGCGTTGAGGGCACGGCGAGAATCCTCGAACTGGTCGGCGGCCTGGCGCCGGAGGATCTTTGTATCTGCCTGATCTCGGGCGGCGGGTCGGCGCTCGCGCCCGCACCGGCTGAAGGGATCACGCTGGAAGACAAACAGGTGGTGACGCGGCATCTGAGCGGGGCGGGGGCGAATATCGAGCAGCTCAACGTCGTCCGCAAGCAGCTCAGCCGGATCAAGGGGGGCGGGCTGGCGCGGGCCTGCCGTGCAGGCCGCCTGTTGGCCCTGATCATCTCCGACGTGCTGGGCAATCCGCTCGACGTTATCTCCTCCGGACCGACGGTGCCCGACTCGGGCACGCCCCGGCTGGCCCTTGAGGTGCTCGAACAGTTCCGCGCTGGCGAGGCCGGGATCGACGCTCGCGTGTTTGACTATCTGCGATCGAAACAAGACGAGCCGCTCCCCGAGTTTGCGTGCCGCGTTCACAACGAGATCATCGGCAGCAACGCGACGGCCGTGGATGCGGCGGGCATGGAGGCCGAGCGATTGGGCTACAACCATGCCATGGTGTGCGCCACCAGGAGCGAAGGTCCGGCCGAAGAGGTCGGCCGCCACCTGGCGGAGATGGCCCGGAAGATGCGATCCGAGGCGGGGCCGAACTGCCTGATCAGCGGCGGGGAGCCGGTGGTGCAGCTCGTGGAGAAATCTCGGCGGGGCCTCGGCGGCCGGAATCAGCAACTGGTGCTTGCCGCCCTGGAATCGCTGGCGGACGATGCGGGCGGGATTGCCCTGCTCTCAGGCGGCACCGACGGGGAAGACGGGCCGACCGACGCCGCCGGCGCCGTGATGGACGCGGATCTGGTCGCGGCCGCTCGCCGCACGGGTTTGGCGCCGGCAGACTTTCTGGCGCGCAACGACGCGTATCACTTCTTTGAGCCGCTCGGCGGGCTGATAATGACCGGCCCCACACACACCAACGTGTGCGATTTGCGAGTGGTGGTTGTGGACCAGCCGTGAACGTTCGGACGGTCGATTAGGTGCCTGATTGTAGCCTTGCCGCCGCGAGGGTGTTGTGCAGGAGCATGGTGATGGTGAGCGGACCGACGCCGCCGGGCACGGGCGTGATCTGGCCGGCGACTTCTTTGACGGCCTCGAAGTCGACGTCGCCGACCAGGCCGTCGTCGGTGCGGTTGATGCCCACGTCGACGACGACGGCTCCGGGTTTGACCATGTCGGCGGTGAGAAATTTCGCCTTGCCGATGGCGACGACGAGGATGTCGGCCTGGCGAGTGACGGCGGGCAGGTCCTTGGTGCGGCTGTGGCACACGGTCACGGTGGCGTGGCCTCCTTCACCGCGCTGCATGAACATGATCGCCATCGGCTTGCCGACGATCTCGCTTCGGCCGACCACGGTGACGTTCTGTCCGGCAATCGGGATTCGATTGCGGAGCAGCAGTTGCTGGATGCCGTGGGGAGTGCAGGGGAGAAATCGCGGGCGGCCCTGGACGATTCGCCCGACGTTTTCGGGGTGGAAGGCGTCGACGTCCTTGAGGGGGTTGACCGCGTCGAGCACGCGGGTTTCGTCGATCTGCTTGGGGAGCGGCAACTGGATCAGGATGCCGTGAATCGAAGCATCGGCATTCAGTTGGGCAACGAGGTCGAGGAGTTGGTCGGTCGTGGTGTCGGCGGGCAGGCGATGCATGATGCTTCCCATGCCGGCCTTTTCACAGGCCTTTTCCTTGTTGCGCACGTAGACCTGGCTGGCGGGATCGTCGCCCACGAGAACGGCGGCCAGGCAGGGGGTCGGACCGCCCGAAGCTTTCATGGCCGCGACCTGCTTGGCGATTTCGGCACGTATCTCCTGGGACAGGACCTTGCCGTCTAGAATCGTTGCGCTCACGTGCATGCTCCCGGTGATTGATGTCGCTCGGCTCAAGAGGAGCCATTGTAGCGGCAAGAAACGCGTGTGTCATCCAGGAGGGGGGCTATGGCGATCTGGGAACATAACTTATGTTACAGCAATTGTTTATGGATAGTCCGTGGAGTTATTAGAGTTTCGTTGCAGGCAGCAACGGTTCGCGTCTGTCTATTCTTGGCTTGGAAGGCTGGAGAATCGCGGGTATAATTCCGATTGAATGTGATGTATGTTGGTCAATTTAATAATCAATAGGCCTTTGGGCGGTTTGCCGGACAGATCAAACGGATAGAAGGCGATGAGCGACGAATCGAATTTGAGCGGCGTTGAGAAGATCAAGCGCGAGAGCCACCACTTGCGCGGGACCATCGCGGAGGAGCTCAAGAACGCCGAGCCGGCCTTCGGCAAGGAAACGGAGCAACTGGTCAAGCATCACGGCTTCTATCAGCAGCACGACCGCGACCGGCGGGGGGAGACGGGTCCCGACGGGAAACGGCTGGGCAAGGCCTACTCGATGATGGTGCGGACGAAGCTGCCCGGCGGGCGGCTCAGCGCCCGGCAGATGCTCGACGAGATCGAGCTTTGCGAGCGATACGGGAACGGCGACTTGCGGCTGACCGACCGGCAGGGGATCCAGATACACGGGATTCTCAAGGGAAATGTGAAGGCGACTATTCGGGCCATTTGCGAGGCCCAGATGACGACGCTGGGCGCCTGTGGGGACGTGTGCCGCAACGTGCTCTCCTGCCCGGCCCCCTATCGCAACAACCGGGTCCGCGACGAGATGCACGCGATGGCCAGGCGGATCTCCGATCACCTGCTGCCAAGGAGCAAGGCGTACAGCGAGATCTGGCTGACCGATCCCGAGACGGGCGAGAAGGAGTTGGCCGGCGGCACGGACAGCGAAGTGATCGAGCCGCTGTATGGCGACACCTATCTGCCGCGGAAGTTCAAAGTGGCGATGGCGCTGCCGGAAGACAACTGCGTGGACGTCTACACGAACGATCTCGGTTTTGTGGCGATCGTCGAGAACGATCGGATCGCGGGCTACAACGTGCTGGTTGGCGGGGGCATGGGGGTGACGCCGAGCAACAAGAACACCTTTCCGGCAGTGGCCCAACCGCTGGCCTTTGTGACACCCGAGAATGTGCTGCGAGCGGTCGAGGCCGTGGTGAAGACGCAGCGGGATTTCGGCGACCGATCGGACCGGAAGCGGGCGCGGATGAAGTACTTGATCCACGATTGGGGGCTCGACAAGTTCCGGGCGAAGGTGGAGGAGTACTACGGCGAGCCGCTGGCCGCTCCGCGCCCCGTGGCCGAGGCCGGCGTGGAGGACCATATCGGCTGGCACGAGCAGGGCGACGGCCGCTGGTTCTACGGGCTTCATATCGACAACGGGCGGGTGATCGATCGCGACGGCTGCCAATTGAAGACGGCCATTCGCCGGGTTTGCGAGCAGCTTGAGCCCAATCTGAGCATCACGGCCCATCAGAGCCTGCTGTTTGCCGACGTGGCGCCCGAGCAACGAGGGCAGTTGGAGGCGATTCTTCGCGAGAACGGCGTGAAGCTGGACGGCGAGATCTCGGAGGTTCGCCGCTGGTCGATCGCCTGCGTGGCGCTGCCGACGTGCCCCTTGGCGGTGACGGAAAGCGAGCGGGTGATGCCCGACGTGATGGCTCAACTGGAAGCCGACCTGCGCCGCTTGGGGCTGGAAAACGAGAAGTTCACCGTGCGGATGACGGGTTGCCCCAACGGATGCGCCCGGCCTTACAACGCCGACATCGGCCTGGTCGGCAAGACGAAGAACAAATACACGATCTATCTTGGCGGAACGCTGCGCGGTGATCGGCTGGCGTTCATCTACCGGGACGTCGTTCCGTTGGAAGAACTGGCGGCGGCGCTCGTGCCCGTCCTGGCCTATTTCAAACGCGATCGCTCGGAGGGCGAAACGCTGGGCGATTTCTGCCACCGAAAAGGGGCGGAGGATTTGCTGGGGTTTGCCGAGAACTGCTCGGAGGGAGAACTGAGCGGTCTGGCAGGGTTGTCAGAACGTCCTTGAGGCAGGAAATACGAAATGCGAAGCACGAAATACGAAACAAATCCAAAACCGGAGGACCGAATGCTCCAAAGCAGTTTTGGACATTTGAGTTTCTTCATTCGGATTTGTTTCGGATTTCGTGTTTCGTGCTTCGTAATTGACAACCGTGTGACACCTTCCGCCCTATCGGCTATGATTCACCCATGCTGCGCTGCCACGCGGTCGTGACGGATTGTGCCGTTGCTTGACGCGTCAGCCCCACCCCACCCTCCCTCTCGCTTCGCTGGGGAGGGATTGCGGAGCGAGAACCATGTTGCCCGAGACTTTTCGCTGTTACCTCGTCGACAAAGATGCTGAAGGGCGCGTGACGGGCCGGATCACCGAGGTTCCCACCGCGAACTTGCCGCCGGGCGACGTGGTCGTGCGGGTGGACTACTCGTCGCTCAACTACAAGGACGCTTTGGGAGCGACCGGAAATCCCGGGGTGAACAAGACGTTTCCCAACATCCCGGGGGTGGACGTTGCCGGGCGGGTGGTCGAGAGCGGCGTTTACGAATTCTGCGAAGGCGACGAAGTGATCGTGACCGGATTCGACATGGGAACGAATCGCTGGGGGGCTTGGGGCGACTACATCCGCGTGCCCCAGGACTGGGTCGTGCCCATGCCGGCCGATCTCTCGATCCGCGAAAGCATGATCCTCGGGACGGCCGGGCTGACGGCCGGCTTTCTGGTACAGGCCCTGCTCGATCACGACGTGACGCCCGAGAAGGGCCAGGTGGTGGTGACCGGAGCCTCGGGCGGCGTGGGCTGCTTCAGCGTGGCGATCCTGGCCAAGCTGGGATATGAGGTTGTGGCCGTGACGGGAAAGGAATCGGCCCATCCGCTGCTCGAGTCGCTGGGTGCGGCAGAAATCGCCCGGCGCGAGGCGGTCAGCGATTCAAGCGGCAAGCCGCTGCTCAAGGGGCGCTGGGCGGGTGCCGTCGACACCGTGGGCAGCGCTCCCTTGTCGACTATCCTGCGGGCGATGAAGCACGGCGGCTGTGCGGCCATTTGCGGCAATGCGGCTGGGTTCGACATTCCCGACATGACCGTCTTCCCCTTCATCCTCCGCGGCATTACCCTGACGGGCATCGATGCCGCCTGGTGCCCCATTCCCTTGCGGCATCAAACCTGGGAGAAGCTGGCCGGCGAGTGGAAGCTCGATTGCCTGGACCGGGTTGCACAGTTCGTCACCCTCGAACAGCTTCCCGGCAAGATCGCCGAGATCCTCGACAGCAAGATCACCGGCCGCGTGGTGGTGGCGATTTCAGACGAAGCCAAATCCGAATCCCTGTTATAGGCCAATGTACGAAACCTTCGAACACACGGCCGACATCGGCCTCCGCGCCCGGGCCGACGATCTTGACGCGCTCTTCGCCGAGGCCGCCAAGGCCTTCTTCTCGGTGATTGTCGAGAACTATGCGGACGTCCTCGCGACCGAGGAATTCTCTGTTTCGGTGGAGGGCGATCAGCTCGACGATCTGATGTATGACTGGCTGGCCGAGTTGCTCTATCGGTTCGACACGGAACACGTACTCCTTTGCCAGTTCGACGTGACTACAGGCAACGCGGGTCTGACCGCCACCGTTCGCGGCGAGCCTTTCGATCCGGACCGTCACCGCCTCGACATGGAGGTGAAGGCGATCACCTATCACGGACTCAAGGTCGAGCGGGACGGCGAGGGGTGGTTGGCCGAGGTGATTGTCGATCTGTGAGAGGGCGTTAAACGACTGCAACGCAACGGGTTCAGGTTCGCAGACTGCACCGAGGTGGCGCTGTCCGGCTAAGGAGCGAGGACCTACGTCCAGAACTCCTGGCGTTCTTCGCTCGGTGGTGAACCGATAACCTCGACTGTCTGCCGAATTCTCTCCAGGAGTTCGTTCATCGGGGCCGCTTTCAGAACGCGTTTGTCGCTGAATCGATAGGTCTCCAGGAGCAGCTCAATCTCTGCAGCAAGTCTTTCCACCGCCTCTCGCGTTTCTTGCGACTCGGCACGGATCATGGGAGCCAGTTTGTGCAGGAGTTCGAGCAGTCGTTCGAGAAGAGCCAGCCGCACCGACATTCGCGACAAGACTCCGTCCTTGACGGGCTTGCACAGACGCCGAATCTCCGCAACACACCCTTCGACCGACGCAGGCTCGGGCACGTCGCGAAACTGTGGCGGTCTTGCAGACCGTCGAGTTCTCGACAGGGCTCTCGTCGGCGAATCAATGGAATCCAACAGACACGAGTCAACGCTCTCACTTGCAGGGGCACCAGACGCGATGCAGAATCGCACGTTCGACTCGAAAGCACTCCACCCGTCCGGCATCTCCACCGGCTGGACCACCTGCTGTTGCCGGCCGCCCTTGTTGACGACCTCGGACCGATCGACGGCCACGTAGGCGGTGAATCGCGAAAGCACGTTCGTCGCCAGCGAGACCTCGACGATCTGTTTGGCCAGGTCCTTCGGCTTCTTTGCGCCCATAGCGTAGCGGTCTTCCAGGTCGCGGACTCGTGCCCGGCCCCAAAGGTTGCGAACCGTATCGCCTGGCCCGTCGATGGCGCCGACCTCGGTCTGCCAGGAGTGGCCGGAACTATCGGTTCCGCAGACACGCAAGCGCAACGGCGAACCGTCCGTTCGGGACTGGCCGAAGATCGTGACCGGCCGATCGGCGAACAGGTCGGGGAGTTTGGCCGGGGCCAGGCTATCTTCGATCAGTGAACCGGACAGGGTTTCCAGCCTGAGATCCGTGAGGGCGGCCGTGGCGATTCCGCGGTGAATGTGGTCCATAGCGGCGTCGAGCCGATCTTCCGATTCGACCAGGTCGCAGGTGCCGCACCCGGCATCGGCGAGACGCTGCAGGAAGCCCGCGTTGACCGCCCGATCGATTCCGATGGTGTGAATTCGCGGAATGCGGCCGCCCGGCGATCCCTGTTTCACGGTGCGAAGAATGGCGTCTTCGCCGGCCACCTGGCCGTCGGTGACGAGAACGAGAATTGGCTGGCGGTCTCCCACGCTCGAACGCAGCAGATGGATTGCATCGGACAGGGCGCGGTCCATCTCGGTGCCGCCGCGTGCCTCGATCTTCCCCAGCCACTCGATGGTTCGCCAGCGGGCGCGATCCGTCGCTTCTACAAGACGTCCCTGAGTGTGCGGCGGCGTCTCGACGTCGTTGTCGAAGGCGATTACGGAGAAGCGGTCGACGTCGAGCAGCGTATCGACGATTCGTCCTGCGGCGCGGCGGGCGGCGACCATCTTCCAGCCGCTCATGCTTCCCGAACGGTCGAGCACGATGACGACGTCGCGCGGCGTTTGCGTGCCCGGCTCCACGGCCGGCGGGGCGAGCGTCAGTGCGAATGTTCCCGTCTTCCCGCCTTCGTCACGAGACGCAATCAGCGACGTTTGGACGGCCTCGGCCGCCACGGGGAAACGCAGGATGAAATCGCGATTGAGCCGCTCACCCGGCTGCAGGCGGATCTTCCAGGGCGGTCCCTCTTCGACGATCGCGCTGTGGAGGCTCACCGAGAATTGCCGCTCGGGCGAGTTGGATCCTATGAGTCCTTTGGGGTCCAGTATGACTTCCAGCGACAGCGCGACGGGATTCGGAAAGCCGGGCAGCAGCACGGGGGGCGTGATGCGCGAAGCGTCGGGCACCTCGTCCGTGTCGCTTGTCTGGCCGAGGCCCACGGAGGGACCGTCGAGCGGGATGCCCGCGGTGTAACGGGGGGCGACGACCAGCGGGAAGCGAAAGGTTGCTTCTCCGTTCGCCACGGGCAAGGGACCGACGAGCGTCAGTTCGACCGAGACGTCTTCTTTCGGCGGGATGTTGCCCACCTGGATGCTGAACGTGCCGCTGCGATCCTCTTCGGCCAGGGCGGCCCGATGGCCGTCTTCAATCGCCTTCCGGTAATCCTTGCGAGCCTGGCCCCGCTCTTTGAGTTGTCCCTCGATCACCCGCTCGCCCACGCGCATGCGGAACGAGGTGACGGCGGCCCGGTCGGGCAGGGGGAAGATGTAGGTTGCCTCGAGCGGTTCGTCCAGAGAATTGCGGAACGTCTGCGTGACGTGCGTGCGAGCCAGCAGGCCGCTGATCGTGGCCGAGATGTTCAGCGAAACGAGCGGGAGGCAACCACGAACGGTTTCCAGACAGCCGAAGCCGGCCTGGTCGTCCCGTTTGGGCAAGTTCTCGTCGTGGATGACGTTGAGAGTTCGAATCATGGTTGCTCCCTTTCGTTCTTGTCGGACCGGCTCGATTCGGACCGTTGCCCGTGGCCTGGTTCTGGTTCGCCGGCATCTCCGTTGCGTGTAAGGACGTCCTTCAGGCTCTCCAATAGCGGTTGGAGTCTGGTGAGGGTTTGTTTGTCTACGGGCCCTTCGATCACGAGCGTGACGTTGTCCAACAGCTTCAGGTGAACCGCGGTCGTCGCATGGCTGAAGTGTTTCTGATCGTCGCCGACGGGCGTGGACTTTGCGCTGGGCATGGTCGCCCAGAATTCGTCTCGCCCGGCGGACGGTGGTCCCGCGGCGACCGGTTCTGATTTGCGGCTTTGCCGCTCGATCGCTTGTGGAAAACCTTCGGGTAGCGCCGCGCACCTGGCCAGCGTCGATTCGCCCGCGGCGGCCAGGGCTGTCTGGATTTCGACGAGCGATTTGCCTTCGGCCTGGAGGCGTTTGATGGCAACGAGTTGCAGCAGGTGCCGCCGTCCGTAGTAGGCCGTCCGGCCTCGCATTTCGGCCGGCTTGTCGAGAAGTCCGAGGGTCGTGTAGTAGCGGATGGTGCGAGGGTCCGGCACATCTCGGACCCGGCCCGACGCCTGCCCGGCGTAGGAGGTCTCGGCCAGTGCCTGGTGCACCGCGGATGCCAGTTCGCCGATGGTCAAGAGTAGGTCCATGACTGTATCTTACAGTGTTATATGACAGTGTCAATATCTCTTCGACTTTTTTCGCGGAGAATCTGCTACACTAACCCGAATCGCAAGCGAGGAGAGAATGGCTACAACTTCTGTCCTCGCTTGCGCTTCGGGTTGGTATGGCGATTTTCATCACCTGTCTTAGACCGTTGTTTATGCCCGACTCCGACTGCCTATTTCCTGTCCGATTCACCGGCCGGCTCCGCCCGGCTCAGGTGGATGCCGTCACGATCGCCCAGGCCCAATTGGCCAAGGGGAAGCGGCGGGTTCACATTGTGGCGCCGCCCGGCTCGGGCAAGACGGTGTTGGGGCTCTATCTTTGGTCGGAGTGCGTCAAGCAGCCGGCGGTGGTGTTGTCGCCCAACTCGGCGATTCAGGCCCAGTGGGCTTCGCGGACGAGCCTGTTTCAGGTTTCTCCTGAGGTGTCTGACGGCGTGAGCACCGATCCGAAGTCACCCGGGCTGTTGACGTCGCTCACCTATCAGTCGGTGACGCTGCCCGAGCGTGGCGGGACGGACCTCGACGCGGCGGCCGTGGGGCTTTGGCAGGAAACGCTCATCGCGAAGGGGCAGGCCGAGAATCCGGACGAGGCAGCCGTCTGGATCGGCGATCTGCGGCGTCACAACGCCGATTACTACGAGGAGCGGCTATCGGCGTATCGCAAGATGGTCCGCGATCGGGTTGCGATCCGCGGCAAGTCGCTGCAGACCCTGCACGCCTCGTCGCTGGAGGCGCTCCATCGGCTCCGCGACCGTGGCGTGGGCCTCGTGATCCTCGACGAGTGCCATCATCTGATGGGCCATTGGGGGCGCGTGCTGGCCGACGCTCGCGAACTGCTGGAGCAACCGATTGTGATCGGCCTGACAGCCACGCCGCCTGATCGCGACGGCAAGGCGCCGGAGGACGTCGAACGTTACGACGAGTTCTTCGGGCCGATCGACTACGAGGTGCCGGTGCCGGCCGTGGTCAAAGACGGTTTCCTGGCGCCCTATCAGGACCTGGCTTACTTCGTTCGGCCGACGTCGGAGGAATTGCAATATCTGGCCACGGTCGACGGCGAGTTCCGCGAGGTGGTGCGATTGCTGTGCGGCGAGTTCGGCCAGGAGAGCGACGGGGGCGTCGATTTCTCGCAGCACGTCTGTTCGGAACCGCTGCCGGTATGGCTCGAACGGGTGCTGAAGACCCTGGAACTGCCGACCGGGCGGATGAAGGACTGGACGACCTTTGAACGGCGCGATCCGGAACTGGCTCGCATCGGACCTCTGTTCCTGATGTCGCGAGGAGTCCGGCTGCCGCCGAACGTGCCGCCGCCCGACACGACGAGCATCGACCCGCAGGCCGAGGAACTCGACCTGCTCGTTCCGGTTCTGGATCGCTACCTTCGCCACCGCCTGCGGCGGTCGGAGGACCCGGCGGACCATGTGCTGGCGGACCAGGCGATCGCCAAGCTGCGGCTGTTGGGGATCCAGATCACCGAGACCGGCCCGCGGGCGTGCGCCTCGCCGGTGGGACGGGTGATGGCCTATTCGACGGCCAAGACGCGAGCGCTGCTGCCGATTCTGGAAGCGGAGATGGAGGCCCTGGGCGACACGATCCGAGCGGTGGTGATCGCCGATTATGAGAAGACGTCGGCCGTCGCTCCGGAAGTGGGCCATTTGCTCGACGAGGAGGCCGGCGGCGCGGTGGCTGCTTTTCGGGGGCTGCTGGCCGACGCCCGAGCCGACGGACTGGATCCGGTTCTGGTCACCGGATCGACGGTGCTGGTGGACGACGACCTGGCGGAGCGGTTCATGGGGGAGGCCAAGAGCTGGCTTGCGGAGCACGGCTGTGCGACGGACCTCGCCTATCAGGAAGAGGCCGGCTTTCACGTGTTGACCGGCTCGGGCGAGCAGTGGTGCCCCCGGGTTTACGTGGCGATGATCACCGACCTGTTCCAGCGGGGAGTGACCCGGTGTCTGGTCGGCACTCGCGGCCTGCTGGGCGAGGGCTGGGACGCCAACAAGGTCAACGTGTTGGTGAACCTGGCGTCGGTGACGACGTCGATGTCGGTCAACCAGCTTCGCGGGCGATCGATCCGGCTCGACCCCGACGTGCCGGAGAAGCTGGCCGACAACTGGGACGTGGTTTGCATTGCGCCCGAGTTTGCCAAGGGACTGGACGACTATCGGCGGTTCATCGATCGGCACAAGACGATCTACGGACTGGCGGACGACGGGGCGATCGAGAAGGGTGTGGGGCACGTCCACGCTGCCTTCACGGAGTTGAAGCCGGAGGGGCTGGAAGGTTCGCTGCATGTGCTCAACGACGACATGCTCGGCCGGGCGGGCCGGCGGGCGGAGTATCGAGCGTTATGGCGGATCGGCGAGCCGTATCATCCCGATCCGATTCACACGCTGGAGATTCACGGCGTGGGCGAGGAGGCCGGGGGAGGGTTTCCGCCCTTCAAGCAGAGCAAGCAGGCCTGGACGGGCGCGTCGCTTTCGCTGGCGGTGGGGCATGCGGTGCTGGGGGCGCTGGTTGAAGCCAGGCTGCTCAAGAAGCAGTACCATCTTCAGGTTGGGGACCGGGCGGGCGGCTATGTGCGGTTGTTCCTGGAGCGGGCGGCGCCGGAGGACGGCGCGTTGTTCACCGAGGCCGTCCGCGAGACGCTGGGGCCGTTGGACCGTCCACGTTACGTGATTCCCCGGTATGCCGACGAGGTGAGCGACACGTGGGTCTCCAGTCTGTTGCCGGAGCTTTTCGCTCGCTATTTCCGGCGGCGGGATCGACGGATGGCCATGTTGCACGCGGTTCCGTCGGTGCTGTCGAAGAAGAAGGAGTCGGCCGACGTTTTCGCACAGCACTGGAACCGTCACGTCAGCCCGGGCGAGGCGTTGTATGCCCACCGGGGCCCGGGCCAGGAGATGCTGGAGAACGCCCGGCGTAGTCGGCAGGTACCCGTCAGCGTCGTTCGCGAGAAGGAAGTGTTCCTGTAGGTCTTTGAAGAAGGGGTCAGGACTCTTTGTTTTCGTGTACGTACGTCGTGGAGGGCAGAAACAAAGAGTCCTGACCCCTTTTCCCGAAACTGTCTTCATGAATACGATCTACGCAAGCGTTTATGAATACCCCAAGTACTACGACGTTCTGTTTTCCGCGAATTGGAGGGCGGAATACGACTTTCTGCTCGCCTGCTTTGCCAAGCACGCCGGCGGAACCGTCCGCCGTCTGTTCGAGCCGGCCTGCGGGACGGGGCGGCTGCTGATCAAGTTGGCCCAGGCCGGCTACGACGTGGCCGGCAACGACCTGAACCCCAAAGCGGTCAGGTACTGTAACGCCCGGCTCAAACGGCACGGTTTCGCCGAGACCGCGGTGGTGGGCGACATGTGCAACTTTCGCCTGAAGAAGAAGGTCCACGCGGCCTTCAACACGATCAACAGTTTCCGCCATCTGCAAACGGAAGCGCAGGCCGCCGCCCATCTGCAATGCGTGGCCGGTGCCCTGGTCCAAGGCGGAGTTTACGTGCTGGGGCTGCATCTCACTCCACGGCAGGATGCTCTGTGCGAATATGAGGCCTGGACGGCTCAGCGGGGGAGTCTGTGCATCAACTCGGAACTGCAGACGCTCGAGGTCGATCGGGGGCAGCGAACCGAGCAGATCCGCTTCACTTTCGACATCCACACGCCGACGCGCCAATTCGAACTGGTCGACGAGTTCACCTTTCGCACGTATACGGCCCGGCAGTTCGAGAGCCTGCTCGACAAGGCGCCCCAACTGGATCTGGTCGAGACCTACGACTTCGCCTACAACATCGATCACCCGGTCACGATCAACGGAGAGACGGAGGACGTGGTGTACGTGCTGAGAAAGAGATAGGCCGGCCGTCAGAGTGATTCGTGTTCGGCCAGGAAGGTCGCGTCGGCGAGCTTACCGTCCTTTTCGATATCGACAGTCAGCGTTCCCATGGGACGATCGCCCGCGGAAAGCAGAAGCGAAATCCTGGCGGCCGCTTTGAGCACAACCGGGATTCGAACCGGGCCTCGATTTTTGCGTTTCTTTTCGTTCATGATCTTCAGGCGTATGGCCGTTTCAGGATCGGCGAAACGGACCTCGTCGGCTTCAAGAACCGTCCCCAGATCGAACACCAGGAGAAGGTCGTCCGCTTCCATGTCAGGGAGCGGGCAGTACTGCCGCAACCCGATGGATACGACTTCTCGCCCCTCCCGCTCGCTCACGGTGAAATCGCCGCGTCGAACGATCTCAACCTCCACGTCGTATCCGCTGTCGCCGAGTTTCACACTCTCTTGGGTGACAAACTCTCGAATATTGTCGGGATAAGGGGACATGACGTCGTTCCTCAAGATAGCCGCCCGGATCTGCGTATCCCACGAGTTTACCCAGAAGAAGAGGGGGGTCGCAAGAGTCCTCCGTTTCCGCCGGCGCGCCGCCAGCGACACGACACGAGCCGCCTTTCGGGCGGCCTACGAAGGTCTCGGCGAAGCCGGCGTCAAGGACCTCCACTACGTCGAGGGAGAAACGCTACTCGGCGACGACGGTGAAGGGACGACCGATAATTCGCACCCTTCGGACCGGGGGAATGCGGATGGCGGAGGCATTGGCGCCGGTGCTCAAGCCGTTGTTGACCGAGCGCGGGGCAAGCCCACGCGGCTATCTCGATTGGAGGCATGTTTCCGAGAATCAAGCAAAACCATTCAGGGTCTCTGGGTTCCCTTCTCGAGGGCCCAGAGTTGGAGCATGCCGGCTCGGTCCGACATGTCGTGGGCTTCCCGGGAATGCGCGAAGAGGTCTTCGATCAACTCCTGCATTCGTGTTGCCGGCCCTACGGCGCATGTTGAGTGATTCGCTTCGTTGGAAATGGCATTCTCGAGGGCGACGGCCTGACGCTGCAGTTCCTTCGCCGTGTCCATGAGATACGGGCGTCCTTTCGATATGCTCGAATGATCGTTGCCGAAGTGGCGTTCGTCCGGAACGCGTCCCGAATGCAGGACGAGGTTGCGGAACCAGCGGAGCAGCGTTCCACGGCTGATCGTGCCCACGGGGTGGGCGTCGCGGACAATCACGACTCTTCGAATCGTCACGCGGCACAGGAATTCGTAGATCTTGCGTATGGGGGCGTCTTCCGAATACCAGATGACGTTTGGTTTCATCACGTCGCGAACCGGCATCCGCCAGCACTCGATCGACAACATGGCGGCCAGCAGGTCTTTCTCCGACAGCATTCCCACCAGGTGGCCGGTTCGGCTGATCACCGGAATGGAGTTGATTCGCGAACGGAGGAAGAACTCGGCGGCGCAGCCGACCGTTTGATCCTCGTTCAGGCAGGCAATCAGCGGGGTCATCACTTCGCCCGCGGTGACGCGTGCCAGCAAGTCGCGAGTCTGGGCGGCGTCCTGCAGGTCGCTGCTGCCGGCCTCGCACATGGAGTTGAACTGCACGGCTCGGTCGCGGCCCGATTGTTTGGCGCAGACAAGGGCCTGGTCGGCACGGTCAATCAGATCGTGCGGCGTGGGCGTCTCGTCGCTTCGCTGAGCGACGCCGAGACTGCACGTCACGTGAAGATAGTCGTCGTCCAGCGGTATCCGCAGGGCGGCCAACCCGGCCCGGGTCCGCTCGGCCCACAGGGCCGCCTCTTGCTCGGAAGTTTCGGGCAGCAGGACGCAGAACTCCTCGCCGCCGTAGCGGGCCACCGTATCGCTGGCCCGACAACTCGACTCAAGATGCTCGCCGATCAACTGGATGATCTGGTCGCCGAACTGGTGCCCGTGGTTGTCGTTGATTCTCTTAAAGAAGTCGATATCGATCATGACGCACGAAAGGGGCAGATGGCGCCGACTCGAGCGTTCCCATTCTTTGTCGAAGATGTCGTGGAAACTCCGCCGGGTCCGCAGCCCGGTCAACTCGTCGGTCCGGGCCATCTGGCTCAAGCGGCGTTCCAGGGAGACGATCCGCTCGCCGGCCCGAACTCGAGCGAGCAGTTCCTCGCGGTTGATCGGCTTGCTGAGAAACTCATCCGCGCCGACGTCGAGCCCTTTCACGAGTTCGTTCTGATCGGAACGAACGGTCAGGAAGAGGATGTAGACGTAATTGGCGAGCCGGAGTCTGCGCACGCGTTCGCACAGCTCCATGCCGTCCATCCGCGGCATATTCCAGTCGGTAATCAGCATGTCGGGACACGTCGTCTCGATGGCCGTCAAGGCCTCGACGCCGTCCATCGCCTGTTCGACCGGATAGCCGTCGCATTCGAGCCACTTGCTGACGAGACGTCGCATGGCGGGATCGTCGTCGACAACAAGGATCTTCGGGCGATGCTGCTTCATTGGGAATCGTTTCCTGCCCATCACGTCTCGCTGCCGAGTCTGGCTACGGGATCCCAATGACCCGGCGGAGTGACGACGCGGCAAACACAGCCATTACGAGGTTTACCACAGGACGCCAACCGTAACTCCAGGCGGCCTATCCAAGATTACGTTGCCCCTGCCGGCAACTCCGGCAAAGGAATCCGCCCCGTAGAAATCGGCTGGACGACATATTCTCCCAATCGTTACCACCCTCAGGACCCACACACCAGAACCATCCACCGCCAACTACATATTGTGAGGGGGGTATCGCGGTTGCGATTGGAGACAGGCACGATTGACAGTCTGACGAGACCTGTTCGTGTCCTGGTTCAAGACTTGTGCGCATGGTGCGCGCATGTTTGTGAAAGCTGGGTTGCGGGCTTGCACCGCCTTAGTGTCTTGGTTCAGGACTTGCGCGCATGGTGCGCGCATGTTTGTGAAAGTTGGGTTGCGGGCTTGCCCCGTCTTAGGGAGCGAGAGGCACCAAGGGCGTCTGGATCACTGACTTCTCCCGCGGACCACTCACGGGCATACCCGAGCCTTTGGGCGGGATCACCAACTTTGTGCCCAGAGGGAGAAGTTCCGGCTGCTGGATTCGATCCCGATTGACTTGGTAGATTTCGCGCCACCGGCTCCGATCACCCAAGTAGCGTTGGGCAAGTCCCTCAAGAGTGTCTCCGTCGCGGACCGCATGAACCCGCTCCATAACAAGTTGGCTGCCCAGGCCGCGGAAGGCGGCCGCCAAGTAAGCCGGATCCCCGTTAGACCCAGAGAAATCGGGATAAGCCTTGGCCATCGCCGACGGAGGAGCCAGACGGACAGCCGGATCCTCCGGTCGACGGGGTTCCTCGTGGACGGGCGGAGGAGCCAGCAGCGTGCGTTGAATCTCCGCAGTCGGAGCGTCCGGGCAGGTGATCTCCACGTCATCCGGGCCTGGCGTTTCTCGCAACACCACGTGCTCGGCCACCTGCGACACCGGACGCACCTTCTCGCTGACGTCCCGCCGGAATGGACGTGCCGTGAGAATTGCCGCGCCCAGGGCGACAAATGCAACGAACAGCTTGGTTCCTGAGTGACTCGACGACATCGGCCTAAAGAACTCATGGAGGTTGGGAATGCGTGTACCCGTCCTCATGAATTATCGGGGAGCCTGCGAAGCGGCTTCAAGAGCCCGACGCCGCGCCACGAGACAAGATTCCAAATTGCGGGCCGCTTCTGCGCATTTCGCCAAGAATTCCGGCTGGCGAAAGGATGCCGAACGGAACCTCTCTTCGGACACGTCTGCGCCGACATGACCTTGCTGGAAACCCGGATTGGACAGGCGCAATTCTCCAGAGCGGCCGGTGCCGCTTTCAGGCAGGCGGATGAATTAGACCAGCCAATCCGACGTTCAAGGATAGCCCGCCCAGCTAGCTCTTCTGAGTCTTGGCCTGTGAGCTCTGGGCGATCCAGAGCAGCACGGGGGATGCGATGAAGATCGAACTGTAGGTTCCGACAACCACGCCCACGATGAGCGAGAAAGCGAACACGCGAATGGCTTGTCCGCCGAAGAAGTAGAGGATGACCACGACGATCAACGTGGTGAACGACGTGAGCAAGGTTCGGGACAGCGTCTGGTTGATGCTCCTGTTGATCATCTCGCCCGTCAGGTAGGGAGCCTTGCCGCGAATCTCGCGAATCCGGTCGAACACAACGATGGTATCGTTGAGCGAGTAACCGATGATCGTGAGGAAGGCCGCCAGGACCGGCAGACCGATCTTGAATTCATCGATCAGCAGGAATCCCAGGAAGGGGGCCAGCCAGTACGTCAAGGCGATTGCTCCCAGTGCGATCAGAACGTCGTGAATCAGGGCCACCACGGCGGCCAGACCGAACATCACCCGCTGGAACCGGACCCAGATGTAGGCCACGATGAACACGAGGCTGGCAAGCAGTGCGGCTACCGCTTTCCATTGCGTGTCGGCGGCCACCTGCCCGCCGATCGTGTTCGACGACGGGAACACGGGCGTCGATTCGACCACCTTCTTGACCCCGTCGAGCACCTGCATCCCCTGCTCGGCTGGCAGACTGATCGACACGTCCCACCAGGTGTGACCGCGATCACGATCGTAGTCCTCGGCGTAGTCCGGGTTGGCCAACTCCACGTGAGCGGTGGCGCCAAGAACCTCCATCTGCTTCTGGATTGCCTCATAGAGGGTGGCATACGTGATCTTATCTTTGCCGAAATCCAGATGCCAGGTTACGGCTTCAGCGGGTGTGGCGGGCTTCTCCGCGGACTGGGCGGGCGCTGCTTGTTCGGCGGGCGCCTTCTCTTCACCGCCGGATCCGGCCGTCTTCTCCGCTTCGGCCGCTGCCTCCGCTTTCTCGCCGGGCCCGCTGCTCGGAACTCCAACGGGCGGCCCCCCGGCGTCGTCGGCCGCCGCCAGCAGGTCGTCGCCGGGCAAGTCGTTGCGGAGGAACCCCGTCGTCGATTCGTTCGCGGTGGCCGGTTCGCTCTTGCCGGCGGGAGCGGCCGGTTGGGTATCGGTTGCCGTCCCCGCCTTGCTCGTAATGGTCATCGAGTGATGAACGAGTTTGTCGCCGAAGATCTCCTGGAGCTTCTGCTTCACCTCCTCGAGGAAGGCGTCGGCGTCCATATTGTCGTCATGACGAGCCGTGTTGATCACGAACTGGCGATGGGCCGGCTCGTCGGGAAGGTTCATTTCGCTGACGGCCAGGTCTTCAAAGACGTCCTTATGCTCGTTCAGGACCTTGCGGATTTCGTCGATCTTCTGGTCCTGGTTGAATACGGTCTGGACCGACACGCCCCCGGTGAAGTCGATGTCCATGAGACCCTTTCCGCGGCCGACGACGCCGACCAACCCGACGACGATCACGGCAATCGAGGCACCGATGGCCAGACGGCGGAAGCCGATGAAATCGACGGCGCCGCCCAGCGGGATCCGGGCCATGCCCAACTTGGTAATCCAACGTTTCTTCTCGGCAATGTCGAACACGGCCCGGGCACAGTAGATTGCCGTGAACATGCTCAAGGTGACGCCCAGGATGAGAGTCACCGCAAAACCCTTGACCTGGTCGGTCCCCACCGTATAGAGAACGATTCCCGTGATCAAGGTGGTCAGGTTGGCGTCGACGATCGTCGTCGTCGCCCTCGCGAAACCGTTGCGAATCGCCATCCGCAGGGTCGCCTGCCGGTCGAGTTCCTCGCGGATACGCTCGAAAATGAGCACGTTTGCGTCGACGGCCATACCGACCGTGAGCACGAGTCCCGCGATGCCGGGCAGAGTAAACGCCGCCTTGACGAAGATCATCACACCCAAAATCAACAGCATATTCGCCAGCATGGCCAGGCAGGCCACAAGACCGGCAAAGCGGTAGTAGGCAAGCATGAACAGCAGGACCAGCACCAGGGAAATCGCGATGGCAATGCCGCCGCGGCGAATCGTATCCATTCCCAGGGTCGGCCCGGTTGCCATTTGGCTGATCGGCTCTTCTTTGAGGGTTGTGGGCAACATGCCCGCATTGAGCACGTCGACCAGGTCCTTGACTTCCTCCTGGGTGAAGTCCCCGGAGATCTCGCCGCGTTCCCGGATTTCGCTCTGAATGCGGGGAGCGGAGAACATGTATCCGTCGAGGATGATCCCCAGGTGCCGGTAGAAGTTGTGGATCTCATCGGGCTTGAAGGTTGCCGTCAGGCCGCCGAACAAGAGGCCGCCCCTGGTATTGAACATGAACTCCACGTTGGGACGGCCTGCCTCATCGATGCCGGGTGCGGAACGAACCAGGTAGGCGCCGGTCACATCGTAGGAATCCTTGTAGACGAGCACCTCGTTGACGGTCCGATCCCCCAGTTGCCGCGTCCGCGTGGCGAAGCTGGAGTTCCCCATGATGGACTGTTGGTTGTCTCCGTCCTCGCTCAGAGGGACCCACCAGCCTCGCAGTCTCGGCGCGCCTTGCTCGTCTCGATCCGGCTTGCCGTCGGCGTCGAGCATGTAGACGAACTGCGCGTCCGACTTCTGGGCGTCTTCGATCAGCGCGCGGTGATCGTTGTTGTTGGCCAGAATGCGGAACTCGAGGGTACCCGCACTGGTGATCTTCTCCTTGTAGCGTTCGATTTCGCTCTCATCCACCTCGGGGATGATGATTTCGATCTGGTTCTGTCCGAAGGGGCGAATCACCACTTCCTTGACGCCGCCCGGATTGATTCGTCGGCTGATGGCCGCAACGAGTTTGTCCATGTCGTCGCCGGACAGACCACCGGATGTGCGGGTCTCCTCGCCCGACAACTCGTCGGGAGCGGCGTCGGCGAGCGTTTCCCTGGCCTTCTCGCCGGTCTCGTAGACGAGATAGACGCCACCCTTGAGGTCGATCCCCAACTTGGGCGGCCATCCCGACCAGACGACGGCTGCTGCCGCAAACAGGCTAAGGAAGATGATCGTCAGCTTCGTCTGGTATTCTCGCAGCCGAAGTGAGGAGGCAATCGCGGCAGCCAGCACAAAGGCGCCCACGATCACCGCCAGAGCGAGCAGGAGTGGAGCCCAGTTGGTCGGTTTCGACACCGGTGTCGTGGTCGTCTCGCCGATCTTCTGGGCCAGCGGCGCCGCGATGTTTCCCGCTTCTGCTGCCGGCAGCTCGGTCGCAGCAGCCGACGCACCGCTCGCCTCCACAGGTTCTGCGGCTTCTTTGGCTTCGGCGGCCGGTTCCTCGGCAGTCTTCGGAGTCTCCGCAGCCGGTTCCGGTTTCACGGGCGTTTTCTCGCCGGTCGGAGCGGCGGCCTTCTCGGCGGAAGCAGCTTCTGCAGACTCGGCCACCGGCGGGCCACCCGTCGTCTGGGCCGGCGCCCACGCAGGCACGGCGACCAGCATCAGGACTGCCAAGAGCGAAAACGCACCGGCCGGAATGGTGCGGCGCGACCGGACGGACGCACCGGCACTCGGAGAAACCAACGTCATCAGAAACCGAGGCATGGATTATTGTTCCTACAAGACTCGTTTGACTTCAGGCAGCCGGATAAAGACCTACCAGTTCGTGAGAACCTCGTTTGAGCGTTTTAAGAGGAGGACGGTTTTGCGGATTCTTCAGCGAGAACGCGCGCAACGGAATTGAGAGTCATCCGCAGCTTGGCCCCCGAACCTTCGTCGACCTTGATGGTGACTTCCTTCTTGTCGCGATCCACATTCATCACCACCCCCAGAATCCCGCCGACCGTAACGACTCGATCGTTCTTCTTCATGTTTTCCAGCATGTTCTGACGCTCGGAGTGCTCCTTGCGTTGGGGCCGGATGAAGAGCAGGTAGAACAGCACGAAGATCGGCAACATCATCAGCAGCATCGAACTGAGGCCGCCGGTGTCGCCTTCGGCGAGAAGAATCTCGATTCCCATCAGGCCAAATAGCACGTGGATCCCCCTCTCGGCAATGCGGAGATCGTTCGCAAAGCGGGGCCAGCCCGCAACCTAACCTTCACAAAAACACGCGCACCGTGCGCACGAATCCCAATACTCTCCGGTGCCGTTCCTGATCGCGCCCTTGCCAGCGACGCCGCCGGGCGTAATGGGAACTCGCGGAATCTATGGTAAGCCCAGTATCATAAACTCTTGCGCCCCAACGGACAAGGGGATTCAGGGAAGGCGGGTGGGCTGTTCCGGCGAGAACACTGCCCCCTCCAGGAGACCAAAGCACGCCAACGCTTGGGCGTTGGCAGCCTGCCACCGAAATGGACGCCGCTGGCCAGAAATCTCGCTCGAGGAGCTTGTGGAACGCGTCGGGCTGTCAGGGGTGAGGACGGTTCCCTCCATCGTGGGGATGCTATAGAATCAAGCAAGGCCACTGAACCAACGAATCTGCCAGTTTCGGAGAATCGAAGTCATGTCGGAAAGTGCCGGTGATTATCCCCAGTTGACCGAGTTGCTGCGCAGCAAGGGCCATTCCGAAGCCGAAATCGCCCGAATCCTGGACCGCGTTCGTCAGTACGACAAGGAGATGGAGGTCGACTCCGTGATGGATTCGATTGCTGCAGGCCGCATGGATCTAATGGCAATCATCAAGGAGGCTTTGAAAGCCGAGTGAATAGCGAAGAGGGGCGTCCCAACCCGGATTCTTCATGGGTGGCACGCTCAGAGCCTAGCGATGGGCGTGGTGCCCTGCACTTCTGCCATGAACCGAGTGCTCCTCAGCGGCGAGCCAGACTGGCCAGTTGGCCGGCCTCGTCGTGCGTAACGACGAGCCGCCTGATGGCCGTGGCTTTTCCGGTGGTGGGGTCGACGTCGACGATCGTTCCCTGAAGCCGGACATCGCCGGTCGCCACCTCGAAATGGGTCGGGCGCGAGGTGAGCGTGGTTTCCAGGACGCGGTCGATCCGTCGTCCCAGGATGCTCTCGCAGGGCCCCGTCATACCCACGTCGCATTGAAAGGCGGTCCCTCCGGGCAGGATCTGCTCGTCGGCGGTCGGAACGTGGGTGTGGGTTCCGAGCACCGCCGAGACCCGCCCGTCCAGATGGCGTCCCATCAACTGCATGTCGCTGGTGGCTTCGGCATGGAAGTCGAGGAGGATCACGCGGAGGTCGCGAGGAAACTGCCGGAGGATCCGGCTGGCGGCGTTGAAAGGGTTGTCGACGGGCTGCATGAACACCCGCCCCAGCAGGCTGAACACGCCCACGCGAGTCCCGTCCGTGGCACGATGCACGGCCAGTTCGGCGCCGGGAGCCTCAGCGGGATAGTTTGCCGGCTTGACGATTCGGGCTTCCGTCTGGAGGATCGAGAAGATCTCGCGGCGCCGGTAGATGTGATCGCCCATGGTGATGCAGTCGACGCCCGCACTCAGCAGTTCGTGGTAGATGGCCGGCGTGATGCCCGATCCACCCGCGATGTTCTCTGCGTTGGCCACGACGAAATCGAGTTTCTCCCGGATCCGCAGGCCCGCCACCGACTGGACGATGATTTGTCGTCCCGGCTTCCCAACGGTGTCTCCGATCAGCAGTATTCGCACAGGGTCGAGCTTTCGCAGCTAAGCCGTTTAGTGGGCGATTTCGGTGTGACGAGTCTCTCGCAAGACGGTGACCTTGATCTCGCCGGGATAGGTCAGCCGCTCTTCGAAGGCCTTGGCAATGTCGCGGCAGATCTTGGCGGCCGATTCATCCGTCGTCTCTCGCGAGCTGACGATGACCCGCATTTCCCGGCCCGCCTGGATGGCGAAGGCCTGGTCGACTCCGGAGAACTCGGTGGCGATGGTTTCGAGTTCTTCCATGCGTTTGACGTAACGTTCGAGCGTTTCCCGCCGAGCTCCCGGGCGCGAGGCACTGCACGCATCGGCGGCAGCGACCAGCACCGTGTAGGGATTGTCGACGTGGATGTCGTCGTGGTGGCCGGCTGCGGCGTGGAGCACCGCGCCCTTCTCGCCGTACCGCTTGAGCAGATCGGCGCCGATCTTGGGATGCCCGCCTTCCGCTTCGTGATCGGCGGCCTTGCCGATGTCGTGAAGCAGACCGCAGCGGCGCGCCAGCTTTCCGTCCAATCCGATCTCGTCGGCCAGCATACCCGCCAGGAAAGCCACCTCGATCGAGTGGCGGAGCACGTTCTGGCTGTAGCTCGTTCGGAAATGGAGGCGGCCTAACAGGTGGATGATCCGCTCGTGGAGGTTGTGGACCTCCACCTCCTGGGCGGCTTCCTGGCCCAGCTTCTGCAAATGCTTCTCGAGCTCGCGCTGGGTGTCGGCGACGATCTCCTCAATCCGCGAGGGATGGATCCTTCCGTCGGCGATCAGCCGGTTGAGCGAAATCCGCGCCACCTCGCGCCGGATCATGTCGAAGGCGCTGACGATCACGACTCCCGGGGTATCGTCGATAATGACGTCAACTCCCGTCGCCTTCTCGAAGGCCCGAATGTTGCGTCCCTCGCGGCCGATGATCCGGCCTTTCATTTCGTCGCTGGGAATATCGACCGTGCTGGTCGTGGTCTCCGCCGTGTGCGCGGCCGCATAGCGCTGCAGCGTCGTCAGCATGACCTCGCGGGATTTCTCTTCGCACGTTTCCGCAAGCCGCTTCTCGTGCTTCATGATCAGCGCGCCCGACTCGTTGCGGAGCTGTTCGTCGAGCATCTCCAGCAGCCGAGCGGTGGCCTCGTCCTTGCTCAGCCCGCTGAGTTCGTGAAGGGTTTGCCGTTGCACGTCGAGGAGCTTGGCGAGTTCCTTGTTCCGCTTCTCCGTGTCCTGAATCCGCTCGGTCAACTTCCGCTGGGTGCCCTCGACGATCTTCTCCTGCTTCCGGATCTGCTCGGCCTGCTGTTCCAGAACGTCCTGCCGCTTGTCGAGAATCCTCTCGCGATCGTGCAGCTCTTCCCGCAGCTTGCTCAGTTCCTTCTCGCCCTCCGCCTTGCGCTGAATCCCGAGTTCCTTGAGTTCGAGCTCAAACTCGCGGCGACGGTTCTCCATCTCCCGGTTCGCCTGCGCGATGATTCGCGACGCCTCGGTCTCGGCGTCGCGCCGGCGCAGATAGTCGAGCAGCTTGGTCAGCCCGAACGTCAGCCCCGAGAAGACCGCGCAGAGTGCAACGGTTATGACAACTTGCCAGTATCCCACAGAAGTCGACCTCGTTCGTCTTTGATCGGCTCAAAGCGCAGAGGGAGGCCGCTTGACGACCGCGGGACGGAATGCAGGCCGGGCGTTGCCCGGCAAGTGTGCCGGGAGCCGCTCGGATCAGAGGCGTTCGTTCTGTCGGAGCATTGGCGGGGGGTCGGCCGAATCGTTACGTCTCTGATCCCCTCGTCCCAAGTCGACTGCCGGGAATGGACAATCGTCTCGGCACTGACCGGGTGGAGCACCGAACCTTCCTAATACATGGCTCGAACTCAACCACAACTCGTCACGCAACGAAACCACTCGCGACGACCGGAACCCGTTGCCGACAATCTCCGTCCGTGCCGGGACGAGCTCGCGTGAGAGGCAGAGATGCTCCACGCCCAGCCGCCGCAGTACGAAACGAACGCAAATCAGCAGCAATTCGATCAAGGTTGGATTTCCTTGTTCGGTCCCGGATTGTGTTTGAGCCAAGCCGATGGCTGCCAACAACAAATCGACACCTGAATCTGCAATTCAACTGTCCCTCGTCAGTCCACCAACGGACCTCCGAAAGCGCTTTTTGGTAATTCGGTATGAAGACGGACCGAACTGGGCCGGTGGATCGACCGCTTGCGGTCCGTCATAATACTTCCATAGTAATCCTATCAGAGTTCATGACACATGCAACCATTTGCTCACCATTGTCGGGTAGATAAACACCGTGCATTTTTTGAGTTAGGACAATTGGTATGGTCGAATGGGGAGAATAGGGCTTCTGGCGACCCCGGCTACAGAGGGGGATAATGATTTGGCCTCGGGTTCCTCACCCTCGAACCGCAGAAAATCGGCTTGTACGCACCCATGGACACCCCCCATCTAGAGGCATTGCTTGCCAATTCCTGGCCCCCACCCGCGTGGGCCGATGTGTCGGTTCTCGTTGCAGTCTCCGGTGGAGCCGACAGCGTGGCTCTGCTACGCGGCCTGTCGGCATTGAAACGCGGTGGGGAAGGACGGTTGGTGGTGGCGCACTTCAATCACCAGTTGCGAGGGGGTGAATCTGACGCCGACGAGCGGTTCGTTGGACGTCTAGCCGATCAACTGGGGCTCCGATTCGAATCCGGACGGCTTGAACCGGCGGAACTCGATGCCTGCTCGGAAGGCATCGAAGAAGCCGCTCGCAACCTGCGCTATCGATTTCTGACCGACGCGGCCGAGAGAATTGGCGCCCGTTATGTCGTCTGCGCCCACACGGCCGACGACCAGATCGAGACGATCCTGCACCGTATCGTGCGAGGAACCGGCATCGCCGGGCTGGCAGGGATCCCCCGCTGCCGGCAACTGAGCCCGGCCGTGACGGTGATTCGTCCGCTCCTCAATGTCCGCCGAAGCGAAGTCCTGGAATACCTCGCATTCCTCGGCCAACCGTACCGTGACGACCGCTCCAATTCAGACCGCCGGTTCACTCGAAACCGGATTCGCCGCGATTTGCTCCCCCACCTTGCCGAACACTACAATCCGGCCGTCGCGGAAGCCTTATTAAGGCTCGGTCGGCTGGCCGCTGAAGCCCAGGAGGTTGTCGACGGATTGGTGCGCCGGCTGGTCGCCGACGGAGTTGTCGCCGCGTCGGACGATGGCCTGCTTGTCGTTCGCAGCCGGGTGGCGGACCAACCGGATTACCTTGTACGAGAACTCCTCATGCACGCCTGGCAAGCGAAAGGCTGGCCCATGCAATCGATGGGGTTCGACGAGTGGAACCGGCTGCTGCAAATGGTGCGAAACGATCCGCGGTCGGGCGCAACCGCCCTTCTCAAGCGAACCTTTCCCGGTCCGATTCAAGCCGAATGCCTCACCGAGGGACTCCACCTTCGGCCTCAGGCGGGTTCCGAGGCGGATCGGCAGCCTGAGGCAAGCCAGTGACTGGAAATCCGGGTCCCGGCGAGCCGCCGGGACCTGCCCGCCCCCACCGAGTGCACCATGTCCCAAATGTATGACGAATCGAGACGTTTCGGAGTCGTTGCCGTCGTCGTGCGCGACGGGCTTTTCCTCGTGATCTGCCGGTCGGACACGGTCATCGCCCCCGGCATGATTGCCTTTCCGGGCGGCGCCGTCGAAGGCCGGGAATCGGAAGCGGAAACGCTCGTCCGCGAGATCCGCGAAGAACTGGGCGTAACGATCACGCCCGTGCGGCGAATCTGGCGAAGCGTCACCCCCTGGAACGTGGAACTTGCCTGGTGGCTCGGCCAAATCGACAAGGGTCAGACGCTCAAGCCCAACCCGGCCGAAGTCGCATCGACCCACTGGGTCTCGGCCGAGGACATGCGCAAGCTGCCCAACCTCTTGGAAAGCATGCACCGTTTCCTGGATGCGATGGAAATGGGCCAGATTGATGTGAACGGCGGACTCTAGCACGCATTATTCCTGGGTGGCGCGCTCAGAGCGTAGCGATGGGCGTGGATGGTCAGGTCGCCACGCCCATCGCTACGCTCTGAGCGCGCCACCCAATACGCAGTGTGCCTGGATTCCCGCCTTCGCGGGAAAGACGGACGGGAGGGTGGGAACGGCGCAGGCGACGGCCACCTCGGAACTACGCTTCCAGGAACCGCACAAGGCCGTCTAACACGTCTTCACGGACTCGCACGCCACTGGTTCACCGAGGATTTCTCGCGCCAGTTGGCGATAATCGTGGGCCCCATTGGAATGGGGATCGTACTGGAGAATCGACTGCCCAAAACTGGGCGCTTCGGCGAGTCTCACGTTGCGGCGAATTCGGGTGTGGAAGGTCTGGGCCCCCGCCCAAGGCGTCTCCCCGTGAAAGTTCTCGCGAAAGAACTCGTCCACGTCCTGGCTGACCTCGGCGGCCAACCGGGTGCTGGCGTCGTACATGCAGAGGACGATGCCGCTCAGTCTCAGGCGGCTGTTCAGCCGCTTGGATACCAGTTGGATCGTTTGCAGCAACTTGCTCAAACCGTGAAGGGCCAGAAAGTGGGGCTGCAGAGGAATGAACACCTCTTCGACGGCCACCAGGGCGTTGATCGTCAACACGCCGAGCGACGGAGGGCAATCGATCAGCACGTAGTCGAATTCCTCCCGATCCTCGTTCATCTTGTCGCGCAGAATGAACTCGCGTCCGACGACGCCCGCCAACTCCACTTCCGCCCCGGCGAGATCGAGGTGCGAGGGAACGATGGACAGGTTCTCGTTGATCTGCCGCCGAACATCCGCCAACGATGCGTCGCCAGTCAACACGGTGTAGATCGACGGCATCTCGATCTGGGGCTCGATGCCGAAATGGAGCGTCGCGTGCGCCTGGGGATCCAGGTCGATCAGGCACACCCGCATTCCTGTGTCGGCCAAGGCGGCACTGATGTTCACTGCCGTGGTCGTCTTTCCCACGCCCCCCTTCTGATTCATGATCGCAATGGAACGCATCCGCATCCTCTCGGTTGAGTCCCTCAAACGGACAGGAGTCTGCCCGATCGAGTCGTATCGCCTCTTACGAAGGCATGATTATAGACCGCCTTGAAGAAAGCTCCTACCCGGAATCACGGTTCGCATTCCTGCAGGCCCCGTCGAATCTGCGAGACAGGTCTCGGCATGCCCCACGGGAACCACCCTTTCAGGTGACATAGAATTCCCTTGCACGCAAAAGAACGTCCCAACGAATTACCCCTTAAAGGGGGTGCAAGTCGTCCGCCGGAACGGATAAATTAACAGTTTCCCTGACGTTTGGAGGGTCGGGATCGATGCGATGAGTCTCGACAGCATCGGTATCTTTGGTCGCCCCGAGCAACGTGCCAAGAGCGGTATGCTGTTTGCTGGCACCGAAGCCAACGAATGAGATCGTGCGGGATCGCCGACCTTAATCGCCCTCCGCCCGGTACCCTTTGACTCGCTGACATTGAACTCTCATGTGTTTGCTGGCAATTCAGTACAAGACTGCTCGTGATGCCCCGATTCTCGTCGCCCAGAATCGTGAGGAACGCTTCGACCGCCCAAGCCAACCACCCCGAATTCAGTCGGGGCGTCCGCGGGTGGTGTGCGGTATCGATCGCAAGGCTGGGGGAACGTGGTTCGGAGTCAATCAGCACGGCATGTTCGCGGCCGTGGCCAATCGGCCCAAGCGGTCGGCGCCGCCCGAACCCCGCTCTCGGGGCCTCCTGTGTCGCGAACTGCTGGGAGTCCGCACCGCCGCCGAGGCCGTTGACTTGGCCGTCAAGGAACTGGAAACAGGGCGTTACGACGGAGCCAACTATGTCTGTGCCGACGGCGAAAGCGGAGCCGTCGTTTACGGAGGTGACTTGATCAACGTCGTCGAATTGAAGCCCGGATTGCACCTGCTGACCAACGGCAACCTCGACGATCGTTCCGACCCGCGTCAGGAGTTCGTTCGCCGTCTGCTCACCCTGCAGCGGCTCGATTCTTCGGTGGCCTTTCTCGCGGTCGCCAGCCGGACCTTTTCGCGGAAGCCCGATGCGACGGGGAAACGCGGCGTCGTCGTCACCGGCAATGAACGCGGTACCGTGTCGTCGTCGTTGCTGTCTCTCACGGGACGGTCGCAGAACGCCATCTACCAGTATGCTCCCGGTTCCCCCGGCGACACCTCCTACGAGGACCTGTCGGCCTTGCTCCGCCAGGTGCTCTCGACGGATCGCTAAGCGGCAGCCGAGCAACATGCCCAGAATGCCCAGCCGCGAGCGCGGTTGGGCTGAACGCGATTGAGGCCCCCGCATGTCCGACACAGAAGTCGTCATTCAACAGCTTCTCGAACTCAACCAGCGATTGCTCGACAGCATCACGTCGGGTGATTGGCAAACCTACTCGGAGCTGTGCGACGCGACGCTCTCGGCCTATGAACCGGAGGCACGCGGACATCTCGTCGAGGGGATGGATTTTCACCGATTCTACTTCGATCTGGACAGCGGCGACGGACCCCGCAATACGACCATGGCGTCTCCCCACGTCCGGCTGCTCGGCGATACGGCCGTGGTCTGCTACGTCAGGCTCATCCAGCACCTGGACGCCGAAGGACGCCCTGTTACGGACCGATTCGAAGAAACTCGCGTCTGGCACCGCGAGGGAGATCGCTGGACCCACGTGCATTTTCATCGGTCCGCCAACGCCTGACCGGTAGTGCTTACTGCTGCGTGCGGGTTCGCACTCTCATCGACCGTCCAGCCCCATTTGTGTGCCCAACTGGTAGTTTTTCTTCGTCCGCCCGCCTCAGCACAAAGACGGTATCGCTGATCTCGTCGTCCAGATCCAACGGATCGTCGATGTCGTACCAGAAATCGTAGACGTCGCACAATTCCAGTTCAGGGACCTTGCCCAGGAGTTGCCGGAACTGATCCGCCGTGTACATGCGAAACAGGAACTCGTGACGAAGTCGCAGTTCTTTCTTGCCGGAACGAATCAAGAGGCACACGCGGAGTTTTTCCAGCCGCTGCCGGCGATCGGTCTCCAGGACGCGCAGGGTGACGGTTACCTTCGTTTGCCCGCGGCTTTCCGACCAGCGTTCGGTGCACTCTTCGTCGGCGTCGAGGGGAAGCAGATGGAACCCGAGCAGGTAGATGCCCCCCGGCCGCAGGCAGCGAGCGACGGACCGCAGATGGCTCAGGGCCGCTTCTTCGGAGAGCAGGTGCCGGAACCCGTCGAACGTGTTGTAGGCAGCGTCGACCGGCGTCTCGAGCACAAAGTCGCTCATGTCGGCGCAGAGAATCTCCGCGCGAAGTCGCCGCCGGGCAAGACGCCGCCGCAGATACGCCAACGACGGTTTGCTCAGGTCGAGCCCGACGAGCTGGTAACCCCGGGCGGCCAACTCGGTCACCAGGCGTCCCGTGCCGCACGCCGGCTCGAGCAGTCGGCGCACCTCCCCCGTGCAGTACTTGCGGCAGGCGGCCTCGATGAAACCGGCCTCGGGCATGGTTTCCGACTGAAAGGCCAGATCGTAGTACTGGGGATAGTCGTACCAATCGGCCTCTAACGTGTTTCGCGGCATGGAGAACGTCTCTCCCGGCAGGTCTGTTGAAGGAGTAGTAACACTCCATTTTCGTCCCAGACCTGGCGTCATGCCAGCGGATCTGCCGTCAAAATGCGGGACTCAGGAGTCTTGAATCGCCAGAGTCGGGCAATAGTGATGTCGCATTCTTGCTGATGGCCTCAATTTTTTGCCTTTGCCAGACCTTCCCCGAACCCGGGGCGACTCCCAAGACGCCACAAATGCGTTACAATGACCGAATCAAGCAAGACCTGCCCGGCTGCCTTACGAGGAGTACCCCAATGACGACTCGTGGAGTTCATCCTGCCGCGGCCAAAGCGGCCGCCGAATTCGATCGGCACGAGGGACGGTCGGACGGAACGGAAATCGCCAACCGGCTGACAAAAAACTTGACGGCGGTACGCGAGTCGCTCCTTCGGTGCGTGCTCACACCCGACCAGTCAAATGCCCTCGATTCGATGCTGCTTCCCACCTCGCAGTTGAGGGCTCAACAGCAGGCCTCGGAAGAGATCGAGGCATTCATGGTTGCCGAATCGGCCGAGGCGGTCCGCCTGTTCAAGCTCGTCAAGGTCGCCGATCCCTGGTACGCCGAATGGCTGAAGGCGATGCGACTCGAGTCGTGGAATCCGCTGGGAAACGTGTCCGAGCGGATTGCCGGTTATCTGGAACAGTCCGGCGACGAGCGGCGTTTGCAGTTCAGCAATATTCTGGTGGCGACGATTCCCGAGGCGCGGCGAGCTCCGCTCGTACTCTTTCGGTTGCTCCCCACCGCCGTCCATCTGACCACGGTGCTGGCCTTCGGCGATACCAAGGCCGCCAAGAAGGTTCGGGCGGACCAGATCAAGATCCTGCCTTCGATCACCTATTGCCGGCAATGCCACGGAGAACTGCTCGCGGACGGAAAGGAATGCTCTGCCTGCGGAAACCCGCTCTGGAACCGGCACTGGCTCTGCGAAATCGATTGACTGCACCTCTCGGGCAAATGTCTAGCTGAATGGTCAGTCTTGCGGTATGGAATGGCCTCGGACCACGTGCTAGCAGGGATAACCTGTTGCAGCCTCTCCGTTTGTGGACGTGGAAAGCCGCGAAAGCTCGCGGTGAACCCACGTCGAATAAGTGGCGTACTTGATCCGCAAGCGAGCCAAGAAATAGGATTGCGGTTGAGTACCTCTTAACGCCAGACGGAAATCGAGAGGTTGGCTGCGAATGAAACGGACCGTCGTCTGAGCACTTGCTCAGGTGCATGGTCCTCTCCAGCCTGCAAGGAGGTCTCAGAGTGCTTTCTCATCGCGTTCGCACTCTTCCTTGTCTCACGACACCAGTAACGCGGGTCGGGCGTTTCGAGTATCGAAGTCGGCAGAGCGGTAAATAATCCCAGCCTTGTTGCGTCGAATAGTCGGGGGGGACAATGTTCGCCGTCAACCGATAGAGAGAGAGTACGATGGACCTGCGGGACTCGCTCACCACGGATGATCTGGGGGAAACGTCCCGGCGAATCGCCGATCTTGAGGCTCAGGTCCGCGAGTTGCAGCGCGTCGAGACCCAGTTTCGGATGCTGCTCGAATCCGCCCCTGACGCCGTGGTGATCGTTGACGAGTCGGGAAAGATCGTGCTCGTCAACGAGCAGACCGAAGCGATGTTCGGTTACGAACGCCGGGATCTGGTGGGCCAATCGGTCGAGATACTCGTACCGGAACGCTTCCGCCAGCAGCATCTGAGCCATCGCAGTGCCTATGGCCGATGTCCCCATACGCGTCCCATGGGCGCGAATGTCGAGCTTTTCGGCCGACGTCGCGACGGGAGCGAGTTTCCCGCAGAAATCAGCCTAAGCCCTCGTCCCACCGAGGTCGGCATCCTCGTCTTCTGCTCGGTCCGCGACGTGACGCAGCGGAAGATCGCCGAGCGAGCCCTGCAGGAGAGCGAAGAACGCTTCGAACTGGCCGTTCGCGGGACGGATGCAGGAATCTGGGACTGGGACTTGCGGACCAATCGGGTCTACTATTCGTCGCGGTGGAAGAGCATTCTCGGATACGACGATCACGAAATCGCCGATCGCTTTGAGGAGTGGGAGCAGCGAATTCACCCCGACGACCGCAAGCGGGCTCTCGCGACGGTTCGCCGCTACCTGGATGGTGCCATCCGCGAATACAGCCTCGAACACCGACTCAAGCATAAGAATGGAACGTACCGCTGGATCCTGGCACGCGGCGCCGCCCTGCACGACGGCCAGGGCCGTCCCTACCGGATGGCCGGTTCGCACATCGACATTACGGAACTGAAACATACCCAAGCGGTCCTTCGCGACCGGGACGTGCAACTTGCCGCTGCGCAGCAAATCCAGGAGCACTTGCTTCCTCAGAGGCCGCCGGCAATTCCGGGGCTCGAAGTGATCGGGGCCTCTCACCCTGCAGAATTCGCCGCCGGCGATCACTTCGACTACTTCCGCATGCCCGACGACTCTCTCGCCATCGTGATCGGCGACGTCGCCGGGCACGGATTCGGTCCGGCGCTGATCATGGCCTCCGTCCACACGCTCATCCGCTCGCTTTCGCAACGCTACTGCGACGTGAGCGATATCCTTCACCATGCCAATCATTTTCTGTGCGAGGAAACCGCGGACCATTTCTTTGCAACCGTGTTCTTCGCGCGAATCGATACAGAGACGCGGCGCCTCGAATACGCCAGTGCCGGCCATCCGCCGGCTTATGTCTTCGGCAGAGACGGCGAACTCAAGACGCGTCTGGAAAGCACCGGGATTCCCCTGGGCATCTATCCAGGCGAAATGACACCCGTCGGGCGCGGGCTGACGCTGGAAGACGGAGACGTCATGCTCATGCTGACCGACGGTGCGACCGAGATCCAGTCGCCCGACGGAGAATTCTTCGGCGTTACCCGTGCTATCGACTGCGTACGCAAATGCCGCGACAGGCCGGCCCAGGAAATCATCGATTGCCTCTACGAAACCGTGCTCAACTTCTCCGGGCGGAAGAATCCGGAGGACGACGTTACCGCTGTGGTTCTCAAGGTGGGCTCAAAGGATCGTATCAACTCCGAATCCTGATTCGGGCGATTCCGGCAGCCCTGCCAATGCGGTGCAGATTGTCGTCGCCCGCACGCTCGTGCTACAATCGGTATCGGTTTCGTTCGACAATCGCGGAGACTTTCAACATGTTGAATACTCGATTGCTTCTCGTCGCTCACCTCGTTCTCTCAGCACTCTGCTTCGGCTGCACCAGCCAGAACGTGCAGGACGCAGTTCCCCCGCAAGCCCAACAGGCCGGCCAAACCGGAAGCGTCGGGGCCAAACACATTCTCGTCATGTATCAGGGTTCCGAACGTGCGCCCGCTCGTGTAACCCGCACCAAAGACGAGGCCAAGGCCCTGATCGAAGAGATCCAGGAGAAGATCAAGAAGGGGGGAAAGTTTGAGGATCTCGCCATGGAATACAGCGATTGTTCAACTGCCGCCAAAGGTGGCGACCTGGGCCGGTTCGGCCGCAACGACATGACCCCGGCCTTCGAAAAAGCCGCCTTCGCCTGCCAGGTCGGCGGAACCACCGACATCGTCGAGACCCCCTTCGGCTATCACATCATCTATCGTTACGAGTGATCGCGGCGCGACCTGTGCCGGATGAACCAAAAAGAACCCCGTGCTAAGCGAGTTCCCCGAAGAGGGACTCACGTTGCACGGGGGGCGGGGGCAAGGGATATCGATCTCACGTCTCAGAGAGGTGGTGTGAGTGGCCGGGATGTGTCCCGGCTCGTCCGTATCGCGAAAACCACCTCCCGATGGGTTCGGCCATCTGTTTCAACAGTCTGCGCAACCCCCCTCCGCAGACTGACGCACTGTGTGTTGCCAGCGTAGAAAATCCTCTGGAATGTATAAACGGAGACGTTCTCTCCTGGTACACTGGTATTTCAGAGGACAGGGCAAGAGAGCTGCCTGAGACCCCACGAAACACGCCGGGCAGGAGGCGGGACGGGGTGCGATACTTCTTCGCAGTGCAGGTCGAAACTCCCTCGTCCGGTCTGCGACTACTCGTCCCCTTCCATTCACGGATTCCCCTGCAATGTCCGCCGGGCCCCCATCAACCAGTGAACTCCTGGGCAAGCTCAGGAGAGGAGACGAAGGAGCGCTGGCTGAGTTGTTTGCGGCCTACCGGGATCGGCTGAGGCAGATCGTGCAGGTCCGCATGGATCGGCGGTTACGAGGGCGGGCCGACGCCTCCGATGTGTTGCAGGAAGCCTACCTGGACGCCCGGCAGCGTTTGCGGCACTATCTGGAAAAGCCCGAGATGCCCTTCTTCGTTTGGCTGCGGCAGGTGACCATGCAGCGATTGATCGATATCCACCGCCACCATCTCGGCGCCCAAATGCGCGACGCCCGGCAAGAGATCTCGATCGACGGCGCCGGGCCGAGCTTCTGCTCTTCCACGTCGCTGGCCGCGGATCTCGTCGGGCAACTCACTTCCCTGCGCTCCGGAGGACGAAGAGGCCGGCGCGAGTTTTCGCATGGCCGTTTCCGACGAGAGTGCGGCCGTGCTCGAAGAGGCCTTGGTCTTGTACGACCAGTTCGCGACACAGAACGCTTCCAACCCGCGGCTGCAACACGACACGGCGGACGCCCACCGACGTATGGGCGAGATCTATGAGCGCCTCGGCGAGTACGGCAAGGCAGAGAAAGCATTTGGCCGGGCAGTCGAGATCTACGAGTTCCAGCCTCGGCAACCGGTCAAGGATGCGGATCTGACCTGCCTGCGGGCGTCGACTCTGAATCAATTGGGCCGCGTCGAGAAGATGCTGGGACGTTTCAAAGATGCCAGAGACCACTTCGGCCGGGCCAGGCTGGTCCTCGAAGAGAGCAGCGACGACTCCTCGCAGGCTCGATACGAGTTGGCCCGTACCCATGGGAATCTGGCCGGTGTGATGTGGCACCTGGGAAAGCCCGAAGAAGGCGGCCGCAGCGACCGCCAGGCGGTTCAACTCCTGGAACAACTGGTTTCCGAGCATCCAAAGAACGCGGAATACCGTTTGGCCCTGGCTCGGGCCTATTGCCGCTACCATCCCGCCCTGGCCGGAGACATCGACGGGCGGAAACGGGAGTGGTTTCGCACGGAAGCCGTTGCAGCCATTGAGGCGTTGGCCGACGAGTTTCCACAGGTTCCCGACTACCGATGCGAATTGAGCGAAACCTTGGCCACAATCAGCCTCGAAATCCTGGGACCTGGTGGCGGCCCCAATCCGCTGGAACGTCACGCTGCCGCCGAATCGCTGCTGCGGCGAGCCCTGGAACAAGCGGAGGGAATTGCGGAAGAGTACCCCGAGATTCCCCGCTATCGCGCGGTATTGGCCCGTGCTCAGAAGGATCTGGCATGGCTGCTCCACATCACAAATCGCTCCCATAGAGCAGAGTTCCGCCTTGCCGAAGCCGTAGCGATCTACGAGGATCTATGGCGGGAATTTCCGGACGTTGAGGTCTATCAATTCCTGCTCGCCATGGCCCTTGAGTCTCAGGGGAATGTTCTGCGACACACCGGTCACCTCAGCGAGTCCCGCCAGGCAATCGATCGATCCATCGAGCAACTCCGGTCCTACATGGCGGCAAGACCGCAATCGGCCTTTTGCCAAGGCATCTTGGCGCACCATTACGACAGTCTGGCCGAGACACTCAAGTTGCTGGGCGCTGAGGAAGAGGCTGCCGAAGCAGCGCGCCAAGCCAAGGAGATGCGGCAAATCGCAAAAGATGCACTTGAACCGAAACGGGATGGAGGGAATCAAGACGGAGCCAACCAACGTCCCGCCATATAGCCGATCCCACACACAATCGCCGCGAGCAATGTGCCCCAGCACAGATCGACGGCGGTGACGATCCACGGCCAGTTCTTGACCGTCGCGTGATTCGTCAAGTCGTAAGTGGCATAGGTGACCAGGCCGAAGAAGGCGCCCAAGAGCAAAGCCTTCTTCAACGAGGCGGCCTGCAGGCTGGGCGCAACGACGAACACCACCATGCCCGCGACGAACAGCAGGTAGAAACACGCAGCCGCCGCCCAGTTGGGCTGGTCGGCGAGCAGAAATCCCAAGTGTTTGCGATAGAAACCGCGGGCCACAAACGCCAGCCACACGAAGTCGACGGCAAGAAATCCTATCAGCGAAACCAGGTAGATCTTGAGATAGTAAGCCATATCACATTCCATAGGGATAGGTTTTCAGGTCAATTCTGCCGCTGGCCCGGATCGCCCCCATCGCCCGGGCGTACTCCAAGAGAACACGGCACGAGTAGTCGATCCTCGCTCGAAGCGACGCGTCCTCCTCGCTCGCCGGCTTCTCGCCCTTCAGCATGCCGCCGACGTTTCTGACGATCACGTGATCCGGAACGTAGCAGACTCGCGTGTTCTTGTAGCTGCTCATGCGGAGTTCGGCCACCGGATAGCTGCCGCCCAGCCCCGCCGACACGCTCACGATCAATGCGGGCTTGTGAGCCAGCACTCTGCTCCCACAGAGCAGAAAGAAGTTCTTCAGCCCGGCTGGGACCATCCCCGACCACTCGGGCGAAACGACGACCAGGCCGTCCGAGTCGTCCAGTTCCGCCTCGATCGGCCCCCAGAGCCGCCCCCACTTGGCGTCGCCCGACCACACCCCCCCGTCCCAGAGCGGGAGCGGATTTCCCGCCAGGTCCAGCAGGTAGGTGCTCTCAACGCCGAGGCCGCGTAGGACCGTTTCAACATACGAAGCAACGCGAGCCGATTCGGACTCGCCGCGATGACTGCCCGCAACGACGGATATCTTCATGGACATGGAAGGCTCCCGAATCGGGTGAAGACCTGCAGATCGGTTCGGCAAGAGACTATTCGCAGAATACCATGGATCGGATTCAGACGTATCCCCCGCGAGCCACGGTCATCCGTGGGTTTCATCAGATCTCGGCTACCGCCTCGCTCGTAAGCACGCCGAATGATACAATCCTCGATATAGGACGGGGTTGATCCCCGAGTCGGGTCCAATGGTCGAAGACATCGTCGAATTCTGGGGGAGGTATTTCCTCGATAGGGGTTGGAAGAAACGGCTGGTCAAGTAAGACATGAAGTTTGGCGGCCCCAGAGAGCTGCATTGGCGTTATTTGGGGATGCTGACCGACGCAGCATTGGCAGGAAGAGCCGAAAAAGCACCGAACAGGAGTGAAACCGAGCCAAGTTGGATCGTTGCCGCATTTCACAGATGGACGCCATGGACAGAGAGAACGGACGCCCCGCTGCGACCGCCAACCTCGAACCGTTCGGAGGGTCTGGCTTTCGGCCATTTGGAGTTCTGGCCGTCTTCGGCATGATGTACGGCGTGGTCGTCGCCAGCGTTCTGAGCACGAGTCCGGCAGCCATCAACGTCGTCAAGTACGTCGCTCCGATCTTCGCCGTCGTGGGCATCGTTGCGGGTGCTTGGTACGGCTTCTTCTTCAACGTCTCTAACCACTCTAAGGGTGGTCGGATTCTCTGCGGGGTCATCGGTGGCCTTGGAGCCGCAGCGGTGGGAACGCTAGCCGTGTCGCTGGTGATGGCAATCGTGGGGACAGTGATGGGGTTCGCTACGGGATGGCTAATCGGATCGTTTCTGAAGGGCGAGCGACGGGGAGAAGCTCCGCTGATCGGCGCAGGCGTTGGAGCCGTAATCCAAGCTGGTTGGGCCGACCCGGCTGCCGCCGTGCAAGCTGGGGCTATAGGCGGCGTGGTCGGAGTCGTTGCCGGTCCAGCGTTCTTGCTGCTGTGCTTCGGCTTGGGGTATGTTGTTCTACGCAGGATTGGCCCACCACGCCATCCATTCGACGGATGAGCGTTCAGGAGACAGGACAATGCCAACCAACAAGAAGACCATTTCGCAGGTTTTCGAGGAGTTTCTGAGCGATCAGGAAGCTCGGATCAGCCCGAAGACCCTTTCGAAGTACGAGAGCATCATCTCACTTTTCGAGAGCTATTTGGAGTCATATTGGCCGGGCCACGATCAGGAAGAGTACAACCGCATCACCAAGCAGGGCGAAACGTTCTGCGGCACTTTTGGTCCCGAGGAGATTCCCGGTGGTTATGGCGAGTTCCTCGGCTACTTCATGCCACACAAGGTCATGTGTGGTAAGGACACGATGAAGGCGGCTGGGACGGTGACGAAGAAGCTGGCGAAGTGGCTGGCCGAAGAGGGCTACGTCGAGGACACTTCCGACGCAGAAGAGCGGGCAAAGGAGGCAGCGAGGGATTTGCCTGCCGCCCAAGACGTGCTGGATCTGCTTGAACAATACGTGGATATCAATGCTCCTGACGAATACAAGGACGAGATCGAAGGCCACTTCTCGATCAAGAAGATCGAGCCGGGTAAGCTCTGGTTGGAGCCCTTCATGATGTATGGCAAGGTGATCGGCCCCGTACCGGTTCCAAGGGAGGTTACCGACATCTGCCAGAAGATGTGGGATATCGGAGGCGTTGTGGTGAAGACCAACCGAGGTTGGCGGTTCCTGGAGGTCTGGAACGTGTCGCCGTGAGCGGAAAGCCTATGCGGTCCATACCTCGTCACGTTGATGAGGTCGTGATACCGTTCCGGTTTCGGGTCGCGTTACGCCTCCATCAGTTTCAAGTTATCCCATCGCACTGATGAGTGACTGACGAGCCCTGCAACTCAGTTCGCTGAGTTCTACCACCGCTTCCGAGGAAACGTCGGATTCTTCGCCAATCAGCAGATGACAGCCATTAACGACTCTCTCGGCCTGCCCATTTTTTATCAGATCACTGGCAAGTTCGTAAAAGTCGGCCTTGGCGTCTTGGTTGTTCTCCAAAACCCATTGGCGTCCAAGTCGCACCAGTTCATCTTCTGCTGGTTCAGGCAGAGGCTTCATGTCGGCTGAAACCTGTTTTACCGACACGCCCACTTTCTTGGTCAAGAACCCGGCAATGTGGTGCAGATAGCTTTGAGAACGAGGACCGGGTGCCCGCACCTTCTCCATGGAACCAAGGATCGACCGAAGAACGCCGATGAGTTTGTCCTTCGGCGGTTGCCACTCATCCTCGAAGTGGTGTTTCCAGTTACGACGAATGTTCTCAATCACAAGCTCCTCTTCCTGACCGATTCTGTAGTCGATTTCATCCCTGTCCGTCAGGGGCGGCAACGTTCCTGCCCGCATTTGTCTGATCAACTTTTCAAGTGCCGCCGCTACAGTCGAATCGAGTAGTTTTCGATCCGTGATCACGTAGGTTTCGTAGATGCCGATCTCCGTGTGCAAGAATGTCGGGATCAGTTCGTCCGTCTGAAACTTCCTACCCATGTAGGCAAGCGACACAGGTTTGCAGGATCTTTGATTTCTTTTCGCCAATTTGTCCCTGCGTTTCTGATCACGGCTCCGTCGATCTTTTGCCATTGCCTGACTCCTCCTGCCGCCAAACAGAGTTTGTGTCGCCTGTGGACCAGATGAATGATCACGCATTCTATCCCACATACCGCAGATCGAGCAACCACAAATTGGGTGCGCAGGTGGTCAACACGACGAGCGATCCAGAATGGCGGAGGAGATGGATTGTTCCGGGCGGCACAACAAGCTCTCTTGAAACCTGCGTTCCTTTCTGACATCTCCCGTCTATCCGCTGATTCACCGACTCATTCTCGCCGTCCACTCCCTCACCCTCTCCAAATGCTCGCCGAGAAGCCGCTCGCACTCTGGATCGAGCCTTGGCCGCCGAACCTGGACCTTGACCGGCTCGGGTGTCTTTTCGATCGGTTTTGCAGGCGGGTGTTCTTCGACGTGGAGATGCCGCAATAATGCCACGGATCTTCCATAAGGCCTTGAAACACGCCAGAATAGCGGGTGTCTCTGCCTGCTCGCTACGACCACAACCAAGAGGCTCCCATGGCGAAGAAGAAACCGCGACAGTCACCCGCCAAACCAGCCGGCAAGCCGAGCTGCATTTACACGTTTGAGGTCTTCATCATCGGCGGTCCGATCTCTGAGAAGTTCCTCAAGCGGAATCCACAAATCTCGCGGACGATCGAGATCCGCGGCGATCAGACACTTGAGGATCTCCATCACGCTATCTTCAACGCGTTCGACCGCTTCGACGAACACATGTACGAGTTTCAGTTCGGCAAAGGCCCAAACGATCCGAAGGGGAAACGCTATGTGCTGCCGCACGCTCGTGATATCCGCGAGCCGAATGTGGGGGGGAGCGTTGCCGAGACGACTATCGATGCGCTGGGCTTGAAGATCGATCAGCCCTTCGGGTACTGGTTCGACTTCGGCGACGACTGGTGGCACCAGATCGATGTCGTGCGTATCGACGAGAAGGAGTCCAAAATCAAGTACCCGCGAGTAACCAAGCGTGTCGGCAAGAGCCCACCACAGTACATGGACGAGGATGAATGATGGACACGGCCGACGAAACCAGCGGAAGTGACGTACCGCACGCGACGGTCAACGCCAGGCTGCGAGCGATCGCCGAGGCCCTGCCCGCCACTCCGCCATGGTTTGAAGCCTGGGCTCGGCTGGACCCAAACGCTCCCGAAGAAGACTGGCTCGCCGTCTACCAGGCCGTCCGGCGGTCTGGTGACTTGCCGGACCAGGCATCATTCTGGCTTGTATCACAAATCATCGACGCGATTGCCTCTCGCGATGCCGATGAGGTGCTGGGAGAATATGAGAGCCGGATGCGGGCTATCGAAGAAGAACTCGGTTTTGACGAGATCGCAATCTGGCCCGCCAATGCGGCTCCCGCCGAGTATGTTCAAATCCACGAGGAGTACTATCGGGTTTGGGACGGGCTGTTTGCCCAGAAACTCGAAGAATTCGGGGAGCAGCAGATGGCCCAGCTCTTCTGCGAAGACCGTCCACAGTTCGAGCAGCGGAGCGAAGAGGGCCGGCAGTTCTTTTACGGGCCGGAGAGTGCGGACGAATGCAATTCCGTGGTGTGGTTGGATCGGCTGGTGAGGGCTGTTGCCGACAACGCCGTGGCCGACAGCCCAATGGGGCCCTTAGGCTGCCGCTACCGCGAAGAAGACGGATTTTGGGAGGTTGACGTCTATCCCACGCCGGTCGAGCTGGTTGGCGGGGCGGTAGACGGCGAAGTGGTTGCGCCCGGGTTCACGTTGGACGTCGAGCAGTTACGGGCGGCGTTCGACCGGATCGAAGCCCTCATGTGGCAATCACAGGGCTTTCCAAACGACGAAGGCCCTAGGCTCAGCATCGAGGGCATTTATCAGGGCCGAGGCGTCTTCCTGCAAGTCCTGGCCTACGCTCCCGACGACGAGGAGCCGTCGATGAAGCTGAACACCACGCGGCGAAGCCTGTGATGGTTGAGAGGCCCCAAAATCGCCGCGGAACCTACGGACTGGTATTCCGTCGTAAGGGGCGAAGTGGCCAAGAGTTAGGGCCAGAAGGCAAGACGCCGCAAGAGGTTACATCTTGCAGCGTCTCGGGTTACGTCGATTCGCTGAAAGCACGCCCGGCTGGATTCGAACCAGCGACCTACGGATTAGAAGTCCGTTGCTCTATCCAACTGAGCTACGAGCGCGTGAAACGGCCCGGAGGGTCGGTCGACGTTTTCCAGTCTATCCTATCGGCCCGGTTTGGCCTAGCCGTGGAGGGTCGCAGGGGCGATCGTCGGATTCGATGGGCTGGCCGTCCTCCCCCCCGGCTGGCCGGTTGGGCGGTGTCGATCGGTGCATGTCCGGATTCGGCACGCTACAATCCAGCCTGAGTTGAACTGGACGATGGGTTTGCGCAGCCGAGGAGATCCCCCAACTATGTTTCGACCGAGTTCCGATGCACGGGCGCGATTTGCCGCACTGGCAGTCGCTCTTTCTGGGATGCTGTTTACGGCTACGGTTCGGGGCGAGCCGCGGTTCTATGCGGCGCAGTGCGCGCAGGCTTCTGCGGCGACGTGGGGGATCTGCCAGCGGGACGGGGCGAACCGGACGACGGAACCGTATCTTTCGTCGCTCGTGGGAGGCGAACAGTCGACCGGCACGATCGGCTCGCCGCCTTTCAAGCTTTCGGTCGACTCGGTCCGGTTCACCCTGCGGGGTCACGACGGGCTGAAAGGCGGGCGGAATCAGAACTACGCCGCCCTGATCGACAACAAGACGGGAGACACGCTCCGCAGCACGCCGGCACCGGGAGTCGATACGCTTCAGGATCGCGAGTGGGACGTGGCCGACCTCAAGGGACGTACTGTCCGCTTTCAGATGGTCGACGGCAACGGCGACGGCTCTTATGCCTGGCTGGGTATCGAGAAGCTCGAGGCCGGTCCGGAGATGACGGTCGACTTCTGCCAAGGCATGCCGAAAGGCTGGGCGGCTGTGGCGCCGGCGGAAGACCAGGCAGCGAGGAAATCGACGGACGTGACGGACGGGCCGGTGCCGTTTCGGGTGTTTGACGATACGTTCACCTGGTTTCCGGAAACGGGTGCCGGAGTCGTGAGCGTCGGATGTGAGGTGCAGCGGATCTATCTGCTCGGTTGCACGGTGCCGGCGGCCGGCGTGCTGCGGACCTACGGGCAGGTCGATCTGGTCTACGCCGACAAGACGAAAGAGACGTTTCCGCTGGTTTACGGCTTCAATCTGGAGAGCCGATACAAGACGGCAACGAAGTGCGAGGCCGCTTGCCTGTTGCCGGTGGGCGACGGGACCCGATATCTGGTTGCGATTGAGCCGAAGGCGGAGAAGCTCGTGCGGATGGAGCTGAAGCGTGCCGGGGACGATGCGCCGCGGCCGCTGGTGGCGGCGGTGACGTGCCAATTGGCGTCGGCGACCGAGGCGCCGAAGACGCTCCTGCCGCTCGACGCGGTGGAGGCAACGCCCGCCCAGACGGAATGGCTCGCGAGCCACACGATCTCGGCGGCCGGGCCAAGCCCGCTGGATCGGGCGGATGAGATCCGCCGGGCCCACGGCATGCCCGTCACGCTCCAGGAGATCCAGCAGCGCGAGGAGCCGGGCAAGGCGCGGTTCACGCGGAAGAAGATTGCCGATCAACCGTTCGAGGCCGCGTCGGTCTGCGATGTGGACGGCGACGGGAAGAAAGATATCGTGTCGGGCGACTTCTGGTACGCGGGGCCCGATTTCGCGCAGGCCTTCCGGTTCCGTACGCTGCTGGATCAGAGCGGCTACCGCGACTCGTTTCACGATTACCCGATGGACGTCAACGGGGACGGCCGGATGGACATCGTGAGCGGGGGCTGGTTCGGCAAGACGCTGTTCTGGCGAGAGAATCCGGCCGGCGCTCGCACGGCGGGCGAGTGGACTCGCCACGAGATCGATCAGCCGGGGAGCATCGAGACATCGCGGTTCTGGGACGTGGACGGCGACGGCGACGGGCAGGTGGAGATCGTGCCGAACGCCGGCGGGAACGTCGTCCTTTACCGGCTGGTCCGCGATGCTTCCGGCAAGGGGACGGGCAGGTTCGACAAGCACGAGGTGAAGATGGGCGGTTGCGGGCACGGCCTGGGCTTCGGGGACATCAACGGCGACGGGCGGGGCGATTTCGTGATTCCGACCGGCTGGCTCGAAGCGCCCGCGAAGCCGCTGGAAGGGGAATGGGCAGTCCACGAAGGCTTCAACCTGCCGAAGGCCAGCGTGCCGATTCTCGTGCACGACGTGAACGAGGACGGGCTGGCCGACCTGATCTATGGGAACGGGCACGGCTACGGCCTTTTCTGGGTCGAGCAGCGGATGGACGGCGACGGGAAGCGGACCTGGACGGTGCACACGATCGACGAGCAGGCGTCGCAATACCACGACATGCTGCTGGCCGACATCGACGGCGACGGACGGGTCGAGCTGGTGACGGGCAAGCGCTACTATGCCCACAACGGCAAGGACCCGGGGGCCGAGGACCCGGTTTTCGTTCGCTACTTCGACTTCGACAAGAAGGGGGTGTTCACGTCGCACACGATCGACTATGGAAGTTCGAAAGAGGCGAGCGGCGTGGGCATCTACTTCTGGGTGGAAGATGTGGACGGCAACGGCCGGCCGGACATTGTTGCGCCGGGCAAGGAAGGCCTTTATCTGTTTCTGAATCAGTGAGCCAAGCATAGTCGTCCCGTAGCCGAGTCTCTCCGAGACTCGGAGTACCATGTGTCAGTCTCGGAGAGACTGACCTACAAGAATTCTGGAGTTCTCACCATGACGCATCATCGCACGGTTTCCCGTCGTCGGTTTCTTCGCGCGGCCTCGGCATTGGGGGCTGCGGCCGTTGCCGGGCCAACGCTCGTTCCGCGTTCTGCGCTGGCGGCGCCGGGGCGCCCGGGGGCGAACGAGCAGGTGATTATCGGGTTCATCGGGACCGGGGGCCGGTCGCGGCAGCTCATGGACCACGTGCCCGAAGGGGGGCGGATCGTGGCGATCAGCGACTGCAACGTGCAGCGGATGACTGAGACGCTCACGCAGAAGAAGGCGGAGTGGAAGACCTATCCGTATTACGAGAAGATGCTCGACGCGGAGAAGCTCGACGCGGTTGTGGTGGGGACGCCGGACCATGCGCGAACGTTGCCGTGCATTCACGCCTGCCAGGCGGGGCTCGACGTTTACGCGGAGAAGCCGCTGACGCTGACCATCAGCGAGGGGCGCACGCTGGTCCGGCACGCCCGCAAGCACAAGACGGTGTTTCAGGTGGGGAGCCAGCAGCGGACGATGGAGATGAACCGATTTGCCTGCGAGCTGGTGCGGAGCGGCGGGATCGGCAAGATCAAGGCGGTGCAAGGCGTGTGCTACACGGGTCCGCGGGACTACGACGGGCTGCCGGGGCAGCCGGTGCCCGAGGGGGACGACTGGGACCGCTGGCAGGGTCCGACGGCATGGCGGCCTTTCAACCACGCCTTGCAGTTCGGGTGGATGGGCTGGCGGGACTACTCGGGGGGCGAGATGACCAACTGGGGGGCGCACGGGGTCGACCAGATTCAGTGGGCGCTGGGGATGAGCGAGACGGGTCCGGTGGAGCTGTGGCCGGTGACGGGCGGTGCGCACGGCAAGGTGCGGATGCGGTATGCCAACGGGGTGGTCGTATCGTACGAGTTGGAGCAAGGTCCTCAAGGGGGCGGCATCTTCACGGGCGAGGACTGCAAGATCGAGATCAACCGCAACAAGTTCACCACGAACCCGCCGGACTTCGTGAAGGACGGCCCCGAGCCGGCGGAGGCCGACAAGTGGGAAGGCGCCGGCTGGATCGCCCGGCCGCACATTCAGAACTGGCTCGACTGCATCAAGACGCGGGAGAAGCCCAACGCCGACGTGGAGATCGGGCACCGGTCGATCAGCGTCTGTCATCTGGCCAACATTGTGCGAATGCTCGGTCGCCGTCTCCACTGGAATCCGGACGAGGAACGGTTCGTGGGTGACGAGGAGGCGAACACGTATCTTGCGCGCCCGCGGCGGAAGGAGTACGAGTTGCCGGCGGTGTGATTTCTGGAGTGGGAGACGGGAACCACGAAAGGCGCGAAGGCCGGGAGAGCGTGGCAGGGGCAGGGCATCTGGCTGAAGTGCCAGCCGATCCTTCGTGTGGTGGATTGGGGCTTGTGCGGGCATGGCTCGTGTGGCGGTTGGGTTGCGGGCTTTCCCTGCCTTGGGGTTGCTGGTTAGCAGAATCTATTGCGGAATGGTTGCGGGCGTTGTTGTCGGTTGGACGAAGCGGCTGCGCCGCGTGAGGGGGAGCGGTCGGTAGTATGGCGTTTTCTGAAGGCGGTTGTCGAGGTTCTGGTTTTTCGTGTGATACGTTTGAATTTCCGGCCGATGGGGCTGGAGTTCCGTTTTCCCCCGAGAAGAGGGTATTGCACGATGTCAGAAC
>JAAYAY010000292.1 GCA_012719125.1 Planctomycetaceae bacterium | reverse complement strand
TTCGCCCGCCTCCTGCGGGCGAGCAGGGGGACGAGTCCCCTCCCCCTGCACCCCCTACCCTCTTCTCCGTTCCAGGACAGGAAGAATCCGCCGAAAAATCCGCGATTGCCAGTTGACACGGACAGAGTTAGGCGTAGTCGGTCGCCGGACCGGCCTCGTCGAGGGCATGGCGGCCGATCGATTGGGCCACCTGGCCGAGGGCGTCATAAACGGTTCCGCTGAGCCGGACCGTGCCGGTGGTCGTCCAGGTGGGGATGTTCGGGTCGGTGAGGTCGATCTGGAGCCCTTCGATCCGCGCGGTCTCGATCGCACGGCCCATCTCGTCGTAGCTGGTCTCGGTGCCGGAAATGGGGCAATGGGCGTCACCGCTTGCTTCTTGACGGGGTCGTCACGAATCAAGAGTTGACCCCGCCTCCCAGGTGGAGTGCAAGGGCTTGTTCAAAGTGATCCGCTGGCATCGGGTGTCCTGTGTTCGGTCTTGTTGTTTCGTGAACGACGCGCGCCTTGCCCGTCAAGCGTGTGATTGACCGAACGCTCACTGACATTGACAGATCAGACTCTTTCACGGAGGGCCACCCTCCCCAACCACCAACGCCTCAATCGCCATCCCCTCAACGCACCAACTGTCGAGCATGTTGGCTAGTACGTTGAGCGCCAACGTGAGATCTGCCGACCCTACATCGCAGAACAGCCTCGCCGAGTCAGATTCCTCGACATATTCCAAGGCCGCGGTGTAGTGGAAGCCTGCTCCATACCCACCGGACATTCCAATGCTTGCCCATTCATGCACCGACTTCTCGAAGGACTTGCGCTGTTGACGGTTCGGCAACCGTTCAAAGTAGATCGTCAGGAGCAGGCTGTCACTTGAACACGGTTTCGTAACGAGAACACCAAAGTGTTCTGCCGTAAGGCCGGGAAAAGGCTCGGCACTGCTTGGAACATGTGAAGGTTTCTGCGAGACGCCAGGACTCTGAACGCGATGACAGAACGAAGTCTGCGCCTGATCCGATGTATCATCAGCGGCATCGCTCGGATGCAACATTATCAAGTCGTCATTGGCAAGGCCGTAGTATTCTTCGAACGTTGCATTCACGAACGGCTGCTTCGTGAAGCAAATAGTGGAAATCGGATTGTCAGTGCAATGGTCAAGTAAACGCAGAATTAACCAGTTGATTGTGTTCTGTCCCGAGAGATGCGAGTCAATCCGAAAACGTGCAAGCGTGCGGAACATCTCGATCTCAGCTCTTGGCCAAGCAACCGGCCCCTCGTCGAAGACTCCGCGTATCCTAACAGAATCACACCATGCTGCGATTTCGCGGCCAAACTGCTGTCGTTTGGCCTCGCGGACCCGGCGTTTGAACCCAACGGAGACAGTCAAATCGTCAATTGGGCACTCCTCAAGTGCGGGGATATCACGTTCTGTCGTGACGCATAGGCGTTCCCTGTCCCATCGCTTGACGTGTTCTCCCCAATCCCAAATGACATATCGGGCACCGGCATATGCTTTGAGACTTGAATACCGCACACCTCCGAGAAGCGGTCGTGCTTTGCCATAGTCCTCCTGCTCGTAAAGAAGCTGCTCATCGTGGCGGCGAAGCCGTTCACCCCCGATTCGCTCAAACGCCTGGATCGCTTCTTCGCCCTCTAACTGCAGCGATCCATCCGGATAACGCCGAATGGTCGCGTCAGGTAATTTGTCCACTTCTTCCAACAATCCACCCAAATCCTGGCTGACACTACTCATGGCATCCAAGATCCGTTGTGTATATATGAATACTGTCTTGTCAGTTGAGCCTGGCAACATCAAACCCTCCCCCTCCCGCAGACTCGCCGTTAGAGGGCAGTATACAGACGCACAGGCACGTCAGAACCGCGACGGCGACATTCATGTGCAGTATTGTACTGAAGGAACCACACTGAGGCAATGCGCGGCGGGAGCATTGCAGTTTCGTAGGAGTCATGCGGCATTGGTCAGCGGGGATGCAAAGGCTTTGTTCGTCAGGACTTGCCAGTGCTTCGATTTGTAATACGCCCGCAACAAGAGCATCTGCTCGGCGTG
>JAAYAY010000291.1 GCA_012719125.1 Planctomycetaceae bacterium | reverse complement strand
CGAAAGAAGAAACGCGAACACATCGGGGCCCCACAAATCACCAATGCAACCAAACAACAAATCGCGACGGCTACAAAACTTAAGAGCCAACGTCATGAATTTCGGTTAACGGCGTAGTGTGCCACTGCTTGCTCGCAAGCAGTGAGACAGAGACCATGTCTTCACAGGCACTGCTTGCGAGCAAGCAGTGGCACACGACGGGTAGTCTTACGCGACCTCGAAGCCTTTGCGCTGTTCCCGGCCGAGCCAGGTGTTGGCGTCGGCGTCGCCGACGAATTCTTCTTTCACGGCATCCCACTTGAGCGGTCGGCCGATACGGATGGCAAGGTTGATCAGGTGGCAAGTCGTAGCGCTGCGGTGCTGGCTTTCGTAATCCGAAATGGGCATCTTCCCTGTCTGAATGCAGTCGAAGAAGTTGCCCATATGATTGACGATAGCGTCGAGCTTGCCAACCCGTTCGGGGCGATCGAGATTGTCGAAATCGTAGAGCTGGAACGTCTCGCGAGGCAGCGGATCGTCCTTGAGATGGTCGACGGGCACGCCGTCGAGGGTCCCCCGATTGACGAAAATGCGGCCTTTCTCGCCTTCCAGCAGCACCCCGGAACGCCCGACTTCGCCCACTTCCAGTTCCACGCCGCTGGGATAACGGACGACGGCGTGGAAATCGGTTGAGACGTTGTAGCCGTTGGGAATGTTGGGCAAGGCGCCTTTGGCTTCGACTTCGATGGGGTACTCGTTGATGGCCCACTGAGCGATGTCGATATCGTGGGCGCCCCAGTCGGTCACCTTTCCGCCCGCGTATTCGTACCACCAGCGGAAAGTGTAGTGGCAGCGCTGCTCGACATAGGGCACGTTGGGGGCCTGGCCCAGCCAGAGATCCCAGTTCAGATGGCCCGGTACGGGCCGTTCCGGAAAAGGGCCGCCGGAGGGGTTGGGGCCGGTGGCACAGATCACCTTTTTCAGCTTGCCGATTCGACCGGCACGGACCATTTCGACCGCCAGCCGGAATCGGGCGTCGCTCCGCTGCCACGATCCGACCTGGATCACGCGGCCGGTTTCCTTAGCCACTCGGCGCAGGATCTTCCCTTCATCGACAGTGAGCGAAACCGGCTTCTCGACATAGACGTCCTTTCCGGCCCGGCAGGCGTCAATGGCCATCTTCACGTGCCAATGGTCGGGGGCTCCGATCATCACCACGTCGACGCTCTTGTTGTCGAGTAACCCGCGGTAGTCCTCGTAGATTTTCGGTGTGCTGCCGAAGCCGGCCCGTGCCTGCTCGCGTACGTGGCGATCCACGTCGGCGATGGCCACGACGTCGCCGTGGGTTCGGGCCTTTTCGGTGATGACCGTGCCCTGGTAACGCATGCCGATGGCACCGATCCCCGGGCGGTTATTCGGCGACGAGGGAGCGTTCTGAGCCCAAAGGGGTAGCGTGAGCAGGTTCGGTACGACGAGCCCGGCACCGGCCAAACCGGCAGACTTGACGAGGAACGTTCGGCGGTTGGTTCTCATTGGGCGATTCCTCCCATGTGGCGACAGACTTACAATTGTGCGGCAGAGCGTCTCTCGAATATGTTTAGATTATGTCCGTTTGTGTAGGACGCGGCATTCCACTTTTCCGTAAATCGGTTACAATATTGCGTCGTACTGCCAATGCGCCCTCTGGAGACGCCTCAAGTGGCCCGAAGAACTCCCCATGTGGCCGTCTTGATCGAAACGTCGCGGTCCTACGGACGCGGTCTGCTGCGGGGCGTGCGGCGTTACCTGGCGGAATTCGGCCCCTGGTCGGTGTTCATGGAGTTGCGGGCGTTGGATTCTCCGCCGCCTCTGTGGCTGAAAGGCTGGCGCGGCGACGGGATTCTGACCCGGACGGGGACCGGTGCCATGGCCGACGCGGTGCGGCGCGTGGGCGTGCCGGTTGTGGAACTCAGGTCTCCGCGGTTGAACGCGGGCGCGCCGTGGGTAGGCGTCGACAACCGCGCCATGGGTAAGATCGTCGCCGACCACCTGATGCAACGAGGTTTTCGCCACTTCGGCGTGTGCGAGATCGGTACCGAGATCTACTTCGACGAGCGGCGTGTCAACTTCATCCAGACGGTGACCCGAGCGGGATTCGTCTGCGACGCCTATCATGCCAAAGGGCAGCCGGAGAAGCCGGCGCAGTGGGAGAAGCACCAGGACGACCTGGCCGCCTGGGTGAAGGGGCTTCCGAAACCGGCGGGCGTGATGGCGTGCACAGACCAACTCGGCTTCTTTCTGTTGGACGCCTGTGCTCGGGCCGGCGTGGCCGTTCCCGAAGAAGTCGCCGTCGTCGGCGTCGAGAATGAAGAGTCGCTTTGCACGATGGCCGTGCCCACCTTGTCGAGCGTGAAGTTCAATGCGGAGCGGATCGGTTACGAGGCGGCCGCCCTGCTCGATCGACTTATGGCGGGAGAGGCCGCACCTTCTGAGCCGATCTTGATTGAGCCGATTGGAGTCGTGACGCGGGGTTCATCCGACGTGGTGGCGATCGACGACCCCGAGATCGCCCAGGCGGTCCGGTTCATTCGCGAGACCGCCTGCGACGGGATTGCCGTGAAGGATATCCTCAAGGAAATGGCCATCTCCCGCAGCGCCCTGGAACGGCGGATGCGGGCGGCCTTGGGAAGGTCTCCCAACGAAGAGATCACCCGCGTCCGCGTGGAACGGGTGAAGGAACTCCTGATCTCCACAGACCAGCCGCTGACGACAATCGCCCGGCGAACCGGTTTCCAGACGCCCCAGTATCTGGTCCAGGTGTTTCGGCGTCAGGTGGGGGTCACGCCGGGCGTGTTCCGGCGGGAGAGAAGTTGAAGGGACCAGGATCAGAACAGCTCGCAAACCTGCGGACGATTCCCTACAATCAGAGTGCTGCAAACTCGTTCAAGAGGCCCCGTGGGAATGGCCACAAACCAAGTCAATATTCGTGAAGTGATTGCGCATGGGATCGTGTTTGACCCGAAGAACTCGCAAGCCCTGCGTACGATCGACCTGCAGAACCTCCTGTTGTCGATTCCTCGGCTTTTCGCGTTGCTGGAGGAGCGCGGCGTCGATTATGTTCTGGTGGGTGGGATTACCATGCTCGTTTACGTGCGAGGACGCAACACCCAGGACATCGCCATCATTCTCTCTGCCGACGGCTTGTCGCGACTACCGGAAATCGGTATCGAAGAACAGAAGGGAGACTTTGCACGTGGACGACTCGGCGACTTGCAGGTCGACCTGCTGCTCACCGACAACGCGTTGTTCGACAAGGTCCGGCGCGAGCACACCGTCCGCCAGCAGTTCGCCGAACGGGAGATTCCCTGTGCAACGGTGGAAGGTCTCTTGTTGCTCAAGCTCTTCGCCCTTCCCTCACTCTATCGGCAAGGCCAATTCGATCGCGTCGAACTCTACGAGCGCGACGCGGCGATGCTTATCCGTGAGTTTCGGCCGGATCTGAGCCCGATTCTTGAAGAACTTGAGAAGCATCTTCTTGAAACCGACGTTGCTGAAATACGCAGCATTGTCGGTGAAATCGAAGAACGCCTCGAACGGACGAAGAAACGTTTCCGAGACAAGTGAAGGAACCGGCAATGATCGAGACTCGGTCTGTTCCCACTGGGAGGCGTGCATCGTTGAAGCTCAGGATTCGCCTCTCCGTTCCCTCGTTTTCCGTAGCAATCGTCCTGTTCTTCGTGGCGGCGGGTATCTGCGACGATCGTTTCACGATACAGGACGTGCCGTTCACGGCTTCGTGCGACGGTTCCACCCAGCATTACGTGCTGATGAAACCACCGGCGTTCAACGCCGAAGCAAACTGCGATCTGTTGATTGCGTTTCACGGGCACGGCTCGGATCGCTGGCAATATGCCAAGAACCCCCGCGACGAATGCCGGGTTGCGCGAGACGTGGCCCTCAAGCACGGCATGCTGTTCGTCTCGCCCGACTATCGGGCCAAGACGTCCTGGATGGGGCCCAAGGCAGAAGCCGACGTCTTGCAGATAATCGGCGAGATGAAGAAGAAGTACCGTATCGGACGCGTGTTTCTTTGTGGCGGTTCGATGGGCGGAACGTCCTGCCTGAGTTTCGCGGCCATGCATCCCGAACTGGTCGACGGTGTGGCGTCGATGAACGGGACGGCCAATCTGCTCCAGTACGACAACTTCCAACCGGCGATCCAGGAGTCCTACGGCGGCACCAAGGCCGAGATTCCCGAAGAGTATAAGCGGCGGAGCGCCGAGTACTGGCCCGAGCGACTGACGATGCCGATCGGTTTCACGCTCGGCGGGCAGGATCGATCCGTTCCGCCGGACAGCGTGCGGCGGTTGGCCGCCGTGCTCAAGACGCTCGGTCGCGACGTGCTGGTGATCGATCGGGACGAGACGGGGCACTCGACGAACTACGCGGACGGGGAGGCTGTGCTGGAGTTTGTGATCGGGAAAGCACGACAGGCGATTCGTCATTGACAGTCTACGTACCGCAGTGCAGGCTTTGCTCCGTCACCGACAGGATCGAACCGGAATTCGTCGCCTCTGAGCACTATTGTATGGGATTGTGGATCGGGAGTTTGCCAAAAACGACGAACAGTTCAATGGTCGCCGGCAGCGTGCGATCGGATTCTCTCGGCTGCAACGGACGCGCCGTTGAGACGCTGCCGGCGTGTACCGCGTTTGTTCGATTGGCACGCTGCTCGGCCATGCCTGCGCGCTTCCGGATCTTCATCGCGCCGCCGGCCGGGTTCCTGGCGATCGGCCAAGGCGATCAACATGCCGTCTCGAAGGACTATGCGGAGGGGCAGGCACTGCTGGAATCTCTGATCGCAGGAGCGGAGTTCGCCGGATGGGTGATGGGCAGACGAACGATGAACGTTGTGCCTTGGCCCATTTCCGTTTCGAAGTGAATGGTTCCCCCGTGCTTCTTCACCACGATGGAGTGCGCAATCGTGAGTCCTTGGCCCGTGCCTTTCCCCACCTCCTTGGTGGTGAAGAAGTGATCGAAGACGCGATCGCGAATATCCTCCGGGATCCCGGGCCCCGAGTCTTGGATGCGAATCTCCGCCCAGTCGCCGTCTCGTCGCGTCTGAACCAGGATTGTTCCCTTCCTGTCCGAGTTCTGCTCGGCGACCGCGTGGGCGGCGTTGACGACGAGATTCAAGACGACCTGATTCAGATCGCCGGCCAGGCAGGGAACGGGAGGCAGGTCCGGGTCGAAGTCGGTCACCATCTCAGCGGCATACTTCCACTCGTTGCGACAGACGATCAGCGTGGTCTGAATCGCCCGATTCAGATCGACGGGCTGCTTCTGCTTGCTGCCGGGATGGGAGAATTCTTTCATCGCGAGGACGATGTTCCCCACGCACTCGATGCCTTCCAGGGACTGCTGGATCGCTTTCGGGACTTCCTTCATCGTATAGTCGATGTCGGCTTCAATCCGTGCGGAGTCGACCTCGGCGATGAGTTCCTCGGTAATCGCGTCTTGTTTGGCGGCGTCGATCAGCCGGGTGACTTGGGCGATCAGGACGTCGAGCCCCTTGAAAGCGTCCCGCAGGAACCGGGTGTTGTCAGCCACGAATTGGGCGGGTGTGTTGATTTCGTGGGCGATTCCCGCTGCCAGTTGGCCGACCGACTCCAACTTCTGCGTTCGCGCCAGTTCATGTTGTGCGCGCTCGCGTTCGACGATCTCGGCCTGCAACTGAAGGGTTCGCTCTTCGACTTGCTGCGCAAGTGTTTCCGCGTGTTGTTGCAGAGTCGCCGAGGACTGCTCCAGTTCCCTCGCCATGTGGTTGAAGCAGGCGGCAAGCTGTCCGATCTCATCCGCGGCGGTATCTTTGCTTCTGGCGGTCAAGTCGCCGCGGCCCAACGCGCCGGCCGTATTTCTGAGCCTGGCGATCCGCCGTGAGAGCGAGAGGGAGAAGACCAGACCGAGCAGAAGGCCTGAAGTGCCGATCAACGCCGATGCGGTGAGAATGCTGGTCTGCACAGCGCTGGCGGGCGCAAAGACTTCCGCCTCGCACTGCTCGACGACCGTGATCCACCCCAATCCTCGATAATCTCCATACCCTCTTGAGAACGCATAAGCGCCCAGGATGCGGCCGTGTTCCGGGTCATTCCGCTCAAACGTGCAACCGTGGTCTGCGTCGGAACGTCCGAAGTCCGCGCGGTACGCCGCAGGGTCCGCCAGCCCGGCGCTGGGATTGCGAGAGGAATAGATGATCCTTCGGTCCGACGTGAGAAGAAGCAGATCATGGAAATGGTCACCTTTGCGAGTGCGAACATGTGAATCTCCGACTCGGTTCTGCAAGACGGCGATGACCGAGCGGATATTCAGGATTGTCTTGACGACGCCGACGGGGTTCCCGTCGTAATCCTCGACCCTGGTACAGATGTCGACTGAGTAGACGTCGGAGCTCGCATCGTGCGACACATCGCTTACGAACAGGCCGTGGTTCCACGCCTGCTGCCACCAGTCCTCATCGTCCTGCCGGTAGTCGGTGGTTCTCGACGACAGGGCGACGACGGTGCCGTATCGGTTCGTGACAAACGCTTCACCATAGACCCGATAACCGGCCTGGCGGTCAAGGGCCGCGAGCCTTCTTCTCAGATCGTCGGAGAGTTGGCCGCCGGTCAGAGCCTTCATCAAAGGAGTCGGTCGGTCGCCCGGTGCGGCGCTCCATTCACGATCCTGACGGTCGATGTAAGCCTGCAGGTCCGGTTGTCTCGCGAACCATCCGTTCGACGCTTCGATGGCATTCTGTACGAGCGGGCCGGCTGAGTACACCTGCCAATCGATACAACAACGCTCGATCGCGTGGTCCACATCGTTGAGGATCACTTCCGCCATTCTCTCGGAGTCCGCCTGGACGGACCGTTGCAGGACTTTCCGGGCGGCCGTGACGGAGTACAGACCCACGCCCCAGGAAAGACACGCCAAGAGCATGATCATCGCGATCAATTTGTGCATGATCTTCATGGAAGTCTACTCTGCCCGCCGCGGAGTTGGCGGGTCGCGAGGGAATCAGCCGGCGGACAAACGGACGATCGACAGGAGCCCACGATTCACGTCGGCGAGTCATGGCTCGCCGTCAGGGTGTCAGTCTGCAAATCCTCCAAGGCTCGTCGTATGGCGACGGCAAGCTCTATCGGATTGCAGGGCTTGGTGAAGTAACGATAGACAAGGCCTTCGTTGATGGCGCGAATGGCGGTCTCGGCGGTGGGATGCCCGGTGAGGACCATCCGCGTCGTTTCCGGGAATTGTTCTGCGATCCAGGCCAGCAGGTCGCCTCCCGTAATGCCGGGCATCTGTTCGTCGGCCACGACCACGTGGATTCTGCGCCGCTTGAGGACGTCGATGGCCTCTTCGCCGGAGCGCGCCGTGAAGATATCGAAGGGTTGATGCCGGAGAGCACGGGTGAGGCCGTGAAGGACGTTTGCGTCGTCATCAACGAGGAGCACGGTGTGGTTCATGTCAGTCTCCTTGCGCTGTCTGGGTGTCATGAAGTGTTCTGGCGGCGGCTTCCTGCAACGGGAGACGGACAAGGAAGGTCGTTCCGACGCCGACTTCTGTCTGGAAGTCCAGCGTTCCACCGTGCTTCTCGACGACCACGGCATGGGCGATGGTGAGACCTTGCCCGGTGCCCTTGCCGACTTGCTTGGTCGTGAAGAAGTGGTCGAAGACTCGCGACCGGATGTTCTCCGGGATACCGGTGCCGGTGTCGCTGATCTGAATCTCGACCCAGCCTCGGTGGCTGCGGGTGCGAACCGTAATCGTCCCGTTGCCTGCGTCTTTCGCCTCGATGGCATGGGCGGCGTTCATGAGGATATTGAGAACTGCCTGGTTCAAATCGGCAGGGAAGCAGGGGACCAGGGGAAGGTCGGGGGCGAACTCCGTGACGACCTCGGCCACGTGTTTCCATTCGTTCCGCGACACAGTGAGCGTATTCGCGACGGCGCGATTGAGGTCGATCCACTGGACCTCCTTGGTTCCCGGATGGGAGAACTCTTTCATGGCACGGACAATCGTGGCGATTTGGGAGATTCCGTCGAGCGTCTGCTCCAGCGATACGGGGATCTCGGCACGGAGATACTCGGCGTCTATTTCGTCCAGCGTCTTCCGAGTCTCCTGGAGCAGCGAGTCGACTTGTTCGTGGTTTCCTGCCGCCTCGATGAGGCGGTCGACGCACATCATGACTTGTTCCAGGTCGCGGACTCCGTCGCGGAGGAATCGTGTGTTGTCTCCGATGAACTGGGTCGGCGTGTTGATCTCGTGAGCGATGCCGGCGGCCAGTTGGCCCACCGCTTCCAGTTTGCGGGCCTGGTTGAGATTCGTCTCCATTGCCTTGAGCTCGGTGACGTCAACGAGCAACTCGGCAAACAAACGCCGGTTCTGCTCGACGCGAATCGGTACGATCGTGCGTTGGAAGATCCGGTCCGTTTCAGCCGGGAGTCTCTGGAAGCTGACGGTCGGTTGACTGGACTCCTGGTTGTACTCGTTCGGGCAATCGGTGCAACGTTCCGACGACAGGCAGAGGTAACGATGGCACTTCTGATTGGCGAGGAGTCCGTAGCACCGTTGGGTTGCCGGATCGGCGTATTGGACTGCGCAGGTGTCGTCCACCAGGAGGAGCCGTGTCCCCGTGGCCTCCAGAATGACCTCCAACTCCCGGCTCAGGGTCGTGACCTGCTGGTAACTCTGGCGGCGTTCAATGGCGCGTGCAAGCCGGGCCGCGATCTGATCGAGCAGGGTACGTTCCCGACTCGTGAACGGTTCGTCCGCAGCGTGCGCCGGACAGGCCATATAGGATACCTCGACACTCCCGACACGCTTGCCGTCGACGACGAGCGGGACGGTCAACTGAACGGGACTCTCCTGATAGCCTTCGCTGCAGAACTCGGCGCCCTGGAATACGATTCGTGCGGCCACGTGTTCGGAAGACCGCATCCCGAAGGGGAGGAAGGCGACGAGTCGGCGGATCATGTCGGCAGGAGTCAGGTCGTTCTTCTCGAAGACTTCCGCGGCTTGTTCGAGACAGTTCAACTCTCTGACCCGCTGGCTCAACTCAGCCGTTTGCTGTTGAAAGGCCGCTTCCAGTCGTTTGCGGTCGCTCACGTCTCGAATGATGGCAACCGCACCCAAGCCCTGGTCGCCGCGGACCGCGGAAACGGACATCTCCACCGGGATCTCGCTGCCGTCGCTTCGCCGCGCCGTCAGTTCCATAATGCGTCCAACGTCTGCTCCCGATTCCGAAGAGGCCAGGTTGGCGAGGGGGCGCGGCGCAGCTTCGGATCGCGCCGGGAAGGCGAGAAACGCGTGCGGGTCTTTTCCAAGGACTTCGTCGGCTGAGTAGCCGAACATGGTCTGGGCGGCGGAGTTCCAATGGTTGATCCGTCCCTCGGAGTCGACCATGATGATCGCGTCGAGGGCCGACTCGGTGATGGTGCGGAGCTTCTGCTCATTGGCGCGAAGCGCCATTTGAACGGCCTTGGTCGCACTGATATCACGCACGGTCGCATAAAGTTGCGTTTCGCCGTCCAGTTCCATTCGCACGAGCTGCACGGAAGCGTCAAACTCGGTGCCGCTCGTGCTGCGGTGACGCCACTCGAAGGTGCACGCCCCCGTCTTCTTCGCCCGGTCGATCCATTCGCGGGCGGCCAACGCCGATGGCCGTCCGTCGGGCTGCCGTTCCGGGGAGAGTTGCACGGGAGTGAGACTCGCGAACTCCTCAAGGCTCTTGCAGTCGAACATCTTCCGCGCAGCCGGATTTCCCGCGGAGAATCTGCCGTTGCTGCCGAGGACCAGCATTGCGTCGCGCGACGACTCGAAGAGCGTGCGAAAATGTATTTCGCTCTCGCGCAACGCATTCAATGCTCCCAGCGGCGGCGCACCGCCCGCCTGCGAGCCGCCCGGCTCGAGAGGCGACGACCGTCCGGTCGAATGATGGTGCGATTGTCGGCTCATGGATTGATGCTCATCCGTCAGTCGGGAACGAGTCTACGAATCAATGGTGCCAAGTGCGATCGGAACAAACGTTTGAATCGGATCGCTGATCCCGAGATTGCAGGCGTAGTTGCGCAATCGGATTCGCACGGCTTTCGTGACCTCTTGCCCTTTGGCGCACAGGAGCGTTCCCTGCTGCGATTTGACGTCTCGGGCGAGGATCATCCCGTCAACCAATTCGTCGATCTTCACTTCGCGGACGACATGGGCCTGGGTGACGTTGAGGACCGTTCGGAGGGCTTCGAGGATTCGAGGATCGTACCATCCCTTGCGGTGCAACATCTCGGCAATTGCCATTTCCGGAGTGCTGGCATGAGAGATCAACGAGTCGAAGTCGAGGGCGGCCTTGAGAATACGACTACCCAAAGGGATCTCCTCGCCACGGCAGGCGTCTCGCGGCGACCCGCCTCCGTCGAATTGTTTCTGCTGGTAGCAGACGATTTTCGCCACTCCTTCCAGGCGAGGGATGTTCTTGAGAAGGTCCCTTCCCAACAGCGGATGCGCGGCGAAGACTTCGAACTCCCCGCCGTCCAGTTCTTCCCCGCGATGCACTTTTTCCAGAACCTCGTCCGGGAGGGCAACGCATCCGATCTGCGAAAGCATGGCGGCGACCTCGGTCATCCAGGCGTCGCGATCTGCCAGCCTGGTCGCTACGGCCCGCACCAGATTGCGAACTCGCGAAGAGCGTCCGAAGGCCGTGGGGCATGCGAGGGCCAGCACGTCGCTGAGCACCTTGACGCTTCCGCTGAGCGTTTTCGTGAGCAGCTCCTGCTCGGCGCAGATCAGCCTGTGCTGTTCCAACGCGGCTTCGAGCGATCGGGCGAAGTCTTCGGGAGGACAGGGCTTCGTCATGAACCGGAAGATCTGTCCCTGGTTGACGGCTTCCAACGCCGTCTGCTGATCGGCGTTTCCCGTGAGCATCATTCGCACCGTGTGGGGCGACAGATTCCTGGCCTCCGCCAGCAGTTCGACCCCATTCATACCCGGCATCCGCATGTCGGCCACCACCACGGCATAGGGGCCCTGATCGGCGATCGCCTGCAGCGCTTCTGCGCCGCCCAACGCCACTTCGATCGAGAATCGTTTGCGCAAGGCGCGCTGGTACCCCATCAGGATGTTCGGATCGTCGTCGACACACAGGATGCGCTGATTCATTGAAGCACCTCACCGAAACACGCGGCATGGCAGATCTCGCGCCATTCGTCCAGCCGATCCGTACACCCGACTCTCGCCAAGTACTGATGATCCAGGAGTCCTGCGGCGTCGCCGTCGGCATTTCGTGCCGCCTCGACGAACGCGTTGGCGACGTGTACGGCAGTCAGGGCCGAAAAAGAGCTGCTCCCGGACCGATGCGGTGAACGATGGCAGCCGATCGCCTCGACAATCCCGGCGGGGAGTCCCCACAAGGAGGCAAGGTAACCGCCCGCTTGGGCGCAGCACGTTTTCGGGGGCGACGCTGGGGCATCCCAGGAAGTCCGGTCCATACAGGAGTCTGTTGATTCCAGAGGATAGGATACGAGAGTACCGACCTTGTGGAGCATTCCCGCAACGCGCGACTGCACGATTGTGGAAGGGGCTCCGGTTGCCGATTCGGCGATCTGTTTCGCTGCAGCGGCAACGGCCAGGGAGTGCACCGTGAGTTCTCGAAGCAGCGACTCGGATCTCTCCCCCGATGGAATGGGACGGAATACGTTCGGCTGCGCAGCCAGGGCGCGAAACGTCTCGGCCCCCAGGAGTTCGATGGCTCGCTCCATCTCGATCGCACCTTGAGGGGAACCGAGAAAGCCGGAGCTGACCAGTTGAAGCACTTTCGCGCTCATGGCGACGTCGGAGGCGATCGTTTCTCCGACCGTCCTCAATGAAGCCTCACCGGCCGCCTGAGCCTGGAGTGCCTCGTAGGTGGATACGACGCTCGGAAGGGAAGCGACCGCGGAAATCGTGGCTCGCATCTCTTGATCGTCAAAGGAGTTGCGCAACCGACACACTCTTTGAACGGTGTCCTTGAGGATCTCGGAATCACAGGGTTTGCTGAGGAATTGATGGGCTACGCCGACGCAGCGCAACAGCGAGTCGCGACTGCATTGGCCTGAGAGGATGATCCGGACGGTGTCGGGACACTCGCGCCGGACGATCTCGAGCAGTTCGGCCCCTTCAATCCCCGGCATGCGTGCGTCGGTTACGAGTACGTCGAACGGACTCGCTCGGAGCATCCGCAGGGCTTGAGGTCCGCCTTCGGCAAAACTCATTTCCCATTCGCGGCGCATATTTCGGAGCATTCGTTGCAGACCCGTGAGGATCTTCGGCTCGTCATCGACAAACAGGATCCGGTGCATCGCAATGATCCTCGTGTGGGGAATAGCGGGGGCAGTCACGGAGTTGCTCGCGAATGCGGCGCACTCGCGGCAGAGCCTTGAGAAAGGCCTCGTAGACCAAAGGGTCGAAGTGAGTTCCCACCGAATCGGAAACGATCGCCAGCGACCGCCGCTCGTCGAAAGCGACCTTGTACGGGCGGACCGACATGAGCGCGTCGAACACGTCGGCAATGGCAGTGATTCGCGCCTCGATCGGAATGGCGTCCCCCGAGAGGCTCTGGGGATATCCTGTTCCATCCCATTTCTCGTGGTGGGTCAACGCAATCCTGGCAGCCATGTCGATTAGCGGGTTGCGGCTGGAAACAGCGCTGCGGATTTCGGGAACGGCGCCGTCGCCATCGAAGAGGCGCAATGCCGCGGCGTTTTCCGTGAGGATTCTCTCGCCGATCCTGCAATGCCGCATCATGATCTGCCGTTCGGCTTCGGACAGGGGCCCCTGCTTCATCAGGATGGCATCCGGGATCCCGATCTTCCCGATATCGTGGAGCGGGGCGGCCGCAAACAGCGTTTCGACGAACTCGCTGTCCAGGTCGAGTGCCTCGGCAATGACGCGGCACATGCACCCCACGCGGATGACGTGGTTTCCCGTGTCGTTGTCGCGATGTTCGGCCGCCTTGCCGAGTCGCCAGACGACCTCCTGTCGCGAACGGTACAACTCCACCGTTCGTTCCTGGATCTTCCGTTCGAGCCATGAGTTCTCGTGTTTGAGCAGATCCTCGTATTCCTTGAGACGGAGGACATTCTGAAGCCTTGCGATCAAGTCCTCGGCCTCGACCGGCTTGTTGAGCAGGTCGGCCGCTCCCAGGTCCAGGGCCTGCCGTTTCAAGTGGCGGTCTCCCAAACCGGTCAGCATGACGACGGGGACGTCCCTGCCGATCTCGGTTTTCTTGATCCGCTCGAGCAGTTCGAGCCCGCGGAGCACCGGCATATTGACGTCCAACGTGACGGCGTCAAAGGACGTTGATTGCAGGATCTCCCAGGCTTCGAGAGGGTCGTCGACAAACGTCATCGACCAGATGTCTCGCTTGGTCTGCAACATCCTCGCCAGTGCGTCAAGAACCTGCCTGCTATCGTCGACAAATAGAATGCTTTTTTTCATCTGTGCAGCCTTATTGTCGGTCACAAGGTAAGCGAACGATGAACGTGGTGCCGCGGCCAATCTCCGTCTCAAACGTCAGGGAGCCGCCGTGTTTGTCGACGATCACCGATCGAGCGATGGCGAGCCCCTGTCCAGTGCCGCGTCCTACCTCCTTCGTCGTGAAGAAGGGATCGAAGACCTTGGTACGTGCCTCCGCGGGAATACCGGTTCCCGTGTCGGCAATGCGGATTTCAACCCATTTCCCCACCCCCTTCGTGGAAACCGTGATCGTTCCTTTTCCGGAGGCTCGTTCCTTCAACGCTTCGCCGATGGCGTGAGATGCGTTGATGATGAGGTTGAGGAAGACCTGATTGCATTCCCCGGGCAGGCAAACGACCGGAGGCAGATCCGGATCGAAATCGGTCGTCACATCGGCCACGTATTTCCACTCGTTCCGACAGACGGTAAGCGTACTCTCGATGGCGCGGTTGAGATCGACGGACTGCATCTCGTCGTTGCCGGGATGCGAGAAGTCCTTCATCGACCGGACGATCTTGGCCACTCGCTCGACTCCTTCAAGCGACTGCGAGACGGCGCGGGGGATTTCCTCGATCAAGTATTGCACGCTGTCGATATCCGTCGGAGGCGTCTCGCCGGACGCACCGGCGGCGGCCGAGGAGGAGGCGGCCCGGCATTCGCCGCGACGCAGGTCGGCCAGAACGGGTGCCAGATCGCGGAACGCCTCCTCGAGGAAACGCAGATTGTCGCCGATGAACTGCGTGGGCGTATTGATCTCGTGGGCAATCCCGGCGGCCAATTGGCCGATCGACTCAAGTTTCTGGGCCTGAACCAGTTGACCCTCCAGATTCCTTCGCTGAGTGATGTCTTGAAACGTCAACACGGCGCCAACGATTCCACCTTCCTCGCGCATCGGCGTGGCAACGTACTCGACGGGAAAACTCTTGCCGTCCGACCGCCAGAAGACTTCGGAGTCTTCACGGTAAATGGTGCCTTCTGACAGGGTCCGGCAAACCGGACAATCGTACCAGGAGTATGCGGTTGAGTTCTGGCGGGAATGATGCGTCAACCGGTGGAGCGACAATCCAACCATCTCGTTCGACGTCCGGCCGAGCAACTGCTCCGCAACGGGGTTCGCGAAGACGACGTTGCCGTCGCGATCGAGGCCGACAATCCCCTCCCCGGCGGAGTCCAGGACCATGCGATTGAACAGGTGCAGGCGTTTGAGTTCTCGTTCTGAAGCCTTTCGCTCGGTAATGTCGCGCAAGATGGCCGTCACGATGACACGATCCTGGAGAGCGACGTCGCTGATTGCCATCTCGAGGGGGAAGATGGTTCCGTCCTTTCGTCGTCCGAGGATCTCCTGCACGTTTGCGTGCCGGTTGCCTCGGTCTTCTCCCAGAAGGCAGGCGCAGGGAGCTTGGGAGCCGGCGTCCTGCCCGTGGGAAAACAGCAAAGCAACGTTTGAGCCGACCACTTCCTCGGGTGAGTAGCCGAAGATCGCGGTCGCTGCCGCATTGAACGACTCGATGGAACCGCTTGCGTCGATCGTGACGATTCCCTCGGCCGCGGTCATCATCACCGCCTGCAGGCGGGACGTGTGTTCCCGTTGTTCTTGCAGTCGCTCATCCCGCTCCGCCACGGCCCGGGCGAGAGAGCGCGCGTAGGATGCCTCCAGCGCTTGATGCCCGGCCGCGAGTTGTTCCACCTCAGCCAGCATCGTCATCCGCTCCGCCTTGTTTGCCGCCAGAAGCAGACCGAGGGCTGCCACGATCTTCAACGCGTCGTTCCCCGGGCCGGTGTCTGTCCAGCGTTGACCTGCCCCTGTGCCGACCAGACAGACCAGGACAACATCGCCGTCCACCAGGGGCAGAGAGACCGCCACGGCCGTCTGTTGTTCGCCGCGAATCGCCGCTTGCACCGAAGAGGTCTGTCCCGGTGCGGGCTTTGGAAGACGTTCGAGGACGGTCTGAGCGTCTCGAAGGCCGTCGCCTTCGTTATCGCCGGTCAGGACGATGATCTCGCCGTCCGCAAGCGTCAGGAACGCGAGCGAAGGTTCGTGGGACTTCAAGGCGCCGACGGCGCGAAGAGAACCGTCAAAACTCGGCTCGCCGACAGACGCGACACTCAGGATGTCGTCTATAGTCGCGGCCGGTGTTTCAAGGAGTCGGCAGACAGAGTTCGAACAAGGCAGCATGCTTGGCCAACTCCTTATCCAGATCCTTTGCCAATACGACGATGTGTTCCCTGGTGAGGCAAAGCGCACTCAGAACCGGCTGAGAGGCCCTAACGAGTTTCAGTCCGACGGAAGGATAGCCCTTGACCGTGCAGATCAGGTTAGCCACATCGACGCAGCGAACGACGCCGATTTCGTTGCCCCGGTAGTTCACGGATCGGTGATGATACTCAATCGCGGCCTTAACGGTGTCGGGGAATCTCCAGAGATCCGCCACCTTGACGCCAAGCCTGGTATGGTCGAAACCGAGATGTTTCCGCTCCGCCTCGACGAGCAAGTCGCCCTCACTCAACGACTGAACTGTGCTTCGAAACGGACCATGCACATACTGGTCTTCGAGGACGATTCCGATGTCGTGCAGCAAACCGGCGGTGAACGCCGCTTCGAAGTCGGAGATCTTCTGCCGCATCGCAATAAGACGCGAGCAGATGCCCACCGCCACAAGGTGTCCCCAGAGGCCACGGCGTCGGTAGGGCCCGATGGTCTCTTCTTTGGAAAACAACTCTGCCACGCTCGCGGTGAGTGCGAGGTCTCGAATCTGGCGGAGACCGAGATAGCTGATTGCCTGCTGCAGATTCGTGACCCTTTCGCGCGTGGCGTACGCGGAGGAGTTCACACATCGCAGGATTCTCGCCCCAAGCGCGGCATCCGATTCGATGACTTCCTTGAGGTCAATGGCACTCGATTTCGGATCGTTTGCCACCTCAATCGTCTTCATGGCCACCTGCGGAAGCGTCGAGATTTCGCCCATTCGACGGACGAGGTCGTCGATTGCCGGTGGCTTCTGATTGGCTGCGACGTAGTCTTTCAATTGCATATCGCCGTATCTCCCGATCCGACCGTAGCCCCATCGTCATCCCGATGCGGAGCAGGGGGGCTGCCAGCCCAACGATTCCGAACAGTTGGATGGCTTCAATCAAGCATGGGCCACATTCCTCCATCGCAACGGGAACAACCACGGGATTGTTGCTGAAACCCGCAGCCAGGCCGGTGCAAACCGAAAAGAGTGAATATCGCGAGTGGGGGTGGCCCGTTGGGAGGAGCAGTTCGCCAGTATCGCAACGGCCCTTGCATCCAGCGATCAGACGGCCAGACTCCCCCATGCCGAGGGAGCTGCGAGCATGGTCAGGGCCGCGAGATCCACGTGCGGCCGTGGTGGCCCGGCAAGATTCACGCCGCGTAATGGATGGGTCCGCTTGGCGATCGCAGATCAAACAGCCCGAAAATCTCTTGTTGAGTAAGGCCGAGTTTGTTCTGAGGCCGATCGCTGCCGGACAGAATGGTTTCGAAGAGTTCCCGCTTTTCTTCCAGCACGAGATTGATTCGCTCTTCAATCGTATCGGAGGCGAGAAAGCGGGTCACCGTGACCGGGCCCGCGGCGCCGATCCGGTGGGCTCGATTGACTGCCTGATCTTCAATGGCAGGGTTCCACCAGCGATCGAAGAGGAAAACGTACTCGCAGAACTGGAGATTGAGTCCGACGCCGCCTGCGCCGTAGCTGATCAGCAGGACGTGTTTGTCCGGCGAGTTGCGAAACTGCTCGATAATGCCGTTTCGGAGCTTAGGGGCTATCTTGCCGTGGTACTCGAGCGGTCCGAACCGCTCTAATTGCCCGGAGAGGCGGCGCAACGTGCTGACCCACTGGCTGAACACGAGCGCTTTCCTGCCGCTGGCCGCAACCTCCTCCAGGTCAGCCTCAAGGCGCTCGAACTTCGCACTGGCCCCGGTTGCCGGATCGAAGTTGCAGATCTGCTTCAGCCGCAGGATCAACTCGAAGACGTGTTGGATGGTGGCTCCTTCCCCCATCTCGCTGAGCCGCAAAACGCCGTCGTCTTCAGCCAACCGATAGGTCTCGCGCTGCTCCGGCGACAGTTCAATGGCGGCATCCCGAAACATCTTGGGCGGCAGTTCAGTGAGGACCTTGTCCTTCGTTCGGCGGAGGATGTAGTCGCCGGCACAGCGGCCCATCCTGCTCGGCTTCATCTCCGGAGACAGGTGGCCGGGTACCAGGAACTCAAAGATCCCGACCAGGTCCTCGGCACAATTCTCCACCGGGGTCCCGGTCAGGGCCCAACTTCGGCCCCGAACGATCGATCGGGCGACCTGGCTGGTGGTACTGCGGCGGTTCTTGATCCGTTGCGCTTCGTCCAGCACGGCGAGATCGAACTTGAGCGGTCCGGGACCGGACGGGTCGGCTGCTTCGAACATATCGCGATCGCGAAGGATCAACTCATAATTGGCGATCTTGACGGGTACGTCCTCCAGTCGCCACTGCCAGCAGCGCCGGTTCTGATCTCCCTCGATGATCGCCACCGGGAGTTCCGGCGCCCATTGGGCGAACTCGCGCTGCCAGTTTGATACGAGCGGCTTCGGACACACCAGCAACACGTTGCGGACCTCGCCGCTGCACAGCAGCAATCGAATCGCCGTGATCGCCTGCATCGTCTTGCCCAGCCCCATCTCGTCGGCAAGCACCGCGGCCTCCCGTGCATAGAGAAACGCGATGCCTTCCATCTGATAGGGAAAGGGCACGAAGGGAAACTCGAGCGACCGCTCAGAGAGGATCATCTCCAGGGACGGCTGGAGGAGATACTTGAGTCGATCCTCCAACTTGATGAGATCCTTGGGCGGACGAATCCTCGTCCGCCCCGTGAGATGCAGACCAGTCGTCGGCTGACTCGCCTCTCCTTGCCGTTGCGGATGGGGAGTCTGTTGTGGACAGGCTGCCGCAAATCGCTCACCCGTATACCCGGCGTCGTGAAACACGAAGCTGTGCACCGGCACTGGAGGGTTATCGAAGGGTATGCACACCGCCCGGGGGGAAGTGCCCCGCAACAGGGTCTCGCGGGTTTCGAGCACGAACTCCCGCTGGAGGGCACGGTTCCACCCGGTTACGTGGGACTGGACCGGGAAATCGAGTTCCTGCTGGTGCACGTCGGGCGGCGGAGGCGCCTTCCATCGGATGCCCCCATCGCTGCCGCTCGATTCAAATCCCTCTGCCATCGGTTCTACTGGCCTCCGCGCCGCGCTTCGTCAATCGCTGCACGAATGCGTTCGAACGGCTCGCGAAGATCCAATCCAACCGAGGCGCCATCGATCGCCTGAACCGCCGAGTTCTCCTCCTCCGGCGCGGCTCCGGTTCGCAGAGCAAGGCAGTGCCCACCAACCCGGAAAAAACGGAGGTTCGGTTCCAGCTTCTGTGCAGAATCGATGCGCCACTTCAGCCCCCCTGCATCCTTGGGTGAACAATCAGCAGGGAGGTGGCCTTCTGCCTTCTCAGCCCCCACCAGCACGACAGGCAGCGTGACGAACTCGGCCACCGCCAACATGGGCTCGCAATCGGTCAGCACTACAGCAGGCGTCTGTTTCCCCTTCTCAAGAAGGGTTCGCCCGATTTGCTCGCCGTAAAGGTAGGGCTTCAGGGTCGGGCCGTAGAGTATCTCCTGGGCCCGGTTCGGGCGAATGGGGGCAGTACAGTGGAACTCCAAGGGCCTTCCCGACCGGTTCAGCACGAGGTATCCCCCGAAGAGACCGGAATTTGTGTCTTCCACGACGGTCAGAAACCCAAGAGGGCTGGTCGAATTGACACCGGACGCTGTCATTGACTCTCCTGCCTTGCCTTCATTACCAAGTTGCGCATCTTCGCCAAATCGACACGTCGCAGTTGGCCGGCCTCTCGGTAATTCGGATGGCATCGGGTACCGACTTTAGCGGTCGCTCCTTTGCCGCAAACTGCTATGCCGCTTTCGGAGACCCGCTATTTTGCGGTTCCGTGAGTGGTTCATCGGATAGATCCTGACGCTTGTACGGCCTGGGTAGTTTGCGGACGGCTCGACTTGGAGACTTGCGCGCATATTGCGGACTGAGCGACTCGACTTTTCCTCCCAGTCGTGTTTATACTGAAGGTCTGAAAGGAAACTGCACACATGACAGATCATAACCGCCCTCATCCCTCCCTTTTCAGCCAGATTGACGTTTCTCACGGAGCCCCCACCCCCACCATGCCGTCAGGCGTGGCAATGTTTGCCGAGATGGCAGGACTCTTGCGAGCCATGCTTGCAGCCCAGGATCGCCAGAACGAACTGTTGGAAGAGCTTGTCAACCAGATGGGAGCAGCTCAACGACAGCGAGCTGCCGAGCTTGGCCAGTGGAAGCAGGCCAATCCGGGCCTGGCCCGAGGGTGTCGCATGGCCGCTGAAGCGCTGAGCAAGATCCAGACGGAGTATCTGGAAACGCTTACCGAGGAGATCGGCGACAACTTCGAGACACTCCGCGACGGTGAATTCATGCTCAACGAGTTTGTCGATCGCTTTGGTCCGCGAGTGGCCCATCTGAACGGGTTGCTGCAAGTGCTTTCTCAACTTAGCGCCACACCCGACGCTCCCAGTATGCGTTAGCCATGGTTCACTCGCCCCGGTTTCGATTCTGCGCCGTCTGCGCCTGTCTTCTGGCCGCAACCGGTTCCGCGAGGGGTGATGCCGGCAACGACGAGCCGGGTTGGCCCGTATTCCGCGGCAATGCACAGGCAACCGGAGTGGCCTCAGGAGAATTGCCCGACAGACTCCAAGTGCTTTGGACGTTCAAGACGGAGAAGGGTTGGTTCGAATCGACAGCAGCAATCGTCAAGGATCGCGTCTTCATTGGATCGACCGACGGCAACCTGTACGCCTTGGACGTCAAGTCGGGGACGAAGCAGTGGGCGTTCTCGACCGAACTGGGGTTCACGGCTTCGCCATCCGTTCGCGACGGGCTGGTCTTTCTTGGCGACGTCGACGGCCGTTTCTATTGCGTCGGCGCTGACGACGGCAAGGAACACTGGCGCTTTGACTCGGAAGCCGAGATCAACTCCAGTGCCAACTTCTACCGGGACAAGGTCCTGTTCGGCTCGCAAGACGGGACGCTCTATTGCCTTGACGCCAAATCGGGGCAGCTCGCATGGAAGTACCAGAGCGAGGATCAGATTCGTTGTTTTCCGACGATCGTGGAGAACCGGGCCTTCGTGGCCGGTTGCGACGGTGCCTTGCACGTCATCGAACTCGATCGGGGCAAGGAGGTCGGCCGTGTCGCCATCGAATCGCCGACCGGGTCGACGCCTGCCGTGCTGGGCGACCTGCTGTTTGTCGGAACCGAAGGATCGACGTTCTTCGCCATCGACTGGAAGACGCCGAAGATCGTCTGGCAGTACACCGCGGAACGCCGCCAGATGCCGTTTCGCAGTTCTGCGGCCGTCACGAAAGACGCAGTGATCGTCGGCTCGCTCGACAAGAGCGTCCACGCGATCGAGCCGGCCACGGGCAAACCGCTGTGGACCTTTGCCACGAAAGGGAAGATCGAGGGATCGCCCGTCATCGTCGGTCAGCGAGTTTTTGCCGGTTCCGCCGACGGACGGCTCTACGCACTGGCGATCAAGACCGGCAAAGAAGTCTGGCAATATGAGACCGGCGGTTCCCTGATCGGCTCGCCCGCGGTGGCCCAGGGACGCCTTATCCTCGGCAACGACGAAGGCACGCTATTCTGTTTTGGCGGGCAGTAAGGCAAGCCGATTCGATGCCAAAGCCGCTCGTATTCATGATGGGACAATCACCGGCGATTCTGCCGGTCGATCGCCGCTACGCGCGAAATCACATGTGGGTGATAGAAATGGGGGAGACGCTGCGCGTGGGCTTCTCGGCTTACGCCGTGCGGCTCCTGGGCGACATGCGGCACCTGGAGTGGTCGGTCGAGGTGGGAACTGAGGTTCTGGCGGGCCAGCAGATCGGTTTCGTCGAGGCCTCCAAGGCCACCAGCGATCTCTACTCCCCCATGCCGGGGCGTATCACGAGTTTCAATGATTCGGTGCTTTCAGACCCTGGTCTCATCAATTCCAATCTGTATGATTCAGCGTGGCTGATGGAACTGCAAGGCGTCTGCGACGGGCTGCTCGATCCGGAGCCTTACGTCCGTCATTTGGAGGCCTCCTGGCCTTTGGCCCAACGCTTGCTGAAAGGTCAGGCCGGCCGAAATCCCAACCAAGACCCACGTTGAGTGGAAGCGATATCGTCCCATGTGCGATGCGATGCCTGTGATCTTCTCCGAACCGCGTCCCGGCGACGCCGACCAGCAGGAGTTGGTCTTGCTCCTAACCAACGCACTGATGAGCCGAAAAGCGGTCGACCTGACGATCGTTCCCCATCTCTACGATCTGGAGCCGACCGGCCCCACCATGGAGTTTCTCCGAGAAATCGAAGAACCCATGATTGTGATTAGCTGGCTTTACCCGCGAGCGGCGTTCTGGACGCTCAAGACCGCAGGGATTGCGGGGCAACTTGCCGAAGAACCGGCCGATCAAGAGGAACGCGAGCGACCTGTGTGGTGTCTCGGCCTGCACTCCGAAGTCGACCCAAAGTCGATTCTGGACGAAGTCGATCGCATCCTTGCGGGCGCTGCCGCACCGTTCTCTGGTCGTTCGGACAATCGCGAGCCCACACGGCGCGTTGAGGATACGCGAGAGCGATGGTATCCGGTCATTGATCGAGACCGCTGCTCCGGCTGTTTGGAGTGTTTGAACTTCTGCCTGTTCGGCGTGTACGGCACGGACTCTTCCGACGACATTCTCATCGAGCAGCCCGACGCGTGCCGCCCCGGGTGTCCCGCGTGCAGCCGGATCTGCCCCGAGGGTGCGATCATGTTCCCGCAGCACGGCGACCCGGCCATTTCCGGCGATGCAAAAGCTTCGTTGGAGGGGCTGAAACTGGATCTGTCCCAACTGTTCAGCGGCGCCGATCCGAGCGCCCAGGCTCTGGCCGAACGGGACCGCGCCGTTGAAACGATGCAGTCCCAGCCGAAACCGGCCGGCGGAGACCGGCTCGACAGTCTGGTTGACGAACTCGACGAGATGGATCTGTAGAGAAGCGGGTCACCGACCTTTCCTCTGCGGTCGGGCGTCTGGCGATTGCTCACGTCCTAGCATCGGTAGGTGGAACTCGTGGACGTTGCCGTAGTCGCGTCCGCAGGCCACGAGAATTCTGCCGCTGCTCAGATTGTAGACGACGGACCAGATCGTTTGCCACTGGGAAGCAACCGCCAAGAGCTCCATGGCCTGCTCCTGAGCGAGTGCTCCGTCAACCGACTCCAAACGGCGGTAAGCGAAACTGTAGCGGCGGCATTGGGACCGCGCGCCGACCGGACGTTCTTCGGAAATCAGGAAATTGGTCGACACCTGCCAGGGCCTGGTGTTCCGCAACACGACCATTCGGCCCCCGGTGAATTCGACTACGGCCGACTGCCCCGAGGTGTCGGCAACGTGCAGGTGGCAGCCGATTACCGGAAAGACGACGTTGAAGTCGTCGATCAGGTCGAGGGCCTCGTCGACGTTGCTCGCCCGGTCGAGAACCACACGCATCACCTGGTTGGAGATAAGCGCCGGGCGGTTTCGCTGAAAGGGCATCGGACGGCGCGGGACGGCATTCTGCGAAATCGCCACCCCGCATTCGTTCATGCCGTCCATGATCGCATACGGGGCGGCCAGCAACGTCACACGACGCGACCAGGGAATCTCCTGCAACTCGTTGAGCCCAAGATAGTACATGTCGACCATCGCCACCGACGCGTGTCCGCCGGGAGGATCCGTATACAACAAGAGTGTCGACGGATGTGCCCAGTCGAAGTTTCGAGCGAAGACCGACTCATGTTCGTCTCCAAAGGCTACGAAGCTCGTGCAAGCGTCGGGGTTGACCAGGCGTTCGGCCCGGCGGTACAGCGACCAGTTGATTCCGAATCGGGCAGTCAGGCCCAACAGGTAGTCCCCCTCGTAGCGCATCACGTAGAGGGGCTGGTCGTCGACCTTTTCGAGCGACGCCAATGTCTTGATCGGCCCGTATCCCTGAGCCAGAATCCCCCCCGCCATGGAGACGAGGAGTCCGCACAATACACTACCGCCGCGCCGACGCCTGTTCCGCATCTTGCCTCTCCCTGATACACGGCTACCCAGTTCCCATGCCTCTCTGTGGGCATCGTAGTCGGAATTGGGATTCTTGGCAACAATCCGGTAATCGACCGGCACATTGGACCGGAAGGAACGACGGAAATCGCCTCAATTCAGTTCTCCGTCCTCTTGATCAATACGGCCCAATCCTGTAGATCGGGGACCCGGAAGTCGGCACCATCCCCATCCGCCTGGAATTTCATTGGTCGCGTCTTGCCGCTCCGCGGGTCAAACAGCGTTACCTTCCACTCGTGCGACTTCCTTACTTCCCAACTCATCTCATACGGCCCCTCATTCCCCCGCACATACGCCACATACGTCTTCCCCGGATCCGCCAGCAGCCAATAGGTTCGCTTCGGCGGTGCGATCAGCGAGACCCGCCGGCCGTCTCGCTCGGCGCGATCCGAACCGTTTGCGTCGCGTTGGAACGATCCGGTGAGCAACTCGTCGTGTGGCTCAAGTTTCCACCACTCCAGCGAGGTGAAGAACGTTCGCAGGTGCTGGATTTGTTCCTCCCACGGATCGTTCTTTTCGGCTTCGAGGTTGAAGGGGCCCGGGTCGCGATTGCCGCCAAAATAGGTCGTGCCGAATCCGGTGACCAGGTAGCCGCCGGCCATGGCGATGTCCCAACTGGCGCGGCGGATGCCGTCGAGATTGAAGCTGTTGTCCTTGTCGACGAGCCCGTCGCCGTTCTGGTCGCGGAGGAAATAGGCGTATTCGGAGTTGACGACAGGAAGGTCCCCGCCGCGAGATGCAAGAATCCGGCCGTGCAAGTCTCGATAGTTCTGCTGGTAGTCGCCGAAAGACATCCACGGCGTGCCGACAAACTCCCGGACGCTGCCATGGGCCGTCATCGGATGAATGCCGATCATCCGGCCGTGGGGATCGCTTTCGTGCAGGGCGTTGCCGATCTCAATGAACTGCCGCTTGATCGATTCTTCCGTCGCCCCGGGCGTGGTCTTGACTTCGCCGTGCCATTCGCCCGAGACAAGGAAATAAACGTCGAAGGCGCTGTAGCGGGCGGCGATGTAGCGAGCGTAGCGGAGCCGGGCTTCCATGGTGGGCAGACGTTTCCAGGCGTAGCGTTCCTTGCGACCCTTGTCTCCCCAGGCGATCGCCAGCCCCGCCACAATCCCTCGCGAGTTTACGTGCCGCAGACGCAGATCGACCTCCTGCCAATAGCCCGGGTTGAGCCGTTCCGCAGCGATGTCATCGAAGGGCGGTCCGCCCTCGTTTCCCCAGCCGGCCTCGCTGAGAAGCATCGAGTGCAGAACGTTGGACCCCTGCTCGGCGCGGGCGTCAACGTACTCGACGGCTGCCGAACGATTGTGTTTCTCTTCGACGCTGTCGGTATAGAGGGCCCAGGCCGTATCGCCGAGGAACCAGAAAGGAGTGCCGTCCTGGCGTTCGAAATGGTGGGGAGCCGCCCGCATGGGACGGATGCTCCCCTTGAGGTCGGACGGTACGACCGTGAACGTGCCCGACTCTCCGTTCAAGCCCGAATCGGTGCTCGCAGTTCGCCACTTCCAAGTGCCTTCGCAATCGGGCGAGAAACGCAATCGCCAGGTTCGCCCGCCGTCCCAGAAAAGGGGAATGGTGCGTGTGGAGCCGCCGGGCGCTTCGAGTACGGCGGTTGCTTCCACATCAGTATAGGGGTTGGCATAGGTGCCGCTGTGTTCGAACTGTCGCTCGAAGAGGCCGAATCGGGGCACGTCGGCGGCGGACGCCGAGGTTGTTGCAGTGCCGGCGATCAGAAGAAGTGCCACGAACGGAATGCTGTTTCGATTCATGGTTAGAACCTCTCTTGCTGCATGACTTGTCGGATCACCTCAGCATACTTCAGCAGAACGAGGTAGTTGCGGAGGGAGAAACCGTTGCTGTTGAGAGCCTCGGGCGAATAGTCGGCCTGGTACTGCTTGGGGTTGGAGGGGTGGACGCCGTCGCGGGCGATCAACGTGGGCACGTCGTAGCCTTGATAGGCGGCGAACTGATCGAGGGCGCCGTCCCAATCGTCCGGACGACGGGCGAGAATCTCGGCGTGAAAGTCGGTGAGTGGGACATGCAGTTTCTTCGCCACGCGCCGGGCCGCTTCGGCAAACTCGGCCGCCTTCTCGACCTTGCGTTGACGCGGCGGAATCGTGCTGAGAATTACCACGGTCCCGTTCTCCAGACAACGCCGGACGACGTCCTCCACGGTCTTCTCATAGTCGTCAACGCCCACGTTGTTCAGATCGTTGGTTCCAAACATGAGAATGGCCGCCTCGGGGTTCAGGTCCCGGAGCCAGGTGTCGAGATTCCTGCCGGCCCAGGCGATCGTCTGCCCGCTCTGATTGCCGTACTCGGCGCCCTTGCGATCCCAGCAGTCGTCGAGCATGTGCGTCTTGACAAGTTCCAATGCCGCCCGCATTTCGACCGGAGCGTTGGCGTGTTTCCATTTCAACGAATACCAAAACGCCCGGGAATCGGTGATCGAGTCGCCGAACTGGGCGAAGGTTCCCGCCTCTCCCTTGAATCGAGAGTGAACGATGCGCATGGGTTCAACCCAGTCGGGCACTTCCGGTTCCTCTCGCTCCTCGGCCGCGCCGGCAGAGTCCTGGGAGACGTCGGACGGCACAGCGATCTCGATCGACCTGTCGACCGGCTCTTCTTCTGCAACGATCTCGTATTCTCCCGGGCCGTCGAGTTCGACGCGATTCATCTTTTCAACGCCCCCTTCCGTCCACACGTGGGTGATGACAACGGGGCGCGATGGCCGGGGACTCTGATCCACACAATGGGCATAGATCTTGAAGTTGTTGAACGCCGGATCCCCGTCGTAGCGCACGAAGAGTCCCGCGGCCGGCTCGTCGAGCCGCATTTCGCGGGCGGCGTTGTAGTGCCAGTGTCCCATGTCGGTCGGCATCTCACTGCGGTAGAGTTCCCGGAAGTCCGTCGGGGCATTGGCGGCGTAGGAGATCGTGTTGCGGGTCTGGGCGGCCGCCTCCTGCTGGTGCGTCCGAAAACTCCCCTCGGCCGTGAACCACGCGATCCGCGTTCCCGGCGGAGCCGTCACCTTCGCGACAAGTTCGCCGCGAATGCGCCCGGTCTTGCGATCCGGATCGTAATCGTCGGGCATGCGAACCAAATGTTTGCGAAGTTCTTCCGGTTTGCTGGTGTCGGAGCAGACCGTCACGACCCGGGTCGGCCAGCCGTAGTGGTCGCCCGTGCGGAACTCCATGCGATTGTGACCCATTCGTAGTGAGGGGAGTGACGCCGGGGCAACCTGGACCCAAGTGGTGATCGCCAGATCCCTGACGACCGCCGATTCCGCCCGGCCGTCGAGTTCCAGCCGAAGCAGGTAGCCGTAGGTTCCGGCAACGAACGTCGTCAGACCGAATTGCCCAGGGCTTAAGGTCGGCGCAACCGGCTGCCAGGTGATTCCGCCGTCGACGGAGACGGACGGTTTCGTCCCCGTTGCGTCCAATTCCACCACCGACGCCTCGGAGTCGTCTTCGGTGGTCTCCAACTTATTGACCTTGGGGACGATGATATACGGGGTTCGGACCTCGAAAACGGCATGCCCTTGACCGGGCTCTTTCAGCGTCAATCCGTGTTTCCCGGGCACGACGTTGCGGCTATCGTACACACCGTCGGCGAAATCGGTGGACGGCCCCTTCAGATTGGGCCGGTAGACGAAACGGCCGTTGCCGTAGTTGTGCACCGTGAAGTGACGATGGTTGGGGGCCGGTCCACGTGGCTCGGTCTCGATCAGCCGCCGCATGAAGTCGCTCTGGTGATAGGCGGGCAGGTGGTGCCAACGGCCGCCTTGCGGGGTCCACCAGCGAGTGAACGTCTCGCCTTGCCGGAGGACATAGTCCATGGTGTGGCCGGTCTGATGGAAGCCGTAGTGATAGTAGACCGGCGTTGCTGCGTAGATCTTGCGAACCTGCTGCAGATCGTCGTTCGGAAAGAACAGCGAGCCGCGGTTCGTCCACAGTGTTGGATCTGTTCTGGATTCTTCGAACGACGCCAGGGTGCCGTCCGGGCGGCGGAAGGCGGCCCGAACGTCGACATCGAGATAGTGCCAGCGGTCGTTGTAGAAAGCCTCCGCGAGCACGTGCCGCCAATCGGAGAGGATCAGCGATCGGGCCGGACCGATTCCCGCCCCTTCGCAGACGCCCGCCATGAACGGCCCGAATATGGCACAGTAGCCATACCCGTAGATGTTGAGAATCTTGACGGGATCGCGGACGGTAACGTACTCGCTCAGCGTGTCGGTTCCCTCGCAGACCTCGTTCATGTGAAACACGCCCGTGCGCGTATCGACAAGGTACTTGTAGATCTCCCAGGCTCGTTCGTCGCCGCCCAGATCCCGCCAGCGGTGAAACTGGCCGAAGGTCTTCATACTGTAGGCGTCGGCATTGTGTGGGGAGACGATCCGCGGGGCGCGAACGTCGGACCTGGCATCGGCAGCAATTAACACGACTGCCAGTAAGACGGCCACTCGAAGCAAACGGTTCATCGTCCCCTCCATTGATCCGCCCCCGGTTCTGTCGGTTGCAGACGCGGCTGCCGATCGAAATCTTCACGCACCTGGTCGATAGCTCCTGCCCGGGCGAGTACATCGGGACATTGGGCACTCAAGTGCAGATTGCCCGCAGTGGCGTCAGCAAACCACTGGCCGACGTCCTGCGTGACGTTGCCTTTCGTGAGAATTCGACTCTCCGTTTCCACCCGCATGGGCGGACCGCTCAAGAGATTATTGACAACCGCAAGTCCGCCATTGTCGTGAACCAGTCGGATGAGCCGCTTGAGTCGGCTGGCCGGATCGTGGATCGTGTTGTGGGCGATCAGGCAGTCGGCGGTGTAGTCGGCGAGAATCCCGTTCTCGGGACAACGGGTGACGAAGTTGTTGCGAACGATACAGCGGTGACAGTGGATTTCGGTATCCGCACCGCGGCTCGAGTTGCCCAGGCAGATGCCCGTGTCGCAATCCACGATCACGTTTCTCTCGATGATGCAGTCCTTGGACTCGTGCCAGAGGAATACCGCCCCGCGAGCTTCACCCGTGCGGCCGTGGATGCCGGTGAACACGTTGTCGCTGATGGTCCAGCCGTCGGCATACATGACGTCGATGCCGCCGATGTAGTTGCCGTTGAACGTCTCGGGCGTGTCCGTGGGGTCGTCCTCGAACTGCTTGGCACGATCGTTGTAGAAGAGGCAATACTGAATTCGGCAGTCTCGTGGCGGTTGGATTTCAGTTTGATCCTTGGGCACGCGGACGCCTTTGACGCCGCGCTGCCAGATATTGTGGATTACACAGTTGTGAATCGTGAGGCGATGAACGCCGTAGTTGCTGTTGATCTTGAACCCGTTGTGTCGGATGTTCTGAATGGTCAGGTCCGCGAGTGTCACGCCCGAACAGGCACGGACGCCGACCAGTTCGCCGTGCATGCTCTCGGCGCCGTCGAGGACGACTTGGTCGCGGTCGCCCGACTCGCCGCGAAGGGTGACGCCGTCGGTCTGCAGTTCGAAGTATCGCGGCATCATGTAATGGCCGTCCGCCAGCAGAATCGTTCCGCCCGGCCGGACGTCGCGTGCGGCCTGAAATAGCTCTTCAACGGTCGAAACCCGAATCACCTGTCCCTCAGCCGGTGACAATTCGGGCGCCGGCGGAAGCCAGGAGAAGTCGGGCGGGGCGGCGAAGGCAGGATAGGACGCCAGCAGGATGACGATGCACAAGGCGGCAAGGGCGGAGGCTCGGATGGTCAACATGCGTGCGTTTCTCGTTGAGCCGGGACTACTCTTGCAGATGCTCGCCCGGCTGATGAACCGGCGCTACAAGCTGGGCTTGATTCCGCACTGGTCGCAACGAACCAACCCGCTGTTCACGTCGCTTGCCAGGCAGTCGTCGCAAGTCTCAATCTAACAATTCGTTACTCGTTTGTCACGCGATCCTCGGCGCGATGGGCTGTTTCCGCCTATCGCTCATCGGCTCGGCGAGACAGGGCTGGCCGACAGGCGGTCCGGAGTTTATGGTGGATCGGAGCAGCACCGAGACCTGGAGACCTTGTCGATGGACCAATGGGATGTAGCCGTCATTGGGGCAGGCCCCGCCGGTTTGACGGCGGCCTGCCGGGCGGCCCTGCGCGGCCGTAAGACGCTCGTCCTGGAAAAGAACCGGAAGCCGGGCGTCAAGATCCTGATCTCCGGCGGCGGGCACTGCAATCTGACCCACGCCGCCGACGCTCGCGGAATCGTCAAGGCATTCAGGGCCCAAGGACGATTCTTGCACTCGGCGCTGGCGGCGTTCAGCCCGCAACAACTGGTAAAAATGATGGAGTCGGAGGGCGTACGCATGACGGTTCTGCCGAACGGCAAGATCCTCCCGGTGAGCGGCAGGGCAACCGACGTCCTGGCGGCCCTGATGTGCCGGGTCGCACAGAGCGGCGCGACCGTGGCCACGGACGAACCGCTGGAGGACGTCTTCCCGGAGGGTGATCGTTTTCGACTGACCACCAGCCGGCGGAGCATTCTGGCAGAGAAGCTCGTATTGACCACCGGCGGGTGTTCCTATCCCCGATGCGGAACCAGCGGGGACGGGTACCGCTGGGCGGCCGCACTGGGCCACACGGTCATACCGCCCCGGCCGGCCCTGGTTCCTATCCTCACCGAGGCCGCTTGGGTCAGGGAACTTCAGGGAATCACCATCCCCGACGTTGTTCTGCGTGTGGTCGCGTCTCAGGCGGATCCTGCCTCGAAAGGAACCGGACGCAGACGGCAGGCCCCGCTGGCCGAGAGCCGCGGTTCGCTGCTGTTCGCCCATTTTGGACTGTCGGGCCCCGTGGCCCTCGACGTGAGCCAGGCGGTCAGTGCCTGTGCAAATGACGAGTGCCCCGTGTTAGAATGTGACTTCCTGCCCGACTTGCCGGCGTCCCGGCTGGACGAGGTTCTCGAAACGGCGCCGGAGCAATCCGGACGCCGCCGTGCGGCCAGCCTGCTCGAGCCGTGGTTGCCCCAACGTCTCGCCGAGGCGCTCGTCGCCCAGTCGCAAATCCCCGCAGATCGCCGGATCGCCGAGTTGTCGCGCCGCGAGCGGCAACAGCTTGTCCAGTCGGCCAAAGGAATCCGGGTTCCCACCGCGGGAACCCTGGGATTCGACAAGGCCGAAGTCACCGCCGGGGGCGTTGCCTTGAACGAAGTCGATTCCCGCACTATGGAAAGCAAGCTCGTGCCCGGTCTGTTCATCGCGGGCGAGTTGCTCGACCTCGACGGACTCATCGGAGGATACAATCTTCAAGCCGCCTTCAGCACCGGCTACCTCGCCGGGGAGAGTGTGTGATGTTCAGCAAGTCGTTCATGGCACCGCGGACGTGGCTCGTTGCGATCGGGTGGTTCTGGCTCTTTGCCGCAAACACCGTGGGCGCCGAGCAAACTGCCCCGGGCGCCCCAAAATCTGCGGAACAGGTCTACTTCGAACGGGCCATCCGCAAGGTGGAACCGGGACTCGCTGGTTCTGCGGAGCGGCTCCCGCTCTATCTCCAACTCTTCGAGCGGGAACTGATCAACGATCCTCGGCTCTTTCCCTGCCACGTCGGCGCGGAGTCGACGTCGGCGGGTCACGTCGTGCTCACCGGGTCCGTCGGTTTCAAAGAGAATCGTATTGCGTTGAGGAGATTGTTCGAGTACCTCCGTTTCGATCGAATCGACGACCGTGTCGAAGTGCTCCCTCCCAACGATCTCGGCGAAAAACGCTTCGGCCTGATTCGCACGTTCCACAGTTTCAGTTTCGACAGCCCCACGGAGCCCCAGGAAGTGCTCACCGATTGCCTCCTGGGAACGCCCGTGTTCTTGCTCAACGAAGCGAAGAACGGCTACTTCCTGTGCCATGCGATGGAGGGCTATGTCGGCTATGTCGCGGGCCCGGACATCCGGCGCATGGACTGCCGGGAGTTCGAGGCCTATCAATCGGGCCCGCAGGTCCGCATGCTGCGGAATCACACTTCGGACGCCGGACTCGTTTTGCCGCTGGGCGCCCGGTTGAAACTGATCGATCGTGAGAGCAACCGCCTTGTCGTTGCCTTGCCTGACGGCGTCCGGGAGTCGATTCCGGCGGATTCGTGCCACGTCCACAAAGACGCTCCCGATCCGCGGATCGAACGCATCATCGCCGCGGCCGAGAGGCTCCTCGGCACGAAATATGTTTGGGGCGGCAACACGAGCGACGGAATCGACTGCTCCGGACTGGTGCAGACGGCATTCGCCACGGAAGGGATCACCCTCGCCCGCGACTCGAATCAACAGGTTCTTGCCGGCCGGCTCGCGGCGACTCGCTGGCACCGCGAAGGCCTGCGCCGCGGCGACACGCTCTACTTCCTGGGCGAGCACGGCAAGATCCGCCACACGGCGCTGTACCTCGGCGCCGGCCGCTACATCGAAGCCGTGCGACCCGTGGTGCGCTATTCGAGTTTTGACCCCGCGAGCGCTGAATACAGCCAACAAGGGGACGCGGCGTTTTGCTTTGGGAAGCGAATCGTAGAGTAGGAATCGGTGAAGACGGCGATCCCATTGGCATCATGCGGTCGCATCCGCTTGAACACAGACCGGACAGATTTCCTGTGTTGCCGCATCCTCCCACTCTGCCGACATTCCCTGATCGGTACGATCTACACAAGCAGTCGTAAAATCCTCATATCCGATACGGTTTGCCGAAAACCTCCGAGAAGCGCGGTTCGATGATCCTACGGGGCTGACGCACACCAACCCGATGCGTAAGCGAGGAAAGAAATGGTGGCCATCCTGTTCTCGCTTACGCTTCGGGTTAGTGTTGCCCGCCACAGACCACCAGCCAGAATTCTCCCCAGTCGACGGCAGGTCCCCATGGCCAGAACAACCTTTGCGACAACCCTGCTTCTGCTGGCGACGACGTACGGCATCAGCACCGCCGCCGAGTTTGCCCGCGCTCCGATGCAGCCGCAGCCGGGAACCACCGCGCGAATCGCTTCGCCCGCCGAACCGTCGTATTCCCTGGGCATGCCCAGCCTGCAGCGCCCGCCGGTCACCCCTCAACACAGTCTCCTTCTCTTTGGACACCGAGTGGGACAACAAGAGATTCCGCCGTCCACGGGCTGGACCGGCTACGGATTCGGCGGGGTGCCCACGTATCAGTGGGGTTATTTCGGTGCCCGCTACCGCCCCGTGAAGGTCTATCACGAGGGCTACTACGGGCACCGCATATCGTACGGCTACCGCCGGGGCTACTGAGGCTGGCGTCTGCGTCGAGGCAGGCGGACGAATTCTGCCATGCCGATCGCTTCCTATCGCAGGAAGCCGATGAAGAACGAAAAGACTTCTTCTTCGTCGCCGTCTTCCTGGACGACCGGGAAGGCAAAGTCGAGGGCGATTGGGGCGGGTCCCATGGCGGGGATCGTGAGCCGCAGGCCGAAGCCGGGCGCGACGCGGTACTTGTCGCTCCAGTTGTCGATCGTCGGCTGGGCCGCACCGGTGTCGCAGAACACGACTCCGCGAATCGTGTCGCTGGCCGTCAAGGGAAACATGTATTCGGTCGACGCCAGCAGGTTGAATTCGCCGCCGACAGGAACGCCGTTTACCCGGGGCGACGCTCCACGGAAGTCGAAGCCGCGAATCGTCGAGAAACCGCCGTTGAAGTAGTGTTCGTAGATCGGCGTGTCGCTTCCCGTGTAGTTCACCGTGCCTTTCATGCTGAGTACGTGCCGGCCCGATCCGTCCGGACGTTCATGGAGCATGAAGTACTTGCGGAGGTCGATCTCGGCTCGCGGGTACTGATAGGTTCCGATGACCTGCTCGAAAGCGAGCGTAAGCAGGTGCCCCTCCGTGGCCAGAAACGTGCTGTCGCGGGTATCGTGAGTCAGTTGAGCCCGGAAACCATATAAGTCGGAATCGCCCACCACGTCCAGCAGTTCCGCCGGGGCGCCGCCGATCGGATTGGAGATCGTCACTCGTTCGAAACGGAACGACCCCGAGGCCGAGAGATCGTGGGCCAGTTGATACCCTAGCGACACGCGGCCGCCGATCCTCTGCTCGTCCCATTCGGTGAAGAAGCGAGTGTAGTAGAAACCGTTGAGCCCGAGACTCACCTGCGTGTCGAACAGGTACGGCTCCTGGAAGGTCACCATGTAGCGCTGGACTTCCGTGCCGGGCATGGCTTCCGCGCGGAATCGTTGCCCGCGCCCGCGAAATGCGGTCCCGTTGCGGAAGTCTTCCCAACCTCGCGGAAAGCGCCGCCAATCGAAGTTCTGCTCGTCGACCACGACCGAGCCCACCACGCCCGCGTCGGAGTTTACCCCCGCACTGAACATGAACCGGCCGGTTTCCGTCTCGGCCACCTCAGGACGCAGTGGCAGAAAGATCGCCGGATCTTCGTTGGGTACCGTGCCCAGAAACCCGCCCGGATTCCGGTCGCCGAAGAAATTCAGGCCCGGGTCAAACGGATTCGGTGCGCCGTAGCCGCCTGCCGCACCCGGCGGCGGAAGCTGTGGTGCAGGAACGTATCCGCCGTTGGGCGCGATATTCTCGGGCGCCGGGGCGTAAGGATTCGCGTAGGGCGTGGCAGGCGCTGCCGGAGTCGCCGAGTAGTTCGGAGTCGTGCCCGGTGGCGGGAGGGGCGGCGTGGAACTGCCGCTGTCGGCCGAGTACTGAAATCGCAGCACGTCGCCGGGCCGCCGTGCCGGCGCCAGGAACCGTGAAAAGCCGGGCGCGGTCGGACTCTGACCTCGGTTCACGTATTCCGACGGCGGGACCGATGCGGGCGGCCACACTGGTGCCCCAGAGAACTGCGACGGAGTCGGCTGGGACGGGGGCTGTACCGCCGGTGCCGTATTCGATGGACTGTTCGCCGAGCCCGCCTGCCCCGCAAAAGTCACATTGTACCATCGGTCGCTACCTGCCAGAGGCGGCTGACGCAACACTGCGGGAAAGCCGCCCTGAGGGTTCTGACCGCGAACCTGCCCGGCCTCCGCCTGGCGGCGGGCAAACTGGGCCTTGGCCTTCTCGATCTCCTCCGGGGTGGGAGGGCTGAAGGCGATCTCCGGCATGACCCCGCTCTGCGGGTCGCTCTTGAAGAGCTGGCTGGCGCGAAGCCGCCGCTGGCTGTCGCGAAGCTCGCGAATATCGATGATGTCCCCCGGCTCGAGCGACAACCGGTTCAGCACGGTCGTGATCTGGGTATGGGGATAATCGCCCGCGATATCGACGTCGATCTTCCCGACCCGATATCGCTCGCCCTCCTCGATCTGGTAAACCAGATCCAATTGCCCCGGTTCCTCCAGAAAGCGAATATCCGGCTTGACGTCGGCAAAGATGTAGCCCACGGCTCCGTAGCGGTCCTTGATGGCGTTCTGGTCGCGCCGCATGTCGTCCTGGCGGAAAGGCTGCCCCTGTTCCATCGCGATCACGCGGACAATCTCTGCCGTGTCGATCTTCTTGTTGCCGACCACCGAGAGATTTCGGACGCAGTAGCGGGGGCCTTCATCGATCACGAACTTGACGTTGATCCAGTCGCGCTGATCGCTGAAAGTGTGCTCCTCGATCAGACTGCCCACACTCGCCCGAAAGAACCCGAGGCTGCGGTAGTAGGCCTCCAGCCGTTCCTCGTCCTCTTCGATCTGTTTGCGGTTCAGTTCGCCGCCGAAGAACCACAAGATGCCCTGCTTCGACTTGATCAGCGTGCGCAGGCGCGCCTCGCTGGCGATCGTGTTGCCCTCGAAACTGGCCCAAAGGATCGTCTGCTTGGGCCCCTCGTTGATCACGAACACGACACGCTCGTCGGTCGGCTTGGTGCCTTCCGAGAGGGTCACCCGGGCGTTGGCGAATCCCTTGTCCTTGTAGAACGTTTCGAGCCGGTTCCTGGCCTCCTCGACGTTGAACGGTTCGAGAGGATCGCCCGCCTTGAGCTTGGTCTCTTTCGCGAGAGTCCGACTCTTGACCTTGCGATTTCCCACGTAGTGCACCGAGCGGATTGTCGCTCGTTCAAACACCTCGTAGATGACGATCCGCCCTTGACCGTTGGGTGCGTCCTGGTATTGGGGACGGACACTTACGACCAATCCGGAACCGTTGAGCTTGCGCACATCCTCACCGACCGCCTCGGCGCTGTAGGGACGGCCCGGACGCGTCTTGATATAGCGCATGAGCTTTTCCGTGGGGATTCTCTTGTTGCCGACAACGCGAACGTCGACCACGAGATCCGACGTGGGACCGGGCGGTGGGCCCGGAATAGCCCCAGCGGCTGCAGGTTCGTGGTCGGCGCGTACCCCGGGGTTACTCAGAAACGAGGCTTGCTGCGCGGTTGGATAACTGAGTGGCTGGGTGGCCAGGGCCTGAGAGGCATAGGGTACGGATTGGGGCACCGCGTACGCGGTGGGACCTTGTGGCGAAGGCAGGAACTGAGCGTTTGCCTGGTCGGCAGCCCCCTGAAACATCAACGCGATGAGCGGCAACCAATACCATCGTCTTGTCGATCGGACTGCGACCATCGGGATCCTTCCCGCTTCTCGGCTATTGAGTATCGAGATACGCGCCATTCCGTGGCATCACCGGTTGCTTCTTGAACTACGTGCCACCCACGAATAGGGTTCGCATCATTCCCGCCGTCTGCCGGCGGAAATCGTCAGACGTCAGGCAGCATCATTCCGCCGGCCCACGTTGCCGGATAGCATACCAACCCGAAACGCCAGCGAGGACAGAACTTGCAACCATTCCGTTGTTGCCCGTGGGTTGAATGTCATTCCGGCAGTGAGTCTCGACCGAACGGTGCGACCGTCGCCACGAATGCGCAGTCGGCGCGCAACTCCTTCCGCCGAACTCCTCAAGGGGCGTACAAATACAGAATGCCCCCAGATGGGGCAAGGTGAGTTCCGGAGGCGACACCCGCCTCAGAAGTCGTCTCCCCCCCGACCGTCGAAGCCGTCAAACTCGTCGTAACGGTCGACCGCCCGGTTCTCAAACCGAGTGAACTCCTGACGCCAGGCCAGCTTCACGTCGTCCGTTGGGCCGTTACGCTGCTTCGCGACAATCAGGTCGGCCTTGCCCGCCAGTTCCCGCTCCTTCGCCTCCTCGTGGGTCATGTAGTACTCCTCGCGGTGGACAAACATGACCACGTCGGCGTCCTGCTCGATGGCCCCCGACTCCCGCAGGTGGCTCATCCTCGGCCGATTATCCTTCGTAGCCTCCGCCTGCCGGTTAAGCTGGGCAAGACAGAGAACCGGCACGGCCAACTCCCTCGCCAGCCCCTTCAAACGCCGGGCGATCTTGGCGACCTGCTCCTGTCGCGGGTCGGAGGGATTCTCCGGCTCGATCAACTGCAGGTAGTCGATGACGATCAGGCCGAGATTCTGACGCCGCTTGAGTCGCCGTGCCGTGGCGGCAATCTCCGTGATCGTGCGGCTCGGTGAATCGTCGATGAACAGCGGTGCCTTGCTGAGTTCCGCCGACGCCTTGACGAGGGCCTCGCGGTCCTCGCCCGAAAGATAACCGCCGCGAAATTTGCGCCCGTCGATCTTTCCCCGTGCACAGAGCATGCGCTGCCCCAATTCGAGGCGGGCCATCTCCAGGCTCACCATCAGGGTGGTGACTCCCGATTCGACGGAAACGTGATCGGCGATGTTGGTCGCCAGCGCCGTCTTGCCCATGCTCGGACGAGCAGCCAAGACAACCAATTCGGAGCCGTGCAATCCGCCCGTGAGATTGTCGAAGTCGGTGAACCCGGTGGGGATGCCCGTGGCGCCGCCGTGCTTCATTCGCTGGTCGATGTGGGCGTAGGCCTCGACCATCACGTCGTGCATGCTTGCCAGCTTGTCCGAGCTACGCTCATCGTGGACGGCAAAGATCTTCTCTTCCGCCCGGCCTACCAGCTCGCGAGGGCTGAAGGTCGGGTCGTAGGCATCTCGCAGAATCTCGGTGCTGGCGTGGATGAGCGAACGAAGAGTCGCCTTGTCGCGAACGATCTCGGCATAATAGGTGGCGTGAGCCGCCACGGCCACCGACTGGACAACCTCGGCCAGAAACGCCGTTCCGCCGATCGCTTCCAGGTCGCCGGACTGGCGGAGTCGTTCGAGCAACAACGTCGCGTCGACTCGTCCGCCCCCCCCGTGCATCTCCATAATGTGGTGAAAGAGCTTCTGGTGCGCGTCGGCGTAGAAATCGCCCGGACGGAGCATCAACGCCACTTCGTCGCACAACTCCGGATCCAACAGCAGGCTCCCCAGCACGCCGCGCTCGGCGTCGAGATTCTGCGGCGGGAGCCGATCAAGAATCTCGGAGCTTACGTGCCGCGACGCGTGGGCAAAATCGGTTCGTCCTGCGGTTGCCATGACAATCCCTTCCCGGCTAACCCGGATTGCGTATCGGTCGCACGTCCCGGCGCATAATTGCCGGCGCGGCCGGGCACGCGGCCTCTCCCATGACTGCGATCCGGGACGTCCCGCGCATCATAAGGGGCCCGGTTGCCGGCGACAAGCGCCGGCCAGGGGTCTGATCCGCAGATCGTCCAGAGGCCCTCGACGGCAGTTGACGCAATCGGAACTAAGATTCCTCGCTCTCGGTGACGCTCGGAACGACCCACACCTTGACTTCCGAGTCGATCTCCTGTCCGACGTGGATCTTGACCGTGTAGAGCCCGAGTTCTTTGAGAGGACCTTCCAGACGCACCTGGTCGGTGGCGATAGAGACGCCCGCCGCCTTCAACGCACTGACGATTTCGACGGCGCCAACCGAACCGTAAAGGTGTCCCTCCTCGTTGGCATTCGCCTCGATGGTCACGCTCTGCTGCTTCAGTTCGGAGGCCAGGGCGCGAAGTCCGGCCAGACGAGCCTTCTGGATCTCGGCCAGCTTGGCCTTGTGCTTGTCGACCATTCGCTTATGGTGGTCGGTGGCAATGGCGGCGAGACCTTGCGGCAAGAGATAGTTCTTGGCATAGCCCGGTTTGACCTCGATCACTTCGCCCTGCTCGCCGAGGTGCTCGACGGACTGGATCAGCAGCAGTTCAATCCCGCCGTTGCGCCCTTTCGGAAGCCGTTTGAACCGGCTGGGGTTTCGTCGAATCTTCTTCTGTTTCTTGGTTTGTGGCATGGGGCCCGTCACCTTCTTCGTGTAAGCTACTACGGCTCTAAGAGGTCCAGACAAAACAAGCGAGTCTCTCACGGCCATCCGTGCAGAGAATCGGTGGCTTTGCCGGCGGCTCTAAAAGGGGATGTCGTCCTCTGGGGCTCCTCCGCCCATGGGGGGAGGACCATAATCGTCTGCCGGTTCCGGCTGACTGTACAGATCATTCTGCTGTCTGGGCTGGGCAGCCTTTCCACCGGGGGCTCCGGCGCCTCGCGGGCCGACCATCTGCATTCGTTCGCACACCACGTGGAGCTTCGACCGCTTCTGCCCGTCGTTGGTCTGCCAGGTGTCGAGCTTGAGCCGGCCCTCGATCAGCACGGGCGAGCCCTTGGCGAGGTACTCACCGGCGACTTCGGCGGTTCGTCCCCACAAGGTCACGTCCACAAACGTCGTTTCTTCGACCCACTGGCCGTCGGCGCCTTTCCGCCGGTCGTTCACAGCCAGACCGATATCGCACACCGCCGTCCCGCCGGACGTGTAGCGGATTTCCGGATCGCGTGTCAGGTTGCCCATCAGGATGACGCGGTTGAAGCTAGCCACTGCATCTACTCCCTTGGTTGTGAAGTCGCAATTGGGTATCGGGCGGAACCGCCACGCTCTCGGAAGCGCGCTGCGTTCAACCACGTCTCCGGCGAAACCGCATCGCCAGTCCGTCGCGCGACCGGCTGCGGAGGGTACCGACCGCCGGCAAGTTCGCCCGCCTAGTCCACGCTCTCGTCGTCGAAGTCCGGCACATCCTCCACCGCCCCAACCGCAACCTGGTCGGAATCGGTGACCTCATCCGTTCTCTCCGAAGGCGTGGTACCCGCACCCAAGGCGTGCGCCACAAGGGCGTCGACGATGCGAGGCTCCACCTTCAGCAACAGACTGCGGAGGACGTTTTCGTTCAGTTCGCTTTGACGCGTAATCTGCGGCAACTTCTGGCCTTCCACCCGGAAATAGGTTAACCAGTACGTTCCCTTTCGCTGTCCGTTGATCGGGTAAGCCAGACGGCGCTCCTCCCACAGACGGCTGACCAGCATTTCGCCGCCGGCCTCCTCAATCATCCGGGAGATTCCTCCTGCGACCCCCTCAGGATCACGGCCGAATTTCCCCGAATCGAAGATAAACATGCCTTCGTAAACGTTAATCGCCAATGCTTCGCTCCTCGTTGGCCTCAGTTGTATTGATTCATGCAAGCGGCGATTCCGTCGCGAGCCCAGACGACCACGGCATCCGCCGCATCCAGAATCGCCCGTTCGATCTCTGCTTGCTCTTCCCGAGTGAACCTTCCTAAAACGTAAGCAGACGCGTCCCAGCCCTCCGGCGGCGCACCCACTCCGATTCGCAATCTCGATACTTCTTCCCCGCCAAGCCGCTGAATCACGTCGGCGAGTCCTTTTTGGCCTCCGGACGACCCCTTGGTACGCACTCGCAACTTGGCCAGCGGCAAATTGATGTCGTCGCAAACAACCAGAATCTCCTCGTCCGCAAACTTGTAGAAATCCCTGGCTGCCTGAACACTCGCTCCGCTTCGGTTCATATAGGTTGCCGGGCAAAGCAACACAAGCTTCTCGCCCGCACAACTGGCCTCAACAACCTCTCCGTCAAATCTCGCTTTCGGTTTCCCGGCGCCGTAACGCCGGGCCACCTCAGCCACAACCTCGAAGCCTACGTTATGGCGAGTCCCCTGGTACTTCCGTCCGGGATTCCCCAGTCCGACAACCAGCTTCATCCCGCCAGGCTCCTTCGTCCCCTGCAATCCGCCAAAACGGCTGCACGGCTCAAGATCCGGAAGCCTCCCCTTCCTCCTCTCGCTTGCGACCGATCAGTTCCGGTTCCACTTCGCCGGACACTTCCTCCACTTCGGGCTGCTCGGCCGGCTCGACGCACTGAACAATATGCTGGTCGGGCTCTTCGAACACCTTGGCCCCCGGCGGGAGAGCCAGGTTGGCCACAGTGACCGAACCGTTCAGACCCAGATCGTTGATGCTGACGGTCAGCTTCTCGGGAATGTCGGCCGCCTCGCACTCCAACTCGATCTCGTGGAGCACCTGCTTCAACACGCCCCCTTCCTTGACGCCCGGCGCCTCGCCTCGCAACTCGATGGCCACCTGAACGCGGACCTTCTCGTGGGCGGAGATCCGGGTGAAATCCACGTGGACGACATGGTGGCCCCAGGTGTCCCACTGACACTCCCGAATGAACGCCGATTCGTTCACCGCACCTGCCAGAGTCACCAGCCGGCTGCCGTGGCGAACCATCGAATCGAATTGCTCCGCGGGAACCGCCAGACTCACGGGATCTTGTCCATGACCATAGAGAACCGCCGGAATCCTGCCGCGCGCTCGCAGCCGCCGGTTGTTTCGCTTCCCTCGCAACTCGCGAGATTCCACTTTCAATGTCTCTGACATCGAATCCCTCTGTCCGCAATCGAACTGCCTGATGTACCACGGAAAAACCGGCTGGCGGCACGGAAAGCACTCTTCCCTCCCGTCCGCCGACGCCACGGGGAACCTCCGCCCGCCAGGGGCGAAACTGATTATTGTGGCCGATTTCTACGGAAATACAAGCCCACCGACGCCGCTTTCACCGACTCTCCTTGCGAGCGTCGCGCCGAAACAGCCCGCTCACCGACTCATTCCGGTGAATTCGCTTAACCGCCTCCCCTAAAAGTGGGGCAACCGTGAGAACCTTGATCCGATCCAGATGCTTCTCGGCGGGCAGAGGAATTGTGTCGGTGATTACCAGTCCTTCGATCGGGGCCTCGCTGATTCGGCGGACCGCATCCCCGCAGAGAACCCCGTGCGTTGCTGCCAGGTACACGATCTTCGCACCCGCCTCTCTGACCATTCGCGCCGCCCCGCAGATCGATCCGGCCGTGCTGATCATGTCGTCGAAGATCAGGGCGATCTTGCCGTCGACCGGCCCGCCGATCAGATTCGCCTGCTTCGTCGAATCGGCCCCCGAGCGGCGTTTGTCCACGATCGCCACCGGAGCCGCCAACCCGGCCGCATGGCTCAGGGCGCGCTTGATGCTCCCCTCGTCGGGACTGACGACAATGATGTCCTCGCGAGGAAAATCCATTTCCCGGAAGTACGCGTCGATCACCGGAGCGCCGACCAGATGATCGACGGGAATATCGAAGAACCCCTGAATCTGCGCGGCGTGGAGGTCCATGGCCACCACGCGATCGGCCCCCGCACGCGTGATCAGGTTGGCCGCCAGCTTGGCCGTGATCGGCACCCGGCCTTCGTCCTTCCGGTCCTGCCGGGCGTAGCCGAAGTAGGGAATCACCGCCGTGATCCGTTCGGCGCTCGCTCGTTTGAAGCTGTCGATCAGAATGAGCAGCTCCATCAGGTTCTCGTTGACCGGATGGCAGGTGGGCTGAACCAGAAAGACGTCGCGACCCCGAACGTCCTGCTCGATACGGCACCAGATCTCTCCGTCCGGAAACGTGTCGATTCGCAGTTTCCCGAGCGAGAGCCCGAGATAGTCGCAGACCCGCTGGGCAAGCTCCGGGTGGGCTCGGCCGCTGAACACCTTCATATCATTCATGATTCTTGGACTTCACAGGCTCGATTCTTCCTCACGGAGCGGCGCCGATTTCCTGCATCGCCGCTTCCACAGCGGCCAACTCACCGAGCGTGTTGATGCTCAACACCTCGCACGGTTTCAGAACCTGCAGGGCTCGAACCGGCTCGCCCCGCCGCAACAATACGCCCGGAACGTCGGTAATGTAGTATTCACCCTGCGAGTTGTCGGGCCGGATCTGTTCCAGTGCGTCCAGCAGGTCCGGACAGCGGAAAACGTAGTAGCTCATATTAACTTCCGTAATCCGCTTCTGCTCCTCGGTGGCATCGCGCTCTTCCACGATGCCTGCAAAATTCCCCTCCGGATCGCGGACAATCCGTCCGAGCCCGAAAGGCTTCTCCTTGGATGCCGTGCCCAGGATACAAGCCACCGGTTCGCGGTCGTAGTCCTCCAGCAGGGTCCGAATCGTTTCCGCCTGAATCATCGGAGAATCGCCCGCAATCACCAAGGCGGGCCCACGATGCTCCTCAAGCACGTGCCGGCAAACCATCACCGCGTGTCCGGTCCCGAGTTGCTCCGTCTGCTCAACGAACTCCACTCGAGGTCGTCCGCCCACAGCCTGCCTCACCAAATCCGCTCGATGGCCGACAATCACGACAAGTCGATCGATCCTGGCCTCGGCCAGGGCGTCGAGCACATAGTCGATCATCGGGCGACCACAGACCGGGAAAAGCACTTTCGGGAGATCCGATTTCATCCGGGTCCCCTTCCCAGCAGCCATGATAAGCCCAATCCTATCGCTCATCGTTACAGCCCCCCGTGTCTTCTCGCCCTAATCCATTAGAGGGGAGGCATCGCTGCGTCCCCCAAGGTGATGATCCTTTAGTCTTCGGTGCCTACGCTGCAAAACTTCAACTGGCATGCTCGTGCGGCCCAAGGGCACGGCGGAGTCCCTATCTTGGCAAGAACGGAAAAAGAATGCCAGGGGGCGACGTCAAATGAGACCTTCCACCGGCCTTTGGAGCCTGAACAGGACCAGCACGGCATTCCACCCTGATGGGGTAGCTGCTTGCCGTTGACAGCGTCCCTGGTTGCGATACAATGAGCCGTTTCCCCGGACAGTCCCCCCCGTATTGCCCGGGGCTGTTTTTTTCCTTGGAGGTTGGTCCGCGTTGCGAGAAGCGATTCAGAAGGCCGACACGCTCATTGAAGCCATGCAGTGGATCCGTGAGTTCCGCGGCAAGGTCACCGTGATCAAGCTCGGCGGCAGCGTGATGGAAGACGAGGCGGCCATGTCGAGCCTGCTCCTCGACGTCGTCTTCATGGAAACGGTCGGCATGCGTCCGGTGATTGTCCACGGAGGCGGAGCGGCCATAAGCCGCGGAATGGCCGACGCCGGCCTCGAACCGCGCTGGGTCCAGGGACGACGCTATACCGACGACGCCGTCCTCGAGATCGTCGAACGCGTCCTGGCCGGGTCGGTGAATCGGCGGATCGTCGACGAAATCGATCGTCTGGGAGGCCGAGCCGAGGGCCTGAATTTCGACACCCGCAACGTCCTGTTCGGAGAGCGAATGGGCCTGAAGGACGCCGACGGCGGCGACATCGACTTGGGTCACGTGGGAAAGGTGACTCGCGTCGATTGCGAGACGATCGACGATCTGTGCCGTCGTTGGGTCGTCCCCGTCATTCCTTCCATGTGCGTTGCCGAGAGTGGGCAGAAGCTGAACGTCAATGCCGACACTGCGGCTACGGCCGTCGCCCGGGCGCTCGGTGCCGAGAAACTCGTCTTTCTGAGCGACGTGAACGGCGTGCGCCGAGACAAGAACGATCCCGATTCGCTCGTTCATTCCTTGACCGCTCAGCAAGCTCGCGACTTGATCGCCTCGGGGGCCATTGAGTCGGGCATGATCCCCAAGGTGCAGGCGTGCCTGGAAACGCTGGAATGCGGCGTGCGGAAGATCCACATCATCGACGGGAGATTGCGCCACTCCCTGCTGCTTGAAGTCTATACGAGCCGGGGTGTGGGAACCGAGATCTCTCAGGCATAACCGAACCCGGGAAGCGACTGGCCTGTCTGATGAGACTTCCGCCCGTTCGTTCCCAATTTGTCAGGAGAAGCAACCGTGGCCACTGCCAGCCCGTTGAGTTCCGAGGAAATCATCCAACTCTTCCAGCAGTATGTGATTCCCAATTACGGGCGGTATCCCGTGGCCTTGACCCGCGGGGAAGGCTCGCATGTCTGGGATGCCGAAGGGAATCGCTATCTCGACTTCTTCCCCGGCTGGGGCTGCAATCTGCTGGGGCACTGTCCGGCCCCGGTTGTCAAGGCGGTGCAGGACCAGGTCGCCAAGCTGATCCACGTTCCCAACACCTGGTACACGGAAGCCCAGGGGCGATGGGCGGAGATTCTCAGCCGGCGCAGTTTCGGCGGGCAGGCCTTCTTCTGCAATTCGGGCGCCGAGGCCAACGAGGCCGCCATCAAACTGGTCCGGCTCCACACGCCGAAAGACCGCTACAAGATCATCACCTTCGAAGGCGGTTTCCACGGGCGAACCATGGGCTCCATCTCGGCAACGGCGCAACCCAAGTACCACGAAGGGCTCAACCCTTTGCTGGCCGGCTTCGTCTATGCCCCCTACGGCGATCTCGAAGCCGTCGAAGCTTTGATCGATGAAGAAACCGCGGCCGTCATGATCGAGCCGATCCAGGGCGAAGGGGGCGTGCGGATCCCGCCCGACGGCTTCCTGGCCGGCCTTCGCCGATTGGCCGACGAACACAACCTGCTCCTCGTGTTCGACGAAGTCCAGACGGGATGCGGGCGCACGGGGGATTGGTTCGCCTACCAGCACTTCGGGGTCACGCCCGACGTCATGACCGTGGCCAAGTCGATCTGCGGCGGCGTGGCCGGAGCGGCCATGCTGACCACCGCCGAAATCGCTCCCAGCCTCCGCCCGGGAATGCACGCCTCCACCTTCGGCGGCAACCCGCTCGCAGCCGCCGCCGGCATCGCCGCGTTTGAGATGATTGAGGCCGAAGGTCTTCTGGAAAACACCCGCAAGATCAGCGACGTCTTCCGTTCGCGACTCGAGGCACTCTCCGCCGAATGCGAAATCGTCCAGGAGGTTCGTATCGTCGGCGTAATGATCGGCGTCGAACTGTCGATCGAAGGCGCACCGATCGTCAAAGAATGCATGGATCGCCGCCTGCTCATCAACTGCACACACAAGACGGTCCTTCGCTTGCTGCCGGCCATGAATCTGACCGTAGAACAGGCCAACGAAGGCTGCGACATTCTGGCCGAGGTCCTGAAAAGCCAAACCGCACAATAAGGCCGCCATTTCAAGCACGCGTACGTGGGTAAGGGGAGAAGTAGTATGCGACATCTCGTGACTCTGAGCGATCTGACTTCCGTCGAGATCGAGCGAATCTTCGCCATCACTGAAGACCTCAAGACCAAGTACGAGAGAGGACTTCGCGAGCCGCTCCTGCCCGGCCGAGTGATGGCGTTGATCTTCGAAAAACAGTCGCTCCGCACCCGCGTCAGCTTCGAGGCCGGGATGATCCATCTGGGCGGCGGAGCTATGTTCCTCGGCGAAGACGTCGGTTTCGGAAAACGCGAGAGCATGTCCGATTTCGGACGCGTCCTCGGCGAACTGGTCGACGTGGTCGTCGTCCGGGCAAAACGGCACCAGACCGTCGTCGACCTGGCGGCCCATTGCACCTGCCCGGTGATCAACGGCCTCACCGACTACGCCCACCCCTGCCAGGCTATGGCCGACCTTTACACCCTGCGTGAAACCTTCCGATCGCTCGAAGGCCGCAAACTCGCTTGGATCGGCGACGGGAACAACGTGGCTCGCAGCCTTGCCTTGGGCTGTGGAAAGGTGGGGATGGAATTCGCCCTCGCCGCACCGGACGGGTATGAGTTCGACGCGCCGTTTCTGGAGAAACTCCGGCGCGAGGTTCCCGATTTCAACCTGGTGGTCACCCGGGATCCCGCCGAGGCCGTGGCCGGCGCCTGTGCGGTCTACACCGACGTCTGGACCAGCATGGGTCAGGAAGCCGAGATGGAGCAACGGCAGAAGGCCTTTGCCGCCTTTCAGGTCAACGCCGAATTGATGGCCAAGGCGCCGGACGACGCCGTGTTCATGCATTGTCTGCCGGCCCGCCGGGGTGAGGAGGTAACCGACGAGGTCATCGACAGCCAGGCCAGCGTGGTCGTTCGACAGGCCGGCAACCGTATGCACGCCCAGAAAGGCATCCTGGCGTGGCTGCTGGGCTCGCAACCGTGAATCGAACAGTATGTTCAGGAGAAGATCGCCCGCGGCGACTTTCGCTCGCCGGAGGAATTTGCCGCAGAGGCAATCCGCCTCTACCGCGAAGTGGAATTGAAGCATGACGAGCTGTCGCGGGAGCTTCGTGAACGCCTGAAGAAGACCGGACAGGGGCTCTCAAGTCCCCTGGATCGAGAAGCATTCAAGGCAGAATTGCACGCTCAGGCCATGAAGTCGAATTGAACCGGAAATGGGCCAATCCAGGGATGACCTGGCCTCGGGGATTCGAAGCTTCTCGGTTGGAAACTACGCCGTCTTCTACACTCCGGCAGAGATCGGCGTTGAGATTGTGCAAATCGTTCATGCAGCGAGAGATGTGCCTTCAGCGTTTCGAAGACGCAATTAGCCGTCTCGGATCCTGCGTAGAGAGACTTCATGCGACACGACCACCGACAACCCGATCAACTTCGACCGATTCGCGTGCACCGAGGCTTTACGGGCGCTGCGGGCGGCAGCGTGTTGATCGAGGCCGGCCACACGAAGGTCCTCTGCACGGCCAGCTTGGAAGAACAGGTTCCTCCCTGGATGGCAGGCCAGGGCCGGGGCTGGATTACGGCCGAGTACGGCATGCTGCCCGGCAGCACTTCCCCTCGCAAGAAACGCGAGCGAGACAAGATCGACGGCCGCTCCACCGAAATCCAGCGGCTCATCGGGCGCAGCCTGCGGGCCGTCGCCGACCTGGAGCAACTCGGCGAGCGGATGATTACCGTCGACTGCGACGTCCTCCAGGCCGACGGAGGCACCCGAACGGCTTCAATTACCGGGGCACTGATCGCGCTGGTTGATTGTCTGGCTGCCGTCTCCACCCAGGAACGGCCCGATTCCCACGTTTTCCCCTTGCGAACGAGCGTAGCCGCCGTGAGCGTCGGGCTGGTGGAGGGCCGCCCCGTTCTCGATCTCGATTACACCGAAGATGCGGCAGCCACCGTCGACATGAACGTCGTGATGACCGGCACCGGCCAGTTCGTCGAAATCCAGGGCACGGGTGAAGAAGCCACCTTCAGCCAGTCACAACTTCTGGAGATGTTGGACCTTGCCCGCTCCGGTATCGAGCAGCTTACCGCAATCCAGCGCGACGCCCTGGGAGATCGATGGCCGTTCGAATAGCCCCATGTTTTGGATCGGGAAGGGTCTCGAAAAAGACCCGGTTCCTGGCCCGTTGTCGATCGAGCCAGATCCCGTCCCCGTTTGTGTCTCCGGCAACTTGTGAGATACAATACTCGGGGACCCACCGCAAAACTCTGAACACGGATTCTCTGGCATGGCTCCAGGCCACATTCTCGTCACCGGCGCAACGGGTCTTGTCGGCAACAACGTCGTCCGTCAGCTTCTCGCCCGGGGCGCGAGGGTTCGAGTCCTCGTTCGCGAGTCTTCCGATCCGCGCCCGTTGGAGGGGCTGGACGTCGAACGCGTCTGCGGCGACATCTGTCAACCCGATTCCCTCAAGCAGGCCTGCCAGGGCGCCCACGCGGTTATCCACGCCGCCGGCTACGTTCACATCGGCCGCTCCAACCTCGACGTCCATCGGACCGTCAACGTCGACGGCACGCGGAATGTCGCCCGGGCGGCCCGCGCGAGCGGTGCTCGAATGATCCACGTATCGTCCACCGATGCCGCGGGAGTCGGCAGTCTCAAGGAACCGGCCGACGAAGACACGCCTTTGGCCGATCCCATGGGGTGCAGTTACGCGATTACCAAGCGGGAAGCGGAGCAGGTCGTTCAGGAAGAGATCGCCCGAGGGCTCGATGCAGTCATCGTCAACCCCGGCTTCATGCTGGGACCTTGGGACTGGAAGCCGTCTTCCGGGCGAATGCTCCTCGAGGTCGCCCGCGGAAGGGCCCTCGTTGCCCCTCCCGGCCATTTCAGCGTCTGCGACGTACGCGACGTTGCCGCGGGCATCCTCTCCGCCGTGGAACGCGGCCAGTGCGGCCGCCGTTACCTGTTGGCCGGCAAGACCATGTCGTACCTCGAGGCCTTTCGGCTCTTCGCCGACGTGACCGGCGGCAGAAGGCCCTTCGGCTGTCCGGGTGTCGCCGTTTCGATGATCGGCGGCTGGATCGGGGATCTGGGTACCTTGCTGACCGGCCATGAATCGGACGTGAATTCGGCGGCAGTCCGCATCGCCCGATTGCCCAAGACCTATTCGAGCCGTCGAGCCGAACAGGAACTCGGCTACGCCAGACGCCCCGTCGAAGAATCGGCCCGCGATGCTTGGCAGTGGTTTCGGGAGCACGGGTATGGGTGAAGACAACGCCAACGAAGACAGGCTGGACTTCGCGGGCGCCACGATCCCGCGTAGGTGGCCCGTGTGGCTGGCGACCGGACTGCTTGTGTTGCTTGTCGCCTCCGTCTTCTACCGGGTTTCCTGGTTCGAGTTCATCGACTTCGACACCTACGAACTCGTGGTCGAAAACCCGTACATCCAAGAACTTACGTACGAGAACCTCAAGCACATCCTGACCTCCCGGGAGATGGCCGGCTACTACCCGGTCCGCACCTTGAGCTACGCCCTCAACCGTGCGATCTGCGGGCTCCATCCCGGCGGGTTCAAGATCGTCAACGTCTTGATCCACCTGGCAAACACATTACTCGTGTTCTGGCTCGCCAGGCGGCTATTGGCCGATCCGGCGGCCGGCGACCGCTCGATCGACCCCCGCTGGGACGTCGCGCTGGCGACCTTTGCCGGCGCAGTCTTCGCAGTTCACCCGGTCGTCGTCGAGCCGGTTGTCTGGATCCCCGGCCGGGAAGAACTCCTGACGACGCTCGGCTCGCTCGGCACAGTTCATTTCCACATCAGCGCCTGGCGCCTCGCCGATGGCGGCGGGCGCCGCCAGACCGTGTGGCTCTGTCACCTGGGCGCCGTGCTGTGTTGTACTGCCGCCTGTTTGAGCCATGTCACCGCGGTGATTGTCCCGGCGATTGCCGCCACCTGGGATCTCCTTATGGTCCGGCGTCGGAAGTGGCTCCGCATGGCCTTGGGAACAGGCCCATTGTGGTTGATCGCGCTGGTAGCTCTTGTGAGCAGGACCGTTCTCGCCGCCGAAGAGCCGATCAACCTGATTGAGTTGACGCTCAAGGGGCGCGCCCTCGTCGGTCTCAACGCCTATTGGCTCCACCTCGAGACGCTTGTTTGGCCTAAGGAACTGCTCCTGTTCTACGATTGGCTCTATCCCAGCGGGTTTCTCGACCCCGGCGTTTTGCTTGGCATCGTCTCCGTCGTGGGCAGCCTCCTCTCACTCTGGTTCTTCCGGCGTCGACCCCTGGTCCTGTTCGGTGTCGTTTGGTTCGGCATAGGCCTGGCTCCCACCCTGCAGATCATCCCCCACCACATCCACCGTGCCGACCGCTTTCTCTACGTGCCGCTGATCGGAGTGGCCGTCGCGGTCGCCGCCGTGCTGCGTCTGCTGGTCGAGCGAATCGAAAAACGCCTACTGAAGACCGGCCTGTCGGTTGCACTTGGCGGAATCGTCATCGCCCTGGCCGTGCGGAGTTCCTTTCAGGTCTCCGTCTGGTCGACCAGTTTGGGTGTTTGGCAGCACTGCCTTGCGCTCGATCCCGACAACGCCCGTGCCCACGACGCCGTGGGCGACCATTTCACACGGCACGGGAACCCTCGCGAAGCAGCGTCCCATTACGAAACCGTGCTGCGGTTGCGTCCCAACGCCCTCGAAACCCTGGAAAACTTCGGCTGGTGCCTGGCGACGTGGGAACCGCCCCTGCGCGACTTCGACCGCGCCGTCGAACTCGTCACACGCGCTCACGACAGAACGAAAGGAAAGCTCCGATCGGTCCGCGAGACCCTCGCCGACATCCATCTCACCTACGCCCAGCACTTGCAGGAAACGAAGCAATATGCCCGGGCGATCCAGGAGTATGAGAAGGCCCTGGAGGTTGATACCGACTACGCCGACGCTGCCTTTAACCTGGCTCTGCTGCTGGCGACCTGCCCCGACGACAAACTCCGCCGCCCCGAAGCGGCCGTTTCGCTGGCCGAGTGGGCCCAGGGACGCGATCGGCGTCCCACCGTCAACAAACAGTTGATCCTGGCCACCGCCTATGCCCAGGCGGGACGCCCGGGCGCGGCGGTCGTCGCCACCACACGAGCACTCGACCTGGCCAAGGCCATGGGAGATGCCAAATTGGCAGCCGATCTTGAGAAACAGATCCGGCAATACCAGGAGCACCCCCACTAACAGGTGGATGAACATTCTTTCTGGGCATTGACCTTTAGATTTAGAGAGCGGGTTATTGTACTTGCCTCTTCAGTCGGATGTGTGCTATTGGCCCGTATTCGCTGTTACGCGTGCCACTGCGTTTTTTGAACGTTTGTTGCTGTTTGCGGGACATTTTCGTATCACCAAAAGCCGTTTGCCTTGGCAAAAAGTGCGCAAACGAGACATCTAAGCTATTGTAATCCCGTTGAGTAGCCGATAGACTCTCGTTTGTTACCGTATTCGCCACAATTTCGGCGCGTCGACTCCGGAGACCGAGAGGCATTCTTTCGGATAATGCACCATTTTTCATTTGGAGGGTGACTGATGCAAAAACGAGGTTTCACTCTGGTCGAGTTGCTGGTCGTGATCGCGATCATCGGCATCTTGATTGCACTGCTCTTGCCGGCAGTGCAGGCTGCGCGCGAAGCAGCCAGGCGTTCTCAATGCACGAACAATCTCAAGCAGCAGGGAATCGCCATTCACAATCATCACGACACGTTCAAGATCTTCCCCCATGCGGGTCGCACTTGGACGAGCTATCCCAGTTTCGGCGGGACCGACGACTCGGGACAGCCTGACACCGCCCCCAAGCAGACCGCCGGTCAGTTCTACCAGATCCTTCCCTTCATGGAGCAGGGCGCGATCCATGAGGCAAGCGGTGCACCGGCCACAACCGGCGACGTCGGTCTGGATCGCGGCCTGATGGCCGTCTCGGGTGTGATTCCCGCCTATTATTGCCCCAGCCGTCGTCAGCCGCAGGCCTACCGCAGGCAGTCGCACCGAACCCAGATTAAGGAACGCGCGGTGAGTCCCGTTGATGGTCAGTTGATCGGAATGGTCGACTATGCAGGAGCGCACGGATCCAACGACATGGGGCACTTGATCACGCGAGGCTTCTATGCCGATTCGACGGCGCTGAACCTTGACGGTTTCAACGCCATCGACAACTACTGCGGCGTCTTCATGCGGAGCCGGGGCTATGTCGAATCCGGAGGCACCGGAAACACGAGCGAGAAACGGACGGACTTCGCCTCCTTAAAGGACGGCTCGTCCAACACGCTCATGATCGGCGAGAAGGCCCTGAATCCCAACGGCTTCGGAACGGCCGGAAACGACGACACGGGCTATGCCACAGCCAACGATCAGGACAACATCTGCCGCGCAGACTTCCCCCCGTGCTCCGACTCGGATCTAACTCGAAGGCTCGGATACTCAAATGTCACGGCCGGAACTTCGCAGTTTGGATCCAGCCATCCTGGCGGTTTCAACGCCCTGTTTGGCGACGGGTCGGTCCACTTCATCTCCTACACGATCGACGCCATTACCCTCGCGCGTTTTGGCCACAGGGCCGACGGCGGTGTTGTGCAAGTGCCGTAGGCGGTTTTCACGTTCACTTTGACGTTTGTTAATGTTTTCGCGCTGGCTGCCTCCCCTCTGTCAGGGAGCGGAGGTAGCCAGTTTGTTTGTTTTACTCTCCGCTCCAGGTCGTTTCTCGATTGGTCGGCACCGTGTCGTCTCGCAACGATGTGGTGTTTCGCTTTGGCGCGATCGCCGCCAAAAAATCGGCCTGGCAGACTGTTTGCATTGGTGCTTCTTGAAAAGGATGAACGCGATGGCGCAGCGTACGATGGTTTGGCTTGGGATCTTGGCGATGCTCAGTTGCACGGTGTTCGCCGGATGTGGCGGTGGCGGCAGCGGTGCCCCGGTTACTGGTGTGAAGGCCACAGGCAAGCTGCTCGATGGCGGCCAGCCTGCCAAATTGGCCGACTACCAGGACGGCTACGTCTATTATGAAGTGACGTTCGTTCCAACGGCCGGCGGGGCCGGCATGGTGAGAGCCGTCGGGGAAGACGGTTCCTTCGACATCACCGGGGTCGAAGCCGGCAGCTACAAGGTAGGCGTGGCGAAAATCGTAACGGGGGCCGAAGTCACAGATGAGTGGCAAGGCAAGTACGCAGCCGACAAGTCCCCCGTGACCGTGCAGGTTGAAGAGGGGAAGGAAGTCACCGTCGATTTGAAGGAAGTGATGGGCTCGGGCAGTTGACCCGGAAATCCTGTTGACTCCCGCTCCATGATGATCGTCTCACACGTCGCCCCGGTATTCTTACGGGGCGATGTTTTTTTGCCTGGATGGTTCCCGTGTCTGTAGAAATACAACGCGATCCGGTTCCCACCGAACCTCGCCGGTCCGCCAGTCGGCTCGTTGTGGGGCTCGGCGTCGCTGCTTGTCTGGTCGCGGCAACGGCACTGCTTGTGGTCTGGTCCCTGCGCCAACAGGGGAACACCGCGACCGATCGCCGCCAGTCGCCCCTCCCCAAGTTGTCTCCGGAAGCCCGGGCCCTTCGAGACGAAGCATTCGCAGCGGCCGAACAGCTCGTCCAGCGGTTCCCTCGAGACCCCGATGCGTATTACTCAAAGGCCGCCGTCCACCGGCGTTTCGACGACTTGGAGGTGGCCGTCGCCTGCTGGCACAAGTGCCTCGAGTGCGACCCCAACTTCGCCTTGGCCTACTACTGCCTCGGCTGGGACGCATTGGACCATGACCAGTACGACCGTGCCGTCGACGGGAGCATTGCAGTTTCGTAGGAGTCATGCGGCATTGGTCAGCGGGGATGCAAAGGCTTTGTTCGTCAGGACTTGCCAGTGCTTCGATTTGTAATACGCCCGCAACAAGAGCATCTGCTCGGCGTG
>JAAYAY010000024.1 GCA_012719125.1 Planctomycetaceae bacterium | reverse complement strand
CCAATGAGTCACCGGCCTTTGGATACCCGGCATGACTTTCAACCATACCTCACGCAAGGCGCAAAACACGAACTAACTGGTTAATTACACCTCCCTTGTCGCGCCGCGGCATACCCTGCTTGACTCTGGACAGGCAGCGTGTTAACGCCTGCAGCTGCCCACCTAGCTGTCGATCTTGCTTTGCCCGTGCTTCCAGCCTTTGTACCACGCGATGGACGCCGCTGCCGTCACGATAGCCAAAGAGTTTGGCGACTTCGGTCATTCGCCGGCCGCCGTGGCGGACCTGCAGCCAGATGGCGATCCGACGATCGGTCTGCTCGGCGGCAAGCTTGTCGATCGCTTCGGCCAGGGCCTCGGCTCCGGCACGACGAGACCAGCGGATTTCGTCATCGCCTTCGGACTCAGCCAATGCCCGGCGTGCCATGTCCCACAAGGCCTGGCCGCCGAGGACCAGTCCGCCGCGGAGTTCCTGCCAAGGGGAAGGAACCGCCTGGCCGAACATCTGGGCGATCTCGTCGCGGTAGGCCGCCTGGGCCGCTTTTCGGGTGCGGCCGAAATAGCTGAGCCACTCGGTGCACAACCAGGCCGGCGCGTCGGGCTGGCTCAGTCCGGCGTAGGCCCGGTGGCTGCTCCAGCGGTAGCGGGCGAGTTCGGCACGCCGCTCGAGGGGCACAGGCCGGCGTTTGTCTTTCGGGCGGACCGGGTTGAGGTGGATGTACTTGACGAGCTGCCGGGCGTAGAGGTCGGCCTCGACGAGGTGGGCCTTGAAGCGGCCCTGGAAGAGATGCCCGCTGCGCTGGTGCCGGCGATTGAAGCGGATGCTGTAGGTGGCCTGGAGCCAGCCGGCCGCGTCGCTCAGGTTGGCGCGGGGCGTCTGGAGGAGGAGGTGATAGTGGTTGCCAAGCAGGCAGTAGGCATGGACGACGAGGCCGAACCGGCCGACGGCTTCTTCGAGGGTTTCGAGGAAACGCTGGCGGTCGGCTGGGTCGCGATAGATGTCCTTACGCTCGTTTCCCCGTGCGGTGACGTGGTAGACGGCGTTTTCGAACTCGACTCGGACGGGTCTTGCCATGCTGGGATTCTACGCTGAGATGCCGATTCTGTCAAGAGTCAAGAGTTGACCCCGTATTCACCATCTTGCGTAGTGCCTTGTAGTCCGTCTTCCCGGTGCCAAGAACGGGTATTGCGTCGACTATGCACACCTCGTCCAGGCGCATGACGCCGCGGAAGCCGGCTTCGGTGAGGAGTTGGTTGGCGTCGCGGAGGGCCAGGTCTTGCGTGGTGAAGAGGGTGATGTGGCGGCCGGTGGGGGTTTCGACGCCTTCGACGGCGACTTGCGGGCCGTCTTCGGTGGGCGGGAAGCGTTGGGAGAACGGTTCTTCCAGGGCGGGCAGGGAGATCATTTCGCCGCCGGCCTTCAGGAACCGCTTGAGCCGGCCGCGGAAGTGGATGAACCGTTCTTCGTCGAGCATCACCAGATCGCCGGTCTTGTACCAGCGATGGGAATCGACGGTGACGAACGGATCGGGGCCATCGTAATTGAGGTAGCCGCCGAAGATCGAAGGGCCGCGGACGAGGAGCATGCCCGTCTCGCCGATAGGCAGGGGCTGGTTCGTTTCGGGATGAACAACGCAGACGTCGACGTCTTTGACGGGGATGCCGACAGTGCCCGGCTTGATGTTGTCGCGGCGGTTGGCGGCCACGATGGGGGAGCATTCCGTAATGCCGTAGCCTTCCAGGATGAGGGCGCCGGGGACCATCTGCCTGGCCTTGGCGAAGAGGGCGTCGGGGCACTTTTCGGCCCCGGTGGCGATCAGGGTCAAGGAGCCGAGTTCCTCGGGCGTGGCCGTGGCGAAGATGTAACTGAGGAAGGTGGGCGTGGTGGCGGTGATGGCGGGCCGATAGGCGGCAGCCACGCGGACCAGGCCGGCGGCGTCGGTCGGATCGGGATGATGGACGACGCGGAAGCCCGACGTGATCGGCGCGATCATGTTGGCCAGCAGGCCGAAACTGTGGAACGGCGGCAAGGCGCCGAGCATGGCGTCTTCGCGCCGAAGCAGCATGCTCGTAACGGTCGAGGTCACGTTGGTCAACAGATTGCGATGGCTGAGGGGCACGGCCTTGGGGGCACTTTCCGAACCTGAGGTGAAGAGTACGACTGCCGGGTCGTCGGGATTCTGTTTCGGCAGCCTCTTGAGGAAGCTACCGGGCGCCAGATAGGTTGCTGCCAGCGTGCGGAGTTGTTCCCACTTGCTGATTCCCTCGCGCAGGTCTTCGAGGAAGACCAACTCGGCATCCTGAATCTCGATCCGCAGGCGGTCGATGAATCGACGCGAGGTGACGACCCGTTTGATGTCGAGGGTGCGGATGGCGTGGGCCAGGTTGGCCGGTCCGGTGGTCCAGTTGAGCATGACCGGCAGCTTGCCGACCGTGTGCAAGCCGAAGTACACCAGGTCGGCCGCCACCGACGAGGGCAGCATGACGCCGACGGCGTCGCCGGGCAGCTCGGCGAAGCGCCGCCCCATGACGGTGCAACCGACCAGCATCCGCCGATAGGTGAGCGTGCCGCTGGTGGCGTCGGCCGTGACCACGTCGTCGGCACCGGCCAGGACGCGACGGACGAAGGCCTCGGCCATGGTCTCGGCGAGGACCTCGCCCGGGCCGACGGGTTGCGGGGTCTTGGTCCACAAGGGAGGCGCGACGAGTTCCTGGCCGGAGCCGGTCATCTGGCCTTCGGCCAGGGCCCAGAGTTCGCCCAGGTTGGCAGCCACACGATCGGAGCGGAAGCCAAAACGGTCTTCGATCGCCAGGGCCAGTTCCATCCGTTCGAGGCTGTCGAGGCCGAGCAGGTCGAGGGTGGCCTCGGGCTGCTTCTCCTGGTCGGTGAGGGGGCGTCCCAGGAATTCTTCGATCACTTCATTGACGGCCTGCTTCGTCTTCTCGCGGATTCGATCGAGATCGACGTTGAGGGTCCGTTGCAGTTCGGGGAACTGGATGTCGCGCGGGCCCAGGAATGGATGGTAGGGGACGAACGTGGGCTGCTCCACGCCTTCCTTGTCGTACCATTGCTCCAGGAAGCGGTTGAGCCGGTCGCGGTCCTGGCTGGGGAGCCGATCGCGAGGGACGACCTCGAGGTGGATGTGCACGTTTCGCCGAGGTGCGAAGAAGAGCAGGTTGGCGATCATCCACAAGATCGTCTGGATTACCCGGCGTCCGAGGAGCGGGTCGTTGCCGGTGCGGGCGTAGCTGAACATGCTGCCCCAGACCCCCTGGGTGCGGACGAGGACGACGTTGGCTTGAGGGACGCGCTGGAGGATTTCGTGGGTCGCCCGGGCGGCGCCGATCACCTCGCCCTGCTGGCGGCGCAGTCTGCCGGAGGGATAGATGAGGAAGCTTTCGCCACGCTGGAGGCCTTCGACGACCGAGTCGATCATGGCCAGGGTCCGCTCGTGGGCGGCCTGGCTGTGTTCGGCCAGATCGGGGACTTCGAGGGCGTCGACCAGCCGCATGATCGGGTAGAGCACCGGGATGCGATAGATGCCCGCGAAGACCACCGGACGCACGGGGCGACTGAGCCGCACGTGAGAGAGGACCAGGGGCGGGTCGATGTAGCCCGGGTGGTTGGGCATGACCAGGGTGGGGCCTTTGAGGTCGGCCAACTGGTCGAGGCCGGTGACGCGCACGCGGTATCGCAGGTGGAGGATCCAGCGGAGGAAGGTCCAGAAGAGGCGGGACATTGGGAGTTGGCAGGGTTCAGGGTTCAGAGTCAGTGGTCGGGGTTCAGGGTTCGGGGTTCGGGGGTCAGGGGGTAGGATTCAGGTGCGATAGTAATTGTGCACAGGACGGGGAGGAAGGGAAGACGGATTTGGGGGCGGTGCGGGCGAGCCCTGGGGAATTCGGCGTTTTTGGGGGGCGGATATCACGCGATGCCGTCGGAACGGGCGGGTTTGTTGTCGTCGCGTCTCGGAGTCTGTTAAGCTTAACGGCCTTGCGTGATTCGTGGAAACATGGGTCCGTTCGACGACTGAAGCAGGGAAAGGAGAGCTGTTCGTGAAGACGAAGAAGTGGTGTTATTGTGTGGTAGCCGTTTCGTTGACGATTTCCGCTTGTTCCCAGGGGCGGGCGTCGGCCGCGGAAGCGAAAGGGAGTTCGCAGGCGTGGCAGGAGCAGGCGGTCGAGTACGCGAGGATCTTGTCGCGGGTGAAGTGGACGCCGGTGGCCGGTGGGATGCCGAACCGGAGTGGGAAGTATTTCGAAGAAGGGACCGAGTACACGGGCGTTCCGTATTCGAGCGTCAAGGAGGTGGGGCGATGCATCGGCTTCGACATCCATCTGAAGACGTTCCTGGCCGCCGTTGAGAATCCCCACAGTGTGCTGTACACCGAGAATCTCTCGGGCAAGGTGTCGAACGCCGCGACCTACTACGGAACGGTTTGCTCTTCGTACACCAGCTATGCCCTGCAGTGCGCCGTTCCCTATCGAAGCTCGCATCATGGCCCGGAGTTCCGTAGCGGTGTCGTCCTCGTCGACCCGCAATCGGCCCAGGGCGCCGAGCCGGGCGACGTGATCTATACGCCGCCCGCGAAGGTCGGCGGGGGTTCGCATGTGGAGTTGGTCACGGCGGTCAAGAGAAATGCTGGAGGTGTGACTGCCGTTCGCGTCGAGGATAGCTGGCCGCCGACCACCCGGAACATCCTTCACAGCGCCTCGGACTTCGATGCCCACATTTCGTCCCGAAACAGAAAACTGTATCGGATCGTCGACTTCGATGCCTGGCACGAGGGGAACAAGGCGGGACGATGTCTGTTTCCGAACTACGCAGAGGATTCTGCGGCGCCTGTCGTCAATCGTGTTCTGCTGCTCGACCGCGGAGACTGGGTTCCCTATTTCAAGGACCAGCCCGTGAAGTTTAACGTCATGGACAGAGACTCTCAAGGCGTGAAATCTCTGGTCGTCAAGCGTGGCGGCAGGGTGGTCGAAGAGATCGCCGTGCACGGCAGGGGCGTGATCGAACGCTTGTTCTCCGACTGCGGCGACTATGCGGCGCAATGTGTCATGAGCGACGGGTCGCTGAGCCAGGCGTGCGAGTTCTCCGTGTGCGACCTCGATTTCAGCCTGCCCGCCGAGGCACCGGCGCGAAGCAAGACATGGGACATCAAGTTCACCGCGGGCAACCTGAGCGTCATCACGGTGCAGTTGCTGAACCCCAAGCCTCCGTATGACCGTTATCTCCTGTGGCTTACCGACCAGGACCGCCGCGATGGGAAAGTAACCGTTCCCGCCGGGCTGGTTCGACAGCCGGGCCTCGTGCAGGTGTGGATGATTGGCGAGAACCGATACGGCAGGTTGAGCCGGGTGCAGAGGACTGACATCGCCGAATAGGGGTGGGCACATGAGAAAAGACGCGATCGAGGGGTGCTCGACCGCGTCTTTTGCGGTTGCCTTTTCGACCCGGTTATGGATCGAAGGTTGTTTGCAGGGCTACTCGGCCGCAGGTTTCGGGGCGGCATCGCCGGTGGGCATTTCGAGCACTCTGCTTTCCATGCCGGCCTTGGCCAGCAGGAGGTAGAGGACGAAGCCGACGATGAAAGCGGCGACGGGCGGGCAGGGCATTACAAAGGGTTTGCCCGGAATGAAATTGAAGGCTCCTACGGCGAAGCCGATGATCCAGGAGATCCATCCGGCCGGGTTGAAACCGGCTCGCGGACCGGCCCATTTTTTCCCCGCCAGCAGGTAGTCGGCAGCCATGGCACCGCACACGGGGCCGAACGAGGCACCGATGATGGTGAACACGCCCGCGGCGTCGCCGGCGTATCCCGAGACAACCAGGGCAATGGAGCCGGCCGTTCCCAGGCCGCAAGTGATGAACGGATTCACTTTGGGTAGGGTCGTCTTGAAGCTGTTGGCCGCAATGAGGGAGGAGAAACAGGCCGGAGGGAAAGCGGCAATCGCCAGCAGGAACATGAAGATCTTGGCGACTTGCGGAGTGAGGATCGGTCCCATCAGCATGGAGGTCCGCAGGACAGCCAAGTCGCCGCCTGCCTTGCCCAGGCCCTGAGCGCCGGCCACGGCGATCAGAGAAACGCCGCCGGCCACGATCGTGGCCAGCGCGATGCCGACCAGGCCGCCCAATTGAACGTCCTTCGCATCGCGATTGTTCATACCGAAGTCACAGCCTGCCGCGCCGGCGGTGGCGAAGAAGCCGACCACGTAGGCGCAGATGACTCCGATCACGCCGAGCGTTGAGAGTGCGGGACCCGCCTGGAGCGTGCCGGTTTCCAACTCGACAACCTTCGAGGCGCCGGCTTGGACTGCTGCCTGCGGGTCGAACGAGCCGATTCCGCCGATGGTGGCAACGAGAAGGACCGCCAGGATGACCAGGGGGATCAGCGGCAGAAAGGTGGCGACTTTGGCGACGTACTGGATTCCTTTGAGGCCGACGAATGCCGCCACCACGGCCCAAATGACGCCGATTGCCAAGTGTGCGGGCGAATTGGCAGCCAGGCCGAACGTGCCGGCCAGAAGCATGGCGGAGAAGTAGGCGTTGACCGCCAACCATCCGAACTGCAAGACGCCCATGAGAAAACCGGGCATCAGGAACCCGCCGTTGACGCCATAGGTGCTGGTCCCGACGATGTAGAGCGGCAGTCCGGTCTTCAAACCCAGCATGCCGGGCACCAAATAGAACAGGAAGTGGCAGATGAGGGCGGCCAGGATTAGGCCGAACAATGCGACCCCCAAGCCTTGGGAAAGCGTGCCGCCGGCGAAGGCACTGAACTCGCCCGCCGCCGGATTGATGTTTTGTCCTACAGGCACGTCCTGCCAGAACACAAACCAGAGCATGATGCCGGCGTAGGTTTGGGCCGTGCTCTTGAACCACGGCATGCGGTTTTCTTGGGGCACCGGTTTCGCCGATGCCACATAATCAGGCAGTCCAGAGGCCATAAGGTCCCTCCTGTGAGCTTGTCTTGTTTTTCCAGTCGTTTTCGTCCCGTCGCGGCAGCAGTGCTGGCACTGCCAGCTTGCCGGGGAACTAGGAGTATACTTGCTGGCGCGGCAAAATCCAACGAGCGCTCCCCTTTGATGACGGGCCGCGGTGGAGGAATGGGTGATGCTCGGCCGCAGAGTCGGCCCGGATCTCCCAGCCTGTCGGAGGTTACGTGGGTAGGGTGCGTGGTCTCCCCCAATGGCGGTGTGTGGGTTGCTCTCGCCGAGTGCAACATCCTGTGTGGATGGCCGTGGTCTGTTGAAAAAGGGGACAGGCACCGCAACCAGTAGTGTGTCCGGTGTTGCAGGGCTGCAAGATGTTGCGGAGCCAGTCCCCATTTTCAACAGGCCAGGATGGCCGTCTCGGTGACGAGGCCAAGGTGACGCCCGGCAGGTGTCAGCCACTATCCGTCTTGACCCCTTTCTCTGAACGGAAGTACCATAGCAGACTTGAGTTTCTGCGCATTGACGTGATCTGCCGGCTGGACTGTGGGAGATGAACGTTGGACGCTGCGAGTGCGTATAGTGGAAGTCGACTGAGAGCCATAATGAGTGATTTGCGGGGAGTGAAGGGTGAGCGGTGATGGTTCACTTGGCCCACCCTACTTCGACTACCTTGAAGGCTTGCCATGGAGGGTTTTCGGCCATCGTTCACGGCACGGTGAATCTCTGCTGGGGTTTGTTCAAATGGGGTCTGCTGGTCGCGCTGATCGCGGCCATCGCAGCCGTGCCCTTCTTCTACGATCGCCTGGACAGCGAGATCCGCCAGCGTTTGCTGACCATGCTGTCCGAACAGTATCAGGACCTGGACATTTCGATCCGGTCGGCCCAGTTCGTCGAAAAGGAAGGCATCGAGGTCCGCGACCTGGTGATCGTCGAGACCGGGGCGGCTGGCCCCCGCGCCGAGTTGCTTTGCCTGCCTGAAGTGTTTCTTCACAGTCGCGGCAGTCTGCAGGAACTGCTTGCCGGTTCGATCAAGATCCACGAGATCGTGGTGCGGCGGCCCGTGCTGCGGATGACCCGGCGGCACGACGGGACCTGGAGTGGTTCCCGCTTGTTGCCCTTGCCGAAGCTGGGCGACGGGAAGCAGCCGCTGCCGACAGTCCGCGTCGAGGACGCGACCGTCGAGGTCTTCGATCCGACCAAGAACCCGTCGTCGATGCTGGTTCTGCGCAACGTGAGTTTGGCCCTTCTGGAGCCGGAGGGCGGCATGCCGGGCGGCGGCAACTCCACGTTGCGGCAAATCCAGGGCACGCTCGACGGCGATTACGTCTCGCGGGCCGAACTCAGCGGACAGGTCGACTTGAAGACGGGCGAGTGGTCGCTGCGCGGGGCGGTGGCTGATCTGGAGATCACCCGCGACTCGTTGCGTTCCGTGCCGCAGGAATGGCTCTCGGGTTGCGAGATCCCGGAGGCCTGCCGTGCTCGGGCGACCTTTCAATTCGTTTTGGGGGGCGGTAGCGGAGAGAGTGCTTCGCCGTGCCGGTTCCGGGCGAACGGCAGGGTGACGGAAGGGCGGATTGAAGACCCGCGTCTTCCCGGCCCGTTGACCGAGGTGAGCACGGAGTTTTCGGTGAGCAACGAGGGGCTCACGCTGCAGAATCTGGTGGGGCACAGCGGGCCGATGACGCTAAAGGTCGGGTCGCTGACCAGTTGGGGACACGGTGCGGCCGCACGAAAGTCGATCGAAGGCCAGGTGGAGCAGCTCGAGCTGGATCACAACCTGCTGGCAGCCCTGCCGGATCGATTCACCGAGACCTGGTCGAAATACTTGCCTTTGGGCCGGATCAACGCCCGGTTCGCGGCCGACTACGACGGCACGAAGTGGCATCCGCGAACGGCGACCGTGGAGTGCCTCGACGTCTCGTTCAGCTATCACAAGTTCCCTTACCGGTTGTATCGCGCTCGGGGGACCGTTTCACAGGGCGACCGCCTGGTGGCGCTGGACCTGAAAGACGACCGCCTGCAGATCAGCCTGGAGGCGTTCAGCGGGAAGAATCGGGTTACGATCAACGGCACCGTATGGCAGCCGCTGGCCGGGCCTTACGGCAACGTGGAGGTTCATGCGGCCGAGTTGGAGTTGAACGACGATCTGTTCGCCGCGATCAAGGAGGGACCGCGGGAGGTGGTCCAGTCGCTCAATCCAACGGGGCGCGTCAACGTCTATCTGCGGATCTCGAGCGACAGGCCCGGCGCACCTCCCAGCAAGTACATGATCGCCCACGTGATGCCCGACGGCTCGGTTCGTTGGACGCAGGAACCGCCCAAGCGAGGTTTTCCCTATCCGTTGACGATCTACGACGGCGAGATCGAGATGATCGACGACGAGTGGGCCTTCCGCAAATTCACCGGCAAAAACGATACCGGCGTGGTCCAGTGCGAGGGCCGCTTCGGCCTCGGCCCGAACGGAAAGGAGCTGTGGTTGACCTTCACCGGCTCCAACATCGCCCTGGAAGAGGAGTTGCGCGACTCGCTGAGTCCTCCCATGCAGCGGCTCTGGAACGATCTTCGCTTGCGCGGGATGATCGACCTGGAAAACCTGACGATCCATTACCTGGCGGAACCGAAAAAACTGGACGTGCGATTCCGCGCCGAACCTCATCCGGAGGTGACGTCGATCGAGCCGGTCAATCTGCCTTATCGCCTGGAGCAACTCCGGGGAGTGTTGGTCTACGAAGACGGCCTGATCCGGGTGGAGAACTTTGAAGGGAATCACGGCAACGCTCGCATCCAGGCCAAGGTGGCCTGCCGTTTCACTCCCGACGGAAGCTGGAACCTTCGCTTCGACGACATGCTGGTGGAGCGGCTGCAACTGGACAACGACCTTACGCGGGCCGTGCCGGAGCGGTTCCGCCCGGCCATCACGGGGCTGGAGACGCGAACGCCGATCAATCTTCAGGGGACCGTCGTCGTTGCTCGAGAGGCGCCGCAGATCGATCGACTCACGTCGAATTGGAACCTGGACGTCCTCTTTCATCGCGCCCACCTGAACTGCGGCGTGCCCATCGACAATGTGAGCGGCAAAGCGACCCTCAGCGGCCAATCCGACGGAGAGCGGATCGTCTGCAGCGGCGAGCTGGACGTTCGATCGCTCACCTACCGCGACATCCAGATCACCAACGTCCACGGACCGATTCTGATCGACGATCGGCAGATCCGGCTGGGGGCACGGGTGGGGCCGGTCGGAGGGCAGCAGGCCCGTTCCCTCGAGGGCTCGGTTTTCGGCGGGACGGTCTACGGGGACGGCGCCGTAGGGTTGGGAAAAGACACCGGCTTCGAACTGTCGTGGCGGCTGTTCGAGGCCGATCTGGCCCGCACCGCCCAGGAACTCCTGTCGGGACGGCAGAAGCTCAAGGGAAAGGTCTTCGCCCGGGCCGACCTGTGGGGCCGCAGCAAGACCCTGAACGCGTTGGAGGGGCGCGGCAACATCGAGTTGCGGCAGGCCGACATCTACGAGTTGCCGGCGATGGTGTCGCTGCTCAAGATTCTCACGATCCGGCCGCCCGACAACAGCGCGTTCAGCGAAAGCGATATCGACTTCCTGATCCGCGGCGATCACATCTACTTCCCCAAGATCGTGTTTCGCGGCGACGCGATCAGCCTGGAGGGGGGCGGAGAAATGGATTTCAACCACAACGTGAATCTCCAGTTTGGAACGCGGCTGGGGCGGGGCGAACTGGGGCTGAACTTCCTCCGGGAAGCCCTTGGAGGCGCCGGCGATCAGCTCGTGCTCATCCATGTGGAAGGACCGGCGTCGGATCTCCGGATCATTCGCCAGCCCCTGCCCGCGGTCAACAACCTGATCGAGCAGTTGCAGAAAGACTTGCAGATCCCGGTGGAGTCGCCGGGGCTGTTTCCGGAGACCGGCACTATGAATGCGTACGGAAGGGGAGCGTTGCAGAGGAGGTAGCGAGAGGAAACACAGGTTACATAATTCGGGCAGACTATGACTTCGCACCGTGAGAGTAGCCCACCCTATTGCGCGGCGTCCGTGGGGACGGCACGCCCAATGCCAGGAGGTGTCTCATGAGCGTAGGTCCTTTGGGTGGACTGCCGGCCAGTGCGGCCGGTGCCCCGTTGGCCCAGTCGAAGGGGTCCGACGTGGATCGGACCCAGCAGGATTCGGCCGCCCAGCAGCGGCGGACCCAGACCGACCAGAAGGCGGAGAGTGCCGCCGGAATTGGAGAAACCGACGGAGAAGACCATGCCACGGGCGAACGCGACGCCGACGGGCGGCGTCTATGGGAAGAGATGGGCGGCCCCGGCAACGGAGACGGTTCCGGCGAGAACGGAGCCGAACAGCACCGCAGCAAGGACCCCTCCGGCCAGAGCGGCAGCCTGCTCGACCTGAGCGGGTGAACAGATTGTGTTGGTCGTAGCCGAAGTCGCCAGACTTTGGCAGGCGGCTGAAAGAGCCAAAGTCTGGCGACTTCGGCTGCATTTGGAGAAGCCTGGGCGACCGGCCAAAGTCTGGCGACTTCGGCTACGGGTGGAGAAGGGCGGGCGGGACGCAGCCAAGTGTGCTTGCCGGGTTTCCGCGTGTTTCCGTACAATCAATCGAAGACTGTAACATCCACGACGACAACACAAGAGTTGGACCGATGCGTTTCACCAAGATGCAGGGGGCGGGGAACGATTACATCTACGTTGACTGCTTCCAGGAGACCCCGCCCGACGATCTGGCTGAGACGGCCCGGCGGATCTCCGATCGCCATTTCGGGGTCGGGGGCGACGGGCTGGTGCTGATCTGCCCGAGCCAGGTCGCCGACGCCCGGATGCGGATGTTCAACGCCGACGGCTCCGAATCGGAGATGTGCGGCAACGCGATTCGCTGCGTGGCCAAGTACGTCTACGAGCACGGCATCGCCAGGAAGGGGACGATGCAGATCGAAACCGGGGCCGGGGTCCTCAGTTTGGAGCTGTTCGTGGAAGACGGAGTGGTCGAATGCGTGAGGGTCGACATGGGCTGCCCAATCCTGGATCCGCAGAAGATTCCCACGACCTGGACCGGCGGCGAAGTCGTCGATCGGCCGATCGACGTCGACGGCCGGGAATTTCGAGTGACCTGCGTGTCGATGGGTAACCCCCATTGCGTCAGTTACGTGGAGGAACTTAGCGACGAGTTGGTGTTGGGGTTCGGCCCCAAGATCGAGCTCGATCCGCACTTTCCCAACAAGGTGAACGCCGAGTTCGTCCAGGTGATCTCGCCGCGAGAGATCCGCATGCGGGTGTGGGAGCGCGGGTCGGGCGAGACCCTGGCCTGTGGAACCGGCGCCAGTGCGGTCTGCGTGGCGGGAGTGATCAGCGGCCGGACGGAACGGGAGATCACCGCCCACCTGCGCGGCGGCGACCTCCAGTTGCACTGGGCCGAGAACAATCACCTGTACATGACCGGCCCGGCCGTGGAAGTCTTCTCCGGAGAGTGGCGGAACGGCAAGTAACGGGTCGCCCTGAACCCCCAAGCCCTGAACCCTGACAACTTCTTCGATGGGCCATCCGTTGATCAATGCCTATGCGGGATTGCTGAGCCGAGCGGGCGTGTGCGCGTTGATGAGGACTCTCGACTCGCAAATCGCCTACTACGACCCGGCGACCGATCCGGCGTTTCCCGTCGGCCAGCGTCCTCGCATCTACATCTTCTGGCACGAATACATCCTGCTTCCCTTCTACGTTCGGGGCCGCTGCAATCTCTCTATGTTGCTGAGCCAACACCGCGACGCAGACGTTCTCGACCAGGCGGCTCGGCTCAGCGGATTCGACGTGGTTCGCGGGTCGTCGCGCCGAGGGGGCGTGGCGGCACTCCGCAGGCTGCTCGACCGGGGTGAGTTGCAGCATTTGGCCATCACGCCGGACGGCCCCCGCGGTCCGCGCCGCAAGATGGCGCAAGGCGCCGTCTATTTGGCGTCGAAACTGCAGATGCCCCTGGTTCTGTTGGGTTTCGGGTTCGATCGACCCTGGCGGGTACGAAGCTGGGACCGTTTTGCGGTCCCCCGACCGGGAAGCCGGGCTCGGGTGGTCGTCAGCCCGGAGATCTCGGTGCCGGCCGACCTCCAGCGGGAGGGGCAGGAGCATTATCGCCTGCGGATCGAGTCGTTGCTGAATCGGCTCACGTGCGAGGCGGAGGCTTGGGCTTCTTCGGGACAACATATGCCGGGGCAGTACAGCCTCTTGCCCGGCCCGGTTCAGCCTTGGCAGATGCGGCGTTTTAGGCCGGCCCGCGTCTGTCCCGCTCCAGCCGCAGAAGACTGTTCGCAGGAGGCCGACGCGGCGTAATCCAGTCGGACAGAGCCGCTTCATTCAGCACCAGCAAGTACATGGCCAGAGAGTCGTTTAACCCGCTGCCGTAGGCGAGGCCTGTTGATTTGCCAAGGCACAGAACATTGTTTGCGGACAACCTCGCCTACGGCAGCGGGTTAAACGATACGCAACAAGGCTCTTCTGGTCGTTGCCCGGTGTCTGCTACGACCTCAGCACGAGCATGTAGACCTGGCGGCGGTCCCAGCCGCGGAATCCGGCCGCCGCGTACATGTCGCGGGCCGGCTGATTTGCCGAATCGACGGCCAGCACGATGCGCCCGTGTCCCAACGAGCGGGTGAGCCATTGGGCATAACGAGTCACATGGAGCCCCCATCCGTTTCCCCGGACCGACGGGACGAGACCCATGTAGGTCAATTCGCAATTGCCGTGCTCGCCGTAGTCGGTTACAAGCAGGCAACCGACGTCGCGATCCTGGTGCCGAACGAGATGCCAGTTGGGCAGGCAGGTTCCAGGATCGGCGCCGTATCCTTCCAGGACTTCGGCCGCTGTGCGGAGCCCGTCAAGGCCGGGGCAGTCGAGAGTCGCCTCGTAGGTTGCCTCCACCAGGTCGCACAGCCGCCGGTAGTTTTCGTTGGTGCAGGGCTCGAAGGTCAAGGGGCCTTCCGGCGGCGAGCTGGGGAAATCGCGAGTCTCGGCCATCAGGTAGTAGAGTTCGGCCAGCGGGGCGAAACCGGCCTTTTCGAGGCGTGCCACGTCGGCCGGACGGGGGTGGCCTTCGAGCACGGCGTGGACGACGCCGACGCCGGCTTCCCGGGTGTGGGCGATCGCCTTGGATACCAGGGCGTCTGCGGTTGTTTCCGGCTCGCCGGGAATGAGTTGGGGCGGCCAGAAGGTTGCGGCTCGTCCCGGCAGCACCTGGGCGAAGGTGGCGCCGACGAGCTTTCGGCCGCGGCGTGCGGCCAGCAGTCCGCCGCGAGGCAGCCTGCCCGCCCGGTACTCCGCCAAGGCGGCCCGGACCCGGCTCAAGGCATCCTGCGGCTGGCAATTGCCGAATACGAGCGAAAGGACGTCGGTCATGCTGTTGGACGTGGCCGGGGCGATTTCCAAGGCGTCAGGGACGGGCATGGTGACGCTAATTCTCTCTCTCAAAAATCAACGGGGGGCGAAATCCGATTCCTTCGTCTTCGATTTCCTCGCGGGTGTATTCACGCAGGTATTGGAAACTCAATCGGGCGTAGAAACGGCTGACGCCCAGCATTTCCAGAAAATCGGCCATGGGCTCTTCGGCAAAGGCGGCCTTTTCGACGAGGATTTCCTTGACCCGGTCGGGTTTTACTCCCGAGGCCAGCAACGGTCGCAGGTAGTGAAGATGGCCTTCGAGTTCCTTCTTCGAGGCGGCCTGGCCGTTGCCGTCCGAGTCGCTCGCCGCCTCGGGCAGGTCATGGCCGGCGGCTTTTCTGTTGGCGCTGCCGAATTCATCGGCCGCCCCTTCCGCCAACTCGCGGCTCCAGCGCGAGAACGCCTCGGCTTCCTCGGGGGTCGCCGTGCCCTTGGTGATCTTCTGGTGGATCTCTCGCATCTCGGACGGCAGAAGGGATTGGAGCAGGTCGGCAAGGGCGGGGAGCTGGTCCATGACCGCCTCCATCGCCTCTGCCAGCTCATCGGCGTCGGGCATCTCCAGCATGTCGCTGGGCAACTCGTTCAAGTCCAACAGCGGAGAGGCCCCCGGCGAGTCGAAGCCGTCGATTTCCCGCCCCTTGTGAAACAGCTCGTAGTGCCAGGAATCGCTGTCGTTGACCATCACGCAGATTGCGTGCGTCTGAAGTCTCGACGACAACTCCTGGGCCAGCGTCAGCAGCCCCATCAGATCGCTGTCGAGGATCCCCACCCAGCCGTCCCGAGCGTCGGCCACGTGCAGGGCCCGAACCGACGGATCGAGGCTCTCGGCGTCGAGCCGTGACGCGTCCTGGGTCGTCCGGAATCCTCGATTCTCCAGAACCCGGCAGATCTCGTCGGCCACCGCCTCGGCGTTGTTGGACCGCACGTGCAGGCTGTTGGCGAAGCTTCCCATGGGGGGGCTCCTTGAGGTGGAATCAGAGAGACTTCCGGCATTGTAAGCGATGCCGGGCGAACCGTCAGCCATCGCTGGGGCTCTTGTCAGTGGCTCCGGCGGGGGCCAAAATAGATGGTTTCCGTTTACCTCCAAGCCGTTTCTCTCTGTCGGGCGGACTGCTGCTATGCCTAGTTGTGTTTTGGCCTATTCGGGTGGTTTGGACACGTCGGTCATCCTCGGTTGGCTTAAGGACGGAGGCTACGACGTTCACGCGGTCTACGTCGACCTGGGCCAGCCCTGCGAGGATCGCGAGGCGATCATGAAAAAGGCCGAGGATATCGGTGCCGCATCGGCCCGGCTGCTCGACGTGCAGGAGGAGTTGTGCCGCGACTTCGCCTTCCCCGTGATGCAATGGCAGGCCAAGTACGAGGGCGTCTATCTGCTGGGCACGTCGATCGCCCGACCGCTGATCTCGAAGGTCTGCCTGCAAGTCGCCCGGGAGGTTGGGGCGGAGGCCTACGTGCACGGGGCGACCGGCAAGGGGAACGATCAGTGCCGGTTCCAGTTGGCCGCCGAGGCCCTGGATCCCGACGTCAAGGTGATCGCTCCGTGGCGGAACGAGGCCTTCCGCAAGCTGTTCCCCGGCCGGACCGAGATGATCGCCTACTGCCAGAAGAAGAACATCCCGGTCAAGGCGTCGGTTGCCAAGCCCTACAGTTCCGACGAGAACTGCCTGCACATCAGCTACGAGGCGGGCAAGCTGGAAGACCTGACGGCCAACGGCGTGGAAACGGTCGATTTCGGCATGACCGTCCTGCCGCAAAATGCGCCGGACAAGGTCGAAACGGTGACGATCGCCTTCGAGTCGGGCGTGCCCGTGACCCTCAACGGGAAGAAGCTGTCGGCCTTCCATATGGTCAAGGCTCTGAACGAGATCGGGGGACGCAACGGGATCGGCCAGATCGACATGGTCGAGAATCGGTTCGTCGGCATGAAGAGCCGCGGCGTCTACGAGGCGCCGGGCATGACGATACTCTACAACGCGCACCGCGTGATCGAGCAGCTCACCATGGACCGCGACCTGATGCATCTGCGCGACCGGCTGGCCCCGGAAGTGGCCGAGATGGTCTACTACGGCTATTGGTACCATGCCAAGATGGACGCCCTGTTCGCCTTCATCCAGGAGGCCCAGAAGCCGGTGACCGGCGAAGTGACGCTCAACCTCTACAAGGGCAACATCCAGGTGGCCGGCCGCACAAGCCCCAACAGCCTCTACGACGAGGGCATCGCCACGATGGAGGGCGGCGGGGCCTACAATCAGTCCGACGCCGAGGGTTTCTTGCGAATTCAGGGCCTGCCGAGCCGCGTGCAGGGGAAAGTGCGGCCGCGGGAGTATTGAGCCAAGAGCGGGTGAAAGCATCGGCGAGTTGCGCGATGAGCCAATCGGCTGATGCCATCTCCAAATGAGGCATCGACGGCGGGCTCGGCGGCAATGCCGTGCCAGCCGTCTCTATCTCTTCCTCGCCCACGAAAAAAGTACACCGCCCACGATTGCGCCGACTGACATGAGCATCCAGTCCCTGAGGGCGTCAGTGGAACCATAACGATTAACCACCGGCGGAACCAAGAGAACCAGGGCAAAGAATGCCCCGATCACGCTTCCGATCGCCACAATGACGCTTGACAGGTACTCGCGTCTCCCGTGAATAGCCATGACAAGTAGGGTGCCTACCGTGCCGAGCAATGCCGCGATGATCAGGCCAGAGGTCCCCTGGTAAGAGAATGCCCCGAGGGCACCGGCCCACACCGCCACGATCACAAACAGCTTGTAGAGCGGGACTTGAAGACGCAAGTGAACGTTTCCTGGTAAATGGTCTTATCGGGCCTTGCATATTCATTGAACGAGGGCCGACAACGGAGGCCCGGTTCTACCGGATTTCTGTCTGCCGGAGCGCTCATTCAGAATACAAGCATCAATAGTACCCTCGCTGATTGATCTCGCTCACCTGCCCATTCAGCGTCCAGAAGTCATATAGCACACCCAGGCCGAGGAGGCCGCCGGTGAGCAGGTAGATCAGGCCCGTGATCCACTTCGCCATGTAGAAGCGGTGAACGCCGAACACTCCCAGGAAGGTGAGGAGGAGCCAGGCGACGGTGTAGTCGAGGCGGCCTGCCTGGTAGCGGAAGTCGGCCTGGCGGTCCATGCCGGGGATCAGCAGCAGGTCGATGATCCAGCCGATGAAGAGCAGCCCGAGAGTGAAGAACCAGATGGTTCCGGTTACCGGTTTGCCGAAATAGAAGCGGTGGGCTCCCATGAAGCCGAGGAGCCAGAGGATGTAGCCGACGAGCAAGGAGTGGGTGTTGTCCGCGTGGGACATGAAACCGGTCACCAATTCTTCACGGTTTGGGCCAGCGTGCCGAAGCCGACCGGGAACAGGCTAATGAGACGATCGAGCAGATCATTCTCGACGATTCGACGCGATTCTTCGACCGCACGAGCGGTTTCCAGATCGATCGACGGGCGATCGGTGGCATAGACGCGCTGTTTGAGCTGCCTTGAATCGTAAGGCGTGCGCCCCTCCCGGACGGCATTGAGCCAACTCGCTTCGGATACGCTGGGGTCACGACCCACGAGATACCAGGCCTCAATCTGCGGAACAGCAACGCCGATGGCGATTCTGGGTGGGGAGCGATCCGGCCGCCGCCGCAGTTGTGCATGCGTGTTCTCAGCGATACGCGAGAGTAGACACAAGCGGCATTCCTGGTTGCAGGCACTGCGTTGTTGCGATTTCGGATCGTGGAGAGGCGAGCGATCTGAATCGACCACGACCACCAGAGCTTCCGCGTCGGTTTGATAGTGAAGGTGCATCAACGTTTGAGGGATACTCTCACGCACGCTCGGCCAACCGCGCGCCCGAAACGGTGGCATGCCCGGCTTCTCCGTGGGGCGGCCAAGCAGAGCTTCAATGAAGACTCGCACGGCGGCCTTGTCGGCGGAGGATTCACTCAACACGGCGACCTTCATGGCTCGCTCGGCACACCTCCCAGAATCCCAGAGTACCACGCTTCTCCCAAAGGTCCGACGCCCAGGATTTCCTCGATGTCGTCGCGATCAGAGAGGCGTTCGAACTGGACGTCGAGTCCGTTCCTATTCGCCACGACAATCTCTTCCGGATGGTCTCTGAAGAGGTCCAGGAAGTACGGCGAGTGAGTCGTCGCAAGTACCTGCACGGCCTCCCGTTCCTCCTCGCAACTCTGCGGGTAGGCCAAGCGATAGAGAGCATCTTGCACGCGTCGAAGCAGGCGAGGGTGAATGCCTCGATCGGGCTCTTCCAGGGCAACGAGCGACGGCGGGTCGGGAAGATAGGCTAGTGTCAGCAGGGCCAGGGCAATCAAGGTGCCATAGGACAGATCGGCGGCCGGAATTCGATGGCCGCCGTCACGCGTCTGCAAAGCGAATGATTTCTGCCCGCTCCCGGGGCGTTCAAAACGAATGGCCGAGAACTCCGGCAGCCAACTGCCGATCTCAGCACTGATCCTCTCGAATCGGTCGGGCTCATTGTCGCGCATCGAATCCCAAACGGCCACCAATCCCGAGCCGTTCGACTCAAGAGAAGCCTCGGGGACGACAGGAGCGGGGGCCGCGATGGCTTGGGGGTCGAGATTGAATACGCGGATCTGTGAGATCTTGCATTTGAACACGTTGACGTCAGTGGGCGACAAATGGACAAGACCTTCTTCGCCGTATCCGGATGGCATGCTGCCCTTGTTCTCAGGAAAACGTGTTCTAAGGCAAGCACGTCCACTTGAGAAAACGCAGTTCAGCGACACAACGGCCTCAGTTCCGACTGGGGCCTGGACGTGCGCCACGTCACCGAGATCCTTCCGCGAGTTGGCTGCAATTGCCTCCAGCGCCCTGAGAACCGTTGTCTTTCCGCTGCCGTTGGGACCGACAAGGATCGTGCATGCGCCCAGGGGCAACGTCGCGTCGCGGAGAACCTTGAAGTTCTGGAACCGAATTGACTCGATCATCACGCAACCTCCAATGCTTTAAGCCTATCAGAGGGATGTCGCAAGATCCAGATTGGTTCGCTTGGTGTGAGGGAGGCAAATCTTCGCAACCGCTTACCACACAACGAATTGACTCGCCGAGCCGGCACGCGTCTTCCCTCCCCACGGTAAACCCTGCGGGTCGTGCGGATCAGTCTCCTTGGGTAGACCCACTCGGCCGCCGGCAGTTCTTTTGAGTCGGTTGTCGCGCTCGTCCGAAACCTCTTAAAGGTCCGAAAACGTCTGACGTTTGCGGACCGCTCTCGCCCGTGGACGGAACGACGGTGAGGATCGTTGTGCCGCGGTACCCGAATCGCTTGCGGAGAACAAGGTGTGACGAAGAACTCGGCGAATTCGACCCAGGGCAAGGTTCGTGCGACTCTCTATTTGACTCCCGAGTTGCTCGACGAGGCCCGCAATGCAACCGTTTTCTTGGCCGGTTACCCTCTTCGCCTCACGCTGACCCGGTTGGTTGAGCAGGCTCTCCGTGCGGAACTGGCGCGTTTGAAGAACGCATACAACTGCGGCGAGGAATTTCCCCCCCGAACCGAGGAACTTAAGGGCGGACGTCCGATCGCCGCCTGAACCGAACCATGCAAAGCAATGAAAAGCGTCCGCCGCGCGACGAGAAGCTGCAGCAACTTCGACGCGAGTTGTTCGACCGCATCGTGCGTAACGAGGCACGGCGCCGTACGGAACAGAACGTCGCCCTGGGCGGGGTCAACAAGGCGTGCGAGTCTCCAGCAGCCGTTGCGGGACACAGCGTGTAGCTTCGTTCGTCGCTCGAAATGCGTAGCAGAAACGATTTCCGGAATTGAATCCGGTTCAGCAGGGGCGTGGCGAAGCACGCCCCGGAGAATTGCCGGACGATTTGTAAACGGATTGAGAAGTGCCATAGGCGTGAAATTATTCCTGGCCTTGATCGTGCTCCTGGGCACAACGATGCCGGCTGCCGCCGCGCCCAGGTCGGTAACCGACCTGTGGAACGGTTTCGGCGCCGACCGGCCTCACCCGGCCGTGGTGCGCGTGGTGGTGGCCGAAGGCCAGACCATGTCGCTCGGCTCCGGCACGCTGGTGGCCGTTCGCGGGCGTCACGGGCTGGTGGTCACCAACTGGCACGTGGTCCGCGACGCCCGCGGGCCGATCAACGTCATCTTCCCCGACGGATTCCGGTCGGGAGCCTCGGTGCTGGGTACCGATGCCGACTGGGATCTGGCTGCACTGGCCATCTGGCGTCCGAGCGTCGAGCCGGTCCGATTGTCCGGACGCCAGCCCCAGGTCGACGACGCCCTGACGATCGCGGGCTACGGATCGGGCAACTACCGTTCATCGTCGGGGCATTGCGTTCAATATATCTCTCCGGGCGGCAACCTGCCGTTCGAGATGCTGGAGCTTTCGGCCACGGCTCGCGACGGCGACTCGGGAGGCCCGATCTTCAATTCCCAGGGCGAATTGGCCGGGGTGCTGTTCGGGGCCACCCGCGGACGAACGGCCGGGAGTTCCTGCGGGCAGGTTGCCCGGTTTCTCAATTCGGTCGCCCTGCGATTTGACGACCTTTCCAATCCACCGGCCGATACGATGATCGCCCAGGACCTTCCCACGCCCGCCGTGACGCCCGAGCCGGCCTATCCGCCGCTGAACGAGGTGGCCATGGGCCGATCGCGCCCCCCGGTCGACTACTCGTGGCGTCCGAGCGTCGATCAGGAGCCGGAAGCGGCCCGCGAACCCGTGCGGCGGCGTCCACTGCCCTTGGCCTCGATCGCCGATCCAACGGCGGAGAGGCCCGACAACACGCCTGGTGAACCGGCCGCCGAGGCAGGGAGCGGAACGGCCTTTCCAGTCAATGTACCGGCCGCAGACGTCACTGCCCCTGCCGCGCCGGGCAGCCCGGCAGTATCCGCGCCGGAGGGGCACCCCAAAGAGGTCCCGGTCGGTTGGTCCGACGTGGCCGGTGCCACGGTGTCGGAGCAGGTGAAGAACTCTCTGGCCGCGTTGGGGCTGGCGGTGGTTGCCTTCTACGGCCTGCGGATTCTCGGCACCCTGCAGATCAAGACGAGGACCAGGCGTCGCCGCAGCCCGGCACGTCGCCGATCGGTTCCGGTCCGCCGCCGGATCGTGCGGCGCGTGCGGAGTTGGTGAGGCCGGCGTAGCGTTCTCAGAGCGGCTTACGGTTGCTGGTACTGCTCGAGCAGTGTGCGGCCCGCTTCCACGAGGTCGGCCCTGCCGGTTCTCTCGGCGAGGTCCATCGCCTTGCGGACGGTCGCGACGGCTTCGGACGAACGGCCAGCCGCCGCTTGGGCCTCGGCCAGGACCATCAGGGCGAGAGGACTGGCCTGCTGCGTCACCTGGCAGGCCTTGGTCGCCAGCCCCATAGCTTCGTCGATATCGCGGGGGCGACGCACTTCGAGAAGGGCAAGCGCCAGGCCAACCAACGCCGCGTCGGAATCGGGCGATCTGGCCAGGGCAAGCCGGTACATGGCGATTGCCTGATCGGCGTTCTGCTGGCCCGCATACGAAGCGGCGAGGTCGAGGTAGGGGCTGGCATTGCCCGGCATCAGGCGAGCGGCTTCGAGCAGGTGATGTCTGCCCTCCTCGGTTTCTCCGGTCTTCAAGGACAGTCTGCCGATTGCCAAGTGGGTCATGGCGTGTTCCGGTTTCGCTTGGAGAACCTGGCGATAGATCTTCATTGCCTCCGGAAGATCTCCCCGGCTTTCGCGGATGGCGCCCAGAAAGCAACGGGCGTCCTGGTTGGTCGGATCGCGCGCAAGGGTTTCGTCGAAGTGGTGCTGCGCCTCGTCCAGCCGATCTTGTCCCAGCAACTCCCCTCCCAGGCCCAAACGCGCCTCGATGTTCTCCGGGTTGATTTCGAGAGCCTTCTGGAAGTTGTGGATTGCCTCTGCGTGCTGGCCCTCGTTGACGTTCACTTTTCCTGCCTGGAGATACGAGAGGTCGTCGATGAACTCCGCGCGAATGCTGCGGATGGCGTCCGGCGACGCATTGACGAACTCGGGGATGTTGGCGGCCCTGTCCTCTGATGTGAAGTGCGAGAGGACCACCGGAGGCGAGGCTCGCCCCTCTTCGTCGATATGGGCAAGGAAGAGTTGGGTATAGGGCGAATATGCCTTCGACGAGAACACGAGCCACCTGCCGTTGGGCGACCAGCTATGCCACGAATTCATACGACTGGTGTTGCACTCCAATCGCCTCGCCTCTCCCCCTTCTGCCGGAACGATATAGAGGGCGCTGTCGGCTTGAAGGAGCATGTAGCTCCTTGCCTGGCAGAAAACGATCCATTTCCCGTCGGGCGAGTACTTTGGAAAGTAGTTACTCATGCCGTTGTTCGAGGCCCCGCGCAGAGGCTCCGACTCGCCCCCCTTGCCGTCGTTGAAGGGGATTCGTCGAAGTTCGAACTGGAACGACTTCCGTGCGAGCAGGAACTCCGAGACGTCCTCCGGTTTCGTCAGCCCCCCATGTTTTTCCCGGAACGCATCGGAGAAAAAGGCTTCGCTGCGGGCGAAAACGAGGTACTTGCCGTCGGGACTCCAGGCGGCGTTGCTCTGGACGTAACGTCCGTCGTCGGCGCCGTGCAAGGCGTGAAATTCCTTCGTCTGCCGGTCGTAATACGCCAGGATTCCCTGGATCGGGAAGAACAGTTGGCTGAACTCGAGGCTGTCGACCGCAGCGAAGATCGAGCGGTCCTTCACGGTGCTGATCACGTAGCGACCGTCGGGCGACACCTGCGAAAGGAGGCCCAGGGTGCCGCGGTTGTCTTCCCGGGCATAGTCGCTCCAGGTGATAATCTTGGCGTTGTCGTAGACCATGTCCTCAGACACCGGACAGATGACGTACGATCCCTTGTCGCTCCCGTAGTCGACGTCCATGCCGATCAGGCCGCCGTCTTGGGAGAAGGAGTGGCAGTTCCCGCACAAAGGCATCTTCTCCAGAACGACAGGCGGTTGCTCGCTGCTCGAGATCGAACCGAACCGCCAGCGAATGTGTGCGGCGGGATCCTTGACCGCGTCGAGAAACGGCAGGTTCACTTCCCGATAGAAGATCGGGGCGCCGACTTCATTCGTCGAGGTGGAAATGGATACCCGATCGCTCGAGAGCACGTCCTCCGGCCAGAGGCGGTTGACTCCGCCTACGGTGACGGTCGCCCCCGAGAGCGAACGGTTCTTGATCTGTTGCCAGACGTCGGAAGCGGGCGCCCACTGCCGGCTGTCGCAGAAGAACCGCATAGGCATCCCGTCGTCGGCAAAGTCGATCGTGACCGTCCAGCGGTCTACGCGAGGTGTGCCGTCTTCCCAGTGGAATCGTGGCGGGGCAATCTCGGGCGGGAAGACGCTGCCGTCGAAGGGGCACAGGATCTTCAAGGCCGGGGGCGGTCCGACGGGCTGGTCATGCGAATCGAGGACCTGTCTGCCCGGATCGGCGACGTTGGTCCGAAACAAGACCCACCCTCCCAGGGCAGACACAAGAAGGACGCCAACCGAGACGCAGAGTAGATAGGTCCGCGCGGAAACGCGAGTACGGGCGGCCTGCTTGGGTCGGGGTTGCGGGGTGGTCGCCGGCTTCGGCCGTTTGGAGCGTTTTCGTGTCATATCCTCACGGTATCTCGACTCCGATGCGGAGCAATATCGCCAAAGAAGAATTCCCGAGCGCGGCAAGCCCGCAACCCGACCTTCATGAGAGCACCTACGCACCATGCGCACAAGTCCCAATCCAAGACGCGGGCATGGAGGGGCGGGGGCGCCCACCAATACGAGCTGCTGGCAGGCAACACCTGCCGGGTCTCGTTGATCGCACCGATCACCGCGTGAGAACTCGCAGTCGCACTCGGCAAGTGCGACCCACTGGGGTGCCGCCTGATCACGCTACCTGCCGCTTTCGTTGCTGGCGATCGTCTTCTTCGTCGGAGTTCTGGGCGTTCATGCTGCCGGCGAGCATTTGGCCGAGGAGTTGGGGGTCGGCCTGGATGGAGCGGACGTGGATGCCCTGCTGGGGGAAGGCGATCTCGATGCCGGCCTGGCGGAATTCGCAGTCGATGGCGATGTGGAGCTCGTGGATGACCTGGAGCCGGTTCTCCATGTCGGGCAGGAAACAGCGCAAGACATAGTTCAGAGAGCTGGCTCCGAATTCCTCGAAGGTCACCCGCGGCGCCGGCTCGTCCAGAATGAGTGGGTGCTGCCGGGCAATCTTCAGGATCAGGTCGGCGGCCAGGGTCGTGTCGGAGCCGTAGGCGATGCCCACGTTGACCACCACGCGATTGACCTTGTCGCTGAGGGTCCAGTTCAACAACCGGCCGGTGATGAACTCCTTGTTGGGCACGATGTATTCCTTGCGATCCCAATTGGTGATTGTGGTCGCCCGCATGCGGATTCGAGAAATCACCCCGCTCGTTTCGCCGACAGTGACGACGTCGCCCACGCGGACCGGGCGCTCGAAAAGGATGATCAGGCCGGAGACGAAGTTGGCGAAGATCTCCTGCAGCCCGAAGCCGAGTCCCACGCTGATGGCCGCAACCAGCCATTGCACGGTGTGCCAACTGAGCCCGATCAGGTTGCACGAGATCAGAATGCCCACCAGAACGATCAGGTAACGCGACACGGTGTTGATTGTGTAGCGGAAACCGGCGTCGAGGGGCAGCCGCTGCAGCAGGGCCATTTCGAGCAGGCCCGGCGCGTTCCTGGCGGCCGTGAGCGTCATGGCGAAGATCAGTACGGCCAGGCTGACGTCGGCCAGGCTGGTCCATTCGGCGCTGGAGCCGGCCTGCCAGAGCCCGATCTTGTCGAGCACACGCAGGGCGGGCAGCACGTCGACCCACACGAGCCACATGCCCAGCAGTCCGGTGAGGGCGAGCGAATACTCGATGAAGCGTTGGGTCTGAACGTTGATCGTGGCCAGGTCGAGTGCCGGCTCGTTGGCCGACGGGATGACCGAGGTCACACCCGACTCGTTGCCGGCAGAGGCGGCCTCGGCCAGGGCGGCGGCGCGGCGCTGCCGAGCGTGTTCGATGGCCAGCTTGCGGCGTCTGACGAGCACCCAGCGAAGGAGGAGGCTCCGTGCGAGGGCCAGGCCCAGGAGCAGGTAGCTGCCGGCCAGCATGCGAACGGCAAGCTGCTGGGCGGCATAGTAATAACCCGTCAGCGCCAGGACGGCCAGGGCCGCAGGCAGCAGAACCGCGACGGGATACCACACGAGCCGGAATGAGACGAGCCAGCCTTCCTGGCGGGAGGCCAGCAGGGCTTGATAGACGGGGCCCTTCGGGCGCAGCGCACGCTGAACCAGGATGGCCGAGGCGAACATGGCCACGGTGAAGCACACGCGGCCCAACGAGTCGGACCAGCGGTTGTTGGGTTGCGACTCGATCGTGACGACGACGACGAACAGCGGCAGCACCAGGGCTTTGGCGATGCGGACGTAGTGGCGGACGGGCCGGAGGGCGGACGAAGGCCAGCCGAAGTGGGAGTCGGCCAGCCCGTTGCGGCAGCATTGCTTCTCAAGCAGGTCGAGCACGAGATAGGCCCCGGCGGTGAAGGTCAATCCGGCGGCAACGGCCGTGCAGAAGACCGAGGTTGCCGATTCGGCATTGAGCCGCCAAGAAAGATACCAGAGGATGGCCGGGACGACACAGCTCAGGGCGACGGTCAGGCCGAGTGCCTCCATGGTCGGCACAAGCCGGGAACAGTTGGCCATTTCGGCGCGCTCGCCGACGTCGTTCAATCGCGACCGCAATCGGCGCTGTCCCCAGAGCAACAGCAGGAAGGCGAGTGCCACCGGAGCGGCTCGAAACGGGTCCTTCCCGGCGTCCCTGAACAGGCAGCCCGCCAGTTCGAGCCACGAGTCGGGTTGGATCAACCAGGCGGCAGCCTGGCCCAGATAGTGGAGCGATTCCTTGTCGAGGGCCGAGGTGCTGCGGATCCACAGGACGCGCTCGTCGATGTACTCGATATACTCCTCGGTCTTCTGCGTCAGTTGCCGCTCGGCGTTGTCCAGGTCAATGAGCTTGTCGAAGTAGCTGTTCAGGTCGACGATCAGGGCGTCGAGATACTCCTTCTCCGTTTCCAGGGCTCGCCGGGCGGCCCACTCCAGCTCGTATTCGTTATCCACATGCGCTTCGCGGCCGGCAACCAACAGTTCCTTCTGGATCTGTTTTTCCAGGTCGGCCAGATCGGTTCGCCGATCGTCGAGCTGGAGCAATTCCAACTGGCATTCCTGGATGGTGGGTTGCCGTCCGCGAATGTTCCTGGACTGGCTGCGGACGTCGGGCATGGTCTGCCGTTGCTTACGCAGGAGGAGGCCGATGGCGTTGGTCTGTCCGACGGCGTCGACCTTGTCGCGGGTGCGTTTGAACTGGTCTTCGATGGCCGCCAGTTGGCTGTTGGCTCTTTCGAGTTGTGCGGTGGTTTGAACGATCAGTTGGGCCAGATCCTTGCGGCGCTGGGCGAGTTCCTCGTTCTGCCGCGTCAGGTCGGCGATGGCCGGGTGGGCCTGCTGGGCTTCCTGTTTGGCGCGGCGCAACTGGTCCTCGGCGTCGCGCTGGCGGCGGCGATTGACGGCTTCGCGCCATTTCGTCAGTTCCTGCTCGGCCAGGGCGGCCTGTCCGGCCGCCAGGTCCCGGCGCAAAGGCAGCAGTTCGGCCCGCTGGTCGTAGGCTTTGAGTTCCGTCTGATAGGAAAGGGCTTCTTGTTCCAGGCAGCGGCGTCGGGCAGTCAGAGCGATGCGTTTCGCGCCGACCAATTCGCTGGTGTCGGCGGCTGCGGCCAGGGCCTGCAGTTGGGCTTCCACTTCCGTGAGGCGTTCGCGAGCGGTGGCTGCCAGTTTGGGCATCTCCAAGCGACGAGCGGCCCGGCGTTTGGGCTCAGCTTCAAGCTCGGCCAGGAGGTTCTTGATGGCCGTCAGTTCGGTGCTCTTCTGGGAGAGCGACTGTTCGAGTTGAACCAGGCTCGTTTCGGGAATCGAGACCGTTGATTGACGGGGCAGAGAGGCCAGGTCCGACTTGACCTTCGCCAGTTCGTCGGGTGCCGAGGCGACCATTTCTTCCGAACGTTTGACGGAGGCCGCCCACGTCTTGGCCGCTTCGATGTCTTGAATCGCCTGCTGATAGAGTTCACGCAAACTGCCTTTCGCGGCATCGTCGAGGGTTTGGGACGCTTCGATCTCCTTGAGTCGATTCTGGACGACTTCGACGCTGAGTTCTTCGGCAGGCGGTTTTTCGGCGGACGGTTCGTCCGCAATGAGGGGGGGCAGGCCGGCAAGAGCAAGGGCCGCCCATATCCCGAGAATCAACAGGAGAGGTCTCGTCGTGTTCCATGCCGCTCGAAAGGATGGAGAGATCCAGGATACTCTTGTGGATCGCCGGTGATTTCTCCGTGCGGCCGTCGCCGGACAAGATTCCCTTCTCATCCGTATCCTCCTGCCAGTATACAAGTTAGGGACGCCATTGCGTCCCTCGGTGAGTGTGCTGCGAGACGTTGCTTATATCCAGCATGGTAACCCGCCACAAGGTCAACCGTTTGCCGTTTTCGCGGGCAGTTCTGCGAGCCCGCTCATCGTCTTGGACGAGCTGCCGACAGTTGCAGTCCCGCCGACCACCGACTAGGATCGACACCGTCTTTCTTTCGTCGGATCTCCCCTCTTGAGTGGCACAAACCATGAAGAAACCAGTCCTCGCGTCTCGATTGCGCTATCTTTCCCTGATCCTCGTTCTGCTGGCCGGCAAGCTGCCCCAGGCGGCCGAGCAGCCGACGCTCCGTTTGCAGGTGAGCCGCACGATCACCGTCGACCCCGAGGCCTGGAAGTGGAATTGGGCCTCGTGGGACCAGGAGAAGATCGTCACGTTCGGGGATTACCAGTACACGGTGTACTGGGATGCCGATCGGGTGATGGTGCTGGCCCGGCGGGATCTGCGGAACGATTCGGTCCAGACCGTGCGGATGCCCAAGTTCACGCTCAAGGCCGACGACCGGCATCGCAATACGTGCCTTGGCGTCAGCGCGTCGGATGGGCGACTGCATCTGTCGTGGGATCATCACAACGACCCGCTCCGATACACGAGAACCCGGGCCGGTTTCCTGACCGAGCCTTCCGAACAGATCTCGCTCGAGGAGATCGAACCGGCCCAATCAATGCTGGGCGATCCCAAGCTGGAGCAGCAGGTCACCTACCCCCGGTTCTTCACCGATCCCGCGGGCACGCTGTTCTGCTTCTACCGCATCGGCGGCAGCGGCAACGGCGACAACTACCTGCAGCGCTACAACCCGGGCGACGGGACCTGGACGCGTGTGGGGATGGTCTTCAGTTACCGCGGGACGTACGGTCCCTGGAACAACAGCACGTCGCGATGTGCCTACCTGCACGACCTGCTGTTCGACTCGAAGGGCCGGTTGCACGCCACCTGGACCTATCGCGAGACCGGTGCCAGTTGGGCCAGCAACCACGACCTGCACTACGCCTACAGCGACGACAGCGGCACCACCTGGAAGAACAACGCCGGCCGGCAGATTGCCGACCTGGCCGCCAGCGATCCAATCGAGCTGGCCGACCCGGGCATCGTGGTTTGGGAGATCCCCGTCTACTCGTGGCTCATGAACGCGGGCTGTATGGGTTTCGACTCGAAGGACCGGCCCCACGTGCTGACCTACAAGTGCCGCACGACCCACAAGCCGGAGAAGTTGGCCCACGATCCGACGCAAGCCATCGTGGACGACCTGTGTTTCGTCCACTACTGGCGGCAGGACGACGGCACCTGGACCGGCGGCGAGCTGATCGATCCGAAGCCGGCCGGGCGGAGCCGGGTCGACATGGTCTTCGACCGGGACGACAACCTCGTCTTCTTCTACCCCACCTACGATCCGGCCGCAGAAGGTTTCCGCTACTTCACGGCACGGGCAGGCGACCGGTGGCAGACGTGGACGGGCCCGCTGAAGCTGACCGGCCCCGAACTGACCGGCCGCGACGCTTCGAAACACGACCGCGCACGTTGGGCCAAGGAGGGGATTCTCTCGTTCACAGCCATGCCCAAGCCGAGCGGGTTTGCGATTCTGGACGTGGAGGTGTCGAGCGGAAAGTAGGGACTAACGGCAGTATCTTGACGGCCGATCCGTGGATAGAATGACATCCATGGAAACCAATCCGCTGGAACCCCAGCCCAAGAAACGTCCAGCCAGACGCCGACTGCAGTTCAGCATGCGGGCGCTATTGCTTGCTCCGCTGATCCTTGTCATCTACGTTGGATTGGCCGTCATCATCGACGCCTATGCATTTTCCGTGTCCTGTCGGGTGTTCGGAATGTGGCTGATCGACGCGCGTCACTGGCTGATCGGTTTAGGGTTTTCTACAGACTTCGTGACGAGCTACCTCGGGTTAGCCCTGGTTCGTTTGCCGGGATGGTTGGTTCTTGCCTCGGTCGCGTTCCTCATGGGGCTGCGGCGTTGCCGGCGGGCTCATCTACTCGCATGGTTGCTGGCATTGGCGTTCCCGCTCTCAGAACTCATTCTCGACTCCTGGCTTGCAGCCAGCGGTTTATTTGGCGAAGCTGACTTGTTCTTGAATTTCAACGTGCGGATCGTCTCGGCGTTCGGATTCGTGGTTGGCGTAGGTGCCTGGTCGATCGGGTGGTTCATTCGAGGTCGGCGTTACGATCTTGCTGCGGAACGCCGACCAACGTGGTTTTCTCGTGTCGTACAAGTCGTGATCTGGACATTCGTTCTGGCCGTCAGTATCTACGGATGGACTGCACTGGCCCGCTTGCGATGATGAGCTTGTCCCTCTCGGCAGACGACACCGAGAATTCCCAGCAATTGCGCCGCCAACAATCCCCTCTGATACCTCTGATCTCTCCTGTTCAAAGCCATTCTTATGAACAGGAGAGATCAGAGGTATCAGAGGGTGTTGTGAATGGTGGAACGTTCGCCTACGATGCTGGGAAGTGGACGTCTATTCAAAGCTGTTTCGTTCAGGGGGATAACAATGATTTCCGTCAGGACTATGTGTTTCGGACTCGTGTCGGCATTCGGTCTCCTGTTGTTCGTCTCTGACACGCAAGCCGGCGAATACCGCGTCGCCACGTTCGAAGCGGATATCACCATTCCGATTGGCCACGCCTGTATGGGCGGCGGCGTGGAGGACGCGAAGGAGATCGTCGATCCGCTGTTTGCCAAGGGGTTCGTACTGACCGGCACCGACAAGCCGGTGGTGGTCGTCGCCCTGGATTGGTGCCAGTGCAACAACGATTCTTACGATCGCTGGCGCGACGTGCTGGCCGAGGCGGCAGGTACGACTCGCCGGCGGGTGATGCTGGCCACGGTCCACCAGCACGACGCTCCGATCTGCGATCTGACGGCCCAGAAGCTGCTCGACGAGCAGGGGCTCGCGGGCTACAACTGCGACCCGAAGTTTCACGAACAGGCCGTGCAGCGAACGGCCCGGGCACTCAAGAAGTCGCTCGGATCGTTTCAGCGAGTGACTCATGTTGGCATCGGGCAGGCGAAGGTTGAGCGGGTCGCGTCGAACCGCCGCGTCGTCAGCCCGGAAGGGCAAATCAGTTGGCGGCGAGGCAGCGCCAGCGGCAACATCTACGACGCGCCGGAGGGCGAGATCGATCCCTGGCTGAAGACGATCAGTCTGTGGGACGGCGACACGCCCGTGCTGGCCTGGAGTTGCTACGCCGTCCACCCGATGAGCCACTACGGCAAGGGGAGTGTGTCGGCCGACTTCCCCGGCATCGCCCGGGCGCGGCGGCAGAGCGACGACCCGAGCGTGCTGCAGATCTACTTCACCGGCTGTGGGGGCGACACGACGGCAGGCAAGTACAACACGGGCGATCCGGCCAACCGCCCCGTACTCGCCGATCGGCTCTACCAGGGAATGCTGGCCGCCTGGAAGAACACCGAGCGGCAACCGCTCGACGAGATCGCCTTCCGCGTGGCGGAGCTGCCGCTGCCGGCCCGAGACGACGGCAACTACACGATCGAAGCGATGCGGAAGACGCTGGCCGATTCGAAGGCGACCCGCTGGCAGCGGATCAGCGCGGCGCTCGGATTGAGTTGGCGGCAGCGGGTCGATGCGGGCCAACCCGTAGACGTGCCCTGCCTCGATCTGGCGGACGGAGCGGCCCAGTTCACCATCCTGCCGGCCGAGAGCTTTGTGGGCTATCAACTCGGCGCGCAGCGATTGCGGCCCGACTCGTTCGTGATGGTCGCCGGTTTCGGCGACGGGGCCGCGGGTTACGTCCCCACCGACCAGTGCTGGCGCGACGGGTACAATGACCACTACTGCTGGGTGCCGCAGATGACGGAGCAACTCATCCTGCGGGCGGCCGCGGAGGCCTTGGGAGCCAAGACGCCGAAGGAATCGCCCGATTGATCTGAGACGGCAAATCGCTACACTGGGGGCAAAGTTGCACGTGTTGCGATACGCCCGTGCGCCACTGCTTGCTTGCCAAGCAGTGCTGGAGCGAACCGAAGATTCCGTTCGCCGTCATTCCCGCGAAGACGGGAATCCAGATCGTTTGCCGAGTACCTGGATTCCCTCCTTCGCGGGAATGACGCGCGGCGCGGTCCTCTCGATGGGAATCATATTTCCACGAATCCCGCAAGGCTGTTTGGCGGGCGTGAGGGAATTGGCACGATGAAACTGGTTGCCTATCCGCTGGCGGTTCTCTTGGGTCTGTTGGGGTTCGTGTTCGTTGTCGGGGCCCAGGGCCAGGTGATGCGGATGGTGGTGGGGGTCGTTCTTTGGGTGGCCGCCGGGGCGCTGGTCTGGCTCGCCCGCAAGATGCCCCAGACGACGAACATCGTTCAGAAGATCGACCTCTCGGGCGACGTGCACCTGGAGAGCATGACCTGCCGGTCGTGCGGCGGCACGTTGAGCAAGAAATCGGTGACCGTCAGTGCGGGGGCTGTGTTCGTCAACTGCGAATTCTGCGGCGCGACCTATCAGATTGAGGAAGAGCCGAAATGGTAATACCCCGCTGGGTATCTCGGTGGGGACGGAGAGGGGTTCAGGCAGTCCGCGAGGACCTGGCTGGCGTGTTGAGTGCGGTTCGGCTCGCCTCGCCGCTTCGTCCCGGTCTGTTCGTCTATCGGGTTTGCCCGCCGGGCGGTTGCCGGATCCTCCATCTACGGGTTGAGGCCGACGGACGCGGGACGCTGATGGTCGACGTGAGCGACGTGGTGCATCTGAACGCCACCGCGACGCTGCTGGCCAAGATGGCGCTCGACGGCCGAACCCGTGCCGAAGCGGCCGCCGCCCTACGTCGCCAGGGTGGCAGCGGCAGTCGTGTTACCGGCGACGTTCGTGCAGTTTTCGATCTTATCGACCATCTCGAGACGACCACCGATGCTTGCCCGACCTGCGGACTCACGTCGGCCGGTCGAAAGGACCTGTTCAGCACGCCGGTCGACGCACCCTACAAGGCCGATCTCGCCTTGACCTACGGCTGCAACAACGCCTGCGGACATTGCTACAACGAAAAGGATCGAGGCCGCACACGATCGCTGACGCTCGACGAGTGGAAGCAGGTGCTCGACAAGCTTTGTGCGATCGGGGTCCCCCATATCATCTTCACGGGCGGAGAACCCACGCTCCATCCACACCTGGTGGAGCTTGTCGGCTATGCCCGAGATCTTGGCCTGGTGACGGGAGTCAACAGCAACGGCCGGCGTTTTGCGAATAAGGAGTTCACTCGGGCCATGTCGCGGGCCGGCTTGAGCCACTTGCAGGTCACGCTCCAGTCGCACCGGGCCGAGGCTCACAACGCCATGACCGGTGCGGCCTCGTTTGCCGAGACGGTGGCCGGCATCCGCAACGCCCTGGATGTGGAACTGCACACGATCACCAACACGACACTCACGCGGAAGAACGCCGACGAGGCGGAACGGATCGTCGAATTTCTGCACGAGTTGGGCCTCGGGACGTTTGCCATGAACGGCATGATCCACTCGGGGGCTGGGTGCCGATTCGCCGACGCGATTGCCGAAGATGACCTGGCGCCGGTTCTGGCGGCCGTGCGGGATCGGGCCGGTGAGTTGGGCATGCGGTTTCTGTGGTACACGCCCACACCCTATTGCCGGCTCTCACCGGTCGGACTGGATCTCGGCCCGAAACGGTGCAATGCGGGTCAGTACACGATCGCCGTCGAACCGGACGGCAGCGTGTTGGCATGCCAATCCTATTATCATCCGGCCGGCAATTTCCTCCGCGACGACTGGTCGGAGATCTGGAATAGCCGGCTGTTTCGCAGCTTTCGCGATCGAGTTGAGGATCCGCGAGGGTGCGGTTTGCCCGAGATGTGCTGGGATTGTCCCGATCTGCCGCTGTGTGCGGGCGGGTGCCGGATCGCTTGGGAAGCGGAAGTGAATACAAGGTTGCCGATCGCGGCAGGACCATCGAGGAACCACGTATGAATCTGATGCAACTGTGGAACAAGTTCTGCGGCCGGCATGCGGACGAAGCGTTCGATCCGCGCCGCGACTTGCTCAAGCTACGACGCCATCGTCCGGAGACGTGTGAAGTGGAGCCGGGGCTCTATCACTACCTGCGCGAGGCGGACGGGACCAACACGCGGTTCCACCTGCGGGTCGATTCGAACGGTTTCGGCGTATTGCTGGCCAATGCCACCGCGGCCGCGCGGCTGCGATCTTCCGGCGTCCTGATCGCCAAGGCGCTGCTCGACGGCGAAGACGACGCAGCCATCATCGCCAGGCTCCAGAAGACGTTCCACGGCGTTTCCGCCCAGCGGGCCAGCGAGGATATCGAGCGGGTGCGCTCGATTTTGCGCGAGCTGGCATCGCCGGGCGACAACTACCCGATCCTCAATCTGGTCGACCCGTCCTTCGGTCCCGACGCGGCTCCGCTGAAGAAACCGCTCTCAGCCGACGTGCCGCTGGCGGCGCCCGAGATCCTCGTGCCGATTCTGGATCGCTTGTGGGAACAAGGCATCCCCCACGTCACCCTGATCGCGCCCGGCGGTTTCGAGCGTTCGGCCCTGGTCCGGGCGATCGAGCGGGCCGAGGACCTGGGAATGATCGCGGGTGTGCGGGCGCAGGGGAGCGATCTGGCCGAGGAGGCGTTCGTGGCAGAGTTGGCCGCGGCCGGGGTGGATCACGTCAACCTGCTGTACCTGTCGTGCCATGCCGACGTGCACGACGCCGTCATCCGCCAGGGAGATCACGCGGCCGTGATGCGGGCGTTCGATTCCGTGCGTGACAACGAAGTCTGCGTTGTGGCCGAGGTGGGGCTGATCGAACCGACGCTGGATACCTTGGAAGAAACCATTGAGGCGCTAAGAGCCGCAGACGTGACCAACATTGCCTTTTTCGCCCTGGCAACCGCGACTCCGGACCGGGAGCCCGGGGCCCTGGCCGGCGAGCAACTGTTGCAGACCGCCCGGATGGTCGAAGAGTCGGCCGACGCGATGGGCGTGCGGCACCTGTGGTACCCGCCGCGGCAAAGGGCCGCCGGAGTCCCGCTCGCGGAGCAAGTCCGGCAGGGGCCGCGAACCTCGGGCGATCACGCCATCCGCGTCGAAGGCGACGGTTCGGTGTTCGCAGCGAGAGGTCCGTGGCGGTCCATCGGCAATTTGCTGAATGACAGTTGGGAGACGATGGCCGCCAGCGAGGTGTACGAGGCCTACCGGCGGCGGGTGCAGACCGACACCCACTGCGACGAATGCCCGGGCCTGGCCATCTGCGCCGCCGATTGCCCCCGCACGCCCCTCGGCTGGGCAATCCCGCCGAGCGGCTAACCGTAGCTTGGCTCTCCAGAGCCGAGCATAGGAACCGGCAAAGACTAGAGGAGAACGGGGAATCGCGAGAAGACTCGGCTCTGGAGAGCCAAGCTACGAAGACCAACGTTACCTCTCGAACGTCGCCGAAATGAACCCCAACCGATTCACCCGGGACACCGGCCATGACATCATCCGTCCGCCACTTGCTGATCGCGCTATTCTTCGCGGCCGCGTCGGCGCTCAACGCCGCCGCGCAGGACTACTCGTTCCGTGTGCCCGACCTCGAGATGCACGCCGTCATCCAGCCCGACGCCTCCGCCCGGCTGATCTACGACATCACCTTCGAAAACATGCCGGGGGCCCATCCGATCGACATCGTCGATATCGGTGTTCCGCACGCGGGCTATTCGCTCAGCAACGTGAAGGCCTCGGCCGGCGGGCGGCAGGCGAGGGATATCCGCCATTCCGAATTCGTGAAGCCCGGCTTCGAGGTCCATCTGGGCGCCGGCACAATCGGTCCCGGCCAGACGGGAACCGTCCACGTCGAGTTCGTCATGCCCGACATGGTCTATCAGGACACGACCCGGAAGGATTACGCTTCGTTCCGGATCACGCCCACCTGGTTCGGCTCGCAGTACGTGCAGGGAACGACGAATATCATGGTGGCCGTCCATCTGCCCAAGGGGATCCAAAGGGAGGAGATCCTGCACCAGGGGCTCAAGTTCAGCAACGTGGCGCAGACCGACGAGGGATTCAGCGCCGTCTGGATGATGCTCGACCAGAAGCTCACGGGTCCGCACATGGTAGCCGTCTCCTTTCCCAAGCGGGACCTGGCCCGGGTCGTCTACATGTCGCGCTGGCAGCTCTTCGTTCGCTGGTTCAGCCAGTCGCCCGGGGTTCGGTTCGCGGCCGCGGTTTTGGCACTCGTGTTGGGAGGAATCGCCTATTTTCGTTTCACCGGCGGCACCGGCATTTCGCTGTTCGTGGTTCTGGTCGTGGTTTGCGCCGTCTGGTTCTATAACCAGCCGGGGGCCCACCTGTTCTCGCTGCCCGTGCTGGGCGGACTGGTCTGGCTCAACGAGCACTTCCTCCACAAGCGAAAGTCGAAATATCTGCCGCCGATCGCCGAGGTCGAAGGGGGCGGGATCAAGCGGGGCCTGACCGCGCCGGAGGCGGCCGTGCTGCTGGAACTGCCCATTGGGCGAGTGCTGGGACTGGTGATCTTCGGAATGTTGAAGAAGGGCATTCTGCGCGAGGTCGACAACGACCCGCTGATCGTCGAACTGCACGAGAGCTTCGTTGCCACGGGGGAGGACTCGGACCAGAAGGATCGGGCCAAGCACTATCGCAAGGCCGCCCGGCAGTTGGGGACGGTGGTGCACGACTACGAAACCGGGTTTCTGTTCCTGTTGGAGAAGAACGCGGGCAAGCCGGTGGCCGAGATCAAGTTTACGGTGCCGATCAAGGTGCTCGTCGCCGGCACGGCGGCCAAGATGAAGGCCTTCGATCTTTCCGACACGCAGGACTACTACCGGTCGATCGTCCGCCGGGCCGTCAACCAGGCGAAGAACGTGGGCGACATCCGGCAGATCGACAAGCACTTCGAATGGATCATGCTCGACAAGGATCCCGGCTCGATCTTCGACGCCTGGCACTACTCGCCCGGTTGGCACCGGCCCATCGGGCACGTCGGCGATTGGGGCGGTGCAGCCGCCCCGTCGCTTCCCAGCACGGAGGCCCTGGCCGGCTCGACCAGCCTGGGCGACGTGGGGGCCTCGTTTGCCGGTTGGACGGAGAACACGATGGGCAGTTTTGCCTCGTCGCTCTCGCCCGGCTCTCTGAAGCTCGCCGAGACCAAGCCCGGTTTCCTCGATCTGAGCGGCGTCGACCGGGTGACGGGCGAGTTTTTCGAATCGCTGGCCGAGTCGGGCGGAGGCGGAGGAGGCGGCGGTTGTGCTTGTGCGGGATGCGCTTGTGCTTGTGCGTGTGCGGGCGGGGGGAGGTAGGCGCGGAGGCTCGCCAGAAAACGATAACCGCGTGGACTGCCCCAGTCAGAGCCACGTCTGACCACGACAACAGACGGCTGCCGTCAGGCAGCCAGCGGTTGCCTTCGCCCCACGTCCTTGATCTTGAGGGCCTGGAGACCGTAGTTCAAACAGTAACCTTTGCCTGTGTACTGATGCCGGAGATCGAGCATCGCGTACCAGCGCGACAGCACGGAAAGCATGGGCCGAAGACAGGCCGACACGGCCACAGCTCCCAGCCCGAGGAGCCCGCCGCCGTAGGCGGACGGGCGGAGCGGCAGGCTGTGAGCGGCTCTGCCGAGGTGGAAGGCGAAACTGCCGCAGAAGCCCTCCAGCCATTCGAGGCTTTGCACCTCGAAACCTGCCCTGGTGGCCAGGTGGCTCAGGCCGAACTGGGTGTAGCGATAGAAATCGTAGGGCTTTTCATGCTCATCCCAGCAGAGCGGTGCCGTGAGCAACAACCGGCCACGGGGCTTTAAGACACGATTCAACTCCAGAAAGACTTCCCAAGGTTCGGCCACGTGTTCCAGCACTTGGGTGCATAAGACCACATCGTAACGACCGTTCTCGACCGGAATCGCGTCCAACTTGCAGACGTAGTCGATCGAGCCATAACCCTTCGATACCTGGCAGAAGTCGGCCGTTTCATATTCCATGTGCTGGAACAGGTGCCGGTAGGGGCAGTGACCCGCGCCGGCATCAAGAACTCGACCACCCGGCGGCAAAGTTGCGGCCGCTTCTGTTACGAACCGGTCCACGTGCCGCCTGCTGACAGACGGCCGCCGCCATTTGAACTTCATGTTCGCCCCCCCAACAGCCGCTGCTGCTGACGAATGACAGTAGAAACCACGGAATTGGCGAAAAGAATCAAAGAAGGCTCGGACAAGTGACGTCGCGTCACCCTCCTGGTGTCAGCACCACAACCTCGCCCCCAAACCGGCAGCCACGAGAAGGTCCGCGCTATCGGTTATCGACCGTCGGTTGGAGAAGCTTGCCGGATTTTTCAGGTTCTTTCGGTTTTATCGAATGTTATCGGGTTTAGCGACTGCGAAGGTAGGGGAACGAGATCGGCTCTACAAGCTATCCACGCAAGCAAACAGAATTCCCATTGGGCGCTTGCGCCGGGGTGGGCTGGCAACCGCGGGAAGTGCCTCATCCGGTTGCTCTGTGATCTCCGCCCTGAAGGGGCAGTGACATATCAGCCCAGAGCATCGCTCGGGATCGGAGCCAAGGACCGTTGCCGCCTTCGTTATGAAGCCGGAACAGACTTCATGTTTCGTATGCTTCCCGCAGGACGAACTCCGGGTGGTTACCGAGATAAGGGCTCACACGATCCCGCCTTTGAAAGGCATCGCTTAGGAACGCGACTGCCTGGGCCAGCCGGTCGTTTGGCTCCGCACAGCTCAGACGCAGGAATCCCTTGCCCGCCTCGCCGAAGCATTCGCCGCCCAGGCAGGCGACGCCGAACAGGTCGTCGGCACCTTCGAGAGCGAACATCGCCAGGCCGTGCGACGTGATCCCCAACCGATTGCAAATTTCGGCGACCGACGGAAACACGTAGAAGGTGCCGCCCGGGTCCAGGCAACGGACGCCCTCGATCCGGTTCAGGCCGCCTCAGCCCGTAGGGTGGGCCAAGTGAACCATCACGGTATTCGTTCGCGCTACCGACACTCGTGCCAATTCTGAGCCGCAACGCACAGCCAAAACGCCAACGCGGCCCACCATGTTACGCGGTCCATTCGGGAACGGCCGCATCCTGCCGGAATGGACTCGCAGCGATCGACGGACAACTGCACCAATCCGACCTCACGTCCAACCCTTTCGCTGCTCATTCTTCCGCGGCCTCAAACAAGAACCCGTACCGCCCCTTGAACTCCACCAACTCCCCCTCCTGCTCCGCACTGAACGCCCCTTGCGTGTGCCCGTAGGTGTCCATCCACGTGTAAAGCCGATCCCGCTCGTCCGCGTCGAGGATGACCTTGCGGTGCAGGTCGTCGGTGGCCAGGTACTGGAGCAGCTTGCTGCGGAGAGAGGGGCTCTCGCCGGGGATGGACGCGTCCTTCTCGAAGACGAGGTTCTGCAGGTCGTTGCCGCCGTAGGCCAGGAGCGAGCCGTGGGCCTTCGGGCCGGTCAGGTCGTAGGTGGGGGCCTCGCCGCTCGGACTGTGGCAACTCGTGCAGCGGCGGTCGAGCACCGGCTGCACCATCTGGTCGAAACGGAGCGGCCAGGAGCCTTCACACCCGAGCGTCAGTTTGGCCGGCTCGCGGAGCAGGGCCAAAGGAGTGACCGGGGCCGTCGGCGTCTGCTCGCGGTTCTCGTGGCAGCCCACGCACGAAAGGGCCTCACCAGGCTGCACATAGGTGAGCGATCGCATCGTCTGCACCGCCCGGCCTTCCCCGTCGAGCGCCTGGAAGAAAACCGAAACGCCGGAAGGGATCTCGAAATAGGCCGAGCCGTCCTTCTCCACGGGCACGCTCCCCATCACATACTTGCCCGTCTCTTCCCGGCTGACGCCCAGCGACGGCGTGTTCATATGGGGCTGGACCTTGGGCGGCACGCCGACGATGCGAATCCGCCGGATCGAACCCGGCTCGACGCCCGTCAGGCCGGAGTAGACGTCCTGGAGGAGAAAGCGGCCGACGTTCGCGGCGGCGTAGTGCGACTTGGCCGGCTGGGCGGGCGGACGCGGCCGGGAACGGATCGGCAGGGGCGTCATGCTCGAAATGGCCGGGTCGCGATAGAGCAGCTCCAGGTTGCCGAAGCGGTCGAGCAAGTAGATGCCCTGGGCGTTGGACGGGTTGCGATCGTCGGTCATCACGCGGCTGTGGGGCGGCAGAGGGCGATCCGACCAACTAACCAGGTACAGGTCTTCCGAAAGCGGGAAGGGATTGGCGTAGTAATGGCCGATGTTCTTCTCGGTTTCGGGGAAGGGCACTTCGGGGGTCAGGCGGGTGATCGGGGCGTCGCCTTCGGTGCCCTGGGTGCGGTCGAGCAGGACCAGCGAGCCGCCGGTGATCGAGTGGTGGGCCGCCCCGGTGAACAGGATCTTGTTCGAGCCGGGCACCTCGCGAGGTTCCAGGGTGGCCTGCGGGGCCTTGGTGTAGTTGCCGTAGACGAGCTGGGCGTTGCTGCCGTCCTGGTTCGACGACCAGAGGCTGAAGAAGTGGCCGTTGAAGCGGTCGATATAGTCCCAGCGGCAGTAGAGAATCCGGCCGTCGGCGGCCACCGAAGGCGTGTATTCGAACGTCTCGAAGGCCGACAGCGGTTTCATGTTGCGGCCGTCGGGATCCATCGAGTGGAGGGTGAAGACGGGCACGGGGCGGAGATTGTTGCCGCCGCAACGGACATAGCTGTCGGGCAGGTCGGCTTCGAGCGTCTTGGCCGTGTTCTCGGGCGAGCATTGGAGGAACGCGCCCTTGCGAGTGGAGAGGAAGAGGATGCGGCCGTCGGAAAGGTAGCGGCCGTCGAAGTCGTCGTAGCGCCCATGGGTGATGCGGCGCGACCGGCCATCGGCGAGATCGATTTCGTAGAGCTGGTAGAAGGCGTCTTCCGGCAAGTTCGACTTGACGACCTTGTCCTGGATGTCGCCGACCTCGGGATAGTAATGGGCAAAGGCGACAAGGACGTGTTTGCCGTCGAAATCGAGATCGGGCCTGGCGAAGTTGCCGGTGGGAAAATCGGCGGTGAGGCAGTGAGTGGTCGGACTGGAGGATTTGAAACCGTCGAGGACGAACACGCCGCCGCCGGGTCGCGACCACCAGCCGTAGTACTGGTCGGAGATGTGAGGGAACTGGGTGGGAACGCGTTTGACGAACAGGATCGAATCGAAATCGAGAAGCGGGTGCCGGAGCATCGCCTGGCGGATGGCCCAGCGGGCCTCGAAGTAGGCGGCGGTCCAGTCCTGCTCGGACGACTTTGCGTCGAACGAATCGACCCGCTTGGTAACGCGGGCCAATGTGTCGCGCAGGGTCGTAACGCCGACCTGCATTTCACGGAGAGCGCCGGCCAGTTCACGGCCGCGCTGGAGGGTTGTTGTGAGAATCGTCGGCCAATCGAGGGCGACCTGCGACGGAACGTTCGACGTTTTCGACCATTGGCTGGTGCTGCTCTGCGTGGCCGGCTTGCCGAGGGCGACGTTGTTGCCGGTTTCGGTCTCGAAGACCTGGACCTCGTCGAGGTGGAAGTAGCTGGCGGTGGGCAGTTGCAGACGAACGAAGCGGGCTTGCTTGCCTTTGAGAGGCACGCTCAACGGCTTGCCGTCGGTATGCCCGAAGAAAACCGTTCCGTCGTGTTGATAGACCTGGGCGAGTTGATCGGGAGCATCGCCAACAAGGACGCGGATATGCGAATTCCGTTGGGCCATGCCCGAATCGCAGCGGTTGTAGAGGACGATGCGATCGATGGCCGTGAGCCCGCCCAGGTCGATCTGCCACCACGGGTTGCTCTCGTTGGCAGTGTGGAATCCCCATTTGCCGTCGATCACGCCGTCGCAGCCCCCGGCGGCGTCGGCGGCCGTCGGCACGTCTTCCGACTTGCCCGGGAATCGGAGCCGGGCCTGGGTCAGCCAGTCGGCTTCGATCTGGCTGCGGGTGATCGCCGGAGTGCCCGCCATATCCTCGGCCGGCGCCCGCGTCGTGCCGTTAACCAGAAACGCGAGGGCGGCAACCAATGCTTGCGGGAGAAGGTTACGCGTCACGGCAAGTCTCCTGCACCAGGGAGCGGTCCGATCCCGCGTCTTCCTGCGGGATCCGCACCCAACAGCATGACTTGTGCCGGCGCGAGAGTCAATCTGTGCAGCTCGGCTGTCCAGAGCCCAGGCATAGCGGGGTGTGGCAGACGTAGCTGAGCTATGCGAGAATGGCGTGTCATCTTTTTGTGTAGGCTGAAACCCACGAATTCAGAGAATACGCAATGAACACTTCTCGCAAGCCATGCTCAAGTTGGTTCGTCACGATTGGAATGTTCGCGGTCTGCCTGGCGGGACATGCAACCGGCCTGGCCGACGAAGCCTGCCGCTGGAAGGCCGAAGAGGGGAAGTCGCTGGCCCTGTTGCGCGGCGAGCAGGTGCTTTGGCAGTTCTGCTACGACGCCGAGCAGGCGAAGCCCTACTTTCATCCGGTGGCGGTCGCCGACGGGCGCGTGCTCACGTGGAACAGCCCGCCCGACCATCGCTGGCATCACGGGCTGTGGTTCTCGTGGAAGTTCATCAACAACGTGAACTACTGGGAGCCGGATGCATCGGGCAAGCCCGCCGGCAAGACGAAGTGGCGAAACGTCGAGATCCGAACGCAGGAGAACGGCACGGCCCGCATTGCCATGGACCTCGCCTACAATCCGGGCGACGAGAAGGTGGTGCTGACGGAGCGGCGGGTTGTGGAAGTGTCTGCTCCGGCGGAGGACGGAACGTACGTGTTCGACTGGATCTGCCGGTTCACGGCCGGCGATGAGAAGGTGGTGCTCGACCGCACGCCGCTCCCCGACGAACCCGGCGGCCAGGCCTGGGGCGGCTACGCCGGGTTGTCCGTCCGGTTCGCTCAAGAACTGGTCGATCGCCAGGCATTCACCGCCGAAGGACCGGTCGAGTTCAACGCGGAGTCGCGTTACCGCGGCAGGTCGGCCGCTATGGACTACAACGGCACAATTGACGGCAAACCATGCGGGATCGCCATCCTCGACCACCCGCAGAACCTCAACTCTCCGACGCCCTGGTATGCGATCCGGTCGAAGCCGATGAGCTACTACAGTCCGGCCGTGCTCTGCTATGGACCGCACACGCTCGAACCGGGCGAGAGCTTCACCCTCCGCTATCGTGTGCTCGTCCACGAGGGACGGTGGGGAGCGGAGCAGTTGGCGGAGCAAGCCAAGCGGTACGCCCCGGGTCAGGCTCGTTGAGGCCGGGTCGATTGCGCCCCGGCGAAAGAGTCAGGATCGACCTGATTTCCGGTTTCTTGCGTGTTATATCTCCCGAAAAGCGTCGCCCTCTTCTCAGGCCAGGTCCCGGCACGCCGGTCGGGTTGCCGCAGAGTGTGGCCCGAAAGCGGCGATCTTGCGAGTTCTTTGAGTCTGTTCAAGGGAAGAGAGGTTTGCACATGCGAAAGAAACAACTCGGTTGGGTGGGAATCGTCCTGGTTGTTGCCGTGGCTGGTTCCTTGGCGGCCTGGGCGGCCGGCACACCAGAGGAGAAGGTGGTTGAAAAGGCCGTGGCCGTCAAATTGGCCGAGAAATCGGTCACCGTCTTCCCCGTCGTGATCACGCCGGACAAGGGCTTCGGGCCCGATTTCCGCAAGCGGATCGGCGAGGTGGTGGGGATGCTGCTGGAGCGGGCCGACATGGAGAAGGTGCAACTCGCCGAAGCGGAATTCCTGCCGAAGGAGGGTGAAAAGGTCGAGCAGGTGGCGGGCGCCTTCGGCCGGTTTGTTGCCGGCCGGAAGATCGAGACGCCCTACGCCCTATTTGCCGAAATCCACGGGACACCCAAGACGGGCCCCCAGGCCATCCGCACTATTGTGGTGAATACGGCAGGTAACGTGGTTCTTGCGGAGGAGATTCAGAAAGACGCCTTTGCCGAATCGGGCCCGATGGTTCCCAAGGATCCGATGAGTTGCTGCGTCTTCATTGCCAATCGCTTGCGCGAGCCGTGGGGTTTGGCCGATCCCCTGCGCAAGGACGCTCCCAAGGGAGAGGTCCAGGAGAACTGGCGAAAACGGTCCGGCATACCGACGGATGAGGAGATTGCGGCGATCAAGGAACGAGCGGTGAAATTGCAGGAGGGGTTGGCCAAGAGTTCACTCCAGATTTGCCCTGTCTATGCCTTCCGGAAGCCGGATCAGGACTCCACGGTCAAGCTGGCAGCGATGCTGGCGGATGCGGGATTTGCATCGGTTCAGGCGGCCGAGAACGGGCCGGACTTGAACGTGCAAGGCAGTCCGAACGAACAGGAGGTTTTGTGGCGAACCGCTCGCAAGGCTCTTGCGTATTTCCAAGAGCACGCACCCTCGGGTGAATATGTGCTGGTTGCCGATTTCGGCATCGGTCGCACGGAAGAGAGAGTGAAGGTGGGGGCGGTTCACTGGATGATTCTGGACCGGCAGGGGGATTGGGTCATGGTGGACTATCAGAACTCGCACCACGAAGATTTCCAGCGGATCGATCCCGATTCGGTGGAAGATTGCCTGGAATTGGTGAAGGTTCGGCTCAAGAAACGGCTGGCCGAGGCGAAATAAGGCAGGCGGACGAGAAAACCGCCCCTTTCGGCGTCAACGCCCCCCGAGGAACCGGACCACTAGGCGGTGGTAATTCCGTATCCGTCTGCCGGAAGAGACTTAGAACGAACGCGGCATCGACCGTCCCGGCAGGTAACAAACCTGTCCTGCAACCGTTATTGATTTGTGCGTTCGTTGGCGGAATCAAACGAACACGGCCGTGAGGCCAACGGAACCCTCTTGTGCTGGGGGTCGTCTCGCATTCTTCCTGTGCCCACGCGAGGCGGCCCCCGTTCTTTTTTTGGGCCGGCAGCGAGTTGATTGACTGTGTCTGTTGCCACCCGTGTGAGCCATGTAATTCTGTGACGGTGTCTCAAGAAATCACGGCGGGCACTTGAAGAGCCGTATTCTGCCCAGGATTTCGACGGGGGCGGGATTCTTGCCGGTCTCATCATTGCCCTCGGTTCGGTGCAGTGCCGAAGAGACCTCTTGCTTGACCCCTGCTACTCGAAGATGTGTCACTTCGACCGGCAGGGGGCAATTGGCGAGGTTGGCCAGAAGATCTGGCAGTCTCCGCGGCTCCACGACGAGCAAGACATGCACCGGCAGCAGATTGAACTCGGCATAGGGTTGTGAGTCGGCGGCCAGCGGTTCCTGTTCCAGGTTGACATATCGCCCCGTCAGCAACCTGTGTGCCACCCACTCCTCAGAACGAGAATTTGGCGACACGTCTTCTTCGTACTCTCCGCTGTCGTAGCCTGCGCTTTCGGGATTTCTCTCAGCCGTCGAGTCTTTCGTGTCGTGCCCCTCATCCGATTCATCAAGGTCGTCGCAGGTCCATTCCGACTCGCCGCGATTGGCCATGAATACGGCGATCGAGGCCGGCTGGGCCACCTCCAAGGTCTCGATTCGCCTGATCGCGGCGTTGTGGTGGCTGGTCGTTTCGACCTGCTCGTTGGTCTTGGCGATTGAGCCGAGAATCGCTTCGCAGGCCCACAGGTCTTCTTGAGCAAGCCGGATTTCAACGCTTAGGGGGCGCACGGTCCAATAGACGCCGCCCTGGATCCGAGCGAAGTCTCCATCATTCCATTCAACGATGCCTTCATTTCCCTTTGCATCCGTGCTCCGTCGTTTGATGATCTGCCCAAGTTGAGAAGCGTGTTCCCGAACGGCGATCCTGTACTCATCGCGAAAGCTCGGCGGGATTTCTACGTCACCGGGATGAGCAGCGGTCCACTTGCAGAAGTCGTTACTGAGGTTGCCGGGCCACTGCTTAGCTTCCTGCTGCTGGGCGTACTTCTCTTTCCAGACGTCTAGCGGCAGAGTGACGCGGCTCTCGTCACGTGGCGACGCGCATTCGGTGTCTGCAACCTGATCGTTGCCTTGCTCCGTTCGATTCACCGGAGACACGCCGTCAGCCGGACGAATTCCACAACCCAACGAGCCGACAACGAGCAGCCCCCCCACCGTCACCATCCACCGTCGCATTGCTCTTTCTCCCGAACAGGAGCCCACCCGGCGCATACACCACCTGCGCTGCCGTCAGGTTGGCGGCCCTACCCCACGCGGTAACCTATCCAAAGTGCGTCGCTGCGCCAATTCAGACAAGTTCCGCTCTGGAAACCTTGGCCAGCAGTTCGTCGACCATCTCCCGGCGTTGCTGGAGTTCCTGCCGTACGCTGCGTACCCGGGTGTGGTGGATCTCGGTGGGCAACTCGTTCCGCTCGCGTTCCAGCAGTTCGCAAACCAGGCTCCACTCCGCGTCGTTCAACTCGGGTTGATCGTGCATGACGTCTCTCCTTCGTGATCGAGTGGTGGCAGACATCTCTCTATAGGGATTGTAACCGGTCGTACAATACCTCCGATATGTGGTTCCTCTATCGTTTAATCAGCGGCACAAACTCTCGCTTGGGCGAGCCCGTGTAGAGTTGCCGGGGCCGGTGGATCCGCATGGTTGGAGCCAGGTGCATTTCTCGCCAATGGGCGATCCAGCCGGGGAGGCGTCCCAGGGCGAAGAGGACGGTGAACATGTTTTCGGGGATTCCCATGGCCCGGTAGATGATTCCCGAGTAGAAATCGACGTTCGGATAGAGTCTGCGATCGACGAAGTAGGAGTCGTTCAGAGCCACCTCTTCGAGTTCCTGGGCCAACTGGAAGATCGGATCGGGTTTCTTCTGCTTGGCCAGCAGTTTGTGGCAGACTTCCTTGATGATCGTTGCCCGCGGATCGTAGTTCTTGTAGACCCGATGCCCGAAGCCCATCAGGCGGAATTCATCGTTGGGGTCCTTGGCCCGATCGATGTATTTGCCGAGGTTGCCGCCGTCGGCGCGAATCATGTCGAGCATGTTGATACAGGCTTCGTTGGCACCGCCGTGCAGGGCGCCCCACAGGGCGCAGATGCCGGCCGAGATGCTCGAGAACAGGTTGACCGTACTGGAACCGACCATGCGCACGGCCGACGTGCTGCAGTTCTGGCCGTGATCGGCATGGAGAATCAACAGGAGGTTCAAAGCGTCGACGAAGTCCGGGTCCATTTCGTACCGTTCGCTGGGCACGGCGAACATCATCTGCAAGAAGTTCTGACAGTAGGTGAGGCGGTTCTCGGGGTAAATGAAGGGCTGGCCGATCGATTGCTTGTAGCTGAAGGCCGCGATCGTGGGCATCTTGGCCATCATCCGATAGATCGCCAGTTGTTGCTGTTCGGGGTCGCGAGCGTCGATGGTGTCTCCGGAATAGATGGCCAAGGCGCCGACCACCGAACTGAGGATGGCCATGGGGTGAGCATCGGGCGGAAAACCGGCGAAAATCTGCTTCATCCCCTCGTGCAGAAGGGTATGGGTGCGGATGCTGGCGCGGAACTCCTCGAGCTGCTCGGCGGTCGGCAGTTCGCCGTAGATCAGCAGATAGGCCGTTTCGGTGAAGTCGCAGCGTTGGGCCAGGTCTTCAATGGCGTAGCCGCGATAGCGGAGAACGCCGTTTTCGCCGTCGACATAGGTGATTTGGCTCTCGGTGGCCCCCGTGTTCCCGTATCCGTCGTCGAGGGTAATGTGCCCGGTCTGGGCGAGAAGCTTGGAAATGTCGATGGCGCGATGCCCTTCGGTTCCTTGGTGAATCGGGAGTTCGAACTCTCGCTCTCCAATGATGAGTTTGGCGAAATCGCTCATGGGGACTCCTTGCAGTCGGCCACTGTTTTGTGGCATTCAACGTCTCGGTTTTTGTGCTGGTTCACTCTATCAATCAGACGGAAGAGCGACAATCGCCTGAGTGGGGCGACAGCGCAACCGACTACTGTGAAGGCACTTACAGCCTTGACTCTAAAGAGGGGGGCGTTGGGCACTCAGGTTTCCGACAGGAGATCGCTGTAGGAAACCGCCAGGAGGTCGGTGTCTGAGATGGAGAACTGCCGGCGGAGTTCGGCCAGTTGAGCGTGCCCCTGCCGGTCGTCGACGTCGCCCCCAAGGACGGCCTCGAATTCGAGGAAGGTGCCAAGCCCTTCGACTTCGTCCAGATGGATCCGCACGTTGTGGTAGAGAAAGATCTCGCGGTGCTTACGGACCACGCACCAGATGCCGTACGCGTCGGAGAGGGCCGCCTTGAGCGTTTCGGGATTGGCCACCGGCACGAGCCGATAGTCGCTGGCCTTCGGGCCTTCCGTGTCGGGACGAGCGTACCAGACCAGATGGGCGGGCGCGTGTTCGATCTGCCGCAGCTTAAGCCGGCCGTTCGGGCAGTGGAAGTAGGTGTCGGTCTGCACTTGCAGGCCGATCTCTTTGGTGGCGATGGAGCGGGCCGTTTCGCGAGCGGCCGCAAGGTCCGTCAGCCGGGCTTTCAGTTCGATGTTGCGCACGGCGGGCGGTTATCGTGAGGCGGTTTCGAGGGGCGTCACGTGCTTAGCCGTCACGTGGCGAGCCTGGCGTTTGGGGATGTAGCCCAAAGTGCCCACCACGCCCACCCGGCTGCCCACGTAGTGGTCGAGGTTGACGCCGGGGGCCGGCGTGACGTAACAGGTTACCTTGTCGGTTTCATCGACCAGGGCGAATTTGGGGGCGTCGCTTTCGGAGGTGACGACTCGTCCCAGGCGGCCGTAGCCGTCGTATCGTTTTGTCACGTGGTCTTGGCCCGTCGCCGCAGTCGCGTCGTCGCCCGTTGCCGATTCTTCGCGGAGATCGGTGAGCCGCTCCTCGCGGCGGTCGAGTTGGACTTCCGAATCAACGAACTTGGCGTAGCGTTGTTTGACGTCGTTCGATTGAGAGATCTTCTTCATCAACAGGCGGACCTTGCCTCGTTCCAGGGCGGTCTGGGCTCGTTCGAGCAGGGACTGGGCCTGGATTTCCAGTTCAGTGAAGGACCACACCGTGGGCTCCTCCACCAGCATCCGGGCCAGATCGAGGTCGAGCCGCTCGAGGGCTTCGTTGAAGGGCAAGAGCGGACGATCGACCGATCGCGGTGCAGGCGATTCCAATTCCTCCGGCTCATTGAGTTCGGGAATCCGCGGGGAGACGTAACCGAGCGATTTCTTGGCGGTTTCTGAGCCGGAATCCGCGGCGGCCTCCACCACCTCTTCGTGGGCAGCCACGCGCTCCGGGCGAATCGGCTTGGGAGCGGCTGGTTCCGTGGCACCGCTGTCAGCGGCGACCCAGGCGGCGTCTTGGGACTCCGATCCGGACTCCGGCTTCGATCGGCCGATCCGCTCCTCGCTCAGGTCCAGGACCGCCGGTTCGATGACTGCGACATCCGTCTCATCAGCGGAACTCGGACGCACGTTGAGGTCGCTGAGACGAGCAGGTTCCTCCAAATCGTCCTTCGCCACTTCTTCCAGGGGAGCTTTCGATTGGGGTGGAATAAGCAGGGGGCTCGTGTTGCCCGGCGCCTCGCGGACGCCGGAGGTCATGTAGTCCGGATCGACCATCCGCCCGAAGACCCAGCGAAACTCGCCCGAGGGGGGAGCGATGCGGTACCAGCGGCCGGCTTCGGAACTGCCGGTGAATTGCTTCTCGCCGAGGATCTCGACGACCTCGCCCTCGTGCAGCCGGACTTGGATCACGTCGCGAATGTCGCTGAAGTCGCTGCCCACGCGGGCGGCAACCTGGTCGCCCGTGATCGTGCCCAGTCCGTCGTCGCCCACCTCCACGTATCGGGCCGCAACCCAGGCGAAGCTGTCTTGAGGCGGCCGGATGGCGTACCAGCCGCCGGGGTCGTGGCGGTAGACTTCCACCTCGGCACCGAGCGGCAGTTTCGTCGTCGGATAGTAGTTTTTTCCTGGCCCGGAACGGACGTAGGTACCGTCCGATACCACGTAGGCCTTGTAGGGCATCTGGCGGTCCGCGCCGACTGTAACCAGCGAGCCGCAAAGGACGATCGGAAGGGAAACGATCGATAGCCCAAAACGCATGGAAGCAACCTCCGTGCGAGTTTCGCCGAGCCAACCGGCCCGGCGTGGAACTTCGTAAGACTAAGCAAACCGCGGACTTGTAGCCAAAAATGGGCGGCGACTCAAGGTCAGTTGTTGAGCTGTGAGCCTTGGGCTGTGAGATTGGAGGAGGGAGAGGTGGTTGTGGGTGAGCGGTGGGCTCGGTAGTCTAGGGAAAGTGGCTTCTTCTAGGTGAATGTGGGGCAATGTGGAGTTGCCACAAGTTGCTGTTTCTCAATAGGTTGTATTGTGTTCCCGGCACCTGCATTGCTTGCCAAGATTTATTGTCCCTATGACCCGCTTTGTCCAGACCCCCAGATCTCTCCTGTTTACGGTGCTCCTGCAGATCGCTTTTGTCTCGGCTGCTCCGCCTGACGAAATGACTCGCGAGGCGGTTATCGAGCAGATGAGGCCGTATGCTGGGCCCCAAGTATCGGCGGTCGATACGTCGACACTGCATGGGAAGGTGATGTGCGGATACCAGGGCTGGTTTGCTGCGGAGGGGGACGGGGCGGGGCTCGGGTGGCGTCACTATGCGGGCCGTGGCGGACTTCGGCCGGGTAGCTGCACGTTCGATCTGTGGCCCGACGTTTCGGAGTTGGACGCCGACGAGCGGTACACGACGGCCTTCAAGCATGCCGACGGGCGTCCGGCCGAACTGTTCAGTCCCTACAACAAGAAGACCGTCCTGCGGCATTTCGAGTGGATGGCCGACTACGGTATCGACGGAGTGTTCCTGCAGCGGTTTGGAGCGTCGCTCCGTTCGGCGTCGAACCTGAACCACCGCAACGTGATCACCGACAACGTCCGCGAGGGCGCCAACCGCACCGGCCGAACGTGGGCCATGATGTACGATCTCTCCGGACTGCGGGAAGGCGACATCGAGCGGGTGGTCATGGACGACTGGCGGAACCTGGTCGACCGGATGGAGATCCGCAGCGACCCGGCCTATCTGCATCATGCGGGCCGGCCCGTGGTGGCGGTTTGGGGGATTGGGTTCAACGACGGGCGCCGCTACACGCTCGGCGAATGCGAACGGCTCGTTCGGTTCCTGAAGGACGATCCCGAGTACGGTAATAACACGGTCATGGTGGGGGTTCCCACGGGCTGGCGGACTCTTACTCGCGACGCCCTGAAGGACGAGAAGCTCCACGACATCATTCGCAAGGCCGACATTGTGAGCCCCTGGACCGTAGGCCGCTATCACACGCCACAAGCTGCACGCCGTCATGCCGAGGAATGGGTTAGGCCGGACCTAGCCTGGTGCACGGAGGTGGGCCTGGACTATCTGCCCGTGGTATTTCCCGGATTCAGTTGGCATAACATGCACGTCGCCCGGGGCGAGTCGGCCCCGCTCAACCAGATCCCCCGGCTCAAGGGCGAGTTTCTCTGGTCGCAGGCGGTTGCCGACTATCAGGCCGGCGCGAAGATGCTCTACGTGGCCATGTTCGACGAGATCGACGAGGGGACGGCCATTTTCAAGTGCACGAACGATCCGCCGGTGGGGGAGAGCCCGTTTGTCACGTATGAGGGACTGCCTTCGGATCACTATCTCCGGCTCGCCGGTCGGATTGGGCGGATGTTGAGGGGGGAGATTGAGGCGACAGGGGAGATGCCCTGAGCCTTATGCGAGAATTCGTTTAACGCCCAGCCGAAGGCGCCGGCTTTTTCCGTTCCTGCCGGCGCCTTCGGCTGGGCGTTAAACGCTTCATTGGCTGTTTCGCATCGGCTTTCAACTGGGTAGAATACGGGCGCGTTCAACGCCGCTCTGCCAGCGCTCGTCGTCCAGCGGAGGCCCGTCATGATCGAACCCGAGCTTGCGCCGGTTACTCCCCGGGTCATCTGGCCGGAGACGGGGGATGCCCTCCCGATCGGCGAAGTGCTGCGTTGCATGGAGGGCAGACCGAACGGAGCGATCGAGATTGTGGGCGGTTGCGGTACGGGGAAGACCACCGCCCTGCGGCACCTGGCGGCCGTGGCGCCGGCACAACACGGGATTGCCTGGCTCGACGACGCCGAGCCCGCCGGAATCGAGGCCGCGAAACGGGATGGATGGGTAATCTGCACCCACGCTCCGCGGGACGGCCGTGCGGCGGGCCATTGCTTCGCCTTGGCGGGATGGGGGGCCGATGAGCGAATCGAATACCTTCTGGCAGCCTATCCCGCTCAATGCCGCTCGGTCATCACGCGGCTCGCTGCGACAGGTAATGCTTCGGATCTCGGCGACAGCCCAACCTTGTGGCGGACGGTCCTCGATGCCATGGCCTGCGATGCGTCGATTGAGACGATCGACGATGCCCTGTGGCGGCGAGTGGTGCAGCTCTTGCCCAGGGAGAAGAAACGCCGGCGATTGGAGGAGTTCTGCGTTGCCGTCCTTTCGTCCATGTTTCTGAATGTCGCTCCGAGAAGGCTCCAGCGCTGTCTGGCAGGTTGCGACGAGGAAACGGTGCGGCTGGCGAGCCTTGGTCGAGTGATGACGCTTCTGCGAGTCGATTATCTGGCCTGGTGGCTGAGGACTTCGAAGAAGGGCGATCCGTTTCTGGCGACCGACAATTCGTTCCTGGCGCGCGCCGGGAAGGTGCTGGGCTCTCAGCGCAAGGCGATGCCGCCTCGCCCCATCTTCCCCGAAGAGGTCCTCAGCATAACCGCGAAATGGATTGCCGATTCGCGAGAGGCATTGGCCCGATTGGACGAGATCCTGTCGAGTGACGAATTCCATCTGCACGCGATGGCGGCGAGTATCCGCCATATCTTCGGAGACGGCTGGAAACCGGAGCGTCGCCTGGCACTGCGTCTGACTCACGGTTCCTTTCGTGGGGCCAAATGGGAGAAGATCGACCTGCGCGACATGCAAATCAAGGATGCAGACCTGAGCCAGAGTCGTCTCGACGGTGGGCGGCTCGACCGTGTCCAGGCCATCTGTGCCAGGTTTGTCGGAGCATCCATCACGGATGCTTCCCTGGTGAGGATTGTGGCACGGTACGCCCATTTTACAGGCGCCAACCTCTCCGGATCAAACCTTCGTGGGGCAGAACTGGATTATGCCCGGCTGTGCCGTGCGAGGCTTGCGGGGGCCGATCTGACGAGGGCCGTTCTGAAAGGCGCCGATCTGAGGGGGGCCTGTTTGGCAGACGCCGTGATGCGTCATGCAACGCTCCGCGGGGCGCTGGTGGCTGCGGCTGATTTCACGGGAACGAATCTCGAAGGAGCGGACCTTCGCGAGGTGGATCTGCGTAGCGCCCTGCTGGATCGAACCCGGCTTGTCGGGGCGGACATGCGGGACTGCGACCTGGAAGGCTTGCGTCTCGTGAACGTCGAATTCCGCGATGCCGGGCTTGCCCAAGCCCTGTTTTCCGGAAGCAAGGCGGAGGGTTGCTCGTTCCGCAAGGCAACGCTTCGAGGCGCCGGCCTGGCCGACGTGCAGTGGGAAGGAGTCGATCTGCGCGGCGCCGATCTGCACGGGGCCGTTTTCCACTTGGGTTCCTCCCGTAGCGGCCTGGTCGGCAGCCCCTTGGCTTCCGAAGGTACTCGAACCGGGTTCTATACGGACGAATTCGACCAGCAGTCGTTCTGCCCCCCGGAGCAGATCCGCAAGGCGAATCTGTGCGGCGCCGATTTGCGCGGGGCGAAGGTCGACGGCGTCGACTTCTACCTGGTCGATCTACGCGGGGCGAAGTACGATGCGGATCAGCTCGAACATTTCCGCAAGTGCGGGGCGATCTTGAGCGAACGGCAGTGAGGGGAAGCAGCATGGCAAGTGACGATCCCGCGACACAGCCCAAGGCGTGGTATGGCTGCTTGATCCTGCTGGGCGCAGCGGCGCTGCTTGCAGCGCTTCTCGTCTTCGCAATCTCGCTGAAAATCAAGTACGATCAGGCAGAATGGGAACGACGTCAGCAGGACCGCCGTGAGGAACAGATAGCTTACGTCCGATCGGGGACGACCAACGTTGGCATCAGCGACGGCACGTTGGTGGAGATGCTGCTCGACGACTCCACCTGTCGCGGGACGGTGACGTCAATCGACTTCATCATGGCCGATCTAGGCGATCCCAGGTTTCGACGAGTCCGCGAGTTTCCCAACGTCACCAGGATCTTCTTCTACGATTGTAGCAGCGCCGATAACGTGATGGTCGCGGTCCGGAGCATGCCGAGGATTGAATGGCTGGGATTCGAGGTGACCGGGATCTCAGACGAGTCAATGCGATCGCTCGCCGAGCTCCCATGCCTGAAAGAAGTACGTTTTGAACAGGTCATGCCCGACGCGAAAATCGAGACGTTGAAGCAGTTGCTGCCAAACGTCAAGATCGAGGCGTGTCTCGAGTCGGAGGAAACAGAGTCTCGCAGAAAGGCCAGCCAGTGAGGGATGGAAACGGAGAAAATGACAAAGGAATGACCGAATCCAAGTGACGAGACGGCGTGTCTCACGCCTTCGTCATTCAGACTTCAATCATTCCTTCGTCACTTGGCTTGCGTCATTCGCGATTCAGATTCAGACTGTCTCGGGAATCACATAGGGCGCCCGATAGGTCCGCTTGAACATTTCCATGGCGGCCGGATTCCCCTTGATCTCTTCCGTAGCCGGATCGATCTCGACCTTCTGGGCACCGAGGCGGTAGCTGATGTTGGCGTAGTGGATCAACAGGGCGCTGCGGTGGCCTTCCTCGACGTCGGCGGTGGGGCGCTTGCGATCGCGGATGCACTGGACGAAGTTCTCCTTGTGCTCCGGATCGGGGAACCGGCCGTACATCTGGTCTTTGACGACGGGCTGCCGGTCCTTGGGCCGGTCGAAAACCTGCCAGCCGCCGCCGTGCCGGCCCACAAGCATCAGGCCTTCCGTCCCGTAGAGTTCGATGCGCGTGGCGTTCTGGGGCCAGAGGGGAAACATGTCGGTGTCGCGGACCACGGGGTCGGTCTTGAGCATGTAGGCCGTGTAGAGCGTCAATTCGAAGGTCATGACCATCTTGTCGAATTGCCAGACCGCGACCTGGGTGTCGGGCGTTTCGGCCACACCTTGACTGGCGTAGCGCCCGCCGGTCGAGTAGGCGCTTTGCGGGTAGGTGACGCCGCAGAGCCAGCGGGCCAGGTCGATCTGGTGGCTGGCGTCGTTGGCGATGTCGCCGCCCGAGTAACGCCACACGTGGTTCCAATAGCGGTGCCAGCCGGCATTGTAGGCGTGTTCGGGGGCCGGGCCGTTCCACATGTCCCAGTTGAATCCGGCCGGCGGATCGCTGTCGGGCACGGCATCGCGGTTGGGCCAGCTCTTCTGGTTGTAGATGCGGCACATGTAGATTTCGCCGAGTTTTCCGTCTTCGATGTACTTCCTGGCCGCCATGTTGTAAGGTGCACTGCGGTTCTGGGTCCCGACTTGCACGACGCGGTCGTACTTCCTTGCCGCTTCGATCATCTTCTGGCCTTCCCAGCAACTGTGGGTGGCCGGCTTCTCCACGTAGACGTCCTTGCCGGCCTGGCAGGCCCAGACGCTCGACAGGGCGTGCCAATGGTCGGGGGTGGCGCTGACGATCGCATCGACCGACTTGTCGTCGAGGGCTTCGCGGAAGTCCTTGACAACGCGCGGGGCACTACCCTGGGCCTCGGCAATCGTCTTGGCACGGCCTTCGGCACGAGCCGAGTCGGGGTCGCTGGCGTAGGCGAACTGGCAATCGCCCCGCTCGATGAATCCCTGGGTCAACCCGCCGCTTCGGCCGCCGCATCCCACGGCGGCGAGCATGATCTTCTCGTTGGCGGCATAGGCCCGGGCCGATTTGGCGTTGGCCAGGATGGTCAGTCCCGCGGCCGCGGCGGGCAGCGTATTCTTGGTGGTATCGAGAAACTGTCGTCGGTTCAGGCGTGACATGATTGGGGCTCCCTAGGGAATGTGGTTCGACTTGCCCGTGATTATGAGGGGGCAGGGAGGGGAAAGTCAAGGAAATCGAGGTGTCAGGGTTCGGGGTTCGGGCAGCGCAAGTTGGGGGCTGTCCCCTTCCGGCAGTATTACGGCCACATAATGCGATACAGGCTTCAAGTTGGGGCTTTGCCGAGGTTTCCGTATTGCTCGACTTGATCGAGAAAGTCCACAGCTTCGCGGAATACCTCGTCGTTGCCTCGGTTCGTGCTCATCAGATCATCTATCGGTCAGTGGACGTATTTGTCCGTCCTGAACCACGAACAAACAAATGGCATTTGGGAAAGGCGGCCTCTATCTTCTCGCGATCGGATACGGAGAGTTCGCAGTTGCGGAAGGCAATACCGACCCAGCCTCGCATCTCGTTGGCAATTACCAGGCGTTCAAGCTCTTCGTCGTTGAGCGCTCGTTCGAAGGTAATCCGATACTCCGTTCCGATTGGCCAAGCCGGTACGGAAGCGACCTGCCCGCCGATGTCGCTCACGATGGACGAAAGGCGTCGTTCCTTGGCTCGCACACGTGCATAGTCAACGGCCAAGAGAATGACCACCAGGACGGCAAACAGTCCGAACGTTTTTCTGAATTGTCGGATCATCACGGTCCTGATTCGCTTGGTTTCTGCGTCACTCATGCCCGGGTCATTTCGCGTGCGGTTGTCTCCTGCGGCAGGAAGGCCCCCGCCTTGCGAAGAGTCTGTACGAGCGTTTCGGTGTCGAGCTGATCGGCCGCCTGGCCTGTATCGAGCGACTGGACGGCGGCGGTGCCGGCGGCCTGGCCCATCATCGAGGCGGCGGGCTGGACGCGAATCGAGCCGTGGACCCGCACGTCACTGGAGTTGCAGCGGCCGGCCACCCACAGGTTCTTCCACCCCTTGGGCACCAGGATGCCGTAGGGGATGCCAAAGCAGTCACCGGGATTGAGCCGGCCCGTCTTGGTGTATTCCTGGTAGTAACGCTGATACTCCTGCTCGGTGCAGTCGTAGGGGTGGATGTCGACCGACTTGTTGAACACGGCGATCTGGTCGGGGAACTGGCGCCGGGCGATGTAATCGTCGTAGGTAAGTTCGTACTCGCCCACGATCCGCCGCGATTCGCGAACCCCGATGAGCGATCCGCTGACGACCAACTGCATGTTCTCGCAGCCGGTAACATACTTGTGATAGAACGCCAGGTACTCCTGAATGAGCCGGCGGCCGAGCATGGCGCCCTCGGTGAGGTCCTTGCACTTCAGGGCGTTCATGCGAAACAGGTGCCCGGCGTTGAGGAACCCGACCGTTTCGTTCACCCGCTGCATGCCGGGCAGGTGCTTGTCGGGCTGGGTAAAGAACCCGTCGGCGACCGCCTTCTCGACGGCCTGCTGCTGGTTTCCCATCCGCGACCAATCGATTCCGGCGTGGAGCGAGCAGAGCGTGGCGGCCATGGGGGCCGGCGTATCGCGGCCCGCCTCGCGGCAGGGTGCGCCGCACAGATCGGTGAGCACGGCATCGCCCGTCGCGTCGACAAACTTGGGGGCGGCCACGTAGCGGTAGCCTTCGATGTTCTGCAGGACGACGCCGTGGACGGTCTTGCCGTCTCGATCGGCGTCGACGTCGATGAGCCGGGTAAAAAACCGCACGTCGACGCCTGCCGCGGTGACCAGTTCGTCGAGAACCAGCTTGTATCCCTCGACCTGGAAAGGGGTCCAATGGTGGAAGTCTTTGCGCCAAGTGTCGGGGTTGACGTTGGGCTTGAGGAAGTTACGCTCATACATGGTCTCGACGATTTCTCGCATCAGCCCGCCCACGAGCATCCGCTTGCCGTCGCCCATGGGATCGAAGGCGTTGACCAGGGCCGCGGTGCCCGTGCCGCCGAGGCAGCCCATTGCCTCGACCAACAGCACCTTGGCCCCCAGCCGGGCGGCGCAGATCGCGGCGGCCGTACCGGCGGGGCCTCCGCCGCAGACGACCAGGTCGTAGCCGGTTTCGGCAGGGATCCGGCGCGTGAGCGTGAAGGTGCCCGGCGAGGGCGCCGGCGTGTCGGGCTCGGCGCCTTGGGCGGCAAGGGCGTCCAAGGCCGTGGCACCGGCGACGGCACCGAGGGCGACAGATCTTTTCAGGAAGGCTCGTCTCGTGGGTTCCGACATGGGTGTCCTCCCCATTGGCTGTTGGCATCGTTTTGGGCGGCAAGGCGGCTATGCGACGAATCATACCTCGGATTCAGTACCGGCCGCAACATCCGGAGCCCTTGGCTGGTTCACAATACGCGGTATCATGGGCAGAGTGGGTACCGGGCGCCGCACGGTTCCTGAATTCGCGGGCGATATTCCACTTCAAGGAACCGTGCGGCGGCGCGGTACCTACGGATCTGCCGTGACCGTTCATGCCGACTTCTCGTGAAGAAGGATACTGCCAATGCTCCGATCCCGATTGCCTCTTGCCGTTCTACTGATCCTGTTTTTCGTCTCACCGTTGATCTCCGCCGAACCCGAGCGGAAGTACCTGCTCGAGCGGGTCGACGACGTCGACGTCGTACAGATCTATTGCGACGGGTTCGACGAGTTGCCGCTGGGCGAGAAAACGTTGATCTATCACCTCACCGAGGCGGCCATTGCAGGGCGAGACATCTTTCTCCACCAGAAGTATCGACATTCACCGATGCTTCGGGATCTGCTGGAGGAAATCGTGACGCACAGCGACGGGATCGACGGCGACACGCTGGCCGAGATCCGCCGCTATACGAAGCTGTTCTGGGTGAACAACGGTGTCCACAACACGATCACCAGCAAGAAGAACGTCATCAAGACCTCTCGCGAGGCGTTCTTGAAGGCGGCCCAGACGGCCGAGAAGAACGGAGCGAAGCTGCCCAAACGGCAGGATGAGTCGACTGTGCAATTCATCGAGCGAATATGGCCGATCCTGGCCGATCCGTCGGCCGATTCCACGTGCACGAACAGCGCCCCGGGCGAGGGGAAGGACATTCTGAAGGAAAGCTGCAACAGCTTCTACCGCGGCGTGACGGTCAAGGACCTGGAGGGTTTTAAGGAACGCTACCCGCTCAACTCGACGCTGGTGAAGCACGACGGCAAGCTCCGCGAGTTGATCTGGCGAGGCGGGTTCGACGACGTGGTTCCGCCCGGGCTATACGCCAAGGAGATCAACGCGATCGTCGGTCACCTGGAAGACGCGATTCCCTACGCCACGCCGCAGATGGCCCGGGCCCTGGCGTACATGGCCCAGTACTACCGGACCGGCAGCCCCATCGATTTTCGGGCGTACAACATCGCCTGGGTCGAGGACACGGACTCGCCCGTCGACACGATCAACGGGTTCATCGAGGTCTATCTCGACGCTCGCGGGCAGAAGGGCGCCTTCGAGGGGATTGTCTACTTCGACGACCCGCACAAGATGGAACTGATCGCCAAGATCGCCAAGAACGCCCAGTGGTTCGAGGACCACATGTCGTTCGATCCCAAGTTCCGCAAAGACGAGGTGAAGGGCATTTCGGCCAAGGCGATTCAGATCGTGGTGGCCACGGGCGATGCGGGGCCCGTTTCGATGATCGGGATCAATCTGCCCAATGCGGCCGACATTCGCGAGATGTACGGCAGCAAGTCGGTTTCGCTGAGCAACGTGATCGAGGCGCGGGACGAATCGACCTCCAAGGAAGCAAGGCGGGAGTTCTGCTGGACCGACGAAGAATTCCAGCGTTCGCTCAAGTGGTCCACCCTAGCCCTCGACCTGGAAGTCAACATGCACGAGGTCATCGGGCATGCGTCGGGGAAGAATGCCGAGGGGCTCAAGGTCGACCCGGCCACGATCATCGGCGAATACTATTCGACCCTGGAAGAGGCACGGGCCGATCTGGTCGCCCTGTGGTTCATCGGCAATCGGAAGCTGGTCGAACTGGGGTTGGTTGAAGAGAAGGATCTGGCGGACATCGAGAAGACGGCCTACGAGTCGTACACGCGGAACGCCCTGGCCCAGCTTCGCCGGATCACGGAGGGCACCCAGATCGAAGAAGCCCACATGCGGAACCGCCAGATGATCGTGCACTGGCTCATGGAGCACACCGACGCGATCGCGGTGAAGAAGCGGGACGGGAAGACCTATTACGTAATGGCCGGCGTGGCTGCCTGGCGGGAAGGCGTCGGGCGGCTGCTGGCCGAGGTTCAGCGGATCAAGTCGGAGGGCGACCGGAAGGCGGCCGAGGAGATGATTCTCAAGTACGGGACCCGTTTCGATCCGGCCCTTCGCGACGAAGTCGCGGCCCGATACAAGAAGCTCAACCTGGCCTCCTATGCCGGCCTGGTGATGCCCAGGCTGACGGCGAAGCGAGACGCTTCGGGCGGGATCGTCGACGTGGAAGTCTCCTACCCGTGCGATTTGGAGGCGCAGATGCTGGAGTGGTCGGGACGGAAGTAGGAGGAGTGATCGAATGCCCCAGCGATGGCTGCCGCTGACGACGATCACGCTTCCCGCCTGCCTGGCCGTGGCCGCCAACGAGACCGGCTATCTGCCGTTCAAGTTGGGGGTCCCACTGGCATGCGCGTTGCTCCTGTTGTTCCACTTTCGCGGAAAGCTGCGGCAGCGATCGGACGTCTGGTTCGTGGTCGGCGCTTTCGTGTTCTCGGCAATTGGCGACTATTTCCTGTCGACCAGACGGGGTCACGAGTCCCACTTCGTGCTGGGAATCGCCGCTTTCTTTGTGGCGCATCTCGGCTACCTGGGATTCTCGCTGTGGCACGGCAGGCTGCATTGCGTGGCCTTGGTCGTGTTGCTGGCCGGCTATCTCCCCTATTTCGTGTTTGCGTTGAGACCGGCGATTGACGATCCGATTCTGTTCGCGGCCGTTCTACTCTACCTGCTCGTCTCGTGCGTGGGGTTGGCAGCGGCCGCGGGGCTGCGTCTGCGGCCGATGGGGAAATGGCTCTACGTGTTCGGCATTCTAATGATCGTGTTGTCGGATACGATCATCTCGTTCAGCGAGTTCCTGAAGTACCGCGGGCTGAACGATTGGATACTGCCAACCTACTACCTGGCGCATTTGACGGTAACGGCGTCGGTGTTGACGACCCGAGAGGATCGCTGGGCGTGAGCTGCGGCCCACCATGTTTGGCCTGCCATTACGCGAAACTCGCATCGCACCGCCCAAACGCATCGATGCAAATGAACTGGGAATGAGATCGCACGATGGTGGGCCGCGTTCGTCCATCCGGCCTTGGGGGGTTGCACGAACGGCATGCGTGCCGATAGGGCAGGCATTCATCGAAATGGTCCACTTGGCCCACCCTACGGTTCCGGCTTTGGGCCGATAATCTCGACCGTGGGCGCCCCGCTGGCTGCGGTTGCACGCTGAGGAAGAATCAGGAACTTCTCGCGGCCGGTTTGGGGGGAACTGAGATTGTCGCCCTTCTGCATGACGGGGCGATGCTCGGGCATGTGGCCGAAGGCTCGGGTGCCGGCCAGTTGGCAGGGGAGCCAGCGGCCCTCGTTCTTGTCGTCGAGCAGGTAGAACTCGGCGTAGACGTGGCCGGGCACCTGGACCAGCCGGGCGGGGATGCCCGACGCGCGGCACAGGGCAATGAACAGGCAACTCATCTCATCGCAGTCGCCGTGCTTGCGCTGGAGGGTCGTCAGAGTGTCGACCGGCTCCTGCCCCTGGTTGTCGACGAACTGGACGTTGGTGCGGACCCAATCGTAGACGGCTTCCACGCGGTTCCAGGCCGGGCCGCCCTGGGGCGCGATCTTGGTCGCCAGGTCACGGATCGTGCGACTGTTGCTCTCAATCAAGGGGCTTGGCGAGAGGTAGCGGCGCAGAGAGGCCGGCACCCGGGTACGCGACGGCAGGGTGAACTGCTCGGGATTCTTCGGTTCGAGCAGGTAGGCCCGGCGGGTCTCAAAGGTGATGACCGCACGGACTTCCGCACCGGCCGGCAACTGAGGTACCTTTACGACCATTTGCCGGGCCGAGTCGCCGACGTCGCGGTAGTCCACGTCGACGCCGGGCGAAACGTCCTGGCCGGCGATCGTCACTTTCTGTTCGGGCCAGTCCATGGGCACCGTCTGGGTCGCCACGATATTGCGGCACGTTCCGGCCGGGGCGGAGCAGATGAAGCCGATCTGCCAGCGCTGCGTCGCCGTCTCGCCAAACAGTTCGCCGGTCGGCGTTGCATTCTGAAACTGCCCGAAGGCACTTCCCTCCCCCGCAACCATCAACAAGCAAAAGACCCAACTCGCGAGAAGCTTGTGTTCCGGGAACGATGGAATGGCGGAATGACGAAGTGTTGCAGGAAAGGACTCATGGCGAGGAGTGCCTCGTTTGATGTCACTCCATTCTTCCGTCATTCCATCATTCCCTTTCCAACCGAGAAGTTGCCTGCTATTCATGTCCGTTCAAGGCCGCTTATTGCTCATCGCTCCAAACTCACAGCTCTCCACTACGGCACCATCTCGCGAATCCACCGCACCTGCGGCCTGCCGCCCTTGCCGCTCAATGTCTCGGGAAGCAGCGGATAGGTCTTCTGGCGATACTCCGGATCGCTTCGCGGGTCTCGGAACCAATCGCCTTTCTGGAAGATCGGCCTGGTATCGGAGATCCCGCCGAACTCGCGGGGGCCGGCGACCTGGCAGGGGAACCAGCAGCCTTTGCCCTCGCCGTCGACCAGGTAGAATTCGGGATAGCAATGGTTGAGCACCCAGACGGTTCGCGCCGGGATTCCCGCGGCGCGGCAGATGGCGATGAAGGCAAAGCACATGTCCTCGTGGTTGCCCGTCTTGTCTTCGAGCGCCTTGATCCCGCCCTTTCTTGATCCCTTGGCAAACTCGATCTTGCCTCGCACGTAGTCGAAGATGGCTTCGACCCGCTTCCAGTCATTTGGTTCGTTGACGCCGAGCGTGTCGCCCAACTGGCGAATGCGATCGTCGCGTGAGTCGATGTGAGGCAGGCTGGGCGCCAGGTAGATGCGCAGGTCGCGGGGAACGTCTTGGTCCTTGGGGATCTTGTAGTTCTCGGGGTCCGCCGGCGGCTTTTGTGCATGGCGAGTCACTTCGTAGGTCAGAACCGCCTTGGCTTCCTTGCCCATGGGGATCGACTGGATGGTGACGACCATCTGCGGCACGGCCTTGACGTTCTTGCCCTGGTTGACGCGAACCTGCGGCGTCACCTCTTCATCGGAGATGACGACCGTCTGTTCGGGCCAGTCGACCGGCACGGGAATGGTAGCCACGATCCCGCGGCAGGGCCCCCCGAGCGCCTTGACGGTCACGCCACCGCGCCAGCTCTGCGTCTTCGATTCGCCGAGAAGGGCCGCATTTGCGTCATCTGTTTGAAACTGAGCGGACGCCGTCGCCGCGCAGAGCAGCAGGCCCGCCAATGCCATAGCGCCAATTTGAATACGCACGAAACCACCTCACGAAACGGGGCACGAAAGCTCAATATCTTCATTGTACTTCGCCCGAAGCCCGGTTTCCCGCCTGTTTGCAGGCAGAACGGGTGTTCGCAAGTGCTTTCGCGGGCTTGTCTTAGTTCCATTGCCGGACACAGGTCGTACGACCGGCAGAATCGACACGAAGCCGGGAGGGCCGTAGAATGGCATGCTTTCAACCGGATTCGTTGGAGGATGGGACGGATCCTGTTCTCGCTGACACTTCGGGCTGGTGTGGTGTGGAGAGGTTGCTGTCCTCGCTGACGCGTCGGGTTAGGGTGATAGCTGCTGTCGCTGACGTTTTCTGTGAACCAAATGAGTAGCCTATGCGCAAACGATATCCTGATCGACAAGAGATCCTCAAGATGGCGGCGGCGTTCGAGGGGGCGTGTGTGCTCGGTGCGGCCGCGGAGTTGGACCTGTTCAGCCTGCTGGCCGGCGAGCCGGGCACGGCCGAACAGGTGGCCGAACGGTTGGGCGGTGATCGCCGCTGCATGAAAGTGCTGCTCGATGCGGCCGTTGCGCTCGATCTGCTCGATAAGGAAGACGGAGTCTACTATGTTCCGCAGTCACTCGTACCCTATCTGACCGACGGTGCCGAAGAGACGGCTCTTCCGATGATCCGCCATCGCATGAACGTGCTTCGCGGGTGGGCGCAACTGGCTTGGACGGCCAAATCGGGCGTGCCCCTTCCGCGGCAGTCGAGCATCCGCGGACCGCTGGGCGATCGGGAAGCTTTCGTGGCGGCCATGCACTCGGCGTCGGGACCGATCGCCGACGAGGTGATTGCCGGTTGGGGACCACGCGGATTCACACATGTTCTGGACGTCGGTGGGGCGTCAGGCACCTGGACGCTGTCCCTGCTGCGAGCGCTGCCCGAGGCGCGAGCGACTCTGTTCGACCTGCCTGATGCGGTCCAGCAGGCCCGCGAGCGGATCGGCCGAACCGAGTTTCGCGATCGGGTCGCGTTTGCCGCCGGCGATTTCTACCGCGACGAATTGCCCGGCGGTGTCGACCTGGCTTGGGTCAGCGCGATCGTTCACCAGCATTCGCGAGACGACAACCGCCAGTTGTTCTGCAAGGTCCACAGGGCGCTGGAGCCGGGCGGCACGATCGCCATCCGCGACGTGGTAATGGACTCCGACCACACCTGCCCGCGGTTTGGGGCTTTGTTCGCGGTCAACATGATGGCCAACACGGAGAGCGGCGGGACCTTTTCGTTTGAGGAACTGGCGGAGGATCTGCAAGCGGCTGGATTCAAGAATCCGCGGTTGGCGGTGAAGAGCGAGGAGATGAGTTCGATTGTGACGGCGGTGAAGGCCTGAGTCTCGTGCTCAGTGGGTGACACTTGCCGAGTGTCATCGTGGCCTTTTCGTCATTCGCGACTTGCCGCCGGCGCCGGCACGCGGATGACGAGATCGTCCCAGTCTTCCAGATTCTTACGGTCGTCGTAGCCCTTTGCTCCGTCGCTCTTTCCATTGATGCCAACACTATGCAGCAGGTAACCCTTCCTTTCGCGCCGATAGTGCAGCCGAGAGCCGGTGAAGATGTCGCCGGGGACCTTTGCCAGGTAGGTCGGCACGAGATCGGCGAGCTTCTCCGGATAGGCATGGCGGTCGGCGTGGTAGGCGGCCAGGGCAAAGCCGAGCCTGCTTAGCTCGAACCGCATGGTCGCGCGGTTCTCAATCCGCAGGTAGTGTTGAGGGTCGTGCATGAAGAACGTCAGCAGAACCTGGCCGAGACGCTCGGAAAAGGCCTTTTCCGGGTTGTCGAGCAACAATTTGTCCAACGATTCTGCATTGGCAGCCGTCTTCTTGAGTCGGCGCAGGTCTTCATCGATCTTGCGGAGCGCCTTTCTCTGTTCGGCAGCGGTGGGCATGCGACAAGCCTCGACGATCCGGTCGTACCAGGAGTTGCCCATGCGGAGGATCAGGTCCCAGTCGATGGCCGTCCTGTCGCCATACTGAATCAGCGGGCTGATCGTGTTCTTGAGTTTATCATGGCTGTCAAGTTCGACAAACTCATCGTCGTCGAACAGCATCAGCACGTCGTTGAGTTCGGTTACGGCCTTCATGCCGTGTCTGGAGTAGTCCGACAACACGTCAAGATAGGTGAACCGCTCGGCAGCGTCGAGCTTGTCGACCATCCGGGGCATCGGCGGCAACCGATCGAGATCCTGCCGCATACTTGCGATCTGAACCGCGCGGAGCTGAGTGTATTGCAGCAGGGCTCGATCGCCATCGCACGCCATTTCTTCGACGGTAAACGCCGTGAATGCTTCAATTGTCGTCGCACATTGACCGGCCAGCCGGGCTAGCCGGTGACAGGCCAACAGGTCGTTCCAGGCTTCTTCCGGCTTTCTCTCACTCAGTCGCCACGTGGCGCGAGCGCAGAGCGCCTCGGCAACGTCGCGGTGGATCAGATTGGCCGGCAAAGGCACGCTTATGAGCGATGTTCGCGCACGGCAGCACAAGGGGTCGAACCGGCGAGGACGCTTGGAAGCCTCGATCAGCAGCGCGAGCGGCTTCTCATTGGCCGTGAGCCATTCGGCGAACAGGGGGAATTCCGCTGGCGACCAGGGGCGCTGCCGGGCCAAGTTCAGCCGGTTCAAGGCATCGTATCGGGCTGCAGATTTCGCCTCCGCGTCGCTTGCTTCGGCAGTACTCAGTTGGCGGTCGACGAAGTTGTCCAGTGTAACGAAGTAGTCGCCCCTCCGGCGTAACGGCCGCATTCCCAGCATCCCGAAATACTTGGTGCGATATTCCGGCTGGATCTCTTCCGGCCCCACGGCCTTCCAGAACAGCACGGCAGCGTTGTTCTCGGGCGTTACGCCTTGGCGCTGGCGCTCGTTCAACGCGGCCACGTAATCCACCGAGCCGTCCGGACGCAGCGGTTGAGTAATGCGGGTCGTTTGCTCGGAGATCGTGTGTTGGATCGGGTCCGATTTGCCGCTGATTTGATCGTAGCGCGCCTTCAGAGGAACAATAAGTGTGGAGTTAATGAGGACGTGGGCAAGCACGATGGGCAGGAAGCTCCTCAGTTTAATCCGCCACACGCCGAGTATCATTCCCACGAAGAACGCATTGACCGAATCGAACAAGGCGTGTGACGTGAACACGCCACGTGTATAGACGTGAAAGAGTCCAAACAGGAACGCCTGGACGGCTAGGGCGACGGTCGAGTGGGTGAGCTTCTTCAACTGCTCCAGGACATAGCCGCGAAAGAAGATCTCTTCCGCGATAGGGGCAATAAGAACGCCCGCGATCCCGACAAGAACGATACCCGTGGGTGTGACCGGCCCGATCACCGGTCTTGGAGGACAGCGGCCCGCGACGGCAACCGCCAACGTGGCCAGGAGCACCTTCATAAGAAACAGAAGGCACACCATACCTACAAACCATGCCCAATGCCGCCACAACATCGGCCACCACTGAATCTCGAAAGTCGCGACCTGGGGAGCGATCTTCGCCAGCAGGAAAGGTAGACCGGCGATCAGGCCGCAGAAGACGAATTCGTAGAGAGGAAGCCATTCGCCGCGATCGGTCGAGAAGGCAATGTCTTTGACAAGCTCAGTGATTGCCAGCGCAGCGACGAGGATGCCGAGGACGTAGCCGGGATGCTCGACAGCCTGCCTGCGGGCCTCAAGGGTGGTGCTCCCCTGAGCTACCGGTCTCGACGATTCTCGCTCGGTTGTGCCCATATGCCGTGGGGTTCCCGTTCACGTACGACCAGAGCGTGGGTCTAGCAGCTATTCGGCATTTGGCTTTCGATATTAGTGATCCTTCTGCAACTCTGGCCAGTTGCCGATCCTGATGCAAATTGTGATGTATATTATATCGTCCAACTCGCCCGGTTGCATGGAAGCACGGCCTTATCAGCAGAAATGCACCAAGTACGGGAACCGATATCATGACCACCACGGCGCAATTCGTTCCGACCGAGTCGAAGGAAGTCTTGCCTGGCATCGTCATCAAGCCCCAGATTGCCGAGACGGCGTTGGGGCCGGTCGAATACGACTTGACCGAGGGCGACGGGCCGGTGGTGCTGTCCGTCCACGGTGGGATCGGCGGCTGCGACCAGGCTCGCGTGTTGGCCGCCTAGGTTGATGCCGAGCGATTTCGCATCCTGTCGCCGTCGCGGCCGGGCTATCTGGGGACACCGCTGGAAGTCGGCCCGACCATGGAGCAGCAGGCGGACGCCCTGGTTGCCCTGATGGATACGCTCGGGATTGAGAAGGCCGCCCTCGTGGCCGCTTCGGCCGGCGGACCACCGGCGTACCTGACGGCCATTCGGCATCCCGATCGGGTGGCGAGCCTGATCGCCATCGACTGCGTGAGCGGCTTCTACGATATGCCCGAAAAGGCCGGCCCGATCACGCAGGCGCTGTTCCTCAGCGACGTGGGCCAGAAGCTTCTGCAGAAGCTGGACCAGTGGAAACCACAGCTTACGCTTCAGAGTCTGTTCCAGGCCGAGGCGCTGTTCACCAAAGAGCAGACCCGCCGGCACATCGACCATGTCTTGAATGATGAACGATCGCTGCAATTCGTCCGGGCGTTCATGGCGACCATATCGCCGTATCGCCCCAGGCAAGCGGGCACGATGAACGACATGGACCAGTATCGGCAGTACACCCATCTTCCGGTCGAACGCATCGAGTGCCCGACGTTGATCATCCACGGCACGCACGACGCCGACGTGAAGTTCTACGACGGCGCGTACGCCTACGAGCACATCGCCCGTGCCGAGCGGTTCTGGATCGAGGAGGGTTCCCACCTCGGATTCTGGCTCAGTCCGAATGCAACCGCCGCCCAGCAGGCCGCTGCCGATTTTCTCGACCGGCATCACGGTTGACGGTGCCGGGCGTTGCCACGCTGAAAGTATCACTGCTTATCCACGCTCACCCTGCGCGGTCGGCTGGGGTGGTAGTGAATCGAGACCCGGTGCAGATACTCGATGTGGCGGTGGAGGGCTTGTTCCACTTCGGTGGCGATGGCGTTCCCATCGGCCACGGTCATGGTCCCATCGACGCCGATCGTGACCTGAATGAGCAGATAGAGCCCGATGCGGTGGATATGGATTTCTTCGACCTGTTCCACGCCTTGAACGTCTGCCACGATCCGGCGGGTCTGTTCGGTGACGCTTTTATCGGGGAATACGTTCATCAGATCAGCCGACGATTCCTGGATGATCTCGATCCCGGTGTAGAGGATTCCGAAGGCCACGACGGCGGCCGCCAGGGGGTCGACCCAGAGGTAGCCGGCCCGGCCGAGGACGATTCCGATCACGGCGGCCGTGATGGTGAGGATGTCGTTGCGATGGTCGCGAGCCAAGGCCGAGATGGCGATGCTGCCGGTCTGCCGCCCGATCCGTCCGGTGAAGACGGTGAGCCAGATCTTCAGGATCAGGCCGGCCAGAGCCACCCACAGGGCCAGAGCGCCTGCCCCGGTGAACTCGCTCTGCCCGACGAACAGATCGTAGACCTGGCTGACGGCGTTCCAGAAAATGGCCACGGCGGTGGTGATCACGAAGGCCCCGACGACGACCGCGGCGATGCTCTCGAACTGGCGATGGCCGAAGGGATGCTCGCGATCGGGTTCCTTGCCCGCCAGGCTCATGAAGATGCGGATGATGAGCAGGTAGACGACGTCGGAGGTCGAGTTGATGCCGTCGGCCAACAGGGCCGGACTATGGCCCACGACGCCCACGGTCGTCTTGACGGCCGCCAGGGCGAGATTGGCCCCCAGGCTCAGGTTGACCGCCAGGAGGTTACGCCGGTCGTTGGATTCGTGGGTGGTCAAGATGGATAGCCGATTGTCTCAATTTGGAACTGCACAGGACACAACCTCACGATCGAGGCGGTTACCCAAACGGTCTTTTTCAACCTCTAGATCGAAACGCGTCTGCAAGTTCAACCAGAATCGCTCGGAGGTTCGAAAGTAGCGAGCCAACCGAAGGGCGGTATCCGCCGAAATGGAACGCTGCCCCCGGACGATTTCATTGATACGGCGCGGGGGTACGCTGATATCCTTGGCCAGTCGGTACTGGCTGATTCCTAAGGGAGTCAGAAATTCTTCGAGCAGGATCTCGCCCGGGTGGATCGGATCGAGTTTTCGCGATGCCATTTGCATGCCTCAGTGATAGTCGGCAATCTCAACGTCGAATGCGTTGCCGGAATCCCAACGAAAGCAGATGCGCCATTGGTCGTTGATTCGGACGCTGTATTGTCCTTTCCGCCGGGCGCCGAGCTTTTCCAGGCGATTTCCCGGCGGCACGCGCAGATCGTCCAGCGATTCGGCCGCGTCGAGCAGCAACAATTTGCGGAGCGCCGGTCGCTGCACCGGTGGCGGGAGCTTCTTCACCGGCTCCCGTTGAAACAGTCGCTCGGTATCCTTGTCGGCGAATGTCTGGATCATACCCAAGACATAATAACGCAATGCGTTAATAGTGTCAAGCGTCGTGCAATCGCGAGAGCTCGAACGGTGGCCGCGGGCGTTGTTTTGTGTTCCAGAGGAGTAGCGGTTACACCGACGGCCCCACAGTGGGTCGCGCCTGCCGGGTGCGACTTCTTGCGGGCTTCAATTGGTTGACGTTTCCGGCATTCTGGCGACCTCTCATAGAGCCGCGTTGCCGATGGGACCACGGTGACACTCGGCGAGTGTCACCCACGTGGCTTGACGGCTGGGCCCGCTTCCATCAAACTCGTAGCCGTATGGGCTGAGTCTCACCTTTAGTGGAGATATGATGCGATGAGAATCCAGACGGCAGATCAGATCGGCGTGTGCAGTTGGTCGCTCCAAGCCACGGGGCCCCAGGACCTTGCGGAAAAGGTGAACAAGCTTGGCCTGAAGAAGGTGCAACTCGGCCTCACCCCGCACCGCGACGATCCGGGCACGTGGGAGGGCACCCAGGAGATCCTCGCCGAGTCGGGTATCGCCATCGTCTCCGGCATGTTTTCCACTATCGGCGAGGACTACAGCACCCCCGACGCCATCCGCCGCACCGGCGGGATCGTGCCCGACGAGCACTGGGAAGGGAACCAGGAACTGGCCAAGGCGGCCGCGGCATTGGCCCAGCAGATGGGCGTGAAGCTCGTGAGCACCCATGCCGGCTTTCTGCCCCACGAACCGAGCGATCCACAGTTCGACAAGCTGAGCGGACGCATCGACACTCTCGCCCGGATGTACGCCGAGATCGGCGGGTCCCTGTTGCTCGAATCGGGCCAGGAGACGGCCGATACGCTGTTGGCCTTCCTGAACGAAATGGCCAAACGGGGAGCGAGCAACGTGACCGTCAACTTCGACCCTGCCAATTTGATCCTCTACGACATGGACGAACCGATCGAGGCCCTGGGCAAGCTCGTGCCGCACGTCGAGCAGGTGCACGTCAAGGACGCCAGGCGAACCGCGGTCAAGGGCCAGTGGGGCGAAGAGGTGGTCGTCGGCACCGGCGAGGTCGATTGGGTCGCCTTCGTCCGCATCCTGGCCGAGGCCGACTACGCGGGCGACTACGTCTTCGAGCGCGAGGCGGGCGACGACCGGGTCGGCGATATCGCCAAGGGGATTGAAGCCCTCAAGGCCGCCATGCAGCAGGTGGCCGGGTAGGGTGAAATTGGAAACGTAGGACAGGTTTGTAACCTGTCTGTGAAATGGCGCAATCCGCTGCTACGCGAGACAGGTTACAAACCTGTCCTACGTGTGAGGGAATGTAATCCTGTCCTACGTTTGAATGGATGTTACTCTGCCCTGTAGTCGTTAGCAGCTATGACCACGTTTTGCATTCAGAACGGCGAAATAATCCTTCCCGATCGTTCGATTCCAAACGGCACGGTGATCGTGTCCGGCGGGCGGATCCGTTATGCTGGCGAGGCGAAGAAGACGCCGCGGGGAACAACTGAGATCGACGCCCGGGGCGGCTACGTGACGCCGGGGCTCATCGACGTCCACATTCACGGCGCCGGCCTCGTCGGTTGGGAAACCTGCACCGACGAGGGTCTGGAACGAATCCAGGCGACCTTGCTCGCCCACGGCATCTTGCAGTTCGTGCCGACTATGATGGCCGACGAAGCGGTTATCGGCCGCGTGGCCCGATTGCTTCAGAATGCCGGCTGCTCGGACCGTGTGCCGGGGATGTATGTCGAAGGTCCCTTCGTCAATCCGGCCAAGCGGGGCGGGATTCAGGAGGCCTACATCCGGCCCGTCGATCCGGATTATCTCAACCGCCTTCAGGAGATCGCCGGCGGTCGGATCTGCATGATGACCTTCGCTCCCGAACTTGAGGACGCCGACAAGCTGCCGGCGGCCATGCGCCGACTACGAATCCAGCCGTGCGTGGGACACAGCCTGGCGACGGCCGCCGGGGCCGCCCGGGTGTGCAGTCGGGTCAAGACGTGCGTCACCCATCTCTACAACGCCATGAGCGGGCTCGACCACCGCAAGCCGGGGCTGGCCGCCTATGGTCTCAACGGCGACGGCGTGTTCTGCGAGTTGAACCCCGACGGGACGCACGTGGCCCCGGAACTGCTGCAACTGGCGTGGAAGGCCAAGCGGGCCGATCGGATCATCCTCATTTCCGACGCCGTCATCTCGGCCGGGGCCGAGCCGGGCACCTACGACTACATGAACAAGAAGGTTAGAAGCACCGATCGAGGCGTCTATTACGAAGACAGCGGCACGCTGATCGGCAGCAGCAGCCTGCTCAACGAGGGCGTCCGCCGGTTCATCCGGTACACGGGCGCCCCGGTTCACGAGGCGGTGCGGATGGCGTCGCTCAATCCGGCCGAGTTGCTCGGCCTGAGCCGCCGCACGGGCAGCCTCGAAGCGGGCAAGTCGGCCGACGTGGTCGTCTTCTCACGGAAGTTCGACAAGGTGGGTGCCGCTTTCTGGAAGGGAACGAGAGTGCTATGAATGTTCGTCTCGTGGTTCTCGCGTGGATTCTGGCTATTCCCGCAGCAGTCGTTGCCGCCGAGACCTATCACAAGACGCCCGAGGCGACCGACTACAAGTGCCTGTTCAACCACGACTATGTGCCGAGCCAGCAGCGGCCGGCCATGACCGAGGGGCTCAAGCGGATCACCGACGTCGAGTTTCTCAAGACCGTGTCGAACGACTACGCCGTCTATCCCGGCTTCGGCACCTTCCCGGCGGGCAACGAGAAGACGCTCCGAATCATCATTCCCGACGACACTTCGGCCGTGAAATTCGACCGGGCCGTGATGCGAGTTGAGACGAAACAGGACTGCTCGGATCTGCAGATCGACGTTTCGCTAAACGGGACCCGGCTGAAGCCCTGCGAACACGAAGGCACGGAGTTGTTCTTACCGGTGGCGCAGAACGAGAGCTATCCGACTGCCGAACGGCTCAAGTTCTACGCGGTGCCGCTCGATCTGCTCGTGCCCGGCAGGATCACGATTCACATCAAGAACGTCGACCGAGAGAAACGATCGGTCAATCTGTTCTCGATGGAACTGGGGCTGTATCGCTGATCGCGGGCAGGCAAGTGGGTGATACTTGCCGAGTGTCACTTGTGAAGAGGGGCACGGTTTGCCACGGGGGAGTCGCACTCGGCAAGTGCGACCCACTGCAGAAGTGGTCTGTCTCTCAGAGCCCCAACACCCGTTCTGCATTGCCGTGAAAGATCGCTTCGACATCCTCGGGGCCTAGCGACAGTGCCTCACACGCCAACCTGAGCGCCCGGAGGGCTTCGTACATGTAGAGCGTGTAGGCGGCCTCGATCTCGGGCGGCTCGCGGTCTTTGTTGAAGTGGAAGGGATAGCTCGTGCGGTTGATATACGTGGTTCCCTTCCACTGCCGGCGGCCGCGCATGTAGAAGATCGGGTTGTCGGTACCGTAGAGGATTCTCGAGGGGCCGAACGTGTGCAGGGCGAAGCGGTGGACGTCGGGGTTGAGCACGGCCGAGTTGTCGAAGTAGAGCCCGGCGTCGTCGGCCAATTGGGGAAAAGCTTCCTGGGCATGGGTCAGTGTGTAGCAGCGGCCCAGGTGGGCGATGATCAGGCGAACGTGCGGGTATTGGCGGCGAATCTGCTTGACCTCGGCGATGTTCTCCAGGTGGCCCAGCCGGGCTGCTTTCGGCACGTGGAGCATCACCACCGCTCGGCGCTGATCGAGCAGTTCCAGTTGGGCGTGCGGGAGGAACTGGAAGATGCTCGCCTCCAAGTACTTGTCCCGCGTGGACGGGTCCTGGTCGGGGATCATCGCATAGTAGGGCTTGACGCCGAGGGCGCCGGAGGAGGTTAGACGCGTCTCCAACTGCTCGGCAGTCCAGTCGGGCTTGGAGACAATCAGGTGCGACCAGCCGCGCCGGGGCGCCTCCTCCTGCAAACCGGCATTGCTCGCCTCGATGTCGTAGTCGAGGCTCGGATGGCCGAAGGCCAGGCAGGCGAACTCGCGGCCGGGAAAGACCGTTTCGTAGCACCGCTGGGCGTCGGCGGCACCGATCGGTTCGCTCACCTCGTTCACCCAGTACTGGCGCCGCATCTCGTCCGTACGTTCCACGATGCGAAAGCGGGGCTCGTTCACGTGGGTGTGGGCGTCGAAGATCCGCTTGGGCACCCAGTCCTCCAGGTGCTGCTGCCAGAAGTCGCGGTCGACGTCGGTGTATTGCCAAACGTGGTGGAGGGGAATGGGTTGCATGGCGGGTTGTTCCTGGGGCGTGAAGCGTGTTGTAGTTCGAGGAGCCGTGCGGCGCCCGGCACCTACAGGGCGGCGAGGTATTCGGTGAAAACGCGTCGGTACACGTCAGCATTCGCACCTGGCGTGACGGTACGGTGGGCAGGTGCGACGGCCGACGCCAGCTCGCGCAAGTCTGCGTCCGGCTCCACCAGTCCGCGAGCGATCGTTGCGGCGCCGAAGGCGCTCATCTCCGGTTGGCTCAGGCAGGTGACGGGCCGACTGGTGACGTCGGCCAGGATCTGGGGGACCACGGAACTGGCGGCCGCGGGTCCCGACACGACCAGGCGATTCATGGGCGATCCGGCTGCCGTGAACCAGTCCAGGTGCCGCATCAACTCGCACGCCAGTCCTTCCACGACCGCGCGCAGCAAATGGCTCGCCGAATGGCCCAGCGTGATCCCTGCGAACCTGCCGCCGGGCGTCATACTGCCCGCTATTCGCCCAGCCTCCTTCAACAGCGGCCAGCAGCGCAGCCCGTCTGCGCCGGGAGAGACCGATGCCAGCCGATCGTCCAACTCCTCACCCCGCAACGCACTTTGGCCCGTCACTTCCAACAACCACTGGACGGCCGAGCCGCCGTTGCTCATCGACAGCAGTTGGCCGTAGAGGCCTTCGAATGGATGGGGGCAGACGAACGTTCGCGGAGCAATCGGCGGCGCCAGACGTCCCATGGTCGCCAGCAGCACCCAGGCCGTGCCGGTGCCGACGAGCACGTCGCCCTCGGCCACGGTCCCGGCGCCGACCGAGGCGGCATACTGGTCATGAATTGCCGCCGACACCGGGATCCCCGCCGCCAACCCGGTCTGCTCGGCGACTTCGCCGAGCAATTGGCCCGCCGGCTTGGTTGCCGGTGTCAGATCGGGGAGTATCTTGTCGTCGATCTTCAGTTGTTTCAACAGATCGGGGTCGGCGTCGCCAAGCCGCGGGTTGTGGAGCATGCCGATGGAAAGACTCGTCGGATCATGGGCCCGCCGGCCGCAGAGTCGGCCTACGATCACGTCGCCCACGAATCCCACGCCTTCTGCATCGTCGAGCTTCTCCGGCGATTCCTTCTGAAGCCGCAGCAATTGTCCCAGGGCCATCGAACTCAGGTTGTGCCCGGTGTGGGCAACCAACCAGTCTACTCCCATCCGCTGCTCGAACTCCCGGTCGAATGGGTGACCGCGGCCGTCGAGCCAACTGATGACAGGGCCCTGCGGCCTATCCCGCGTGCCGAGCAATTGCAGCGCCCCGCCCTGGCTCGAGATGCCGATGGACCGGATTTCTTCCGCCGAAACCTGGGTTGTGACCTGGCGGATTGCTTCGCGGGTGGCGCTCCAGATCTGGTCGACGTCCTGCTCCACACCGCCGCCCGGCGTTGTGGTTCGGGTTACCGGCGAGGAACCTTGGGCAACGATCGCACCCCGAGCGTCGACCGCCAGGGCCTTCACGTTGGTCGTGCCAAGGTCGAGTCCGAGAAATGTCATACCTCACACTTCAAAGTAGTCCGCATCCAGCATTCGGGCGACCGACTGCAGTCGTGCGGTTGCATCGCCGAAGCATAGGGCGTTGTGGTGCGGGCCGCCGGCCTTTGCGTAGGCCGTTAGCCAATCGCGCACGTCGCCGCCCGTGACCTTCAGTTTGAAATGGGGCACGGCCATGGAAGGGAGCGGACCGAAATCATCCACTTCCACCTGACTGGCCACCAGTCGCCAGCGTCCCCCGGGGCCCAAGGTGAGGGCACACAAGGTGGCCGGGCCCGGCTGCAAGCTCACCGCCAGCGCCAATTGGCGGCCCCGTATCCGGGTGATCGGTTTGGGGCGGGCCACCAGCGGAATCTTGCGGTCCGAGCGGGCCATGGCCGGGTTGCACTCGCCCATGTGGCTCATGAACAGGCCGTTGCCCGCGAAGTCGGTGGTGAAGATTTCGCTGAACGTTGCCGGCCGCCGGACCTGGCCGAGCAGCCACGTCCCCGTCGCACCGATCAGATCCCCTTCGCCGCCGAATCCGATTCCCTCGGCCATCAGCCGGCTGATCCCGACAAAGGGAATTGTCACGGTCCGCTCGTCTTCGCCCAGAGCCAGGAACTGGTAGCTCAGGGCGTTCAGTTTGTGTTCGGTGACGAGGGAGCGTAAGGCCAACTCCGCCCGGGCTGTTTCTTCCAGGTCCTGCGGAGTCAGATCGTCCGCCAGATCGTAGGTCTGTCGATATTCGTCTACGAGTCGAGCTGCATCCCCTGCATCGGCATTCTCAGCACGCCTGATAAAATCCTCGGCGGAGAGCGTCTGCCAGTGGCAACCCAGGGTGCCGGCCAAGTGCGTCGTGTCGAGTCCCAGATCGCCCATTCCGGGAAAGGGATAGCCCATCAAGCCCAAGCGGACGTGGCGCAATCGCGAAACTGCGGTTGCTGCCACAAAGGTATCCTCAAGGGCTCGAAGGCCATCGGCGTCGTTGAGGTGGGAAGTCACGTACTCGAAGCGAACCCCGCTCCGCAACAGCACGTTGCACAGGTCCTGCGTTCCGTGGACACCGTGATTGGCGGTCATCAGGCCGCCGTCAAAGGTCTCGTCGACGCCGTACAACTCCTGAGTGTTCCATACCACGATCGGCAGGTTCGTTCGCTGCAAAGCCGGCAGCGACAGTTGGCTTGGCGAATAGCTCAGGCAGATCACGAGCAGGGCGTCGACGCCTTCGTGCTCTAGCTGGCGGACCGTCTGGTCGATGTCGTCGCGGCGGAAGACGGCCCGCTGGAAGTGGATATCGGCGATCGGCGCCAAAGCCGGAAGAACTGCGTCACGGAGCCATTTCTCGCGTCCTGCACGGAGGTCCGGAGCCAGGGTCTCATAGAGTTCCAGCGTGAGGGCGAGCAGACCGACCCGCGGTTTCGGGGATTGAGCGTTCATGGAAGTTCCCTGATGCAGACCGGGAAAAGGGGTCAGGTGGGAAAAGGGGTCAGGACTCTTTTGCCGTCAACGGGCCTTCGGGTGCTTCGCACAAAAGAGTCCTGACCCCTTTTCCCACCTGAGCCACCATTACTCCAGTCCATATTCTCTTACGGCCTCATCCACCGGTTTGCCGTGTTTCACCACGACGCACAGGGCGGCCTGGAAATCGAAGGGGCTGGGCACCTGGATGGCATTGCGGCCGAAGACGACGCCGCCCGCCCCGGCGGCAACCTCGCGAGCAGCCAATTCCAGGGCCTGCCGCTGCGTGGGCAGTTTCTCGGCCCCCAGCCCGAACACGGGAACCGGGCAGCTACCCGTGACGGCGGCGAAATCGTGCGTGAAGAACGTCTTGATCGCGTCGGCCCCGAGTTCGGCAACGATCCGACTTCCGAGCAGTACTTTCTTGTGCATCTCCTCGGGCGTCAGCTTGTCGCTCTCGTTCGGAAAGTACTCGCCGATCACGGGGATGCCCAGCCGGTGGCAATCGTTGGTCAGTCTGGCGAAGATCTCGACGTTCGCCGCGTCTCGCTGTTCACTGCCCGTCTCCAAAGTGAGCGAGACCAGGGCGATATCCATGCCCTCGCGCAGGGCGCTCTCGGCGTCGCAGCCGGGAACGCTCCTGGCTTCCGTGTATCCGAGGCCGAAGCAGTAGACGGTGTTCCAGTTGAGCCGCAGCACGGCCAGGGGACGTTTCGGGCGAGCGAAGACGCTCGAGCAGCGGCGAAGCATTCCCGGCGCCAACAGTACGGCATCGACTTGCGGATTGATCTTCTCAACGGTCCCGGGCAGGTTTTCCATACCCGGAATCGGACCGTCGAACAGGCCGTGGTCGATGGCAATGATCACGGCACGGCCGTCGCCGAGCAGACGTTGGAGTCGCAACTCCCTACCATCCAGAACCATGGGGGATCTCCCTGTGGGCCCCGGGCGTCGCACGGGTCCTTGACTTGGAATACTGCCTGGAGCCTCAGGAGCCATGCGGCGCCCGGCACCTACTGAACTGTCTTGTTCAAAACGAACACATAGTATCAACAGGGGATGGCCCTGTCAAATCGGAAGCCCCAGAACTTCCCCTGAAACTGGCGATATTCGCGAGTTGACATTCAGTTCATTTCTGTTCATACTTGTCGCAAATGATCAAGCAATCGTTGGGCCGAGCTCCAGGAATGAATCAAGAATCCCGTCGCGCCCTGATTCGGAAGCTGGTTGCCAGTCGCGGTGAGTGCTCGGTCGAGCAGCTGGCCGTGGAGTTGGGCGTGAGCGGGATGACCGTCCGCCGCGATCTGCAGGCATTGTGCGAAGATGGGCGGCTGATCCGCACTCATGGCGGCGCGACCCTTGGTGAACGGGCGACCTTCGAGTTTGCTTTCCTCGACCGCGTCAACAAGAACCAAGAGGCCAAGACGGCCATTGCCCGGGCGGCGGTTCGGTTGGCAAGCGACGCCCGCAGCGTGATGCTCGACGGGAGCACCACCACGCTGGCCGTCGCGAGGCAACTCCGCGGCCGGTCCGGTTTGACGGTGATCACCACTTCCTTGCCGGCGGCGGCCCAGCTCCAGCACGAGCCGGGAATCGACGTGCTGCTGCCGGGCGGTTATATCCGTTCCGCGTCGCCGGACCTGACCGGCTCGCTGGCCGAAACCAATCTGGAGTTGCTCCGTGCCGAGATCGCCTTTCTCGGCGCCGACGCCGTGGATGATCGGGGGAACGTGTTTACCAACCCGCCCGACAACTCGGCCGTGCTGCTCAAGATGGCGGCGTCGGCCCAGCGGGTCTACGTCGTGGCCGACCACACCAAGCTCGGGAAGCCCGCACTGAGACGCTTCGGCCAGTTGACTCAATGGGCAGGCCTGATTACCGATGAGGCCTGCGACCCGGACTTCGTCGACCAATTGCAGCAGTTGGGAATCGGTGTGATTGTGGCGCCGTTTGAGTGAGGGACGTCCGGTGGACGGCTCGTCGTGTTTGGCGACGGTAGCGGACTGTCGGAATGTTGGAGCGATGGAATGTTGGAATGTTGGAATGTTGGAATGTTGGAATGTTGGAATGTTGGAATGTTGGAATGTTGGGGTCGAATGATGAGGCAATGCCGAACTGAATCATGCTGTCCGGTTCTACCTTGCAGCAGTATTCCACTATTCCAGCATTCCATTATTCCATTATTCCAGCATCCCCACGACCATCGTTCGAATGCCGAGCGAGGCTGCACGGAACACCTGAACCTGCTGGTTGGCTGACGCGGAAGGGCTGCTCATGCCGGGCGATACGACCTTTGCACTGCACTTCTGGGATTACTTCGCGTTCGTTGCGTTCTTCGTGGTGCTCTCGGCCGTCGGTTACTGGGCCGGGCGGAAGGAGCGGGCCGGGGCCACCGAGTACTTCCTCGCCGGAAAGCGATTGCCCTGGTATGTCGTCGGCGGGTCCTTCATCGCCTCGAATATCAGCACCGAGCACTTCATCGGCATGATCGGCGTGGCCGTCGTCTACGGCATCTGCGTGGCCATGTCGGAATGGGGGAACGTCCTTTCCTTCACGCTGCTGATCTGGTTCTTCATCCCCTTCCTCCTCGCGTCTCAGGTCTTCACGACCCCCGAGTTCCTCGAAAAACGTTTCAGCCCGATCCTGCGGCAGTTCTTTGCCCTGGTGACGATCATCAGCAATGTCGTCGCCTTCCTGGCGGCCGTGCTCTACGGCGGAGCCCTGGCCATTCAGAAACTGTTTGAATCGGAACTGTCCAAGCTGACCGACCTGCTTCCCGGCGCCGCGGCCATGACGGCGGACGGCACTCAGCAACTGCAGCTCTGGATCTCGATCGTCGTTCTCGGGATTGTGGCCGGCGTCTGGGCCATCTACGGGGGGCTGTCGTCGGTCGCCTGGACGGATCTGTTCACCGTGATCGTCATGGTCGCCGGGGGAATCGCGGTCACCCTGCTCGGCCTCGACGCGCTTGCCGGGGAAGACGGCAGTCTCGCCGACGGCGCCGCCGTAATGATCGAGCGGAACCGGGCCGCTGCGGGGCCCTGGCGAGAGGCGGTCGAGAGCAACGTGGCCAACCTCGCCAAGACCGATTCCTACAACCGTCTGAGCGTTATCCAACCGGCCAGCCATCCCACCCATCCCTGGCCCGCCCTGATCTTCGGCGTATTCTCCGTGAGCATCTGGTACAACGTGCTCAACCAATTCATGATCCAACGGGTCCTCGGAGCCAAGAACAGCTACCACGCCCGGATGGGCATTGTCTTCGCGGGCTTCATGAAGGTTCTGCTGCCGGCGATCGTCGTTCTTCCGGGACTGGTCGTATTCGCCATGCACCCCGAGATCCTCATGATCCAGCCCTGGAGCGAGGTCAAGCCGACGGCCGACCAGGGCTATGTGCATCTGATCCAGACGCTCGTCCCCGTCGGCCTCCGCGGATTGTTTCTGGCCGCCCTGTTTGGAGCGATTCAGTCGACGGTCAATTCCGTCCTCAACTCGACGGCCACGATCTTCACGCTCGACGTCTACAAACGCTGGATGCGGCCGGCGGCCGACGACAAGCACCTGGTCCGGGTCGGCATCGTCTCCTCCGTGGTCGTTCTGGCGATCGCCATCACGCTGGGCGGATTCATCGGCCGGATCGGGGGCAACCTGTTCGTCTACATCCAGACGCTGTACGCCTTCTTCGCTCCGCCTTTCTCGGCGGTCTTCCTGCTGGGCATCCTCTGGAAACGAATCAATACCCAGGGCGCCGTCACCGCCGTCTTCTTCGGTTTCCTGTTCGGGATCGCCATGAAAGTCTATGTCCAGTTCGACGCAGCCCTTCGGGAGACGCTTGTCTGGCTGCCTGCGCACCCGGCCTGGCTGGAGCCATACAGCAACCAGGGGGCGATCAACTGGGCCGTCTGCACGGTCGTGTGCGTCGCGGTGAGCCTGCTCACGGTGCCGCCCCGAGCGGAACAGGTAACCGATCAACTCACTTTCAACTGGCAGAAGATGAACATCTTCAGCGATCTCGGCAACCACTGGTACACCAGCGTCGTCACCTGGTGGGCCCTGTTCGTGTTGTCGATCCTCGCGTTGCTCGTCGTCTTCTCCGGCTTTGTCATTCCAACCGGCACCATCGATGCGTCTAACTGGTAGATTTTTTTCGTCCGCCTGCCTGATCGATCAATTTTCTTTGGGAAACAAGAACACTACGCCATGTCAACCGCCATATCTTCCACGCTCCAGTGGGCCAGGACGGATCTTTCGCGCTATCCGGAGATCGTCGTTCCGCCGCCCGGCCCTGTGTCGAACGACTACCACCGCCGCTGCACCAAGTACTTCAAGGGCCTGAGCGGCCAGGTGAAGCTTTTCCCTGTCGCCTTCGAGTCGGGCGAAGCCTGTACGCTCACCGACGTCGACGGCAACAAGTACATCGATTTCTCCTCCGGGATCTACGTGACCACCCTGGGCCATTGCCATCCCAAGGTCAGCGAGGCGGTCGCCAAATACGCCGGCCAGTTGATGAACGCCCACGATTTCACCACGCCGATCAAGACGCGGCTGGTGGAGAGACTGGCCGAGGTGTTGCCGGGCGATCTCTCGGGTTTTCAGTTCTACGACGCCGGCACGGCCGCCGTGGAGGCCGGCATGCGGGTGCTGCGCGCCGCCAGCGGGCGCAACGAAATGATCAGTTGCTACTACGACTTCCACGGAAAGACCTACGGCGCCGTCTCGCTGGCCCAGATCCGCTCTCAGGTCTACGGCCGGGTCCGCGCCCCGGGCTCCCACCTGGTTCCCCGTCCCGACACCTACCGCCCCGAGTGGACGAAGGACGACGGCTCGATCGACACCGACCGTTACATTGCCTTCTACGACCAGTACATCGACAGGGCCACCGTGGGCGACGTGGCCGGATTCGTCCTGGAACCGATTCAGGGCTGGGGCGGGTCGATCATGCCGCCGGACGATTTCTTCCCCAAATTGCGCAAGTACTGCGACGAGAACGGCATTCTTCTCATGGCCGACGAGGTCCTTACCGGCTGGGGACGGACCGGGAAGTGGCTTTGTCTCGAACATTGGGGCGTCGTTCCCGACGTCGTTTCGATCGGCAAGGGGTTCGGCAACGGGTTCCCCGTCACCTGCGTGGCCGTACGCGAACCCCACAAGGAGAGTTTCGAAAAGATTTCAGCTTCCAGCAGTTACGGCGGCAACCCCATGGCCTGTGCGGCCGCCCTGGCCAGCACCGAGGTGATCGAAGAGGAGAATCTGCTTGATTATTGCCTCGCCCTCGGGGAACATTGCACGAAGATCCTGGCCGGCATGAAAGAGCGGCACCCCATGATCGGCGACGTCCGCTGCAAGGGGGCCTTGATGGGGATCGAGTTGGTCAAAGACCGTCAGACCAAGGAGCCCTTCACCAAGGCCGGCGAGTTTGTCTACCAGCATGCTTTCCGAAACGGCCTGGCCTGGATTCCGGCCGGACACATCCTTCGCATGAGCCCGCCCATCGTCATGGACTTCGACACGGCCGCGAAAGGCCTGGAAATCATCGAAGAGGCAATTGGAGCAGCCGAGAAGGCGTTGATGTAATCTTATTGAACCGCTAATGAACACTGATACACGCTAACAAGAAAAGAGAGAACTACGCATCCCACGTCCCGTGAAGGGAGAACCTTCGACAGATCCGAATCCTATGAGCGTCCATTAGCGTTCATCAGCGGTTTGAATCCATGCGACCACCAACCTCACAAGGAGTCTTGATCATGGCCAATCCCACGACACGGCGTTCGTTTCTTCAAACCGTAGGCGTCGGCGCTGCCGCCCTGGGGCTGACCGGCAGTTCCCTGGCTCAGGAGAAGCCGATCCAGGGTTTCGACGACAAGCCGGCAGAACCCAAACCCGCCACAGAATGGACTCCCGTCTCCGATCGCAAGATCCGGGTCGGCATCGTGGGCTATGGGGCCTGCCGCTTCGGGGCGGCGTTCAGCTTTCAGGATCATCCCAACGTCACGGTGACGGCCGTCAGCGACTTGTTCCCCGACCGCTGCGCCGCCCTGGCGAAGGCCTGCCGTTGCGAGAAGACCTATCCGTCGCTGGAAGAGATGGTCAAGGACGACACGATCGAAGCCATTTTCGTGGCCACCGACGCTCCCAGCCACGCCCGGCACTGCATCGACGTGCTCAAGCACGGCAAGCACGTGGCTTGCGCCGTGCCCGCGGTGTTTGGATCGCTGGAAGACGCGGACAAGTTGTTTGAGGCCGTCAAAGCGGCCTCGGGCCTGAACTACATGATGTTCGAGACTTCCTACTTCCGGCCCGACTGCTACGCCATGCGGACGATCTACAACGCCGGCGGGTTCGGCAAACTCATCTATGCCGAAGGCGAGTACTATCACTACAGCGTCGACGGGGTGCCTTCCTACAAGGACTGGCGCGTCGGCCTGCCGCCGCAATGGTATCCGACCCACTCGAACGCCTACTTCACGGGCGTGACGGGCGGCAGTTTCACCGAAGTCTCCTGCATGGCCCTGCCCAGCTTGCTCCCGCGGTTCCAGGCCGACACCAACGTGTATAAGAACGTGTTTGCCAGCGAGATCGCTCTGCTCCGCACCAGCGACGGCGGCATGGCCCGCATGGCCGTCAGTTGGGATTCGCCGGGCGACAGCGGCGAACGGGGCCGGATTCGCGGCCAGCGCGGCTCGTTCTACGAGCAGTACCAAGGTCTCGAGAAGAAGCTGCCCGACGTGACCCCCGTGCCGCTTCCTCCGGGCGTGGCCGCCGGCGGGCATGGCGGTTCTCACGGGCGGCTCATGGACGAATTCGTCCACTCCATTCTCCAGAAACGCAAGCCACTCGTCGACGTTGCCCAGGCTCTCAACATGACGGTCGCCGGCGTGGTTTCCCATCTTTCGGCCCTCAAGGACGGCGAACTGATGAAGATTCCTCAATACCAATTCTGACGAGCAAGTTCAGGAACCATCGCGAACTCGAAATGCGAAACGGGAGATACCCTGACATGCATCCGGCAAAGACGGTATTGGCGATTGCCGTGATTGGGGGTCTGGCACTTTCCGCCGGCCCCTTGAAGGCGGCCGACGATTCTGCGGTCGAGGCACTGAAAGCCGAGGTCGCCGGTTCCGGCTGGATCGTATTTGCCGCCCATCCGGCCGAGATCGACGGCGGTGCGATCATCGAGAACAAGGCCCAACGCGGCCCTCTCGGTCTCTATCTGTCGCGACCCGACGGCAGCCAACTGAGGCGCCTTGCCGGCACGGATCTGTGGAACGAGTTCGGCGGACGGTTTTCGCCGGACGGCAAGAAGCTTCTCTACCGGCGTATGCCGAAAGACGCAACCATCAACCACGATCTCTGGGGCGAGACGGGCGAGCTGGTCGTTGCCGAGGCCGACGGCTCGGGTCCGGTGGTTCAGGGCAAGGCCGGCGAGTTTCCCTGGGCGTCGTTCAGTCCCGACATGAAGCAGATTGCTTGTTTGTACAAGAGAGACCAGGCGATCCGCATCTTCGATGGTGCGAACAAGACGCTGATCCAGGAGATTCCCGCCCAGGGGATCTTCCAACAGATGTTCTGGTCGCCCGACGGCAAACGGCTCGTAGGCACCGCCAACGTTGCCGGACGAAAATGGAACGTCGTCTGCATTGAGATCGCGACGGGGAAGTTGACCCTGCTGACCCGAGCGCTCAACTGCACACCCGACTGGTTCCAGAGCGACGTCGAGCGGGTCATCTACTCAAACCGAAATCCGGCGTTGTTCCCGGGTGAGTACGACAACTACGGGCTGACCATGCTGATGTGGGCCTTGGCCGACGGCAAGACGCGACGGTTGATCTACGGCAATGCGGGCAAACACTGCTATTTCGGGTGCACGTCTCCGGACGACAAGTACGTCGTGTTTTCCGACGACGCTCACGACAGCTTCGTGGTTGGGAACATGCACGTGATTCGCATGGCAGACACGCCGATCATTCCCGAGGGCATCAAGAAGATCCGGCTGCTTCATCCGGGCTGGAAGGAGGGACCTGTCCTGGACCTGAAGTTGCCAAGTGGTATTCCGCTGCGCGGATTCGAGCCGCACTGGACCCATGCCGAGCTTGGCGGGCGTTGAGTACTCCGAAAAGAAGAGGTTAGGCCGTGGACTCCAGCAGCCCGAGACAACATGGCGGACCGAGTTCCATTCGCGGTGTTCTGGTGATCGCGGCCGTGGCGATCGGAATCTGTCTGCTGGCCCGGTTTGGCCGTGGCGGGACGGGTGAGGACGGGAACGTCACGACGCTCGGCCGGATCGAAGTCACGGCGCGACTGCTGGACTGTCCCGACCCGTTTCCCGATCTGGGTGCTTACCGTTACACGTATGTCGTGCCCTATGAAGTCCTTCAAGTGCATCGCCGGGATCCCCAGGGGAAGTACGTGTTGAAACGCGGCGATCGGATCTTTGTGGGGCACTACCAGCCGCGGCTGCCCCGCAGCAAGATCCGCGACGCCGACTGGGGTTGGTCGCCCCTGGGCGGCGACGTCACGCGGATGGCAACAGGCGACGTCCATCGCATGGCCCTCGACTACGAGTTGGCGGCGTTGGCACCCAGCGGGGCGATCGACTACTGTTTTCCGCCCGAAGTGAACCGGTTCTTCGCCGTCTGGATCAACCTGGCACGACCGTAGCTGGGCAGTCGGACGAAAAGAATCTACCAGCAAGCCGTTCGTTCATGGTCTTCACGTCCCACATATTCATCTACTACTATCTGCCGCTGCTGCTGCTGGTTTACTACAACCTGCCGCATGGCTGGCGGAATGCCTTTCTGACGGTGATGAGTTATGTCTTCTACGGCTGGTGGAACCCGTGGTTCACGATCTTGATGCTGGCAACCACGCTGGTCAACTACTGGTGCGGCAAGATAATCGCAGCCAGAGGCGCCCGGTCGCTGCAGAGCCGCGCGGCGCTGGCAGTGAGTGTGATCGCCAGCCTGGGGGCGCTCGGTTTCTTCAAGTACTCGATGTTCTTCACCGACGGTGTCAACCGCTTACTGGCCCTGGGCGGCACCGATCCATTGCCGGTGCTTCAGGTCACCTTGCCGATCGGAATCTCCTTCTACACGTTCCAGTCGCTGAGCTACACGGTCGACATCTACCGCGGCGACGCCCCGGCAGCCCGCTCGCTGGTCGACTTTGCCTGCTTCGTGTCGATGTTTCCGCAGTTGATTGCCGGTCCGATCATTCGCTACCGGACGGTCGCCCAACAGTTGGTCTATCGCGAGCACACGCTGCCGCGTTTCTCCGCCGGCACGTCGCTGTTCATTCTGGGCTTTGCCAAGAAGATCCTGCTGGCCAATCCGATGGGCGAAGTGGCCGATGCGGCCTTCGCCGCCGCGGCCCCCACCACGCTCGACGCCTGGTTCGGAATCGTGGCCTATGCCTTTCAGATCTATTTCGACTTCGCGGCCTATTCCGACATGGCCGTGGGACTGGGCCGGATGCTGGGGTTCGAGTTTCCCAAGAACTTCAACGCCCCCTATCTGGCCGACAACATCACCGATTTCTGGCGACGCTGGCACATCTCGCTCTCCACGTTCTTGCGCGACTACCTCTACATTCCCCTGGGCGGCAACCGTCTCGGACCGTCGCGAACCTACGTCAACCTGGCGACCGTGATGGTCCTGGGGGGGCTGTGGCACGGGGCCAACTGGACGTTTCTCGTCTGGGGCGTGATGCACGGGACCTTGCTGATGGGTGAACGGTGGGCGGGAAAGAACAGCCTGTATCGAACGCTGCCGAAGACACTGCGAATTGGGATCACGTTTGTGTTGGTGCTGATTGCCTGGGTCTTCTTTCGCGCGGAAAGCCTCACGGCAGCCGGCGACTACCTGGCCGCGATGTTTGCCCTTCAGACGACGCCGGGCAGCAGCCTGCTGCTCGCGGCCGAACTCTACACCGTACGAAACCTCGCCGTGGCGGCGATCTGCGCGATCCTGACGATCCAGCCGATCCAGGCCTTTGACTGGTCGCAAAAGCGGCTGAACCTCGCTGCCGCCATGTTTGTTTTGATGTTGTTCCTGCTTGCCCTGGCCGTGATGCCGACCCAGGCCTTCAACCCGTTCCTCTATTTCCAGTTCTAGGGAGCCTCAGGTGGCGTTCGGATCGAGAATCTCGCAGGTGACCTTGGTGCTGGGATTCCTGGCCGTCATCTTCGGCGTGCCGGCGTGGCAGGTCGTTGTCGAAATGGGGCAGCAGCGACCCGTGCAGGCTACCGACGTATTTCGCGATGCTCCCACGGTGAAGAACCTGCGCAACTTCGAGCAGACCCTCGAAGACAACTGGTGGGGGCAGGATTCGATTCGGCCCCTGATGCAGGAGGGGCTGTTTCTTTCACTGCGCGACACAGGCGCCAAGGCGCTCAAGGGCCGCGACGGCTGGATGTTCTACAAACCGGGCGTCCAATACCTGATTGAGCAGGACCGAACAGAAGTCGAGCCCAGCGACTCCATCTGGGCTGCACCGCCGACCGGTCAGACACACCGGGACAGCGTGGTACGGGCGATCGTTGCGTATCGAGACCAATTGCGGCAGCGCAATATCGAGCTCCTGGTCGTGCCCGTACCCAGCAAAGCCAGCGTTTACCCCGATATGCTGACGCGTCGATTTGCGGGACATTCCGGTGAGTTCCGCTCGCCGACCGAAGACCTGATCGAAGAACTCCGGCAGCAAGGCGTTCCCGTGGTACAACTCTTCGAGGTCTTCCGACGAGCCCGCCAGACCGACTCTGTCTCGGGGTCGTGCGAATCCTACTACCTGGCCGACGACACGCACTGGACGCCGCAAGGGGCCGCCGTCGCCGCCCGGGCCGTGGCGGAGAGCCTTCACCGGCTCGGTTGGAACTCGCAGGCCCCGCTGAGCTACACGACCGAAGAAGTGCGGGTCTGGCGGCGGGGCGATCTTCTCGACATGATATCGATTCCGGCGTTGTCGGAGCGGTGCCCGGCAGAGGAAGTGCATTGTGAGCGGGTTCTCGATCCGCTCGTGGGGCCGATGGTTCCGCAACCGGACGCACGGGACGGACGGTTCAAGAACGATCACCTGATCGATACGCCCATGGAATCGTCCGTGCTGCTGTTGGGCGACAGCTTCAGCCGGATCTACCAATGTGCCGAACCGGCGTCGCTGGGTGAGGTTGTCAAATCGGAATCAGCGGAGGAGCTTGACACTGCGGAGCGGTTGACCGAGACGGACGGCGAAACAGACGCTACCAACGTGTTGACTGCCGAGAGAACGAAACGGATGCTGCCCGGCTCGGCCGGCTTTCCGTCTCTGCTGGCCTACGAACTGAAATCGCCGGTGGACTACGTCGTCAGCGACGGAGGCGCAGCGACCGATGTGCGGCAACGGTTGAGCGTCGATGGGGAGATCCTGGAGAATAAGAGCGTCGTCATTTGGGAGTTTGCCGAACGCGACGCGAGTTATGGGAAGGACGGCTGGAAGGACGTGCCGCTTCCTCCCGAAATGTAGGCCGGCCGGACGTGAGATCCGGCAATTCGACCCTCGTGGAAAGAGTAAAGCAGAAGAACAATTCCCCAACATCTCAAGGAGAGTCTTTCATGAGCAACTCCACTTCACGTCGTTCTTTTCTGCAGACCGTGGGGCTCGGCGCTGCGGCCGTCGGCTTCGGCGGTGCCGCATCCGCTCAGGAGAAGAAGATCCAGGGCTTCGAGGAGACACCGGTCGACCCGAACGCCTCGAAGGAATGGAAGCCGGTCTCCGATCGCAAGCTTCGCGTCGGGATCGTAGGATACGGCACGTGCAAGTTCGGCGCCGCGTTCAGCTTCCAGGACCATCCCAACGTCGACGTGGTGGCGGTCAGCGACCTGTTTCCCGATCGTTGCGCGGAGTTGGCCAAGGCCTGCCGCTGCGAGAAGACCTATCCCTCCCTGGAAGAGATGGTCGAGGACGACAAGATCGAGGCGATCTTCCTCGCCACCGACGCCCCCAGCCACGTCCGGCATTGCATTGAGGTGCTCAAGCACGGCAAACACGTTTGCTGCGCCGTGCCCGCCGTCTGGGGCTCGCTGGAAGACGCCGACCGGCTGTACGAGGCGGTCAAGACGAGCGGGCTGAAGTACATGATGATGGAGACTTCGTGTTTCCATGAAGACCTCTACGCCATGCGCCAGATCTACAAGGCCGGCGGATTTGGCAAGTTGGTCTATTCCGAGGGCGAGTACTACCACTTCCATTCCTACCAGATTGGCTCGTACAAGAACTGGCGAGTCGGTTGCATTCCTCTGTGGTACCCCACCCACTCGACGGCCTACTACGTCGGCGTGACCGACAAGCCGTTCACGTCGGTCTCGTGCACGGGCTCCAACGCGGGCTTCGAATCGTACCAGCCGGGTGCGAATGAATACGGCAACGTCTTCACCGACCAGATCGCCCTGTTCAAGACGGCCGAGGGGGGCACCTCTCGCATGCTCATGTGCAAGGGCATTCGCAGCAAGGGGGGCGAAACGGGCCGCGTGTTCGGCGAGCAGGGCTGGATGGACGGCCTCGAGTACCAGGGCACCATGAAGGAACTGCCCGACATCACCCGCCCGCCGCTCCCGCCCAACGTCAAGCCCGGCGGCCACGGCGGTTCCCACGGGTATCTGTGCAACGAATTCACTCTGTCGGTGATCGAGGATCGCACACCGCTGGTCAACATCGCCCAGGCCCTCAATATGACCGTCTGCGGCATCGTGGCCAGTCAATCCTGTTTGAAAGACGGCGAGAGACTGAAGGTGCCGACGTACTCGGTTTAGCAGATTTCTGCACCCTCCTTGTTCTTGATCTTAATCATAATCGTACTCTTGATCGTAATCCTCCTCTTTGCGCACATCTGTGGTCAGTGAAGGGCGAACCGGTCAGGAGTACGATTAGGATTACGATTGTGAACGAGGCCGAGGGTTGGCCGCTTGGGTGAATTCCAAGGCGTCTTGCTGCAGCTCCCACTTCGGTTGGCGGAATCTGAAGTACCGGGAACACCCGGATTTTCGGCCGGTACCGACGTTGTCGTCAGCGAGTAACTCTGAAGTACGGTGACCGATCGCCCCTACCTGCATCGGTTCTGTCTGTGTATACCCTTGGTGGGGCAAAACATGCCTAATTCCCATATTTGTTGTGTGAGTTATTCAAGGCGACAACACTCTACCCCATACCTAGAGGGGTTTTTGACAAATTGTGAGTTTTCTTCTGTCAGGAATGGCGTGTTGGCGGCCTATAGCATAATAGACAGGGTGGCTTGTCAGTTTTTTAGTCACAACATTTCGGAGATCTTCAGGAAACGAAACGGACGTCGTCACCAATCCTAAGCGTGCTGTGGCCGCATGATCCAGGCTGACCGCGGCTCGCTCCAAACGAGGGGGAAAACTGATGCGTTGTTTCGTATTCTGTGTAGCAAGTTTTCTGGCGATTCTCGCCGTCATTGCTCTGCCGGCTCCCGCTTGGTCTGCAGTCGACTCCTACGATGACCTCTGGGACATGTCGCAAGGAACTGTTGTTGACGCAACCAGTGGAGCGTTGCATTACTCCGACAGCTACCGGTCCGATGTTCGAGACATGTTTGGAGGCACCTACGCACCTTTGGGCGCTGGGGTGACGCTATTCAAGGACTACAACAGCCCTTACTACCAAGGTGGGTCTGTACAGCCTGGGTATGTACATTTCGTCGAGTGGCACACACCCGATGCAGTCACGCTTCGGAGCTTCATGTTGCATGCCCAGAACGAAGGGATGAATCGCAGGGCTTTCAATCGATTCAAGCTGCTATGGGGCGACGGTGCTGGCAACTGGACAACAATCTATGACACCGGCCCCGGCTTCTCCTATTATCTGCACGTTTATCTCGAGTCGAATGTCGCGCCTGTCGAGGCGAAGTTCTTCCGGGCGGAGTTCACTCAAGCACCTTGGACCGATTCTCGAGCTATCGGCCCCAGGGTCTTCGAACTCGACGGGTTCGACACGTTCCTACCCGGCACGGTTCCCGAACCGACGGCGCTTGCCGTCTGGGGATTGTTGGGTGCCTGTGGTGCGGGGCTAGCTGCCCGAAGGCGACGGCATGCCGGCCCGTCCCACGCTACACCAACCTCTCCGGTCGCTCGAAGGCGATAATAATCACCCGGTCATCTTTTTCGAATACGGTCATTTCGTGCCCGCGAGGGTTGACGAGGATTCCGTTCTTCGTGCAGGCGCCGATGAGGATGGAACGGGTTGCGGTTCTGGAGGATGGCGGCGCCGAGTTCGGCAAAGCTCTTTCCCATGAACGACTCGGGGACGGGAAGCATGTAGATCTCGTTGGTGTCGCCGGAAATCTCCAGCAGGTGGCGACACACGGTGCTCAGTCCATGGAACAAGGCCGACTGGGCCAGCAGCATCATGGAGAAGCCGGAGGCCGCGACGATCTCCTCCGCCCCGCCCCGCCTCAGGTGGTCGGTGTTCTTCCTGGGTCACGTAGCCGTCCTTGTCGCGATCGACACGCTACACGATCTCGACGGCCAGCAGCGAGACGTCGTCCTTGGGGCCGGTGCCGCCGCACCAACTCTCAACCGTGCGGACCAGCGAGGCCACGCTCGCGTCGAGCGTTTCGCATCGCAACCCATCGATCGACGCCAGCATTCGCTCCTGGCCAAACTGCTCCATGTCGGAATTCATGGCCTCGGGAATGCCGTCGGTGTAGAGCAGGAATCGGTCGCCGGAAGCCAACCGGACGGAGTGTTCTTCATACTCGACGTCGGGAACCCACCCGACGGCAAGGCTGGCAACTTCGAGCGCCTCGGGAGCCCGCTTCGACGGAACCACGACCACCGGCGGATGACCGGCCGAGGCGTAGCGGAATTCGAGCGATTCCAGATCGAGAACTCCGTAGATGATGGTGAAGTAGCGATCGCCGCACTCCTCCATCGGGAAACGGCGGTTGAGTTCCGCAACCACCTCGCCGGGCGCAACCACGCGGTATTTACCGGAGGCGTCCGGCTTGAGCAGCAGCGACGATGCCGTCGCGTGAGGAGTCATCACCCGGCTGATCGAGACCGACAGGAGCGACGCGGCCACGCCGTGCCCGCTGACGTCGGCCACGTAGATCCCCACGTGCCTTTCCCCCAGGCGAAGCACGTTCAAGAAGTCGCCGGCCAGTTCGTCGCAGGGACGATAATGCCAGGCAAAGCGGGCCTGGGGAACCTCGGGCAGGGAGCTGGGAAGCAGGGATTGCTGGACCTTGGCGGCGGCCTCCAGGTCGCGCGTCATCCGCTTGTTGGCTTCCTGAAGCTGCGCGTTTCGCTGGGCCAGGCTGCGTTCCAGGTGAATGATCCGCTCGCCGGCCCGCAATCGTACCCGCAATTCGCCCCGGTCGAAGGGTTTGCTGAGGAAGTCGTCGGCCCCCGCCTCCATGCCGACAATGATGTCTTCTTTCTTCGATCGAGCCGTCAGCAGGATCACGTACACGTAGCCCGCCGTCTCCGACTTGCGGATCCGGCGAACCAGGTCGATCCCGTCCATTTCGGGCATCATCCAGTCGCTGACGACGATCGAATACTCATCCGCCTGGAACTTTTCCCAGGCGTCTCTGCCGTCGACGGCGGCGACCACGTCGTGCCCCCACTCCTCGAGCTGGCGCTGCAGCATGCGGCGGGAGATTCGATCGTCTTCGGCAATGAGGACTTTCATTATCCGTTGCCCCGCAGGAGCTCCCGTAGGGCTGCCGTAAGCCGGCCGGCCCGATCTTCGAGGACGGCCAGGGCCTCGTGGGCTCCTGCGAGGTCGCCGCCCTTGCCCATCAATTCGAGCTTGAGCGCCGACTCGACCGTTGAATCGGCACAGAAGTTAGCCACCATTCCCTTGTAGGTATGGGCGGCCACGGCGAGCGTCTCGCTATCGGCCGCGTCGATGGCGCTGCGGATCTGGCCAAGCAGATCGGGACCGTCTTCCTCCAGCATCTCCACCGTTTCTGAGAGAAACTCCATGTCGTTGTCGATCCGGTCGAGGAGCGATTCTTTGTCAAAAATGTCGTTCATGGTGACTTTCCGTCTTGACGAGGAACTCCAGTGTGGAAGAATTTCGGATGATCGACAGCACACGATCAACACATCCCCTTCAATTTGCGCTTCAGGCGGCGAAGCCCCACCATTTGAATCGCAGCCGCTCTCCTCCACGGTTTTACCATGAAAAGTATCAGCGCTTCAATCCTTGTCCTTTCCGGCGCTATTCTTTTGGCTGCCGGCTCTTTCGTCAGCCACAGCCAGACACAAGGGTTCCTTCAAACTGTCGGCTGCGTAATTGGCCTGATCGGTCTTGTCGTTTGGTTCTGGTCCGTCAAGCAATCGCAAGGCTGACCTATTCGCTGGGGCTCGACCGCAAGGAATCGCCCGGCGGGACATTCGCATTCAACCAGTCAATCAACTGCCGCAGCCGCCCCAGATCCCGGCGGTTGAAGTGGAAGACGAGACGGGGAAGCTCTGCCAGGTCCGGTTCGTCGCGCTCTTCGCTCAGTGGACCGGACACTAGGAATTGTCCCCTCGAGAGGATACCGGAGAACTTCTGCTGAATTTGCTCCATACCGGCTTCGTCCGGAGCCGCAGTCAGGCGGAGCACGAGCTTCTCGCGAACGTAACGCATGCTGTGGTAGACGCGGAAGAACGTGAGGATCTCTTCCACAGCTTCGTCGGCTCGATCGGTGAGCTTGAACAGGGAGAGGTCCTGCGGTTCGATCATCCCACCGTCGAGCAGGTGCTCTTTGACGAAGTCCAGGAACGTCCGCCAGTAGGTCCCACCCGGGGCATCGAGGAAGACGATGGGCACCATGTCGCGTTTGCCCGTTTGTAGTAGGGTCAACACTTCGAGACCTTCGTCGAGGGTGCCGAAGCCGCCGGGCAACAGGCAGATAGCGTTGCTTTCCTTGACAAACACCAGTTTCCGTGTGAAGAAGTACTTCATGTAGACGAGTTTCGGATCACCGGCCACGACGGAATTGGCCGCTTGCTCGAAGGGGAGCATGATGTTCAATCCCATCGAGTTGTCGCGTCCGGCGCCCTGGTGGCCTGCCTCCATGATCCCGCCGCCCGCTCCCGTCACGACGAGCCAACCCGCCTCGGCCATGGCCCTGCCGAACGTTTCTGCCTGCCGGAAACAGGGATCGCTCTCCGGGGTGCGGGCCGAGCCGAACACGGCCACCTTGTGCGTGTGCCGATAGGGCCCAAAGACTTTGAAGGCGTAGCGAAGCTCGCGGAGTGTGCGACTGAGGATCTTCAAATCACCCCGGCTCGTCTGATCCTGAGCCAGCCCGTCGGCCGATTTGCGGATCGTCTCGATCAAATCCGCCACGTAGCGACCTTTGGGGACCGAGGACGCGTTGACTTCCATTGGCCTCCGAATCAACTCGGCTGAAACAGCCTCTTCGGAGGGTTTGCCACATTGATGGGGGTCGGACGGGACGTTCATGCCGAGGGTCGATATCTGGGCTGGGAGCAATCAGGCCTGCCATCCCTATTATAACTTGCCTCCAAAACGCCAACGGGTTACCTGAACCCCCCTGGATATACTTGCCAGCTGCCCCGAATCGGGTTAGACTGACGAGGCCATGATACGGGTACTCCAACAAGACGGCGTGACGATTATCGAGCTCGACGAGCGCTACGATTCTCTTGATGAGCAATCGTTGGAGGAGTTCGGCACGATTCTCCTGGAGGCGGCAAGTTCCGCCTCCCCCCCCGCGCTGCTGCTGGATCTGACAAATACGCGTTTTATCGGGTCTCGCTTCATTGGGCTTCTGGTCCGTGCCTGGAAGCGGGTGCAGGATCGGAAAGGGCGTATGGGACTGTGCAACATCCCCGCCTTCTGCCGCGAAGCGTTGATCTCGACCCGTCTCTACAACACGCTCTGGACGCCTTACGAGACGCGTCAACAGGCGATCGCCGCTATGAATTGACTGTGAGTACGCCGTCAGACTCGCGAATTAGACGAATCCACGCCCCTCTTAAGCAGTAGGGCGACGATAGAATTGGTAGGCAAGGAGGACCTCGTACAGGTCCATGGAGATCGTCACTTGGTCGTCGTCAAAGTCTTGTAGCCAGGTTCTTTGCGACTGGACTGCGTCCGCCAGTAACGGGAGAATCTCACCTAGAGAGAGGGTTACAGACCGCCGGGTCTGTTCGTCGTTGGAGACTCTGGAATCGGGGTCGGTTTGTGGGCCGTGATAGATTCGCAGGGGGATGGAACTCATGGGCCGTCCTTGATTGATGCCGGGACAACAGCCTCCGCGAACCGACTAAGGCGCGGCCTCAGCGGGGGCTCGAACGACAAAACGCCTCCCTTGCTGCGTCCTATATCGGCATGACGGGTGGTGACGTTTTGAGGAATTCGTCCAGAAATTCGGTTTTTTCCCAGAATCGTCGGTGGCACGGTTCTGACTCCAGGCATGGTAATTTGCAGAATGCAGGAAGAGCGGGTCATTCGGGGCGACCCCTCCCACAACCTTGACAAGCGTGCGCAGGTGCCATAGAGTGCGTGGACTCTGTCTATCATCCCTTCCTTTCTGAGCGAGCGCCGGCCTTGAGCTGACGCCTGTCCACTGTTATGGGCGATCCCGTAACCATCAACATCCGACATCTGTCGCGCGGCCTGGGAATTCAACTCGGGCAGGTGCAGGCTGCTTTGGAACTGCTCGATGAAGGCAACACGGTTCCCTTCATCACGCGTTATCGCAAGGACCAGACCGGCGGCCTGGACGAAGAGAAGATCCGGCTCATTCAGGACCGGCTCGACAAGATGCGTCTGCTTTCCGAGCGGAAGCAGACGATCCTTCGTTCCATCGAGTCGCAGGGGAAGCTGACGGAGGAGCTCGAGAAGCGAATCCGGTCGGCCAACACGGCAAAGCGACTCGAAGATCTCTACCTGCCGTACAAGCCGAAGAAGCAGACCTTGGCTCAACTGGCACGAAGCCGGGGACTCGAACTGCTGGCGGATGAGATCCTCAATCGGAGTCCGGGTTGCAGCGATCTCGACCGCCGCGCGGCTGACTTCGTGAATCCCGATCGAGGCGTGCCCACGGCGGCCGAAGCCTTGCTGGGAGCGGGCCACATCCTGGCCGAACGAATCAGCGAAGACGTCGAACTGCGTCAACGCCTGCGAGAGATCATGCAGCGCTCGGGGCGGATCGCCTCGTGTCGTACCGGTGGCGAAGACAAGCCTGCGGAGACGGCACCTGCCGCGAAACCTCCGAGACCGCTGGCAACTCCCGCGGCGGACTCGACGACGCCCGCTGAGGAGTCGGCGGAATCAATGTTCTCTGCCGAACCTCCGGAATCGGATCAGACCCCGGATGCCCAGGCCCCGATGGGGTTAGCACAAACGCCGCCTCCTGTCTCGGAAACCGAATCGACGAGATCGGGATCTTCACCGGGAGACGCCGTCCAGGCCCCGGAACCGAAGGTGGAGTCGGAGGCAACCGCTGCCGCCGACCTCTCCCACGCTGCCGAACCCCCGGTATCGGCGGAATCCGTTCCTTCGAAAGAAACGCCGAATCCGCCGGAGGACGATCAGCCCGGGTCGGGAATGGGCGGCGGCCCCGAAGGCTCCCCGGAGAAAGAGACAGAGGAAACCTCGCACGAGGAATCGAGGCTGCCGGTTGACGCTGCTGCGAGTGTGGAACCGAATCCGCCCGCGCCGCACGAGGCTCCGGTTGTTGCATCGGAGTCCGAAACCGCGACTCCCGCAGAGACCGTCACCTCAGAGGCATCTCCAGTTCCAGACACTGTTGTACCCGAGCCGTCCGCTCCTGAGACAAGCTCTGCCGTGTCGCCGGATGCCAAGGCCGCCCAGCCGGCAGTGGCCCCGCCGCCCGATGCCAGAGCAACCGCCCCCAGTCGTCCGGCGCCCAAGCGCAAGGGGACTCGCAAGTCGAATGCGGAGCGCAAAGCGGAGCGCAAGCGGCAGAAGAAGCACAAAGCTGAAGAGAAGAGACAGAAAGCCTTCAGCGACTACTTCAACTACAGCGAGGACCTTCGCAAGATCCCCCCCCACCGCGTTTTGGCGATCAACCGCGGTGAGCGCGGCAAGGTCCTGCGGGTCAAGATCGAGTCCGATCTGGAGGCGATGACCAAGGTTGTTGACGAGTTGAGCGTCCCCACGGATCATCCGCACTCCGATTTCCTCAAGGGCTGCGCTCGCGACGCGCTGACTCGGCTGATCCTCCCCGGCCTGGAACGGGAATCGCGTCGCGAACTGACCGAACGGGCGGAAAGCCACGCGGTGGGCGTGTTTGCCAAGAACCTCCGGAACCTGCTCCTTCAGCCCCCCGTTCACAACCGTCGAGTGCTGGCGGTTGACCCCGGCTTCAAGAGCGGCTGCAAGTTGGTGGCGCTCGACCAGTTCGGCAATGTCCTGGCCCAGGCCGTGATCTACCTGATCGGCAAACCCGAGCGCAAAGAAGAGTCTCAGAGCACCGTTCGGGAGTTGATGGAACGATTCAAGTTGACGGTCGTGGCGATCGGCAACGGAACCGCCTGCCGCGACGCCGAGGATTTCTTCGGCGAGATCCTGAACGAGGCTCCCGAGGGGAGTGATTGGGCCTACGTGATCGTCAATGAGGCCGGGGCAAGCGTCTACTCGACCAGTTCGGCGGGGCGGGAGGAGTTTCCCGAGTACGACGCCACCGTCCGGGGGGCCATCTCCATCGGGCGCCGTCTCCAGGATCCCTTGAGCGAACTGGTGAAGATCGACCCGGCGAACATCGGCGTGGGCCTCTATCAACACGACGTCAAGGCGAAGCACTTGCGCGAGTCGCTCGACGACGTGGTCAGCTCCTGCGTCAACTACGTCGGCGTGGACGTCAATACTGCCAGTCCGGCCCTGCTGCGCTACGTGTCCGGCCTGAACCAGTTGACGGCCCGTCGGGTGTACGAGCACCGCATGCAGAACGGGCCCTTCCGCAACCGCGAACAGTTGCGCAATGTGACCGGTTTCGGCGACGCCGCCTTCGTTCAATCGGCAGGGTTTCTGAAGATCGCCAGGGGCGACAATCCCCTGGACGGTTCTTGGATCCATCCGGAGAGTTACGACGTCGCCCGCCGCGTTCTCGAGCGGCTCGGCTGCCAGGTCGACGACCTGGCAAACCGGGACCGCCTCAAGGCGCTCTCCGAGAAGATCGCCCAGGTCGATGCGAGTTCTCTGGCAAAAGAGTTGGGCGTGGGCGAGTTGCTGTTGAAGGACATTCTCGCTCAGTTGGTTCGTCCCGGACGCGATCCGCGAGAGGATCTTCCCCCCCCGATCTTCCGCCGGGGCGTGCTCAAGCTTGAAGATTTGAAGCCCGGACTCGAACTCAGCGGGACGGTGTTGAACGTCGTCGATTTCGGCGTATTTGTGGATATCGGCATGCACGACAGCGGCCTGGTCCACGTCAGCCAGCTTGCCGACAAGTTCGTCCGCGATCCCCATGAGGTCGCCGCAGTCGGAGACATTGTGAAGGTCTGGGTCCTGGACGTGGACAAGGAACGGCGTCGCGTGTCGCTGACCATGATTCCGCCCGGAACTCCCCGCACGGCCTTCCGCCGGGAAGAAGGCGCAGATCGTCGCGAAGAGAGACGCCCCGAACGGGCCAAGCCAGGCCAGAAGCCTCGTGAGCAACGCGGGGGGCAGGCCAAACCTCGCGAGGCCGCCCGCGGACGGGGACACGACGATGGACATGGACGCGGACATGGACATGGACGCGGGCCCGCTCCGCCGTTCAAGCCGAAATCGCGGCCCAAGCCGATCACGCCGATCACCAAGGATATGAAAGAAGGCCGGGAGCCGATGCGAAGCTTCAGCGATCTGGCCCAGTTCTTCGGCACCACCACGGCCGAACCCGAACCTCCCAAGAAACCGAAGAAAAAAGGCGATCGTCCCAAGACGCAGAAACCCCAGACGCCCGACAGTGACCCCGCCGCCTCGAACGAAGCAGTTCCTCCTGTGGTTGAGCCGTCCCAGCTACCTCCAGAGCAAGCCGCCGGTCCTTCCGGCATACTGCCGCCACCGGACGCTTCGGCCCCTCCCGCAAGTGACGATCCATCCGGCTCGGCAGAACCTGCCGGCCCCCAAGACCGCGAGCCCTGACGTTGCGGCAGTCCCAGTGGATCCGTTCCAGACAGCCAAGTACGGGACAGCGGCCGACAACGACGAACACGCTTTGAGTATCCGAGGGGCGGGCCCCTTAGGTCTGCTGGATCCGATCTCGCCGACATGCCGAGGCGGCAAGCTCGTCTCGAAAACGCCTCCAACCCCAACACGACGATGAGCGACTTCGACAAGCGATTAGCGCGAGCAATCGAGCGAGGACACCGAGCCGGCGACGAACGGGCGCGGGCTGAGGCGGCCAAGGCGCTCTCGGAGAAAGAACTGCGGACCTTGCACTCGCAATACCGACTCGAGTTGTCGGACCACCTGGAGCGTTGCCTACGGCGTCTGCCCAATCACTTCCCCGGCTTTCAATTCGAGCCGATCGTCACCGATCGAGGATGGGGCGCGGCCGTCAGCCGGGACGACGTCGATCTGCGAGCGGGCCGGCGCCGCGACAACTTCTTCAGCCGCATCGAGATCCTCATCCGTCCGATCTCCGACTACTTCGTGCTCGACCTAGCTGCCAAGGCAACGGTCCGCAACAAGGAGATCTTCGCCCGAAACTATTACCAGAAGCTGGGTGAGGTCGATCTGGAGGCGTTCACCGAGTTGATCGATCTGTGGGTTCTCGAGTTCGCCGAGAAGTACGCTGCCGCGGGGTAACGATCGCCGCTTCGGCAGGCGCGGTTTGGGCCCGGCGGTCTATTGCGGGGCAAGCGTCGGGAGCGCCGCCGTCGTCCGATCGACGAACTCGACCGCAGACGCCAGTTGTTCGTCCGCCCCGCCCAGACGTTCCACAAGTTCGGCCTCAACCACGAAGACCATCGACAATTGCCGGCCGTTCTTGTCGGCAACGAGGTAGTAGATCCATTGGATCGGAACCTCCGAGGCCTTTCCGTCGACCACGACGCGAAATACCCGATAGCCCAACTCGTTCGTTTCCTGCTTGGCGGAAATGAACTGCCCGAACGACTCGCCCAACCCGGCCTGGATGTCTTCCTGAAACTTGGAAAGAGACGGCAGCTTCTCGGCGTCAACTTGCGGAAGCGACGACACGTTGCATTGGGCTATGAACTCGCCGCCGTCGATCATGCGCAGAACCGCGGCCTTGGGATCGTCGCTCGTCACGAACCAGCGCCGGTCGTTCAGCAGCCGCCACTCGCCGGAAATTGACTCGTAGCTGAGCCAGGACCCTGCTTCGGCGGAATCGAGCGTCAGACCCTTGAGCGCCGCATCCGTCAGGTGCGGCGACTCCTCGATCGGCGCGATCTTCACTTGCAGACGGGCAATGACGTCGAGTCCCGGTCCCACGTGACCGACGGACCGTTTTTCCTGAAGCAGCATGCCGAACCAGGTGATCCGTTTCACGCGAAGATCGAACTGGTACTTGGAGCGAATCCGGATTTCCGTGGAAACCCCGTGAATCGCCCCTTGAACGTCGCCCGACATCTCCACCAGGGCAACCGAGTTCTCGACCGACGAAATCTCGCTCGTAACTTGACTCGAACTGACGGCATCCAAACCCAGAAGGAGACCTACCAGTTCGTCGGACTGTTTCCAGGAATCCCCAATCGCCACCCGGTACGGCGGGAGCAATCGATCCAGAATCAGCGTGTTTGCCTGAAGGTCTGCCAGGTCCAATTCGTCGTGACCGAGCGGGCCGACTGGACTGTAGAGGATCGCTTTTTTCTCGTCCGCGTCGACCGCAATCATACGTCGATCATCCCGCAAACTCGGATGCATCTCCTGTTCGTCCACCTCAATGGCGGCCAGTGCCTTCTCATAGTGACGAACGGAGCGCATCGGCGCCTTGGGTGAAACCGACACGAGTAACGAACGCTCGTCGTATTGCAGATTCGCCAACACCGCCAGCTTGAGCTTTTGAAGCTCGCTGCTTTCATTGAGCACATGCACCTCACCCGAGACCTCAAGCGAAGCGTCGACCCGATCCAGCGAATCAGTGGTGCGGCTGGACTCCAACGCAAATTTCTGTCCGTCCAGCCCGTCTGCCATCGACCAAGAAATCGAAACCAAGCCTGCGAGAAAGGTAGCGAAGAACCTGTATGAGTGTCCCATGGAGTTGCCTCAGTGATCCCTACGGCCAACCCCACCCTGCGGGTGGGGTTGTTGTCTGCTGCGTGATCAAGCCGGTAACCAAGGAGAGCGTCCCGACTTTCCTGGATTAGCCATCTTGATGTGCCGGCAAATTTTCCGGTCTCGGAGATGTGAACCTTCACCCAGAATCGACCTGTCAGGTTAGGAGAGTTCACCGGAATCTGCCGGTTCTTGGGATTGTCCCGAACGGGAAGGCAATCCACCTCTTTCCTAGGGGTGTCAAACGCGACCCAAGCCGGGCGTTCTTGCGGGAAAAGGACGTGGTGCGGCCAATCCTTTCGGCTTGGCGAGTCGTAATGAGATGGCAGCCCTCGGGAGCTTTTCGTACGGAAGCAACGGAGATTCTGTTTTGGCTTCCCCCATTGGTGAATCGGTTTTGGAATTCCAGAAAAACAGGGCGGTATTTTTGCAAGGAATACTTGTCAAAAATACCGCAACCAAGTTAGAATGCGTCCCAGAGCCCAAAGGCTGGCAAGGCCTTGGAGCAACGGAAAGGCGTGGAATTGGGGCAGTGCAGCGAGGCGAGAGAGATCTTGCCACGACGACTTCCAGCCTGGAAAGGACGAGATTATGCACAATAGCTATATCCATTCGGCCATCCGGGAGCTTCGTGACCAACAGGTTCGGTTTGCGCCTCGTGAGAGGAAGCTCGAACAGGTAGATCGAGCAGAGCAGCTTCTGCTCGAGTTGGAGGATAGCCGGATCTACACCTATGAATACTTGTGCTACCGGGTCACCACCTATCGTCCGGAGGCCTACCCGGATGTGCGCATGCGTGGTGACGAGGTCGCCCATGACTTGCGTCTCTTCGTCGAAGACGTGTCGGATTCGGCCGATCTGCCCGTCGAAGAGGTGCCCGAACCAGTTCTCACCGTCGAGGAACTCAGCCGGCGATTCCAGGTGTCGACCAAGACGATTTCTCGCTGGCGCCAACAGGGACTGGTAAGCCGCCGGTTCGTGTTTGAAGGGCGTAAACGCGTGGGATTTCTCGAGAGTTCGGTTGACCGCTTCGTCCGCGACAATGGCGAGAGAGTCCGACGCGGTGCCCAGTTCAGTCAACTTACTGTCGACGAGCGCGACAAGATCATCGATTTCGCCCGGCGAATGGCGGAGAGGGGCGGCTGCCCCGCGGACGTAACCAAACGGCTTGCCACCAAGATGGGTCGCAGCGTGGAGACCATCCGCTATACCCTGAAACAGTTTGATCGCGACCATCCCGATTCAGCCATCTTCCCCGATCGGACCGGTCCGCTTCGTGAGGATACGAAACGGAAGATCTATCGCAAGTACCGTCGAGGGGAATCCGTTGAGAGCTTGGCCAAGGCGTTTTGCCGGACCAAGACGAGCATTTACCGAATCATCGGCGAAATGCGGGCAAAACGGATCATGGAGCTGCCGCTTGACTATGTCCCCAACGACCGATTTCGGCTGGTTCGCACCGAAAAACAGGAGCGGGAGGTCTGCGGTCCCATGCCGCGCAACGAGGAGCCGGTCAAGAAGACCCGGCTCCCCAGCGGTCTCCCCCCCTATCTGGCAAGCCTCTATGAGGTTCCCCTGCTGACACGCGAACAGGAGGGTCATCTTTTCCGAAAGATGAACTACCTGAAGTACCGAGCATCAAAGCTGAGAGAGACGCTGGATTTGGCCCACCCCAAGAGTGCCCTGATGGACCAGATCGAGAGACTCCACGATCAGGCGGTGGCCACCAAGAACGAGATCATCTCGGCCAATCTGCGTCTGGTCGTGTCGATTGCCAAACGGCATGTGGGACAGTCCGAGAACTTCTTTGAGTTGGTCAGCGATGGAAATATGTCGCTGATTCGGGCGGTAGAGAAGTTTGATTTCGCGCGGGGCAACAAGTTCAGCACCTACGCAAGCTGGGCCATCATGAAGAACTACGCCCGGACAATCCCCGACGAACTTCGACACCGAGATCGTTTCCGAACCAGCAACTCCGAGATGTTCGGTACCACGGAAGACAGCCGAAGCGACCAGTACGAGCAGGAGTCATCCCAGCTTCAGAGGGAGTCGCAAGTAGTCCGCATCCTGGACCGGCTCGACGAACGGGAGCAGCAGATTATCATCAGCCGTTTTGGCCTGGCTCGCGGAGAGGAGCCGCAAACACTGAAAGAAGTCGGGGCCGCTATGGGGGTGACCAAGGAACGAGTTCGCCAGATCGAAGCCCGAGCGTTGAACAAGCTTCGTAAGGCGGCGCAGGAAGAACGGATCGAGATTCCTGGAGTTGACTAGGGTTCAGGGACGACATTAAAACGAGTCCGCGCGAGGAGGCAACCCCCTCTTGGGAGTTATGCGCGAGTCGCGAGACGCGATGGCCGGGTCAGTGAGTCCTTGGCCATTTTTTGTATTCTTCCCATGCGTTGCAGATTTCACCGGTTCTATTGACGGTTCGTTCGAAGGGCTTTCGGAGGGGTGCGGGGATGTTTTCACTGGCGTTGTGCCGCTGACCGAAGCGGTTTTGTCCCACCGTTGCGGTCCGGAGCCCACCATTTGGGCCAAGAATTAAGGGGTCGTTTTTTTGTCTGGCATCCGCCTTGCGTGCCACACGCGGTTGGTTATATTAAATGGTTCGCGTGTCGGCCCCTGGCGGCTAGCGTAGCTCAATTGGCAGAGCAGCTGATTTGTAATCAGCAGGTTGTGGGTTCAAGTCCCTCCGCTAGCTCTGCCGAGAGTCCTCGAACTTTCCCGCCGTCGACGGAGTCGGTTGAGGGTAGCCGCCCAGGGATTATTGATAGTTGTATGGTTAATGAGCCTGCTTGGCCAACCACAAGTCCGGGAAAGCCGGGCTTCGTCGTTGCCTTCGATCGGCGGCCATCCAAGCGGTCAATAGTGAGCTCAGGACTTCGGTCTTGAGCGTTTTTTGAAGATGGCGTGGGGGGTTTCCCGAGCGGTCAAAGGGGTCAGACTGTAAATCTGATGGCGTAGCCTTCGCAGGTTCGAATCCTGCACCCCCCATTTTCAAATCCAGCGAATTCCCGTTTTCCAGAGCGAGGTTTTTACGATTCACCAGTAACCGCCCCCCAGGGGTGCTTTATGCCACCTATCATGCGCCCCCCCTCGGCGTGCGACGCGGGAATGGGTAGGCTATCGATTGGTGACGTTCAACAGACAGGTGTCCCGTGGCTCGTCCGAGTTCGCAAGTAAGCTCTGTGTCGGTTCGCGACAAGAGGAAAGCGGGTGTAGCTCAATGGTAGAGCCACAGCCTTCCAAGCTGAAGACGAGGGTTCGATTCCCTTCACCCGCTCTGAGACAGGACTGCCACCAAGGGCAGGCAAACGTGTGATCGGCTGCTGCTGTAGCTCAGTTGGTAGAGCGCGTCCTTGGTAAGGACGAGGTCATGGGTCCGAGTCCCATCAGCAGCTCTTTTGTAGGATAGTCCAACCGAATGGTCGATCCAAGGTAGTTCAAGGTTACCCGCTTTTTGAACGCAGGGAGATAAGTCTAGAATGGCCAAGGACGTATTTGCACGCACGAAGCCCCACGTCAACGTGGGAACCATTGGTCACATCGACCACGGGAAAACGACGTTGACCGGGGCCATTTTGGCGGTCCAACAGGAAAAGGGTCTGGCCCACTTCAAGTCCTACGCGGATATCGCGAAGGGCGGCACGGTTCGCGATGCCACCAAGACCGTGACTATCGCCGTAGCGCATGTCGAGTATGAGACGGCAAATCGTCACTATGCCCACATCGACTGCCCCGGACACGCGGACTTCATCAAGAACATGATCACCGGAGCCGCCCAGATGGACGGTGCGATCCTGGTGGTTTCGGCGGCCGACGGCCCCATGCCCCAGACGCGCGAGCACGTGCTCCTGGCCCGGCAGGTGAACGTTCCCGCCCTGGTCGTGTTCCTCAACAAGTGCGACCTGGTCGACGACGAGGAATTGCTGGAACTGGTCGAGTTGGAGGTGCGCGAACTGCTCAGCTCGTACGACTTCCCGGGCGACGATCTCCCCGTGATCCGCGGGTCGGCGCTTCCCGCCTACAACAAGCCCACCGATCCGGAAGCGACCAAGTGCATCGGCGAGTTGATGGACGCCATCGACAGCTACATTCCCGAACCGGCTCGCGAAGCCGACAAGCCGTTCCTGATGGCGATCGAGGACGTGTTCTCGATTGAAGGTCGCGGCACGGTGGCCACGGGACGTATCGAACGCGGCATCGTCAAGACCGGGGACGAGGTCGAAATCGTCGGCATCCAGAAAGAGAGCCGCAAGGTCGTCTGCACCGGCGTCGAGATGTTCAACAAGACGCTGGACCAAGGCATTGCCGGCGACAACGTCGGTTGCCTCCTCCGCGGCATCAAACGCGACGAGATCGAGCGAGGCCAGGTGTTGGCCAAGCCGGCGTCCATCACGCCCCATACCAAGTTCGAGGCCGAAGTCTACGTCCTGTCGAAGGAAGAAGGTGGGCGTCACACGCCGTTCTTCAGCGGCTATCGTCCCCAGTTCTATTTCCGGACGACGGACGTAACCGGTTCCTTGAATCTTCTCGGCGGCGCCGAAATGTGCATGCCGGGCGACAACGTGAAACTGGTTGTTGAGTTGATCTCGCCGATCGCTATGGACGAAAACGTCCGATTTGCCATCCGCGAAGGCGGCCGCACTGTCGGGTCGGGCGTCGTCACCAAGATTGTCGAGTAACCCACGAGTATTCCCCGCTGTGCGGGCAGGCCCACCTCGCCCGCACAGCAGCGGAATCCGGAGAAATACGAGCGGAGTTCTCGCTGCCGGTTTCGCGAACCATCGGATGCGAATCCAGCCGCGGCGTTTCGTTTCGGGGCCTTGTGTGTCCGAGACCCCATAGCGGCGAGGTCTCCGATCATTGCGAGTTGTCGCGGGACTGAAACGGCCTCCTCTCGTTGGTCGTGAGTCTTCGTGAAAGACCTAACCACAATTGAGATTGTCGGCACAGGGGTGTAGCTCAATTGGCAGAGCACTGGTCTCCAAAACCAGCGGTTGAGAGTTCAAATCCCTCCGCCCCTGCTCGTTGTGAAACCTATTTCCCACGCAGAAGAGTACGCCGGTGAACGCGTTCTTCCAAGAGCTGTTTCGAGTCGGCCTGTACAAGCGGAACCAGGGGCGAATTGCACGCCAGGTGACGTTTGCCGCCCTGGCCGTGTGCATCCTGGCCGGAGTGTACCAACTGTACGGTTCGATGGTGACGGTCGGTCACCTGTGGCAGTTCACGGTGCCGAGCCTGATTATGGTGGTGGCGATCTGGGTCGCCTACCGGCTGGTCAACCTGCCGGCCTTCGCCGATTTTCTGATTGCCGTTGAGGCCGAAATGAACAAGGTCTCTTGGCCGACGCGTGCCGAGTTGTATCGCAGTTCTGCCGTGGTGCTGGTAACCGTATTCGTACTGGCCGCTCTGCTTTTTGTATTCGACTTCGCCTGGAGAGAGATATTCATGACGATCGGGGTACTGCCGGGCGACAGTTTCCTCGAACGATGGTGGGGCGGCATATTTGGCGGATAGACGCTCGGGCCGATGGGTTCATTCCAGGGTTTCGTCTTGGCAGGGATGGCCGAGAGGGATGGTGGACGGGACCAGGGCCAATGACGAGGAAGGTCGACTGTGACTGAGGAATCGAACAAGCCGATCGACGCAGAACCGCTGCCGGAGCAGGAGGAAGCGGTCCAGGACGGTGTAGCGGAACCCGAAGCGGGATCCGTGACGGGCTCGTCCTCGGACGTCGTCTCCGCCAGGCCGGAATCGCTATTGGACGATGCGGCCGATGTGCCCGCGGAAGTGCCACCGGAAGCAGACTCGCCAAATGGGCAGGAAGTTGTCGATTTGCCCGCCGAAACGGCGTCAGGCGACGGCGACGAGTCCGTGCCCGCCGAGGAGCCTGTTGCTGAAGAATCGGCAACCGAACTCGGTGCGGTCGAACCGGACCCCGTAGAAATATCAGGTGTGGAGGAAGACGATACCGAACCGCGAAAGATGGACTGGTACATCCTCAAGGTGCAAAGCAACCGCGAGGATTCCATACGCGAAGGCTTGATTCGGCGCGTCAAGATCGCGGGGCTGGAAGAGTACTTTGGTGAGATCATCGTGCCTACCGAGAAGGTCACGGAATTCAAGGGGGGGAAGAAGCGTGTGATGAAGCGCAAGCTTTATCCCGGCTACATTGTCGTCAACATGGAAATCAACGACGACACCTGGTTTCTGGTACGGGATACGCCGGGGATCGGCGACTTCACCGGTGCCGCCGGGACCCCCACCCCGATGCTTCCCCATGAGGTGCAGAGGATCCTGGCCAAGACGGAAGAGAAACAGGACGAGGTTCCGAAGCTGAAGATTGGCTTTCACGTGGGCGATCGCGTGAAGATCAACGAGGGCACTTTCGAGAACTTCGAGGGAGAGGTTCACACGATCGACGAGACGAGCGGCCGTGTGACGGTGATGATCAATATCTTCGGCCGGAGTACGCCGGTCGAGTTGGAATACTGGCAAATCGAAAGCGTTTAGATCATGGCGAAACAACTCGTAGGAACGGTGAGATTCCAGGTTCCCGGCGGCCAGGCCACGCCTGCCCCGCCGGTCGGTACCGCTCTGGGCCGGTTCGGAATCAATCTGGGGCAATTCGTGCAGCAGTTCAACGAACGCACGAAGGAGCAGCAAGGTCTGCGCATTCCGGTCGTCGTTCGTGTTTTCAACGACCGGACCTTCGAACTGGAAACCAAGAGCCCCGCAGCGGTCGACTTGCTCAAGCAGGCCGCGGGAATCGCCAAGGGATCGGGAAATGTACCGCGCGAGAAGGTCGGCACCGTCACGACGGCTCAACTTGACGAGATCGTGAAGCGGAAGATGAACGACCTGAACGCGCGAGACGTCGAGCATGCCCGGCTCCTGATCGCCGGAACGGCGCGGAGCATGGGGTTGGACGTCGTCGACTGATACACCGCGGCGCGCGCCCGGACGTTCCTGCCGGACGTGGCGCTTCGGGAGGATTCGTTCTCGCTGAACCGTGGATGCTCGTAGCGCTGCGGTCGGGAGAGAACGGGAGTGTTTGAATCCGCAACTGGGATCGACGGAGAAAAATGGCAAAGAAGTCGAAACGCATGCGTGCCCTGGCCGAGAAGGTGTCGGGCAAGGAGCTGATACCGCTCCCCGATGCGGTCGCGTTGTTGAAATCGTTCAACAACACCAAGTTCGACCAAACGGTGGAAGTGGCAATTCGGCTGGGTATCGATCCGAAGCAGGCCGACCAAATCGTTCGCGGTTCGGTGGTCCTGCCCAACGGGATCGGAAAGTCGTTGCGCGTGGTCGTGTTCGCCAAGGGCGACAAGATCGCGGAGGCCCAAGAGGCGGGCGCCGAGGAGGTCGGCGGCCCCGAATTGGCAGAGAAGATCAAGGCCGGCTGGACCGATTTTGACGTGTGCATCGCGGCCCCCGACATGATGGGAATCGTCGGTCCGTTGGGACGCGTTCTCGGCCCGCGCGGCTTGATGCCGTCGCCCCGTGCCGGGACCGTGACTCCCGACATCGGCAAGACGGTCAAGGAGTACAAGGCCGGAAAGGTCGAGTTCCGTAACGATTCGGGCGGCAACGTCCATGCGATCGTGGGCAAACTCAGCTTCGAGGCCGACAAGCTTGTCCAGAACATTCAGAGTTTCATCGAGTTTGTTCAGAACCTGAAACCGGCCGCTGTTCGCGGCCAGTACATGCGCGGGGTCGCCATCAGCGCGACGATGAGCCCCGGCGTTCGTGTGGCGCTCTGAACATGACCTTCGCGAGGCAGGATTGGTTCCCGCCGAGGCGCTCGGGAGGCCCCTCTTCTCTTTCGAGTTCTGAGCGGCAAGACAAGCAGTATCCGAAACATCCCTTCATAGGGCTAAACGTGCGATATGAGTAAGTACGTCAAAAACCTGGTGACTGACCACCTGCGCAAGCAACTCGACGGAGTCGGCGATGCGCTGCTGGTAAATCTGGTTGGGCTGGAAGCGAACGCCAGCAATGTCTTGCGTGCCGAATTGGCGGAGAAAGGCATTGAAGTCCTGGTCGTCAAAAACAGCCTTGCCGCACGTGCAACCGCGGGAACGTCGCTCGACGGCCTGTTCGAAGACGTGGGTGGAGCCAACGCGGTCTGCTGGGGAGCGGAAGACATCGTCTCCTTGGCCAAGGAGGTTGTCCGCCTCGCCAAGGACAAACGCTTCGAGGCCTTCCAGCCCCGCGGCGGCATCATGGACGGCGAAAGGCTGACGGCGGAGGACGTCGAAAAGGTCAGCAAGTGGCCGAGCCGCGAGGAGCAACTGAGCCTCCTGGTCGGGCAGATTCTCGGCCCGGGCTCTCAACTGGCAGCGCAACTGATCGGCCCGGGTGCCGCCCTGGCCAGTCAAATCAAACAAAAGGCCGAAGAAGACGGCGACGCCGAATAGCGAGCAGTTTTACCACGGATCTCCGGCCGGCAAGCGAACCGGCCAAGGGAAACGGAATTCCCCGGTAACGAAACAGATTTTCAAATAACCACCGGCGTCGCTGTGAGGAGCACCTAGGCGTGCAGCGAGTGGCGCAGAAGTAGAGCAGAAAGGACAAACCAACATGTCGACCGACGTAGCAACCCGCGAGTTTTCCGCGCTGTCCAAAGAATTGGGCGACAAGATCGCCGGCCTGACCCTCAAAGAGGCGAAAGAACTGAGCGACTACCTGGAAGACGAACATGGAATCAAGGCGGCCGCCGGCGGCGCCGTGATGATGGCCCCGATGCCGGGCGGCGGCGCAGAAGAGGCAAAGGTCGAGAAGACCGAGTTCGACGTCGTTCTCGAAGGTTTTGGCGACAAGAAGATTGGCGTCATCAAGGTCGTCCGTGCCGCAACCGGGCTCGGTCTGAAAGAGGCCAAGGACCTCGTCGAGGGTGTGCCCTCGAAGGTCAAGGAAGGCATCGCCAAAGAGGACGCCGAGAAGCTGAAGGCCGAGTTGGAAGAGGCCGGCGCCACGGTTTCGATCAAGTAGTACGGATTTTGATCCGTTCCAGTTTACCCCCACGGCAGCACCATCATCGAGGGGACCCGGTGCGGTGCGCTACCGATGTGATACGGCAGAGTACCTTTCCTGGGAGAGGGCCCGCCTTGCCACGATCTGACGGTCGGCGGCGGGATGGCCAAGTTCCAGGAGAGGTCTCCAACGAATCCGGAACCTCCGTCGGAAAATCGGCGGATTCTCGGCGGGAGAAGGTGCGCGCACGCTGGGCGACCGCTTCCACCCGCGTTCTCTTTTGCGATTGATCAGGAGGGTAATCTTATATGGCGACCACCGCACAACGGCGTGTTCTACCCAAAGAAAAACGTCATTTCGGAAGCCATCAGACCCCTTACGAAACTCCGGATCTGACCACCATTCAGACGAAGAGCTACGCAGATTTTCTCCAGTTCGATACGCCTTGGAAGAAACGCAAGGATCAGGGACTCGAGAGCGTTTTGCGAGAGATCTTCCCGATCGAGAGCTACGACAAGTCTCTGCGCCTGGAGTACATCGGCTACGAGCTCGGGAAACCGCGGTACGAGCCCGACGAATGCCGGCAATTGCGTCTGACCTACGGCCGGCCCTTCAAGGTCTGGTTGCGTTTGACCAAGGATCAGCCGATCGAGGAAGAAGTCTACCTGGGCGACATCCCGATCATGCTCGGCGGAGGCGAGTTCATCATCAACGGTGCCGAACGCGTCGTCGTCAGCCAGTTGCACCGCAGTCCCGGCGTCGATTTTGTATGCGAGATGGAAACCGGCGAGCGGCGGCTCCACAGTTGTCGCGTGATTCCCGAACGCGGGAGCTGGATCGAACTGAACGTCACGCGTAAGGAGAGCCTCACCGTCCGCATCGACCAGAGCGGCAAGTTCTCCGCCATGACTCTGCTTCGCGCCATGGACCCCGCGTTCAGCGAGGATGCCGCGATTCTCAAGGCCTTCTACGAGACCACCGAGGAGAAGATCGTCGACGGGCGGAGTGTCGCCAAGATCGAAGGAAAACTGGCCGTCGGCGATGTGATCTATCCGTCCGGAAGCGAACGTGCCGGCGAGATCATTGTGGAGTGCGGGCAGAAGATCACCAAGAATATCGCCGAAACGATCTGCACCTCCGGGCTGAAGAAGGTTGCCGTCATGGAGGACCAGCGCAATCCGCTGCTCCTCAACGCCCTGGCCGACGATACGACGGCGAGCCACGAGGAAGCTCTGCTGCGGATCTATCAGAGATTGCGCCCGGGAAACCCGCCGCAACTGGAAAAAGCGAAAGCTCTGTTCCACGAGAAGTTCTACGACACCAATCGCTACCGTCTCGGACGGGTCGGCCGCTTTCGTATCAACCGCAAGTTCGGGTTGAGCGTTCCTGAAGATGAGATGACGTTGCGGTCGGAAGACCTGCTGGCCGCCATGAAGTACCTGCTGGCCCTTCGGGGCGACGTGGGGGGCGTGGAAATCGACGACATCGACCATTTGGGGAACCGCCGCCTGCGCACCATCGACGAGCTCGCCTGCGATGAACTGCGTAAAGGTTTCCTGAAGCTCCGGCGCACCGTCCAGGAACGGATGAGCCTGAAGGATATTCAGGACATGACGCCGCGAAGCCTGGTCAATCCCAAGAGCATCTCCGCGGCCATCGAGTACTTCTTCGGCCGGGGTGAACTCTCGCAGGTCGTCGACCAGACAAACCCCCTGTCGATGCTCACCCACGAGCGGCGTCTCTCGGCGTTGGGACCGGGCGGTTTGAACCGCAAACGCGCCGGCTTCGAAGTCCGCGACGTTCATATCTCGCACTACGGCCGAATCTGCCCCATCGAGACGCCGGAAGGAACCAACATCGGGCTGATCTCCAGCCTGGCCATTTATGCCAGCGTCGATGAGTACGGCTTCCTGGTCACGCCTTATCGGCGAGTGAAGAAAGGCAAGCTCACCGACGAGATCGCCTGGCTTCGGGCCGACCAGGAACACGAGGCCTTCCTTGCCCCCGCCGACACGCCGATCGAGGGCGACAAGTTGCTGGGCGACACCATCATCGCTCGCCACTGGGGCGATTTTTCCTTGATCCCCGCGGACAGAGTCGAGTTCCTGGACGTGGCGCCCAGTCAAATGGTCGGAGTCTCGGCAGGCCTGATCCCGTTCCTCGAACACGACGACGCGAACCGCGCCTTGATGGGATCCAACATGCAGCGCCAGGCCGTGCCGCTCCTGATCACCGAGCCGCCCCTGGTCGGCACGGGGATGGAGGTCGATGCTGCTCGCAACTCGAGCATGCTGATTCGCGCAAGAACCAAGGGAACCGTGAACTACGTCGACGGCAGCCGGATCGAGATCGGCGGCGACGTCTACAAGCTTCGCAAGTTCGTGGGGCTCAACGAGCGAACCTGCCAGAACCAGAAGCCGATCGTCAGCGTCGGCCAGAAGGTCGAGAAGGGCGACGTGATTGCCGACGGAGCGGGAACCTATCACGGCGAACTGGCTTTGGGACGCAACGTGCTGGCAGCGTTCATGGCCTGGGACGGCTACAACTTCGAGGATGCCATCATCATCAGCGAGGAACTCGTCCGCAACGACACCTACACGTCGATCCATATCGAGGAATTCGACGTCGAGATCCGCGAGACCAAGCTGGGACGCGAGGAGTTCACGAGGGACATTCCCAACGTCAGTGAAAAAGCCCTGCGAAACCTCGACGAGAACGGCATCGTTCGCGTGGGGACCTACGTTCGGCCGGGCGACATCCTCGTCGGTAAGGTTTCCCCGAAATCCAAGACCGAGTTGACTCCCGAAGAAAAGCTGCTGCACGCCATCTTCGGCCGTGCCGGAGAGGACGTCAAGAACGATTCCCTCGACGTGCCGTCGGGAATTGAGGGCATCGTCATCGACACGCAGAAGTTCTCGCGCCGAATGAGCCTTTCTGAAGACGAACGGAAAGCGTTCGAGGATTCGCTCAAGCACGCGGAAAACGAAGGCAACGCCGCCATTGCCGAGGCTTTCGGTAAGATGGTGGAGCAGATCGAAGGCGTTCTCAAGAAGAAGCTCACCGACGAAGACGGCCAGCCCCTGGTGGAAGCCCAGGAGCACCGGTTCGTGGCCGAGCAGGCCCAGCGGTTCCGCATCGACAATCTCGATATCCGCAGTCCCCAGCGTCTGGCGGAGGTCGAGAAGATCTACAAGGAGACCTGGCCCCTCGTTGAAGCCGCCATCGACGCTCGCGATCGCGCCCTCAACTCGATGAAACGGGGCGACGAACTCCGCAGCGGCGTGCTGCAGATGGTGAAGGTCTACATCGCCGCGAAGCGGGTGATCTCCGTGGGCGACAAGATGGCCGGACGTCACGGCAACAAGGGTGTCATCGCGAAGATCCTTCCCATGGAGGACATGCCCTTCCTGCCCGACGGGACGCCGGTCCAGATTCTGCTGAATCCCTTGGGCGTTCCCAGCCGTATGAACGTGGGACAGATTCTCGAAACGCATCTCGGCTGGGCGGGAGCCAAGTTGGGCTTCCAGGCCATCACGCCCGTGTTCAACGGTGCCGACGAGAAGGAGATCAACGACTGTCTCGAACAGGCCGGACTGCCCCGTCACGGCAAGGTGCGGCTCATGGACGGCCGGACCGGGGTGCCGATGGAGCAGGAAACCACCGTCGGCTACATCTACATGCTCAAGTTGCACCATCTCGTCGACGACAAGGTCCACGCTCGAAGTACGGGTCCCTACTCGCTGATCACCCAGCAGCCTCTGGGCGGCAAAGCGCGATTTGGGGGCCAGCGATTCGGGGAAATGGAAGTCTGGGCCTTGGAGGCGTATGGTGCGGCCTACATTCTCCAGGAGTTGCTCACGGTGAAGAGCGACGACGTGGAGGGAAGGACCAAGATCTACGAGTCGATGGTCAAAGGTGAAAACACCCTCGAAGCGGGTACGCCCGCGAGTTTCGACGTTTTGACGAACGAGATTCGCGGCCTGGGTCTGAATATGCAGTTGGAAAAGGGGCGCCTGTAGCGTTCGGGAATACCTGCCCCCCCGGATCGCGGCACCCGGTGATCGCCGTGAATCCGACAGAATGAAGCGTCCGCAAACGGTTTCCTCCGGAAAAGGAGTGCCACGGTGAGTATTGGCGATAGCTCATACGAACGCGTCAACGATTATGCTTCGGTCAAGATCAGTCTGGCCCGACCTCACGACATCCGCAGTTGGTCGTTCGGGGAGGTGAAGAAGCCTGAAACGATCAACTACCGAACGTATCGTCCAGAAAAGGACGGGCTGTTCTGCGAGCGGATTTTCGGCCCCGAAAAGGACTGGGAATGTGCTTGCGGGAAGTACCGGGGCATGAAGTACAAGGGGATGATCTGCGACCGCTGCGGCGTAAAAATCACCCACAGCCGTGTCCGCCGCAAGCGGATGGGCCATATCGAGTTGGCCGCGCCCATCGTCCATATCTGGTTCTTCAAGGCCATGCCCAGCCGTCTGGGAACGCTGCTCAACATGAAGACCACGAGCCTGGAGAAGGTGATCTATTTTCAGGATTATGTGGTCACCCATGCGGGCGACACCCCGTTGAAGGTGCACCAACTCCTCACCGAAGAGGAGTACCGGAAGGCCCGGATGGAGTATCCCGAGGGGAGTTTTCACGCCGACATGGGCGCCGAGGCCATCCGCAAACTTCTTATGGACCTCGACCTGGTGCAGTTGTCGCGCGATTTGCGCCGAGAGCTGACCGAGACGAATTCCAAGCAGAAGAAGAAGGATCTGATCAACCGGCTGAAGATCGTCGAGTCGATCCGCGACAGCGACAACCGTCCGGAATGGATGGTCCTCGACGTCATCCCCGTCATTCCGCCGGACCTGCGCCCGTTGGTCCTGCTCGATTCGGGCAATTTCGCCACCAGCGACCTGAACGATCTGTACCGGCGCATCATCAACCGCAACAACCGGCTCAAGAAGCTCGTCGACTTGAACGCGCCGGAAGTGATCATCAAGAACGAAAAACGCATGCTGCAGCAGTCGGTCGACGCTCTGTTCGACAACAACCGCTGCAAGCGCCCGGTGCTCGGGTCGAGCAACCGGCCGCTGAAGTCTCTGACCGACATGATCAAGGGCAAGCAGGGCCGTTTCCGCGAGAACCTGCTCGGCAAACGCGTCGACTATTCGGCTCGTAGCGTGATCGTGGTCGGCCCGAACCTGCGGCTGCACCAGTGCGGCCTGCCGAAGAAGATCGCCCTGGAACTGTACCAGCCGTTCATTATCCGCCGGCTCAAGGAACTGCAGCACGCCGACACCATCAAGAGCGCCAAGAAGATGCTCGAGCGGAAGGACGAGGAGGTTTGGGACATCCTCGAAGAAGTGATCCGCAATCACCCCGTGCTGCTCAACCGTGCCCCGACGCTGCACCGTATGGGCATCCAGGGGTTCGAGCCGACCCTGGTCGAAGGCAATGCGATCAAGCTGCACCCCCTGGTGTGCAAGGGTTTCAACGCCGACTTCGACGGCGACCAGATGGCCGTGCACTTGCCGTTGTCGATCGAAGCCCAGGTCGAAGCCCATACGCTGCTGATGGCCACCAACAACATCTTCAGCCCGGCCAACGGCGCACCGATCATCAGCCCGTCTCAGGACGTGGTGATGGGAAGTTACTATATGACGCTTGCCGTGCCGGACCGCAAAGGCGAAGGGATGGTTTTCGCCTCGTCCGACGAGGTCCAGTTGGCCTACTCGCTCGGCAAGGTCGACACGCACGCGATGATCAAGGTTCGCCTCGACCGGGGCCGCAAGGTCAAAGACGATCCGCGTTTCCCCGACGGCGGGATTCTCGAAACCTCGGTAGGACGGGTGATCTTCAACGAGATGCTGCCGGCGGGGATGCCGTACTACAATCACACGATGCGAGGTCCCGCGTTGGCCACGGTCATTTCCGATTGCCACGAGATCCTCGGCCGGAGCCGAACCATCGACCTGCTCGACAGTATGAACAAGCTCGGATTCCGCGAAAGCACCCGCAGCGGTTTGTCTTTCGCGACCGACGATCTCATCACGCCGCCGAACAAGGCGAAGATCATCGGCAACGCCGAACGGCAGGTGCTGAAGATCCTCAAGCTCTACCAGCGCGGCATTATCACCGAGGGCGAGCGGTACAACCAGGTGCTCGACGCCTGGACGCATGCCCGCGAGCAGATCACCACCGAGATGATGCGCGAACTGGAAAACGACGAGCGCTGGTCCGGTTACGTCAATCCGATCTATCTGATGGCTCATTCCGGTGCCCGCGGCGGCGTCGAACAGATTCGCCAGCTCTCGGGCATGCGCGGTCTCATGGCCAAGCCGTCCGGAAAGATCATCGAGACGCCGATTAAGGCAAACTTCCGCGAAGGGCTGAGCGTTCTGGAGTACTTCAGTTCGACCCACGGTGCCCGCAAGGGTCTGGCCGATACGGCACTCAAGACGGCAGACTCGGGGTACCTCACGCGAAAACTGGCAGACGTGGCGCAGAACGTCGTGATCACCGGCCTGGATTGCGGTACCACGCAGGGCATCACCAAGGGCGTAATCTATCGCGGAGAGAAGGTCGAAGTGAGCCTCGCGGACTCCATCCGCGGACGCGTCAGCCGGACGAATATTGTCAATCCGATCACCGACGAAGTGATCGTCCGTGAGAACCAATTGATAACCGCCGAGATTGCCCGCCGCATTGAAGAACTCGGGTTGGAGAAGATCCAGGTCCGAAGTCCGATGACTTGCGACGCGCCGCTCGGGATCTGCGCGGCCTGCTACGGGATGGATCTCTCCATGGGCCATTCGGTTGAGGAAGGAATGGCCGTGGGGATCATTGCCGCCCAAAGCATCGGCGAGCCGGGGACCCAATTGACGATGCGTACGTTCCATATCGGCGGTACGGCGGCTCGTGCCGTCGAGGAGAGCGAGATCCGCTGCAAGAGGGCCGGCATCGTCAAGTTCGCCCGGCTCAAAGCCGTGCGAAACGACGAAGGGCAACAAGTCGTCCTCGCGCGAAACGGCGAGATCGCCATCGTCGACGAACGAGGCCGCGAGATGGAGAAGTTCGATATTCCCGCCGGCGCCTACCTGACCGTCAACGAGGATCAGAGAATCGAAGCCGGAGGAACCCTTTGCCAATGGGACCCGCACGCGATTCCGATCCTCGCCGAAGTCGGCGGCAGGGTCCGCTTTGAGGACATCATCGAGGGTGAGACCGTCCGCCTCGAGAAGGACGTCAGCGGAACCATTCGCCGGTTGATCATGGAGCACAAAGGCGACCTGCACCCGCAAATCGTGCTCGAAGACGCCGACGGCAAGATCCTCGACTTCTACTACATGCCCGAAAAGGCCCACATCGAAGTCGACGAGGGCCGGCAAATCACCCCAGGTACCCTGCTGGCAAAAACGCCCCGTGAAGTCTCCGGTACCCAGGACATCACAGGCGGTCTGCCCCGAGTGACCGAGATCTTCGAGGCTCGAAAACCCAAGGATCCCGCGGTGATCGCCGAGATCGACGGGCGGGTGGAAATCCTCGGAGAAAAGCGACGCGGCAAACGTACCATCGTCGTCCGCAGCGAAACGGGCATCGAACGAGAGCACCTCGTCTCCCACGGCAAGCACTTGCGAGTGCATACGGGCGATTTTGTCCGTGCCGGTGAAGCCCTGGTGGACGGACCTCTCGTGCCCCACGATATCCTGCGAATCTCGGGTGAAGAGGCCCTCCAGCAGTACCTCGTCCGCGAGATCCAGAACGTCTACCGCAGCCAGCGCGTGGATATCAACGACAAGCACATCGAAATCATCGTGGCCCAGATGTTGCGGAAGGTGCGCGTCGAATCGGGCGGCGATACGGGTCTTCTGGAAGGCAGCGTGATCGACAAATTCGAGTTCCGTTCCAAGAACGAAGAGCTGATCGGGTGCGTCAAGATTGAGGAACCGGGCGACACCAAATTCCAGGAAGGGGATATCGTTCCGCTGGAGATCTTCGAACAACAGAATACCCAGTTCGAAGCGGACGGCGGCGCGCCGGCCAAGAGTTCGAAACCCGCCTTCGCAACGGCGTCCACCCAACTGCTGGGAATCACCAAAGCCGCCGTTCAGAGTTGGAGTTTTCTCTCCGCGGCCAGTTTCCAGGAAACAACCAAGGTTCTCACGGAAGCGGCCCTGGCCGGAAAGGTCGACAACCTCGTCGGCCTGAAAGAGAACGTGATTCTCGGGCATCTTGTGCCTGCCGGTACCGGCTTCCGCCGATACCAGGAATCGGAGGTGCGATTGCAGCCGGCCGCCCTGAGCCAGATCGTCCAGGAAAGGACAGTCGCTGCGGAGCCCGTATTCCCCCTGCTCGACGACGGCAGAGGATTCGGAGACTCGGGTTCCGACTCCCGTCGCGCGTCTTCGGGCCCAAGCGAACTTGATCGGCTGATCGGCGACATGCCCTCCTCCGAGACCGCCTCGGAGGCAACGCCCAAGGCCGACCCATCGCCCGCAATCGACACATTCCTGGCCCCAAGATCGGCGTCATCGCCCGATCGATTGTCGGCGACGGAAATAGCCGACAAGCCGACCCCTCCCACGGGCGAGGCTCAGAGTGGTAGCGAACCAGTCGGCGAGGACAGGGACGACGCCGACAGACCGGAGATTTAGCCCAGATTGCCGCGGACCTTAGAACTGGGCACGAAATCTTGAGTCACCCGGCTTCCATTGCCGACTGTATGCCTTGACAGCCACCGCAGTTGCGGTAGGCTGAGTGATTCCGATTAACTCAGACAGAATTATCGCGCCCCAGGCAGCGAGGAGGAACATGCACTCCCTCATCGTTGTCCCCCCTCGCGTGAGGGGAAAGGGGTGCCGTTCAGGGATTTGAGCTGACACATGCCGACGATTAATCAATTGGTGCGGAAACGCCGCACATCGAAGCGGAAGATGAGCAAGGCCCCGGTCCTGGATCAGTGCCCCCAGAAACGAGGGGTGTGCCTGCAAGTCAAGACCATGACTCCCAAGAAGCCGAATTCTGCCTTGCGCAAGATCACCCGTGTGCGGCTTTCCAACGGGAAAGAGGTCACCGTCTACATCCCGGGCGAAGGACACAGTCTGCAGGAACACTCCATCGTGCTGGTTCGCGGGGGACGAGTGCGTGACCTGCCGGGAGTCCGGTACCAGGTGGTTCGAGGGACGCTCGATGCCCTCGGGGTCGAGAACCGCAAGCAGGCACGGAGCCGATACGGCGCCAAGAAGAAATAGCGACGCGTCCGTCAGCTTGTGGCGACGGCAGAGGAGCACTGAAAACATAGCTTTCTAGCATTATTGGGAATCCATTCGATGGGTCGAATCACAGCGAGCAGAAAACAACTCAAAGGGGATCCGGTACACAATTCCCTTTTGGCAAGCAAATTCATCAACTGCCTGATGTGGGACGGCAAGAAGAGCACCGCTCAGCGGGTCTTCTACGACGCGCTCGCCGAGATCAAGAAGCGGCTCCCCCACGAGGAGGCGATCGATGTGTTCACGCAGGCCCTCGAGAACGTGAAGCCGAACATCGAGGTTCGGTCGAAGCGAGTCGGCGGTGCCTCCTACCAGGTGCCGATGCAAGTGAATCGAGTGCGCCAGCAGTCGCTGGCGATTCGCTGGATCCTGATGGCGCTCAGGGAGAAAAAGGGGCGTGCGACCTCTCTGAAGCTGGCCGACGAGTTGGTGGCTGCTTTCAAGCGTGAAGGGGCCGCCATGACTCGCCGTGAAAACGTTCACCGCATGGCTGAGGCGAATAAGGCTTTCGCCCATTTCGCCTGGTGATGCGGCCTGATATCACGGACAGGACGGGGGAGAGCCCCACGGGCACTGGTCGCACGAACAGGAATCTTGTCAGCAACTCAACGAGAGTTCGCCGCGCCGGTCCCCAACGGGCGCGGCGTTTCTTTTGCGCGGTTGGTCCGATGCGGTTGACTGTCGACGGCGTTGACGTGGAATGAAGGCTATGGCTCGGCAACTGGAAAAGCTTCGCAATATCGGGGTGATCGCCCACATCGACGCCGGTAAGACCACCGTTACCGAGCGGATGCTGTTTCACACGCATGCCAGCCATCGCGTCGGGCGAGTCGACGACGGCACCACCGTCACCGATTACGACCCCGAAGAGCAGGAACGCGGCATCACCATCAACTCGGCGTGCGTGACCTTTCCCTGGAAAGGAGTCACGATCAATCTGATCGACACTCCGGGACACGTCGATTTCACGGCCGAGGTCGAACGCAGCCTCCGCGTCCTCGACGGCGCCGTCGTGGTGTTCAGCGCCCGCGAAGGGGTTGAGGCCCAGAGCGAAACCGTTTGGCGCCAGGCCAACAAGTACCATGTGCCGCGTCTGGCGTTCATCAACAAGATGGATCGCGAGGGAGCCGATTTCTACGAGACACTCGACGAAATCGAGAAACGCTTGCAGTGCGAGAAACCGCTTCCCGTGATCCTTCCGGTCGGGAGCGGCCCCCCGCACGTCGAAGGCGCGTTTCGCGGAATCGTCGACCTCGTTGAGATGACGATGCTGACCTTCCCGGCCGAAAAGAACGGCGCTGAGATCGTTGTCGGCGAAATCCCGGGCGAGATGGCCGAAGACGCCGATATGTGGAGATCGCATCTCCTCGAGCAATTGTCGTACTTCAGTGACGAGCTCGCCGAGTTGCTCCTGGAGGAGAAGCCGGTGCCGGCTCCCTTGATCCGGCGAGTCCTGCGCGAGGCAACCATCCACGACCTGGTTGTGCCCGTGCTGTGCGGCTCCGCTCTCGACGGCATCGGCGTTCAGCCGCTCCTCGACGCCATCGCCGAATGGTTGCCGAGTCCCGCCGACTTGCCGCCGGTGACCGGCGTCGATCCGAAGAAGCCGGACTCCCAACTGCATCGCAAACCCGACCCCCAAGAGCCGTTCTGCGGCCTGCTCTTCAAGATCCAGGCCGACAAGTACGGCGACCTGAGTTATGTCCGCATCTATTCCGGTGCCCTCAAGGCCAACAGCCGAGTCCTCAACGCCGGTAAGGATACCAAGGAGAATGTGCCTCAACTCTGGCACATTCAGGCCGACCGGCGCGAACAGGTGGCCCAGGTCGAAGCGGGGGACATCATCGGGATCATCGGCTTGCGTCACAGCATCACCGGCGATACGCTCTGCGACGTCAAGGCCCCGATTCTCCTGGAATCGATCGCGTTCCCCGAGACCGTGATTTCCATGGCCATCGAGCCGGAAACCTCCGACGAACGCAAGAAGCTCTCGGCCGTCCTGGACATGCTGCGACGACAGGATCCCACGTTTCGCGCCAAAGAGAGCGAGGAAACCGGCCAGACCCTGATCAGCGGCATGGGCGAACTCCACCTCGAAGTGATCAAGCACAGGTTGCTTCGCGAACACAAGCTCAACGTGCGCGTCCACAACCCTCGCGTGAGCTATCGGGAGACGATCGAACGGCCGGTCGAGGTCACGGGCCGGTGCCACCGAACCGTGGGCGGACAGCGGTTGTTCGCCGAACTGACGATCCGCATGGAGCCTTGGAGCGAAGGCGAAAAGCCCGTGACGGTGCTCAGCGTCTGTGGTGGTCAACTCCCCGGCGAGTTGCTCGTTGCCGCCATGGAGGTTCTCGTCGGCGAAGGGGAGGGGGGCGGCATGCTCGGTTTCCCGCTCATGAACGTGAGGATCACCGTGCTCGGCGGCGAAGTCCACGATGCCGAAAGCAACGAAACCGCGTTTCGCATGGCCGCCGCCGACGCCTTCCGCAAAGCTCTCAGTGAGGCAGGTATCGTACTGCTCGAGCCCATCATGCGGCTCGAAGTCACCACTCCCGAAGAACACCTTGGCGACTTCGTCAGCGACCTGCAACAGCGCCGAGCCGTGATCACACGAACGGAAACGCGAGGGAACCTCACAATCATCGACGCCGAAGCGCCGCTGGCCAACCTGTTCGGTTACGCCAATGCCGTACGCGGCCTGAGCCAGGGACGAGCTACCTACACGATGGAGCCCTTCAGTTACAGGCCGGCTCCTCCGGACGTGCTCAGCAGCTTCATGTAGATATCGTTCGCCCGATCGGCTTGCAGCAGTCAGGGGAACACGCGTCCGGAGCCGCCCCGAGATGGCCTAGGGCCAGACGCCGCGGGTTGTCTTCCAGTCGCTCCTGGACCAGCTCTCGGATCATCGCCACGAACCGGGGATGGCGTCCTACAACCGACGAACGCACAAGGTTCAGTCCGATCCGCTCGCAAAGCCCTGCCGCTTCCACGTCAAGATCGTAAACGACCTCCATGTGCTCCGAGAGGAACCCGATCGGAATCAGGACCACGTCGGTGCACCCGCGCTCCTCGCGGAGACTCCTGAGGTGGTCGCAGACGTCGGGCTCCAGCCACGGCTGATCGGGCGGTCCGCTACGGCTCTGATAGACCAGGTCCCAGCCGGAACACCCAACCCGCTCGGCGACCAGACGACACGCATCCTGCAATTGCGTGACGTACGTGCATGCGTTTGCCATTGTCAGAGGCAGACTGTGGGCCGTGAAAACCAGCCTCGCCGCGGATCTGGCCGGCTCGTGGATCGAATCGAGTGCTTCGCGGACGCGCTGGCTCATCGGTTCGATGAAGCCCGGGTGATTGTGGAACAGCCGAAGCTTGTCAATTTCCGGAGCGGTGGGGCCGACTTCGGCTCGTGCCCGCTCGATATCTTCGAGGTACTGCCGGCAGCCGGAATAGGATGCGAATGCCGACGTCGCAAACGCGAGTGCTCGGCTCACACCGTCTTCCGCCATTTGACGCACCGTGTCGGTGAGCATGGGGTGCCAGTTGCGGTTCCCCCAGTAGACGGGCATGTTGATGCCGTGGCTGGCCAATTCGGGAATGAGCGAGGCAAGGAGCGCCCGATTCTGCTCGTTGATCGGACTGACCCCGTCGAACAGATAGTAGTGCTCGGCGACTTCGAGCATCCGCTCGCGGGGGACTCGCTTACCGCGAAGTACGTTCTCCAGAAAGGGCAGGACATCATCCACCCCTTCCGGCCCGCCAAAGGAAAGCAGAAGCAGGGCGTCGTAGGGCAGAGGCATATCGCCGGTACCTCACAAATGACCCCGACGGGATTTGAACCCGTGCTGCAGGCTTGAAAGGCCTGTGTCCTGACCTGGCTAGACGACGGGGCCGAGTGTCGCAAGTACTCGATTCTAAAGTCCTTGGTTGAACCTGAGAAGGGGGGCCAAGCGGTGGCATTCCCCGTATATCGGCAGGATCGCAACCAGACTACGCCCACAATACGTCAAGCCGGAGAACGCCGCAGTGTGGCGATCGGAAGTTGGCCAGGCTACGCAGTTTGAACGCCCACGAGGCGAGCGCGTGGCTCCACGAATGGATTCAGAACAGTGCAGGACACGAGATGGGCGAAAGCCGCGCTCTCAGCCCCCCAACGAAATCGGCCACGCCACCTGCTGACAGAGACATGCACGATCCGTGCCTTGGCCATCGACACTGCCGACGAACCCCAGCAAGACTGCGGGCATCTTCGACGGGGCCTTGCACAGGCACATGACGGCTTTGCTAGCGGCGCTAAGAATCCTTGTTCGTCTTCGCGACGTCCGTCCTACCTTCGTTGGCGGCCGCCTCGTTACGACGAATCGCATCGAAGACTTCGCGACGGTGAACCGGCACTTCCTTCGGGGCTTCCACCCCGAGGCGAACCTTGTCTCCTCGGATCTCGACGACGACGATTGTAATGTCATCGGCGATGACAATACTCTCGTTCTTCTTTCGGGATAGTACCAACATCCTATCGTTCCTTGCCCAGGCGGCAGGCCCCCAAAAAAGGACACTGCACGGGCGTACGTACCGGGACCGCCTTTGTTCCAGCATACGCCGCCAAAAGTGTGTAGTCAAGGAAACTCCATTTATTCACAGAATTCCTGGGGACCTCGGTACGGATTTTGCGGCATAGGCAAGATTTGGCGATTCACCCCGTCCAATTCAGGGGGAATCACCACGCCCATCGCTACGCCCTGAGTGTGTCACCCAGGAATAACCTGGGCTAGCCCCCCCAAAAAGAAGTGTCCCTGTCGTGCCAACAGGTTAGTGCCGCGAACGCCACTGACCAGGCCGGAGGACGCCCTACAACACAAGAGTCGAGTCTCCTATAATCCATAGTGAGTGGTGAGCTAACACTCTAAGACAGCTTTCTCCGAGGACGCGATGTCGGTCGGCTATTCTCAGCATTCGGGCGGCTTCACGGGGTGGTGTCGTAATATCGTCGTGGCCGTAGGTACCATCGCAAAATCGCTTTGGGTAACCATGCGATACTGGATCCGGACCTACGATCCGGAGCGAAGGACGTTCACGGAACGCTATGAATACCCCGAGTTACCGGTTGAGGTAGCCCCCCGTTATCGAGGGTTTCATCGGTTCGATCTGACGACGTGCATCGCCTGCGAACGATGTGCTCGGGACTGCCCCGTGGACTGTATCTACATCGGGAAGGAAAAGGTTGAGGGCCGAAAGGGATTTCGAATCACAAGTTACGTGATCGACTATTCAAAATGCATGTTCTGCGGAATGTGTACCGAGAACTGCCCCGTCGACTGTATTTTCATGGGCTCTACCCACGATCTCAGTTGTTACACCCGCGACGGATGCCTCGTCGATTTCTCTCGGTTGCCTCTGGAAATTGCCTGGGGGCGGAGTACGCTGAATCCTACGGTCGTCGCTTTATCAAAGCAGATCACCGAACCCGTTCACGAGGGCCCCAATTAGGGTAGTCCGCTCCCTAGAATGGGTGACCAATGACGGCTTATCCGCGGTGGAATAAAGTATGAAGATGTTCACCATTGAGCAGGCCAACGCGACACTACCGCTGGTGCGAGCCATCGTCACCGACTTGGTTCGCCTATCTCGAGAGGTCACGGACCGGCGCCAGCGAGTGAGTTTCCTTCTGAGCGGTCGGCAGCGGAATGAGAACGATCCGTACTGGCAGGAACTGGCGGCCATCGAGGTCTCTCTGGAAGACGACGCCTCACGATTGCGGGAATATGTAGACGAGCTACGGCAGTTGGGGATCGAACCCAAGAGCACGGTGGACGGCGTCGTTGATTTCCCAGCCAAGCTCGACGGACGCGACGTGTATCTTTGCTGGAAACTGGGCGAACCGGAGGTGCTCCACTGGCACGAGGTCAACGGCGGGTTTCAAGGACGACATCCGCTTACGGCCGAGGCGGGTACCGCAAGCGATCCTTTCTCCTCCGGCGACTCAGCCGGCTTCTGACCCGCACTGACCGAGATGGCGGGCGAATCAGCCGCAGGTGCTACTCTCCCCTAAGCTGAAGCCAGTCCCCCAGCGGTTGGCCGCCGGGCCCGGCAACGAGTAGTCTCTCGATCACGATTTCGCCAGGCCCCTGGGCCGGATCAAGACGCAGGGAAAGGGCCTCGCCCTGATTGGGAAGCGTGATCCGGTAATCGTGGAACTGGCCGTCATGCTTCGGCTGGAAGACGGTGCTGCGATCGCGGAAGTACTGAGGCTGGATTCCCTTCTGGTGCCAGAAGAGCTGGCCGGATCCCTTGGCCGCGGACTTCATGCGCAACTCGACCGTGAGCGGACCGACCGGAAGCGGCTTGTCGGGAAGCCACTGGAAATGGGGATCGCCGCCGGTGCAGGTCACGTGGAGACGACCGTCTTCCAGCCTCAGGGCGCAGTCTCGCATGGCCGTGAGACCCGCTATCGGCTTCTGATAATTCGGGTTCGGGAGCGGCACGACGGCTTTCGTACGTCTCAGGAAGTCTTCAATCAGTGCGTCGAGTTCTCGCACCCGTTCCGGTTGTGACGATGCGAGGTTTTTCGTCTCGCTCAGGTCCTCGCGGAGGTTGTAGAGTTCATAGGCGTGTCCTCCATCTTCGCCTTCATGGAACATGCGGATCAACTTCCAGTCGCCCTGATGCACCGCAACGGCCGGCGGCAGATGGTCCGGCACGCGAGGAGCGTGGGGGAAGAACGTGAAGATGGCACGGTCAGAAATTGTCCGGTCCGCTTGGCCCCGGAGTGCCGGCACGATGCTGATCCCGTCGAAGATTTGTCCCGGTTGAGGCTTGAGTGCCAGAACCTCGAGCAGCGTGGGATAGAGATCGGAACTCTGGATCATCGCGTCGCTCCGCGAGCCGGGCTCAACCGCCCCCGGCCAGGCGATGGTGCAGGGCACGCGCACTCCGCCCTCGTACATGGTCGCCTTGCCCCCGCGGAGCGGAACGTTGCTGGTCGGCGTAGTCCCGTCAATCTCGTTGTACATATTGCCGCCGTTGTCGGAGTAGAAGATGACGATCGTGCGATCGGCCAGCTTCAGCCGGTCCAGGGCGTCGAGCATCTTCCCGATGTTGTCGTCGAGCGATTCGACCATGGCCGCATAGGTCGGGCTGCGTTGGGGATCGTTCGGATCGACCCGTCCGCGGTGCTTCTCGATCAGCGACGCCTTGGCATCGAACGGGGCGTGAACCGAGAACTGCCAGTAGTTGAGATAGAACGGCCCGTCCTTGTGCTGCTCGATGAAGGCCACCGCTTCGTCACCCATGCGGTCCTCGATGTGCTCCTGAGGTACCCGTTCCTTGAAATTCGGGAACTTCCAGGGAGCCACGTAGCTTCCGGCAGGTCCCGGCCCCGGCCAGTGCGGCACGTCCACATCGAAACCCTGGTGAAGCGGATCGTAGGGTTCCGCCCCGAGATGCCACTTGCCGAAATGTCCCGTGGCGTAGCCGGCGTCCTTCAGGGCCTCGGCCAGGGTGTAATACTCCGTGTCGAAACGCGTGGCTGTCTGACAAGGCAACGTCTTGCTCGCCGTGGGGCCGTTTTCGGCAACCGAGGCCTTCATCACCACTTGTTTGAGGTGGCAGGCCGGCGAGGTGATCCCGATCCGGGCCGGGCTCTGTCCGGAGAGAATGCTGGCCCGCGTGGGTGAGCACAGCGGGCTGGCCGAGTAGGCTCGAGTGAACACCATGCCACGGCGGGCCAGTCGCTCAATATTCGGCGTCTGATAGAACTTCGTCGTCCCGTAGAGCGTCGTGTCGCTCCAGCCCAGGTCGTCGGCCAGGATAAGGAGGACGTTCGGCTTCTCGGCCGCAATAACGGATGATCCAAAAGCGGCAAATGCCGAAATGAGAGCGAGGAAAGTAGTGGCGGGCTTTCTCATAGTGCATCACGCAGGGGAATGCTGGAGTAGGGAATGAGCGGAGACACACATCCTGGCTTCCAAGCGCCAGCTTGTGAACCAGAAAGAACGTAGGACAGGTTTGTAACCTGTCTGGACAGGATGCAATCCTGTCCTACGGTTATCACGTTGGGTCTCAATCGATAGTACGCGCAGCGCTGCCCCACCAGTTCTTGTTGGGAGTGAAATTGGGGTCCAGGAAACCGGCATGCTGCTTCTCCCGGGCTTCCAGTCCCTTCGTGCGCATGTTCTCGGCCTCGCGGCCGGCCAACTCCGGATCGTAGTTGGGGTTTTTCGACGGCAGCTTGGCGCCCGTCTCCTTGAGCCAGGCGTCGATCTTCGCTCGCAGCCGGGCTGCAACCGCCGGCTGTTGGGCCGCCAGGTCGGTCTGCTCGCTGATGTCGTCGGCGATATTGTAGAGTTCGTCGCGGCCGTCTTCGTAGTAGTGGATCAGCTTCCAATCGCCCGAGCGAATGATCGCTGACGGCTCGCCGCCCTGGTTGCCGTAGTGAGGATAGTGCCAGTGGAGGTCGCGTGCTTCAAACCGGCCCCCCTTGAGCAACGGAACGAGGCTGACCCCGTCGAGGTGCTGGTCGGGTTTGAGCGGCAGGCCGGCCAGGTCGAGGATCGTCGGATAGAAATCGGTGTGGATGACGGGCGTGTCGCAAACGGCCCCAGAGTCGGCCATGCCGGGTACGCGGATGTAGTACGGCTCGCGGATTCCGCCCTCCCACTGCCGCCCCTTGCCGCCGCGGAAAGGCAAGTTGCAGGTCGAGTAGGCGTCGCCTGAGGAGACCCCTCCGTTGTCCGACGTGAACACGATCACCGTGTCGTCGTCGAGCCCCAGTTCGTCCAGCTTGGCCAATACGATCCCCACGGCCTCGTCCATCGCTTCAATCATGCCGGCATAGATCGGGCAATCCTGTACTTGCCGGACCGGCAGGGTGCGGTCGATCACAAATCGATTCCCTTCGTGCGGGTTCTTCATAGCCTTCTGCTGATATTTCGACCATTTCTCTTGGGTCGTCTGAATAGGAGCATGAACGGAGTAGAAGGAGAGGTAGGCGAGGAACGGTTCATCCTTGTGTTGCTGGACGAAGTTGGCGGTTTCCCGGCCGAGGCGGATGGGAAGCGACTCGCCGTTGGGACCATCTGTCAGATTGGGGTTCTGATAGGGAGAAAAGAAGCCGCCCTTGGGGCTGCCGGCGTCCCAGCCGCCCACGTTGAACTCGAATCCGTGATCGGTAGGCCACGACCCCTGGCTGCCCAGGTGCCACTTGCCGGCGAAGAAGGTCCGATAGCCCGCCTCGCGCAGGGCTTCCGCCAGGGTCGTGTCGTCATGGGGCAGGTTGTGATTGTAGAAGGCCGGCAGCAGCTTCGTGTTTCGTTTCCAGGCTTCGCCTTCGGCGGCGCCGATGTAGTCGGTGATCCCGTGCCGCGGCGTGTACTTGCCGGTCATGATGCTGGCTCGCGAGGGGCTGCAGACCTGGCAGGCCGCATAGCCCTGGCGAAACTGCATGCCGGTCTTGGCGATGCGGTCGATGTTCGGGCTCTCGTAGTACGTGCTTCCCCCAACGCTCAAATCGCCAGCGCCCAAATCGTCGGCGAGGATGAAGAGGAAGTTGCGTTTCGGCCCCTCAGCAAAGGATGAGGTTGCGGCCAGGGCAAGCAGGACCGTTGCCAGGGGGAACTGGAACCGCATGGCGGAGACTCCTTGTCAGGCTGGAAGTGGACAGAGGCGGATGCCGTTTATCGTAACAGCGTAGCGTGGCAATCTCCACTCGGTCCCGGAATGTCCAGGCCTGCCATCGTCCGCAGGATAGGACCGTAATACCGGCAGAGTCAGACATTTGCGATGATCGCCAGGCGGAGGCGGCTCCCGAACCCCTGTTCAGTTTCGGCACTTTCCGGCGAAGGATTCTGGCGGCAGCCGTCGTATTGTAGATTGAAGCGACGAACACGAAGCCGCCGAGCTGTTGAATGGACAAATCGGAAGAGATTGCTCTGGTTGCGAGACTCGTCGCTGGCGACGAGGAGGCTTGGGGTACGTTCTGTCACGAGTACTCGGCCGATCTTCTGGCTATCGTCCAATACGGTTTGGGCGGTAATCGAGAGACGGCTGAGGAAATCGTTCAAAGGACCTTCGTCCGCTGTGTGCGATCGATCAACACGTTCGATCCTGCACGGGGCCGATTGTTTCCCTGGCTCAAGCAGGTGGCCGGAAATGAGGCGAGAAGCCTTTTTCGCCATAGAGAATGCGCGAGCGGTGAAGTACCGCTGTCGGCAATCCCGCAGCACGTCGTCGAGAGTCTCGCCGACGCCGTCGACCGAACGCCTTTGCCCGACGAATTGGTGGAAAGCGCAGAAACGCAGGTGCTGATACGTGAGTGCCTGGCGGAGTTGAACAGCCGTTATCGCCAGGCCTTGATCCAGAAGTACGTGGAAGGGAGAACGGTGGCTGCGATCGCCGCCGAACTGAACGTCTCGGTCAAGGCGGCCGAGTCGATCCTGTCCCGCGCCCGAGAGGCCTTCAAACGCGTGGTGTTGGCACGATTGACGCCCAGTTACATGCAGCGTACCGAGATCCTCGAATGAACGGACAACGGCCGAACGACATCCCGGACGCGAATATCGAGCGACTCCTTAAGTCGGCCGCCGGCGAGCCGGAACTCGATTTCCAGCGCCGAGTGACCGCATCGGTCCTTGACGAACTTCGCAAGCACCCGATTCCCGTTCGCAGCCGCCGACCACAAGGGTTGCGGTGGGCTGCAGTCCTGCTCGCGGTTGCTGCAACCATAGCCGCGGCCGTGGTTCTGAGTCTTCGGTCAGGACCGGCCCCCGGAAGAGTTTCCCGCCCGGAGTCGCCTCTTGCTGCGGCTGGTGCTCGACAGGCAGGCCTCATCCATGCAGTCTACGGGCTTGTTTCGATCCGGAACGGAGGGACGCCGAAACCCGCCGACGAAACCGCGAGCGTGCAGGTGGGACAATGGATCGAAACGTGCTGGGGCAGTGAGGCGGATGTCCTGCTCCCCGACGAATCCCGCATGGCCGTTCGGCCCCGCAGCCGGGTGCAACTTGCCGACAAGGCGAACGGTGCGAAGCTCGTGGTGCCGAATGGAAGCCTTCGTCTGGATGTAGCCAGGCAGTCGCCCGGCCGCTCATTGACCGTCGAGACACCCGGGGCCGAGATCACCGTGTTGGGGACCCGTCTGGATGTCGAGGTCCTTCAGAAGCCCGACGGTCGCAAACAAACACGTGTGAAAGTGATGTCCGGCAAAGTGGAACTCGAATCGGCCGGCCGGAAGATCGCCCTGCTGCCCAACATGGAGGGCATTGCCGACGAAGGCGAACCGCCGCAAACGCGTTCGCTGACTGGCGAGGTCAACGAGATCACTCGCCTGATCTCGCAAACCGAGGCACTGGCAGCCGAATCCGGCCTGCGACCGGGGTCCCCTTCGATCATCGAATTCAATGCGGATAGATCGGCAACGGTCTGGGCCGTGGTGGCCGTCGCAAACCCGGCCGAGACCGATCTGACCTCTTGCACGTTCTCTCCGGCTGTGCCGGTCGCGGACGTTGAAGCCTACACCCTCGACGGCGCGTACCTGGCTGTCGCACCCGAGCAGGATGCCTGGCGGGTCGACTTGTCGATCGCGCCCGTGCCGCCTGACGGTGAAGGTGCGGTGATCTTGAAGGCAACCGGTATCCGGAACGTCTTCCTGGATCGAGAATCCGGCTCACATCGGTTCGATTCCCCAACTCACGAAACCGGCGAACTCTCACTCATTCAATTCCGGCTGCCGACGTCGGCGCACGTCCAGGAGTTGAGTCCCGCACCAATTGAAACTCGCAGTAACCCATCGCGGCTTCTGCTTACGGTGGCCGTCAACGGTCGTTTCTTGAATAGTCCGTTCTGACAACTCCCACGAAAGGAGTGATGCCATGTTTCAGCATCTGCGCTACCGCTGCGCGATTTCTTCGCTACTCCTGCTGGCGCTGCCCGGCGCCGCCTGGGCGGGTGACAAGAGCGGGGTCCATCTGCGATTCACTCTGGCCGACCCGGCCGATGATCCCGCTGTCCAGGTTAGCGTTTCCGGCAAGATCACCGATGCCAAGACGGGCGAGGGAATCGCAGACGCCCTGGTTCGCGGACACGTTGTCGTCTGGCGTTACCAGGGGCCGGAACTCTTCAAACAGTGCCCCGCCGAGGAAACGAGAACCGACGAACAAGGCAAGTACAAGCTGCAATTCGAGACGCCGCTGACGACGTCCGGTGCGCAGAAAGGCAAGGACTCCGTCTGCATCTCTGTTTCCGAGACGGGATACGAAACCCGTCCCCTGTGGGTGGAGCCGAATGTCGATCTCGACCATACCAATTTCACCGACGTTGACCTCGCTCTGGACCCCGGGAAACTGCTTCAGGGGACCGCCGTCGACGAAGATGGGCAACCGATTCCAGAAGCGTTGGTCCGCGTCCAAAACACCTGGAGCGGGGCCTGGAACTACTTCGGGGTCCTCGGCAAGACCTACACCGACGAAAAGGGCCAGTTCGAGATCTGGTGCAGTGCCGACAAGGCCGTGCTCAGCGGTGAGCCCTGGCTGCGTGTCTCCAAACAGGGCTACGGCGCCGAGTACTTCTGGGGACTGTTGGCGAAGGATTCCATGGGAACCCTCACCGTGCCACGAGGCGGAACGATCCGTGGCAAGGTCGTCGACACCAACGGCAATTCGGTGTCGGGATGCGAGGTGTTGGCACAGGACGTCTGGCCCAACGAGATTGACGAGACGGTTACCAACGAACAAGGCGAGTATGAACTGAAAGGCGTTCCCGGCAAGACCGTTCTCAGCCGATTCTTCGAGCGGAAGAACGGTCGCAAGCCTCTCGATGCTCTGATCAACACGACCGTCTATGCCCGAACCGATCCCACACAGAACCTTCGCGACGTGCCTCAGTACACACTCGCAGCCCAGGAAGGCCAAACGCTGACCGGGCCCGACCTGGTGACCGGAGCAGACACGAGCGTTTCCGGCAGACTAATCCCCTCCGAGCCCCTGAGCGGCCTGTCGGGGCTGTTGGTTCGCCTGGATACAAGTTGGGACCACATGGTCGAGGCGGACGGTGAAGGCAGCTTTCGCTTTCCCATGGTACGGACCGGCAAGCATACGCTCACCGCCTATCTGCCCTACAATCTTCGTGGCGACCGAGGCATCGGCCGTACCGAAATCAACGTCTCTCCCGGCAAACCTCTCCAGGATGTCAACATCCAGTTGGACGGCCTCGCCAGAATTCGTGTCCGATTCGTCGACGCCGCGGGTAGCCCCCTGGAAGGAATCGCGAGCGGTGCCACCTGGACGAAGAGCGGCGACGGCTTCTGGACGGAAGGCACAAAATCCGACAGCGAGGGCACGTCGATTCTCTATCTCCACCCGGGAGACGTTCAGTATGTTCGCGGGTTCGACCGTTCTGATCGAGGTCTTGTGGCCGAAGGCTACGAAGAGATCGAGCCGAGAGCCGGGCAGACAATCGACAACCTGCACGTCGTCATGGTACCAGCGGCTCAAATTGAAGGGCGGCTGCTCGACGAAGATGATTCCCCAGTGACAGGCCGGCGGCTCGTGGGCCGGTTGGAGTATGCCGACGGTGCCCAGCGGAGAATTCGACTCGATATCGATGCGTCCGGACACTTCTACATCGACAAGGTCGTTCCCGGCGCCGCACGGCTTCACGTCGAGACCGTCCCGGCCAAGATGGTCGCCTCCACCGAATCCACCTTCGAGATCAAGCCGGGCGATACGGTGAACCTCGGCGATCTTCGCTTCCGCGAGTTGAAGCTTCACACGGTTTCCGGAAAACTCCTGCCTTCACCGACCTTCTCCGATCTGAAGGGGCTCAAGATCCGTCTGGATCTGGCGGCCTGGGAACCGATGGTTGCCGCCGATTCCGAAGGGCGTTTCGTCTTTCGCGGCGTGCCTGAGGGAAAGCACCGGTTGACCGCTTATCTACCCTTCAATCTGAGAACCGATCGCGGCGTCGGACACGTTTCGATCGACGTCAAGGACGGCGATGTCAAAGACGTCGAATTGCCGCTGGAAACGCTCGCCACCTACCAACTCCGAATCGTCGACCAGTCCGGCAAGCCGGTCTCCGGAATCGCCGCAGCGGCGTGGTGGACCGCCAACCACTCCGGCGTCTTCACCGAGGGCACCAAATCGGATGAGAAGGGCGAGGCCACCCTCTATCTCTATCCCGCCCAGCGGCAGTACCTGGGCGCCCACGACTGGAACGGAGACTACCGGTTGAAATCCCATCAAGAGGTCGTTCCCAAGGCGGGAGCCACTGTCGCGGATGTCACGGTGACCATGGTCCTCGCCAACAAGAAGGAGTGACAGAACGAAGACTCCGCCAAACTGATCTTGGATGCCGACAACCACGTTCCCTGCTCTGCGTCGGCTGAGGAGGTCCGGCGGCTCACACCTCAAGATACGTCCCCGCCTTGCTGCGGATATTGGCCGGATTGATGCGGTGCCCGCCGGTCAATTGCCAGTTGCGATACGAGGGCCCGATGGCAAGCAGCAGGAAGGCGAACAGGGCGGCGACTGCCGGTTGGCCCACGGCCGCAGGGACAGCAAGACTCTCAACCAACACTTCTGCGACGAAGACGGCTGATACCGCCCAAAGAGAAGCCACGAACACGCGATCGTAGCGGGGTATGATCCAGCGGCCCGTCAACAGCCGGCCCAGCGGCGAGATGGGGGCACTGTGCTTGACCGTGTAACCGACCACGCGGCAGAGGGCAATGATGCCGGCAAGGACGACTGCAAAGCCCACCATTCCGTGCTCGTTTACCTCACGGGGGTCAGCGTGGCTCGGCAGCGCATGGAGGAACCAGCCGATCAGTAACGAGATGGCCAGCGTATCGGGCCAGCAGACCAGGCGGGGTGCAGGCCTGGGCCCCAAATAGCCGAACGGCCAGCCCAGTTCTTTCGAGGCAGGCTTCGCGTCGGTGGAAAGCTTCTGGAGCGACAGGGCATAGTCGGGCCACCGCTTCGGATCGAGGGAGCGTTGCAGGCCCAGCAGGACGAGCGGCAACGCGGCCGCCAGGATGAGCACCGAGAACAGCGGGCTGGCTGCCAGGCGAATCGCCAAGCCCAGGGCGAACAGCAGGGAGTAGAGCACCGCTCGCTGCCTGGTGAAACCCAGAATAACGCAGCTAAGAATGATCAACACCACCAGGTAACCCAACAACGGCATGAAGGATGAGAACCACCAGACGTCGCCCGCCATCCAACACAGTACCGCGACTACGGCAACATCGACCGCCCCGGGCAGGACACTTCCCATAGGGAGTGGCCGGTCGGGTGTCCATGGCGTACGCTCGAGCCATTGACGATATTCCCAGTTCGCGATCGGGTGAAGCGAACGTATTCGCCAGAATGCGAAGAGGGCAGCACCAACGGTGGCGGTCCCCATCTCTATGACCAGAAAGGGCTTGAGGAGAGAGGCGAACGTGTGGGGAGGGAGTCCGCTCAGTACCCCGCGGAAGAATTCGGCCAATCCCCAAACGGCAAGGTAGCACGACAAGAACGTTACGATGGTCCACAGGGGCGGCAGAACTCGGAGTACGGAACGGATCGTTCGTCGCATCATGCCGCCCCCTCTTCGCCGTCGCCGAAATAGGCTTCGATATTGTCGAGCGATTCGGGATGAACGAGCTTCTGGTAGACGTCGGCCAGCGATCCTTCGCAATCCGCCTGCTTGCGGAGTTGTTCGAGGGTATCGTAGCCGACGATCTCACCGTGGTGTACGATCACGATCCGATCGGCCAGTTCTTCCACCAGTTCGGGAACCGGGGCGCTTAGCACCACCGTGGCCTGGCGGTCTGTTACGAGACGTTTCAACACCCGCTTGAGTGCCAGAATGCCCGACGGATCAAGCCCTCCCGCAAACGGTTCGTCGAGGAGCAGAAGGGGAGCATCTGTGACCAGTGCGCTGCAGAGGGCGATCTTCTTCTGCTGTCCGTTGGAGTAGCTGCGGATCGGCCAGTCGCCTTGTTCTGCCAGATCGAAAAGCTTGAGCAGCCTTTCGACGTGGTCGAGGAGCCGTTCGGGATCGACGTCGTAGAGTCCGCCCACTGCAATCAAGAACTCCCGTCCCGTTCGGTTCTTGGGCAGCCAGGGATGGTCGGGCAGATACACGGTCTTTCGGCGAATGGCGAGTTCGTTTTCTTCCGAGGACCGCCGCTCCATCCCGTCGATCTTGACGGAGCCTTTCTGGGGCATGAGCACGCCCGCCATAACGCCCAACAGCGTGGTCTTCCCCATCCCGTTGGGACCCAGCAGGCAGACCAATTCGCCCCGTGCGACGTTCAGGTCGATGCCCGTCAGAACCGGGCGGACGCCGTAATGTTGGACGACATTCTCAAGTTGGATCATTGTGCCCTGTCCTCAAAGTTCATGTGCCCGCGTCGTTCCTCCGGATAGTCATTCTGACCACCGGACGGAATCTTTCGAGAAATCGGGCCGCAGAAGACCGGAAACAGCCCCTCGGGTAGGGGCAGTCTACCCGAATTGCCTGGACTCAGGCAACGGGATGCTGGGCGAATCGACCGGATGCCGTAGAATGCTTGCTGCTGAGACGATTGCTCCCCCGAGTTCCTGAGTGGAAGAGACAGAACCTGTGGAAGGCACCGAACGACTGCTAATCGGACTGACGTGGATCACTGTGGTCGGGATCGGCGTGCAGTGGATCGCCTGGGCGACGCGGATCCCGTCGATTCTCCTCTTGCTCCTTGCCGGATTTGTTCTGGGGCCCGCTACAGGTGCCATCGACCCGGACGCCATCTTCGGGGATCTCCTCTTGCCCGCCGTCTCGCTTTCCGTTTCCTTGATTCTGTTCGAGGGAGCCCTGGGACTGCGGCTTCGCGAACTCAAGGACTCGCTGCGACCGATTCTCTGCCTGGTGACGATCGGGGCGAGCGTGACCTGGTTGCTGGCGGCGATCGGGGCCTATCTGCTTCTCGGCTTCGACCTCTCCATGTCCCTGCTCCTCGGGGCGATTCTCGTGGTAACGGGTCCCACGGTGATCGGGCCCATCCTCCTGCAGCTTCGTCCCACGGGCCCTGTCGGACGGATTAGCAAGTGGGAAGGAATCGTCATCGATCCGATCGGCGCCGTGCTGGCCGTCCTCGTCTTTGAGGCATTGCACGCCGTCGAGATTGCCGGGATGGGAGAGGCCGCTCGGGGCGTGGCCGGCGACTTGCTGCGTACCGTCGGCGTCGGCGTCGGATTGAGTTTTCTGACGTCGTCAGGGTTGATCTGGCTACTGCGGCGGTACTTGATTCCCGATTTCCTGGAGAGCTCGATTCTCCTGGCCTTCGTCGTGGCCGTCTTCACCGTGTCGAACGTGTTGCAGCCCGAATCGGGACTCTTGACGGTAACCGTCCTCGGCGTGATTCTGGCTAACCAGAAATGGGTCGAGATTCACCGGGCCGTCGAGTTCAAAGAAAACCTGCGGGTCCTGCTCATTTCCAGTCTGTTCATCATTCTGGCGGCCAGGCTCAAGGTCAGCGACGTATTGGCCTTGGGGTGGTTGAGCATTGTCTTTGTCGGATTCCTGATCCTCCTCGTGCGTCCCGCGGCCGTGTGGCTTTCGACAATCGGGTCGGGCCTCAAATGGCAGGAAAAGGTGTTCCTGGCCTGGCTTGCTCCGCGGGGAATCGTGGCGGCCGCGGTCGCTTCCGTGTTCGCCCTCCACGCCGACGGGGGCGGCAGTGAGCTGGTGGCGGCCACGTTCGCCGTCATCATCGGGACGGTTTCAGTCTACGGCCTGACGATCGGCCCGCTTGCGCAACGACTGGGACTGGCGTCTCCCAACCCGCAAGGAATCGTCATTCTCAGCGCTCACCCCGGCGCCAGGGCCATCGCACTGAAGGTGAAGGAAGCCGGTTTCCGGGTGTTGATGGTCGACAGCAATCCCGACAACATCCGGGTGGCGCGGATGGAAGGGCTTTCCACCTGGCTCGGCAGCATCCTCTCTCACCAGGCGATTGAGGAAATGGACCTCGGAGGCATCGGCCGATTCCTGGCCCTGACGCCGAACCGCGAGGTCAACTCCCTGGCCGGCCAGCACTTCAGCGAGGTCTTCGGCCGAAACTCGGTCTTCCTGTTGCCCTCCCCACCCGCGAAAGGAATCCGCGCAGAAACTGCCCCCAAGTTCGTCCATGGCCGAATCGCTTTCGGCTCCGAGATCACCTTCGACTATCTGCAGAACCGGTTTGCCCAAGGGGCGGAAGTGAAAAAAACGAAGCTCACGGACGAGTTCGACTTCCAGGCCTTCCAGGCCCACTACAACGGCACGGCGGTGCCCCTGTTTCTGGTGAGCGAATCCGGCAGACTCACGGTCTTCACCGCAGTCGATCCTCCGCAACCGAAGATCGGGCAGACCGTGATTGCGCTGGTCGATCCAGTTGCGGAGAATCCGTGATTCGAGTCGCTACCGAGTTCCGGCAGTCGGATCGGGGCATCTTCCCGGCTCCTTCTCGCGGGCTTCATATTACCTCCGGTCAGACCGGCGACAGGGGGGAGGTGACGCTCGCGTTTACTTTTCTGTCCGCGAGAGAACCTGCCGCCAGACGACCGACAGATTGTGCACTCTGCGCTGTCAGGCTATTATCGTCAGGATGATAACCAGCCGCGCTGACAGCACGATCCCGCTCCTCGACATGCGCCACATCAGCAAGTCGTTCCCCGGCGTCCGGGCGCTCGACGACGTCTCGCTCCAACTGAACCGGGGCGAAATCCTGGCGCTGGTGGGGGAAAACGGCGCCGGCAAGAGCACGCTGATCAAGGTGCTGGGCGGTGCCCACGCGCCCGATGGCGGCGAGATTTGCCTGGAGGGGCAGCCCGTCCGTTTTTCGACTCCGACGGCGGCACAGCGGGCCGGCGTGTCGGTCATCTATCAGGAATTCAACCTGATCCCCGACCTGACCGTTCGCGAGAATATCTTCCTCGGCCGGGAGCGGACGCGATGGGGCCTGATTCGGGCTGCCGGCGAAGAGAGGGAAGTCCGGCAGCTCTTCCAGCGAATCGGGCTGAAGATCCATCCCGAGACTCGCTGCCGCGATCTGACCGTGGCCCAACAGCAAAAGGTCGAGATCGCCAAGGCCTTGTCGCTGCACGCGAGAATCGTCGTGATGGACGAGCCGACCGCGGCGCTTGCCACCAAAGAGGTCGAACAACTCTTCGCCGTCATCCGCGACTTGAAGATCCACGGAGTCGGAATCATCTACATCAGCCATCGGCTGGAAGAAGTCTTCGAGGTGGCCGACCGGGTCATGGTGCTCCGCGACGGGAAGTGCGTGGGCTCTGACGAAATCGGCAAGGTGACCAGGAAGAAGCTGATCGAGACGATGGTAGGCCGGTCTATCGACTCGGAGTTCCCCAAACACGCTGCTTCTCCGGGACCGGAGCGGCTCCGCGTGGAGGGGCTGCGGCGAGGCGACGCCGTGAGAGATGTGAGCTTTTCCGCCCGCTCTGGGGAGATCCTCGGCATGGCCGGCTTGGCCGGCGCCGGACGGACGGAAACGATGCGTCTTGTCTTCGGAGCCGACCGGCCCGACGCCGGGCAGATCCTCGTCGACGGCAGGCCGGTCAGGATCCGCTGCCCGCGAGATGCAATCCGCCACGGCATCTGCCTGCTTACGGAGGATCGCAAAGGCCAGGGGCTCATTCTGATGCACTCGGTCCGGGAAAACTTCGGGCTGCCCAACCTGGACCGTTTCATCCGGGGACTGTTCATTGACGAGCAGTTGGAGCGTTCCGAACTGGCTGAGTATACCGAGGGCCTCAAGATCAAGATTGCGGGGCAGGATCAGCCGGCGGCGAATCTCTCGGGCGGCAATCAGCAGAAGGTCGTGTTGGCCAAGTGGCTGGTTCGCCATGCCGATGTCATCGTGTTCGACGAGCCCACCCGGGGAATCGACGTGGGCGCCAAGTACGAGATCTACCTGCTCATGAACCGCCTGGTGGAAGAGGGCAAGGCGGTCATCATGATCAGCAGCGAGCTACCCGAAATCCTCGGCATGAGCGATCGCATCCTGGTGATGCACGAAGGCCGCATCAAGGGCGAAATCGCCGACGTCGCCGGCACCACTCAGGAAGATATTCTCGAGATGGCCATCGCGTAACCCATAGGAGCGGGCTGTGTTGCGGAGAATCGTCAGTGACTACGGTATGATCCTGGTGCTGCTGGCACTGTGTGTTCTTTTCAGCGTCCTGACGTTGAAGGAGCAGATGCCCGAGGGTGCGGTTGCAGTCAGAGAACTCGTTGCACGCGTCGAACGCGACCATGCCAAGACCGACGTCGTTTTGGTCGTCGGTGCCGCCAAGACCGCCTCGGCAACGCTTGCCGAAAACGTCGGCCGGCGGCTGAAGAAATCCAACTTCACCGACATGCATGTCGTCGTGGGAGAGCCCCGCGATCTGCGCAAGGTTCTCGATGGCATAACGTCCAAAGAGAAGACGATCGCTGCGATCGTGACGGCGGGCGACGCCGTCAAGTGGCGGGTGATCGAACAGATTCCGGAGCGCTATCCGAACTCCGCCGACTTCGAATTGATCACGCCGCGGGCGCGGCTCTGGCCCGACTTCCTCAAACGGACCAACCTGCTGGCGATCGTCGACCGGATCGTGGTGATCGCCGTAATCGCCATCGGTATGACCATGGTGATTATTGCCGCGGGAATCGACCTCTCCGTCGGCAGCCTGATTGCGCTTTCGGCCGTGATCGGCACGCTGGTGATGAAACGGCTCGGCGGCCTGGAAGCTCCGCCGTGGGCGGTCCTGGCTGGCTTCCTCGCAGGGATTGTGAGTTGCGGCATCGTCGGAGCCGTCGGCGGCCTGATCGTGGCGCGGTTCAAGGTGGCACCGTTCATTACCACCCTCGGTGTGATGATGATGGCCCGCGGCCTGTCGTTCATGCTCACGGGAGGCTTCTCGATCTACCAGGTCCCCAAGACGTTGACCTGGCTCGGTCAAGGCAGTTCGCTCGGAATTCCCAACACCGTGATTCTGCTGGTTGTCCTCTACGCGGCTGCGCACGTATTCATGTCGCGGACGCGCATGGGACGCTACATCTATGCCGTGGGTGGGAACGAAGAGGCCGCACGACTGTCAGGTGTACCGGTGGGTTTGGTCGTCGTCTTCGTTTATGCTGTCAGTGCCCTGGCCGCAGGCCTTGGAGGTTGCATCCAGGCCTCCCAGCTCAACACGGGCACGCCCAGCATGGGCGTTATGTATGAACTGTATGTGATTGCTGCCGTCGTGGTCGGAGGCACGAGCCTGTCGGGAGGTTCCGGGAGGATTCTCGGCACGCTCATCGGCGCCTTCATCATTTCGGTGATTCAGAACGGGATGAACCTGCTGGGTATGGAAAGCTACACTCAGCAAGTGGTCCTGGGCGGCGTGATCCTGGGAGCCGTGTTGCTGGACAAAGTCCGTGGCGGCAGACGACTCTCGGCCTTCTTTCAGCAACAAGCAAACGATTGACAAATCAACCGAATCGAGGTGGACGTTATGAAACGCGTACTGAACGCCGTGTGTGTGGCCACGATGGGCGTCTTGGTGATCCTGTCCGCCTCTTGCTCCAAGCCGCCTCAAGAGGCCACCCAGCCTACAGCCACAACGACCGTCGAAACCAAGGGCAAGATCGGCATGACCTGTATGGATCTGACGAATCCGTTCTTCAAACTGATCGCCAACGTCATGGAGCAAGAGGCGGCCAAGTACGGGTACGAACTGGTCGCGCTCAGCGGCGAACTCGATCCGGCCAAGCAGAACAACCAGTTGTCCGACTTTGTCGCCCAGGGCTACGACGCGATCTTTCTGAACCCGGTCGATTCGAAGTCGGCCGGCGAAGGCGTCAAGAAGGCCCATGAGGCGGGCGTGCCCGTGTTCACCTTCGACGTCCAGGTGACCGACGAGGATGCCAAGGACATGATCGTCTCCCACATCGGCAGCGATAACTTCCAGGGCGGCCAGCTTGCCGGCCAGAGCATGATGAAGGCCACCGGAAACCAGGGCAAGATTGCGATCATTACCTATCCGGAGGTAACGTCCTGCATCCAGCGCCGCGACGGCTTCATGGACTATCTCTCAAAGCACGACAGTAAGCTGGAGATCGTCACGGAGCTGTCGGGAAGGGGAAACCGCAACGACGGGTACGCCGTCGCCACCGATATCCTCCAGGCCCACCCAGATATCGTGGGGATCTTCGCCATCAACGACCCGTCCGGACTCGGCGCTCATTCCGCCGTCACCAAGGCGGGCAAGCAGGATCGAATCACGATCATCGCCTTCGACGCCTCCCCCGCCGGAAAACAGGCGGTCTTCGAGAAAAAGCTCTACGACTCGCCCCAGCAGTTCCCCCGCAAGATGGCCGTTGGAACCGTCGAAGCCTTCATCAAGTACCTCGACGGCGAAGAGCTGGAGAAGAAGATCTTCATCCCCTGCGCCCACTACTACTACGAAGACTCGGTCAACGACGAGAGCCGCGTGGCGGAACAGTGGTAGTACAGACTACCGCGCGTGAGGGTGTCGGATGAAGGCAAGGTAGTGCCGACTGCGTCTTCATCTGATCCCGGCTCGTTTCAAGATATCAAGAAAGAGTCTCTGGAAATCCGCGTAGGCGTCTTTCACTGCATAGGTGTGGGCTCCCAACGCACCGTCTGCCACGTTCAAAAGAAACACAGGTTTTCCGGCTTCCTGCGCCATTGGCATGAGGCTTCGATAGTGTTTCAGGATCGCTAAGCAGTGGGGATCATCGGTAACCTGTTCTGCTGCGGGCGCTTCGGAGCCCAAGACGTAGGTGGAATATGCGGCAGGTATGCGGTTGAGCCAGGTGCCATGGAATCTGCTCGGCCGCTCTCTGCGAACGGCTCCTTGCATAACGACGTATCCCAGAGGTCGCATTTCGCCACCGGGAAGCGGTGAGGTGGAATTGGGGGCTCTGGCCAAACGCTCCTTCCATTCGCTGCGCCATGATCGGATCGCAGAGCCGAGAGGCCGCAACCCTTGTACAGAAAACATGTCCGGAACAATAGGAATCACCACAAAATCGGAAGCAATCAACGCCGCTCGGTTGATGGCACCCAGATTCGGGCCAAGATCGACGAAAGCTACATCACCACGATGAAGCTCGGTTTCATGCTGAATCGTTCTCCACAAAGAGGAAATGACTCGAAACGCTTGCTCGTCGTGATCGAGACATCCAGACCAAGCTTGGGAAAAATCGTCTTCGAATTCGGCGAAGGACATGTCGCCGGGAATCAATGTGAGCCGGTCAGAGATTCTCTCCAAAACAGGAGCTCCAATCTCCTTCGACTTCTGCTTAACGCGCATTACGGCGCCGCAGATCGTGGCTGCGTGAGACGACTCTGGCCAAAGTTCTGCTAAACGTTCCTCGTCGAGAAATCTGGTCGTCAGATGTCCTTGAGGGTCAAGGTCCGCTGCCACAACGCGATGCCCCTGTTCCGCTGCCATGTAGGCAACGTGGTAAACGAGGGATGTTTTCCCAACGCCACCTTTATTGTTGAAGAACGCGATTACGGGCACGCTCATCGTCGCTCTCCTATGGTTGCCAGTACGTGATTCGCCTCAACGCTGAATTGGATATCGGGGTTCCCGTTGCCCACTAACGCTTTTCTCGCCAGTGGAATACCCGCGCCGAATCGTTGAACGAAGCCGAGCGTCTTGAGCGCTTCGGCCAGAGTCGGATTGCGATAGTCCGTAATGCCCGGCGTGCCGAAATTCTCAACCGTCACCTGGCCGAACGGGCCGCCCGGGTTCTGAACCTCAATTCGGTCGGAGAACCACGTCACACGGACGGGAGCGTTGGTTGTCTCGTAGTTGCGATGCATGACGGCATTGCGAACGATTTGCTGAAGAGCGACAATCGGATAATCGGCGGCACGGACTTCAGTTGTTGCCGAGGTGATGTCCGCTGTGATTCTGATATTCGCCTTCAACACGTCATCCAACCGTTGCAGCAAGTCCGGCAGAGGGCCGTGAATCTCCTTCTGATCAATGATTGGATCTGTCAGAGCCGTTCCGTCAATCCGCAAGTACTGTACATAGGCCCCCGGAATGCAATCAGCCGGCGTCTTGCCGACGATCAGTACTCCAGTGACGGTGGGGGAATGCGGTGGCTCGACGCCGGCAAATCGCAAAGAAGTCAGTTGTTGGATGGTCGTTCGCTCGTTTGCCTCCAGAACATCTGGCGCTAGCGCACTGGTGACATACTCGCGGCAGAACCGGTCGAGATCCAAATCATCCAGAGTTGCCACGGTCATCGTCCGGAGATCGTATGGCAGGTCTCTCGATCTTCGTCTCTCGTTGAGTTGCCGCTCCTCTTCGAGAGAAGCGGTCGCACGACGCGGCCCGACCCGAATCCAAGTGCGGCCGTTGTAGCGAACCGGAGGAGCATCCGAAGGGTGAACAAGGACAACAGCAACCTGGAATCCGCACAAGGTCCGTTTTTCCACCTCCAGACGCGGCAGGGGCAAGATATTGCCGTCAGATCGCATATCCGCCAACTGGAGCAATAGACTGTCGGTGACGTCCAATCCCGCATCCGAGCCGTCATCCTTGACCCCCACGAACACGATCCCCGGTTTACGGTGGTTCGGCATGTCGTTGGCAAAAGCGCAAATTGCCTGGCGGATCCTTCCTGGATCAGATACGGATTCCTTTCGTTCCACACGATCGGATTCCATGTCCTGCATGAGCCTTTCAAGCTCTGAATCGGGTAACATGCCCCGCCTCCCTTTCCTTCAATGCTCGGGAATCCACTGCTTTGGCCGCTGGCAATACGCAATTGTATCTCCAAACAGAAACGGCTCCAATCCGCTTCTCGTTCGGAAATGGAGCCGTTTTCGATGAATCATGCCAAGACGGTGGCGGCTAGATATCCACCCACGCCCCTTCCTTCGCACTCCGCAAAACCGATTCGCAAACCTGCTGGGTTCGCATGGCGGTTCGCATGTTTGGCTGGAAGGCGGGGCCGCCTTCGAGGCTGGCCAGGAAGTCGGCGAAACCGTTGAGGAACGTGTGCTCGTAACCGATCGTGGTGCCGGGCACCCAGTAGTTCTTCATGTAGGGGTGCTCGAAGTTGGTCACGTGGATCCGCTGCCAGCCGGTCAGATGGTCTTCGATCTTCTTGCCCGTCTCGGGATCGGCATAGCGGAAGAACTGGAGGATGTGCGGATCTTCCAGGTCGAAGAACAGGCCGCCGCGTTCGCCGTTCATCTCCATGGTGCTGTAGTTCTTGCGCCCGCGGGCGTAACGGGTGCTCTCGAACGTGCCGAGCGAGCCGTTTTCGAACAGGGCCAGGAACATGCAGGCGTCGTCAATGTCGACCTTCTCGACCTTGCCCGTGTCGGCGTGTTTGCGTTCCTTGATGAACGTCTCGGTATGGGCAACGACCCGCTTGATCGGGCCGTTGATCCATTCGGCCGTGTCGATCGAATGGGCGAGCAGGTCGCCCGTCACCCCGCTGCCGGCCACCTTGCTGTCGAGCCGCCACAGGGCCATGCCGCCCTGGGGCACGTCCTGGCCGATCGTGTAGTCCTGGTTATAGGTCGCCCGGTAGTGGAAGGGCCGTCCCACGCGTCCCTCGTCCACGAGCTGCTTGAACAAGCTGATGGCCGGCACGCGGCGGTAGTTGAACGAAACCATGTTGGCCACGCCCGCCTTCTCGACCGCGTCGACCATCTGCTGGGCCTCGGCCATATTCATGGCCATGGGCTTCTCGCAAACCACGATCTTGCCGGCCTCGGCCGCGGCGATCACGCAATCCTTGTGCATGAAGTTGGGCGTGCACACGTCGATCAGGTCGATATCGTTGCGTTCGACGAGCTTCCGCCAGTCGGTTTCCAGCGACTCGTAGCCCCACTTCGCCTGGAAGTCCTTGAGCTTGGCGAGATCTTGCTCGCGCCCGTAGCAGCCCTTGAGCACCGGCTTGTGCTCCCTCGGGAAGAAGTGGTTCACCTGCAACCAGGCGTTCGAGTGCGTGCGGCCCATGAAGCCGCAACCGAGCATGGCGATTCTGAGTTCTTTGGCCATCGTCTTCTCCTTGTGTGGTCAGAGCGTATTGTTGAGTTAGCGTGTATTCATCATTCGATCATTCGGACTTCTTTCGTCATTTGGATTTCGTCATTCGTCATTCCATCGCCCCAGTATCCACAAATCCCCACCTCAATCAACCAGCGCCTCGCGAAGCCAGCTCAGAAAGGGCTCGACCGAGGCGTGGTTGGCATCCAGGTACCTGTCGGCCTTGATCGCCTGCCCCATGGGGCGGCCCGGACGTTCGCTCACGGCAAGCCAGGTGTGGAGCCGGGCCTTGGACTGATGGGCAGGACTGAACCGGCGGCTTTCCTGGGGAATCGACGCGAGGAAACCGTCCACAGGCGGAAGCATTTCGTCGCCTTCGTGGATCATCTTGGCGACAAAGTCCTCCAGCATGCCGGTGGACTGGTTGTCGGGCATGATCCAGAGTCCGAAACGGACGGAACGCGGCGTGTGAGGTTGGAGCGACAGGTCGAAGACGGCTCCGCACTGAGAGTGCCTTGCAGGAAGGCCGTCGTATCCTGCTTTTTCGAGGCGATGTCGAATCGCCTCCCACCGTGCATCGGGGCCTACGCTATCGGCGTCGACGACGATCGCCAATCGTTCGAGATCGCTGGAAGCCAGCCAATACGGGATTGACCCGAGGAGGTTGTCGATACCACCGTCTTCGTAGGTTTCTGATTGTGACTCCGGACACTTCACGTCGAAGCATTCGGCAACGTTGCGGACCTCGAAGAGATTCCACATGACATGCCGGTCGTCGTTTCCCTCCACCAACAAGATGCGTTTGCCCATCTCTAGCGCACCTCAATGGAATCTCGGATCACGATGGGCAATCCTTCGCGATCGATGACAACGGCCCCGGTCTGGTTCTCGCCTTCCACTCGTTCCAGCCGGATCACCTGGGCATCCGCCTCTTCGTCTTCCGCTGCCGCCTCGGCGAAGCCGCGAAGACAGTCGAGGGAATGGGTGGTGGCGAAGATCTGGACGTCAAGCGACCTTGCAGCCTGGAAGATGAACCGCCACAGGTCGCGGTGCATCGTGTGGTGGATGCCCGTGTCGACTTCGTCAATCAGCACGAACGAATACAGATCTCTCGACCCCAGTGAAAGACGAGGTCCCGGGCCCTCCGGGGCTTCTTCAATTCGGCTCACACGATGCCTGGCAAACTCCATTGCGAGCGCTATGTGAAATAAACGCGTAGCTCCTCCTCCCATTGACGCAAGCGGGATGGGGTCCTTGAAGTTCTCCGTCTGCACTCTCGCAATTCGCATCGTCGAGTCGAATGGATCGCGCACGAAGATCACATCCCGAACAGGAGCCAGGGATTTGAGCAGATTCAACACCGGCACCTTACCGTCCGACAACCAGGTAGCATCCCACCACGTCGCGACGAGCGATTCCGTTTCCTGGTTGCTGATTTCCCCAAGCAAAATCGGGGGATTGACTGGCAAGAACGACCATTCCTCTGGAAGATTGTCTGCCGTCTTTGCGCTGCCATCGCTGAAAAAAACCGATCGGCGCCCTATTGGATTGAGGTCAACGGTCAAGCATCGATCACCAGTCTGGTCGACGATCTGAGTTTCAAAGAGCCACTCGTAGATGTCTGCGTCAACAGCGCGGACACCGATACTTGCTTCGTTATTTGGCCATACATCGCGTCCATGAAACAGTGACGAGATTACGAATTTCGGCCTGCTTTCTCCAGCAGGCGTCAAGTCGGCGGAACTCCGTACTTCAGAGCGAGCCTCAAGGATTGACCGAATCGTACTTGGCACCGAAGTCGACCCGCATATCTGCAGCGCCTCCAGCAGCGTCGTCTTCCCGACGTTGTTCTTCCCCACGATCAGATTCACCCGACCCAGCCGCTCGATGACGAGGTGAGAGAACGCACGGAAGTTCTTGATTTCGAGGCTGGTCAACATGGGAAGGTCTTATTCGGCTTCGGAAAACTCGACTCGTTGGTACACCTCAACCAGCTTCAACTCGCATTCAATCGACGGCAATCGAATTCTTTCATCCAGGCTCGACGCTTCGTGCAGCAGCCAATCGCCGGAGGCTTGGCGGATGAACTGCTCGATGCGCGGCTGGTCTTGCGCCACGAGCAGGTACTCCGCCAAGCTCTCGATGGTCCGGTAGTGGGCGAACTTCTTGCCACGATCGTAGGCCTCCGTCGAAGACGACAGAACCTCGATGAGGATCTTCGGATTCAGCAGCGTGTCGCGATGTTCGTCGCCGAACTCCGGCTCGCCGCAGACAACGCCTACATCCGGATACGTATACAGCCCGGTTCGAGATACGTTCACACGAAGGTCCGCCGAAAACACTTGGCACGGTTTACCTCGGAGTTGGGAGCCCAGCGATATCACCACATTCGAGGCAACGGTTACATGGGCGAAACTGGCGCCAACCATCGCGAAGACCTCGCCCTGGAAGTACTCGTGCTTCTCTTCCGTGGCGCGCTCGCGTTCCAGGTACTCCTTCGGTGTCACATACGGCTTGGACTGTACAGACATTGAGACATGCTCCTGCTCTTCGCATTCTGCCACTTCGGCCGTCCCGTTTCACCTGAAAACCGGTCTCCCACCCATTCGTCATCCGTTCATTCGGACTTCTTTCGTCATTCCGATTTCGACATTCGTCATTCTCGCCAACCGTGTGCGTCCCGCACCGCCAGCATCGCCGCCAGGATGTCGTTCCAGGTTTGCGGATTCATCATCACCTCGTTGGGGAACATGCAGCCGTCCCAGCACAGGTGGCGGATCTTCCTCGTCAACTGCCCGTTCTCCCGAAGCCAGAAGCCGGCATGGTGGGTGATGTCCAGCTTGCCGGCGGGGTCGGTCGCCGTGCAGTGGCGGCCCGTCTTGTCGTGCGATCCCGAACCGTGCACCGACCCGTCGTTCTGGGCGATGTGCAGGTCGTTCGTCCAGGGCCGCAGGGCGTCGGTCAGTTGCTTGTAGGCCCCGTCGAACGCCTCCTTGTCGCTGAAGTCAAAATCCTCGGGCACGATCGCGTCTTCCGGAGCGTTGTAGCCCATCAGGTAGAGGAGCGTGTGGGCCATGTCGGCCTGGAAGCCCAGGGTATGGGGCCGGTCGACCATTTCCAGTAGTTGCAGCATCCGCTTCCAACTGTGCATCCCGCCCCAGCAGATCTCGCCCTCGGCGGCCAGGGTCTCGCCATGCTCTTCGGCGATATCGCAGGCCTGGCGGAAGGTCTCGGCAATGATCTTCTGGTTGCCGTCCGGATCGGCCAGCCAGGGCTCGACGCCGCCGCCCGTGTCGATGCGGATGTTGCCGTTCGGCCGCACGCCCAGCTCCCGCAGCTTCTGGCCCACATAGCAGCCCTTACGGACCTGGCCCAGGAATCGGGTACGCTCGTCGGCGTCGCCCATGGCGGAGCCGCCGCCGGTGGGCGGCCAGATCGGGGCCACGACCGTGCCGATCTCCAGGTTGCGAGCCTGGGCCTTGTCGGCCAGTTCCTTGATGACATCGTCGTTCTTCACGGCTGCGTCGATGTCGATGTGGGGTAGATAGAGAAACAGATCGAATCCGTCGAACTTGACGCCGTCCACCTCGGCGGCGGCCGTCAGGTCGAGCATCGTATCCAGGTCGATCGGCGGCTCGCCTCCGTCGCCCTTGCCGACGACCCCGGGCCAGGCAGCGTTGTGGAGTTTGGGATAGTTGTTCACATGCTCGCTCATCGATTCTCTCCGTTGCTTCTGAGTGAGGTCGTGGATACGACTCGTGGTTGTGTGTGAATCAGAACCGGGCGGCGACCCGTTCGCCGCTCGCCGGGGCAACCGGTTCGAGCGGGGCCAGGTCGTTCATCCCCTTGGGATCGGCGGAAAACGTGACCGTCTGAATTCGCCACGCCCCGGCGTAATACCGTGGATGCAGGACAAACAGCAGGGGCTGCTTCTCGTAGTGGATTGCTCCGTAGATCTGATGCAGCCTTGGCGAGATTCGCCGCACTGCGATGAGCTCGTGCCCGTCGGACTTGCCCAGGCTGGTTGCAGCACCGGCCAACTGCTGCTTGAGTTTGCTCGACGCGTCACCCGTCCACTGGAGAGCGTCGACCGCGGTCCCAATATCGGCCCGCTCCACCGCGTCGAGGAACCGTTCAATCTGCGGCAGATACGGCAACTGGTCTCGCGGCACCGGCGTGCTCCGGTAGGTTTCGGCAGAAGAAGTCGCAGCACTCACGGCTCCAATCGAGAACACAACAAACACCGTGATGCGCCCGCGTGATGTCGCTGCCGGTAAGTTTCTCATCGGTCGTTCCCCTTCTTCACTGCCAACAACGTATTTGCCCGCATACCCAGCCGGGCACGATTCGGTCGCCGGCCGAGATTGGGACCTGTCACTGCTGCGAGTAGGCAGTACGAGCCTACTCGACGAATGCTCGAATTACCGAGTTCTCGTCCATTTCACTCCGCTGTTCGAGAAACCGCGTTCTACTACTTGCGGTGGTCGCCGATCTGCGGCGTCGACGGGTGAACGTTCGGACCGAAGTAACGCAAGCCCACCAGCGGCTCGTAGCCCGTGTTCTCGATCTCGATCCCGCCGGCTGCCGCCTGGGCCGTGATGAACACCTCGTCGTAAGGTTCTTCGCCATAGTGGATCATGACGGGCGTCTGCAGAGCCATCTTGCCCATCCGGCCGGAACCCTGGACGGTGATCCAGCCGCTTGCCCCCGGATCGCGCAGCGTCATCTTGACCCCGGGCTGAATCGTCAGTTCCTTGGCGCTGACGAGTTGCTGGCCGTCGAACCCGCCGTAATCGATCCAACGGTCCGTGTAGCCGTCGCCCGAGGCGGCCTTGTCGACGATCGGTTCCACATAGTTGCTCTGCTTGAAGTTGGGATCGACGTTCTTCTCCCAGGCGAGCTGCTCGATGATGTAGTCGAGGTCCTGGTGCCTGTCTTCCGGAACGTCCTTAACCAGGAGAGCCCAGGGAACTTCCCGGCCTTCAACAATCGACTGGAACATCCCGAACACGTCGCTGCCCCACTGGGGCTCGTAGGTGCACATCGACCCGGGCGCGTGAAGCACGCCGGCGGGAATCATCCAGCCCGTGCCGGGCTTCAGGCGATAAGCCTTGGAAAGATCGAGGATGCCGTTGTCCCCTTTGTTCCAGTTCTCCAGGCAGCGGCGAACGTCTTGCTTGGTCGTGCCCGGCTCCAGCCCCATGAAGGTGTAGTCGAAGTGGTTCTCGGCCGCGTTCAATTGAGGCGGGAAGTAATAGCACTCCGGCTTGCCTTGCTGGCCGGTGTTCGCGGCGTGCTCTTGCTGCTGATGCATGTGGTGCGGAATGGGGCCCATGTTGTCGAAGAACTTCGAGTAGACGGGCCAACGCTTGTACTCGTTCCAGATCGCTTCGCCGACGATCTTGCCCTGGCCTTCGGCCACGGCGTCGCGGAGCAGGAACCGCTGCCCCTCGAACACGCAATAGCTCAGGCCCTCGTCGTCGGCCCGGTTGTCGTTCATGGCCTCGGTCGTGCTGGCAAACCAGCGCTCGTCGATGCCGCCGCGGTGAACGCCCAGGGCGTACCAGTCGGTCGGCGCCAGCTTGATCCGCTTGCCCGGATGGAGAAAATTGCGAGGAACCCAGTTCGGAGTGAGCCTGAGGATGCCTTCGCCGGCGTCCATGGCACGCTGGAGAATCCGGCCGACGTTATCTTTCGCAACGATCTTGGATGCACACATGTTTGACTGACTCCCAGGCTTCTCGGGCATGGCCGTGTCGCAAAATGAACGGCCAAGTCCGATGGACTAAAACTTGGTTTCGCAGGTCAACCCAGCCCGCCCACCCTTCCGGTGTGCGATCCGAATCCCTGGCGACAACGCGAATTACCAATCTATCGGCCGATTTCACACGTTGTCGGACCGATACTTGCCAGAAGCGTCTGAATCCGCCGCCTCGTGGCTCATTTGCCGCAATACAATATCTGCCGGAACGACTGACTTCGGGCGTTCCGAAGCCCCTGTTTTACGGTGTTCCACGGCCGAAGGCAAGTAATTGGAGCCAATGAAAGGGCCGGGTTCACCCCGACTGGAAAGCCGCCGCCGCGACCGATACACTGAGCGACACCCTCCCCACCCGCCGCAATTTCATGGAGAGCCCAGACATGGCCAAGCAAACCTGGACGCTGATCGACACAACCAACGGAGTCTATGTCGATACCCAGAGCATTTCGGCTGCCGACGCCGAAGATGCCCCGGGCGACTTCTCCATCACAAAACGCCGTCTGCAGGGCGGGCTCTCCGACGGTGTCGACGTAGTCCAGGTCGACAACGGTTCCACGCAATTCACTATCCTCCCCACTCGGGGTATGGGACTCTGGAAGGCCGTCTGTGGGGAGGTGGAACTGGGCTGGAAGTCGCCTGCTCGGGGGCCGGTGAACCCGGCCTTCGTCCCCCTTTGGGAACCGAGCGGTCTGGGCTGGCTGGCCGGGTTCGATGAGCTGATCGTCCGCTGCGGGCTGGAGTCGAACGGGGCCGCCGAGTTCAACGAAAACGGCAGCCTCCGCTACCCACTCCACGGCAAGATCGCCAACACGCCGGCCCACAAGGTTGAGGTGGCCGTTGACGCCGCGTCGGGTGAGATCAGCGTGACAGGCGTCGTTCATGAAGCCCGGTTGTTCTTCAACAAGCTCCAACTCACCACAACCTACACGACGAAGATCGGCCAACCCGGCTTCACCGTGACCGATACTGTCACGAATCTCTGGGCCGAGCCGAGCGAACTGGAATTGCTCTACCACATCAACTTCGGCGTTCCCCTGCTGGGCCCCGGGGCAAAAGCGGTCTTGCCCGTCGCCAAGATGGCCCCGCGCGACGCCGTCGCAGTCGGCAACCTGTCGGAATGGGATACCTACGGTCCCGAAAGCCCCGGTACCCCCGAAGCGGCCTTCTTCTTCGACTTGGCGGCCGACGCCCAGGGAAATACCCAGACTCTGCTCAAGAGTGCCGGCGGAAACCGGGGCGTTTCGCTCGCTTTCAATAAGAACCAGCTTCCTTGCTTCACCCTCTGGAAGAATCGCCAGGCCGCCACCGACGGCTATGTGACGGGTTTCGAGCCGGCTATCAACTTCCCGAACGCCAAGTCGGTCGAGAAACGGGCCGGGCGAGTCGTGACGCTGGCGCCGGGTGAGTCGCGGAGTTTCGAGATCGAACTGACCGCGCATGGTAACGCAGAGAGCGTGGCTCGTGCGGAACAGGCCGTTGAGGCGCTGCAGAAAGCAGTCGCGCCGGAGATACTCGAGAAGCCGAACCCGGAGTGGTCGGCCTGAGACCGGCCCGTAGAGACCTACCGCTCGCGGTAGACAATTCGGCCCTTCGACAGATCGTAGGGCGATAGCTCAACGTTGACTTTGTCGCCCGGCACGATACGGATGAAGTGCTTGCGCATCCGTCCGGCCACGTGGGCAATCACGTTGTGGCCGTTTTCCAACTGAACGCGAAAACGCGTGTTGGCCAACGCTTCCGTCACAACGCCTGGGACTTCAATACCTTTTTCTTTAGGCATGACTTCGAACTCGTACTTCCATCCTCATTAATGGCGGCAAGACGAGAACTCCACGAATCCCGTTTCCACCGAAAACATATCCCCCCATCTTAGCAGTTCTGAGACGCCAGTCCATAGGAGCACCGCGGCTCGGTAGCGTGCCGGCCTGCCCAGAACGCAGGCCCCAGAACGAAAGAGGACCTGCCACATCGTGTGGCCGGTCCTCTTCAATGGATGGCGAAAAATGCCGAAGACAGGACTTGAACCTGCACAGCCTTAACGGCCACCAGGTCCTGAACCTGGCGCGTCTGCCAATTCCGCCACTTCGGCGCTCCCTTGTTTTTAGAATACCGGGCCCGGTTTTACAAGCCCCCGGGGCCGCTCGGCTCATCAGTTTCCCGGGCTCGGCTGGACAGTAGGCTGTTGGAGTGCAGGCTTCAGCCTGAGACAGGCCGTTGGAGTACGGGCTTCAGCCTGAGATCCGCAGGCGGAAGCCTGAACTCCCACCTGCCTCGGATTGTCGACAAGGGACGGGTCCGTTAGCCTTGTGAAAGGCAAACCGCCGCCCTCCCGACGCGGCGGCGCTATCGCGTGCCCTTCGTATTCTCCCGGTGTCCTGCAGCTCAAGTTCGCACCCATGGTCCACCATTCCAGCAACCAGCCCGAAGCCGCTCGCTCCTTTGCCGTGGAGGTGGTCCGCACACTCCGCGAGGCGGGGCACGAGGCCTATTGGGCGGGTGGGTGCGTGCGTGACCGGCTCCTGGGCCGGGAGCCCAAGGACTACGACGTGGCAACGGACGCGCAACCCCGGCAGGTCCGGAAGCTATTCGGCCATCGCCGCACTCTGGCCGTGGGCGCCAGCTTCGGAGTTATCACCATCCTCGGCCCGAAAGGGGCGGGCCAGATCGAGGTGGCTACCTTCCGGGAAGATGCCGGTTATTCCGACGGGCGGCACCCCGACGCCGTTCACTTCACCACCGCCCAGGAAGACGCCTCTCGCCGCGACTTCACCATCAACGGGCTGTTCTATGATCCGCTCGAAGAGCGCGTGATCGACTACGTGGGCGGCCAGGACGATCTCCGCCTGGGACAGATCCGGGCCATCGGGAATCCGGTCGAACGGTTCACGGAAGACAAGCTGCGGATGCTCCGCGCCCTCCGCTTCACCGTGACCTTTGACTTCCAGTTGGAGCCGCAAACCCTCGACGCAATCCGCCAGATGGCCGAGCAGATCCGGGTCGTCAGTCCGGAGCGGATCTCGGCCGAAATGCGACAGGTCTTGACGGGTCCTCGCCGCGCCGCCGGCATCCGCCTGCTGATCGATTCGGGACTGGCCGCGGCGATCCTGCCCGAGTTGAACGAAGCTGCTGCGACCGACCCGAAGTGTTTCGAGCGCACCCTCGAAGTCGTCGATCGTCTGGATCACCCCGGATTCTCCCTTGCATTGGCCGCAGCCTTCTGGCCGACTGTTAATACAGAAACGGCCGGGAAGATCGGGGAGCGCTGGCGGCTGACGAACAAGGAGATCGATCGGATTGCCTGGCTTCTCGATCGTCACGGCGCGCTCGACGCGGTGCAGCACAAGGCGTGGTCGTCGGTGCAGCGCGTGCTTGTGGCCGAGGGGGCGGGAGACTTGCTAGACTGGATGCAGGCCGAGCGGGCAACCGACGAGGCCGACGATGCCGACGTCGCCTGGTGCCGCCGCCAGCTTGCCCGGCCGCATGAGGAGATCGACCCGGCTCCCCTCCTGTCGGGCGCCGACCTGATCGAGCACGGCGTACCCCGCGGACCGATCTATCGCGAACTGCTCGATCAGGTTCGCGACGCCCAACTCGACGGTCGGATCGATTCGACCGCCGCGGCCCTGCAACTCGTCGATCGAATACTGTCCGAGAACTGAGCCAACCACGACGTCAAACGAGGAATCATGGACAAGAAGGCCAAGAAGAAGATCGAGATGATCAACCAACGGATTCAGAAGCTCCGCCAGCAACTGGCCGGCGCGCGCCGGCAGGCCGACGATCCGGCAGAAATCAAGCTGCTCGAACAGCAGATTGCCGAAGCGGAGGCTGAGGTGGCCAAGCTCAAGGAGTCGTGAGGAGAAGTCCTGATACTCCCGAATCAGGCTTTCAACTTCCGATCTCGTAGAGCACGATGACGAACACGTCGGAGGGCGAAAAGCTGCCCTTGCCCAGCCCGCCGCCGCCATCGGGCTTGGCACTCTGGGGTGCGATGTTACCCGTGATCGAGACAACCTTGGCCCCGCTGCGGCTGAGCCAGTCGTTGATCTCCTTCTCCAGGTTGCCGACCTCGTTCTCCACGCTTTTGAACAGTTTCACTTGTTGCATCGGATGAGTCTCTCCTAAGAACATTTGCCGTCCACGGTCACATCTATCGTAGGTTGGCTCTCCGGAGCCGACCACAGGAACCGCCAGAAGACTCGGCTCTGGAGAGCCAAGCTACGACAATTACGCGGTCCACACTCGCGTTTCGGATCATTGGGATGGGGAGGCCCCCATCGCCTTGAAGGCGGCGAGCTGCATTTCAAGCCGCTGGGCCGCCGGTTCCTGGTCGTGTTGGCGAAATTGCTTGATCGCACGCTCGTACATCTCCATGCAGTACTGGCTCGGCCTGCTGCCTCGCTGGGTCGGAATACGCTGCAGGAACTGCTGATAGAAGTTGAGCAGTTCCGGCCCCGTTCCTTCATTCTCATCGCACAGGGCCTCCAGACGATCGAGCATCTTCGGCACGAAGCGGCCTTCATCCGCGAACTGCAGGATCGACGCCGCCAGGCCCCGGATCGCGTCCTTCGGCTGCCCGTCTTCAACGAGACGGTCCGTATAGCGGAGCCGAGCTTCACACGACAGGTCGGGGCGTCCTGCTCGCTCGTAGAGCGCGGTGAGTTGCCCGTAGAGCAACGTCCGCTTCTTCGGCATGTCGTTGAAAGCAATCAAATCGTCGAAGATCTCCAAGGTGAAATCGGGGAAGGCCGCGAAGGTGACGAACAGGCTGTTGACGATCCCCGTCATCATCTTGGTGTGGGTCTTCGGCACGACTCCGTCGCGCGACATTCCGGCAACCGTGCGCCAGGCCCCTTCGTGCCACGGGCAGAGCCGGAGCAGTTGATCGAGAAACGCAAGCTGGTCGCCCACTTCCATCTGATGATGCTCCCGCAACATGGGATAGGCGGCCACGATCATGTCGGCTTGCCGCTTGGCCAGGGGATTGACGCCGATCGTGTGCAGACGCAGTTCGAGCTGCCGGTCGGTGATCTTCTCGGCGGTCTTGGGATCTTTCAGGTTTCCGACGTAATAGTGATCGCCCCGGTAGCGGCCGTGCGATTCCAGCGAGAATCCGATCCCCGATTTCGTCACGATCTTCAACTCGACCCACATGACCCAGGCGTGCATTTCGCCGTAGCGCGACTCGCCCCCCACGTAGGCAGCCGGCACGCCCAAGCACTTCCCCACACGCGAGGCAAAATCGGCCTGCATGGAGCACACACCGCCGTATGCCAGCAGATTCGGCAGCGTATAAGCCTGCCCTTCCAGTTTCGTAACCGCCCCTTGCGTCGAAAGCATTTCACTGTCATAGGGCACCTTGCCGTAGCACTTGCCGATCATCGCACGCTCGGGCAGAAAACCCTTGACCGCCCACTGCCGCTCAATCATGGGCGTCTTGTGGTTGACCACGTGAACCAGAAACTCCCAGGGGAGGAACTGGCCTCGTCCCTGCATGACCTTTTCGGCCTGGATGATGTACTTGTAGTTGTCGATCGGCCCCAAGAGGTCGGCCGGCAACGTGCTGCGCGTGCGCTTCTGGTGTCCGCTGTAGTCGTACACTCCCTGGTCCTGGTCCCACGTCACCGCTACGGCGATCGCCAGGTCGCCGTAATCCGCAAGTCGCTCGGGCGACAGTTTCCACATCTCGTGAAACAACCCCAAAGCGGCCGATACGTTGTCGATCTCCGGATCGATCGCCCGATAGAGTTCTTCCTTGACGTCGACGTGCTTTTCGAGCCACGCTGTCATGGTTTCGTTGTCGTCTCCCCAGGCCGAGCGGATCTCCTCGGCACGGGCCATGGCAAATCGCTCGGCAAAGACCTTGCGGAGGGTGACATATTCGGCTGGATGGAACAGCTTTCGCTTCTCGAACAGTTCCAGAATCGTCTCATTCCCATGCTCGTCCGGCGATTGGGCGACTTCCACCGGCGTCTCGGGAGCGGGTTTTTCTTCGACCATGGCCGGTGCGGGAGCCGGCTCGGGCTGGGCCGGTGCGGCGACGGTTACACGCAACGTCGTCTGCGATGACTGCCCTCCCTCACCGGTCTCGGTTGCCTCGACCACAATCGCATGCGTCTTGCCGCCGGAGGTCTCATCCGGCGTCCAGGCAAAACGGCCCGTGTCGGGATCGATTGTTGCACCGGGGGGTGCGCCGGGAGCAAGTTGGTATCGAATCCGGGCGGCCGGCAGGTCGGGGTCCTTGGCAGAGAATTCAACCTGTAAGGACTCGCCCGGCTTGGCGTGCAGGTCACCCACGGCCTCCACGATCGGCGGTTGCGGAGCCTCGACGACCGAGATTGCGAATCGCGATTCAACCTGGACTTCCTTGTTGGTGTCGAGAGTGGCGGCGACGGTTACCGAGTATTGCCCCGGCCCCTGGGCCTCCGTCGGCCGCCAGACGAATCGCCCGGTGGCGGCTTCTATCGAAGCCCCTTCCGGCGCCTCCACAAGCCAGTAGACCGCGTGGTTTTCACTCCCCGGAGGTACGGTGGCGAGGATGTCGACGATCAGCGTGTCAAGTTCGACGACCGCCTGATCGGCAATTGGATCCAGTGCGATGGTCCCTTCCGACTGGCTCGGCAACGTGCGCAGGGTCAACGCCACCAGCCCTGCCACCACAATAACGCCCACCACCAGGACCGGGGCAAGCAGCACCATCGGCGAACGGCGCCGTTTGCGACGCCGGGTGTACTTCGCAGCGCCGGTTGCCCCGGGCGGCTTGGGAGTGAAATTGAATTCGGGAGGTCCCTCTTCGGCTTGCGACATGCCACTCCTCGCTCGTGGTCCTCGGCAGACAATCTCCAGTGTCTTCAGATACCCCCATGATAAAGCCGATCGCCATTATAAGAGCCCGAAAGATCCACAAAACCTGTCGTCACATTGATAACGCGATGCAATCAGAATGAGGTCACCGCAGGGAGTCCTGACTGCGGTTTGAATCTTGCTCGATTCATGTAACTTGTTCATTCTAAACGAGTTATTCATATATCTCAGCTTTTGGCACGCCGCGTGCGTTAGAAGTTCCAACGTCGGCCCCCGAGCATGGAGGCCGCGACCCAGCCCCCCCGACAAGTGTTTTGTGAGGAGACGTAATCATGCGAACCCTGGTTTTGAGCACAGCCGTCCTGATTGTCGCGTTCACCCTGGCCGTTCGTGCCGAGGCCGCTGGTCCGCCGGCTCATCACGGCTCCGGCCCCGACGCTGCAGTTGCCCTGGTTGCACACCATGGCCATCACGGTGGTCCCGGCCATTATCCGCATCACGGCCCGCCGCACCATTCGTATCGCCCTGGACCGCCGCGGCACCATCATCCGTACGGATACCATCCGCCGGTGATCGTCCGCCCGCCGGTTGTGGTGCCATATCCCGTCTATCCGTACTATCCGTATGGTTGCTATCGGGGCTACAGCTACTACAACGGCGGCCTGAGCATCAACACGGGCCGGGTCGGTTTCTCGATCGCGTTCTGATGTGTCGTATTGCGAACCGGGGCCGGAACGAGAAGAGGCAATTCCGTCCCGCCCGAGGAACGTGCGACGAAAGTAATTCCGGTTCGAGTGCTTTCATTGTGATTGGATGAATCCAGCAGGTGGTGATTGTCCGGCATCGATGTTATGCTTGCACCTTCGACGAATCTGGTGCAGTGCGAGGAATCACCGCGATGGCTGAGGAGACCGTTGGTTCGAGGTTCTATTGCACGGCGGCAGACGGAACGCAGTTGTATGTTCGGCGGTGGCCTTCGGAGGGCTCCTCGAAGGCTCTGGCGATCATCGTTCATGGAATCGTCGAGCATTCAGGGCGTTACGCCGAGACGGCTGCGGCACTGAACCGTGCCGGCATCACCGTTTGGGCCCCCGACACTCGCGGCCACGGGCTGTCGTCCGGGCCGCGTATCTGGGTCGATCGATTTGATCGATACGCCGAAGATCTCTCGATTGTGGTTGCCGAAGCCCGGGCGGCCCATCGCGGTCTGCCCGTGTTCCTGCTCGGTCATAGTATGGGCACGCTGATTGTTCTGTGTGCCGGGCCGATGCTGGCGGAAAAGCCGGCCGGCATTATTCTCAGTGCCCCGCCGCTGAGCCTGGCCGTGGGGCTGTTTCCCTGGATGCGGAAGGTGGCGGCTTTCGGCAGCCGTTGGCTTCCCCGGCTTCGGTTGGTGCGTTTAGGCAGTTCCAGGCTCTCACGCGATGCGGAAGTGGTGGCCCAGTTTCGGGCCGACCCGCTGGTCTTTCACGGCCGCATTCCCACACGCACCGGCGGCGAGATCCTGCGGGTCTCGGAAGAAGTCCGCCGCCGGGCCGCCGACGTCACACTTCCTCTACTGGTTCTTCAGGGTACGGCCGATGCGGTCGTATCGGCCCAGGCAACGGAGGAGTTCTATCGAGCGGCCGGTTCCGGCGACAAGACGCTCCGAGTGTATCCCGGTCTCTACCACGACCTGCCTCGCGAGCCCGAGAAGAAGGAGATTTGCCGCGAGATCGCCCATTGGATCTTGGCACGCTGCTGACCGTGGTGCCAAGAAGAGAAGCAGGCCGGTCGCCGCTCCAGAATAGGGCGACGACCGGCCCGGGGGGGCTCGCACGAATGTTGATTTCGATCTCGCTTACTGGGGCGAGTAGACTCGAGTGCTTTCTTCCTTGGTGATTGGCGTTTCGATTTCGTCGGTGGTCACCTGCACTCGCAGCCGCAGGTCGCCCGGCTGGACGCCTTCGGCGCGAATGCGATAGGTGACGTCGGCCTTGGCGGCCAACCGCGCCAGCGGCTGGAACAGGATGATATTGGCCTGAGCCGCTCGGGCTTGTTGCGTGGGACCTTCGGCGGCGACCGCCCGCAATCCGGCCGGCATCTCGGCTGCCAGCCGCACGTTCGTCGCTTCCTTCGACCCCTGATTCACCACGCGAATCTCGTAGAGCGTCTGACCGCCCACTTCAATCGGGTCCTGCAAGTCGGCCACCTCGAAGTACATGGCAACGATGCCTTCCACGTGCACGGCCTGTTGAACCTCGGCCTTTGCGCCGCTGTCGTCGGACGAAACCAACCGGATGTTGTGGTCGCCGGCCTCGATCGGCAGGAGCGTGAGTTGAACCGGCGGCGGACCGTCCTGAACGGGAATCTCTTCCAGCATCCAGTGGACGGTGCGAGTTGCCTCTTCGTAATAGGCGCGGTTCGTGCCGCTGACGAACTTCATCCCGGGCGGCAGTTCGACGGCAAGCTCGACCTGCTTGGCCGGCGCCGTGCCCGGATTGCGAACCGAGAGGTTGTAGACGGCCTCACAATCCAGGAACCGGTGCTTCGGACCTTGTACGGCCACCTCCAACTGCGGAGCAATCACTTCCACCGGTCGCCGGCTCTCGGTGTGCAGGCTCGGTTCGCCCCGGGCGGTGATGACGTTTTCCAGCAGGCCGGGATGAACCGCTTCCAGCACCAAGGTCAACTCCCGCGATTCCTTGGGGGCCAGGTTGCCCACTTCGTATTCGAGTTCGGCGCCCGCCGAATGGCGGAAGCTTTGCGGCACGTGTTCTTCGAGGACCACGTTCTCGGCAATTCCGGTTCCCGGGTTCGATATGGTGATTTTCAGGCTCAACTCGTCGCCCTTGAGGACCTTGTCGGCCGCTTCGATTTCGATGGCCAGTTGGGGACGCGTCGCTCTGGTTCGCACGGAGGCCCCGGTTTCGAAATGAACGGTCGCCACGCTGCCGATTTCGCCTTCATCGGTCGGCATCAACTCCATCTCGACCGCCACGTCCTCACCCGGCTTCATGGTTCCGATTCTCCAGACCAGCTCACCTTGCGCCCCCGCGGATGCCATCGGCTTGGTGCTTTGGAGACGTGTGCCCTGGGGGATCTCGTCGCGGATCTCGACGTTGGTGGCGGCCACGGTGCCCACGTTGCGCACGTGGATCTCGAAAATGGCGGGCCGACCCACCTGGATTTCGGCGGGCGCGATCTTCTCGACGACCAGTTGCGGCGACTGCGCGCCTTCGAGTTCCTTGGTGCCCGGCTGGCCGGTTCCCGTGGCTGCAGCCGGTCCGGCAAGGCTGGGCTGGATCGGCGATTGCCCGAGGGTTGGGGGAACCTGCATACGGGTCATCGGTTGGGCGTCGAAGGAGTCGAGCTGCTGCGGAATCGCCCCGGAGTCCATGGGCGAACTGGCAACCAGCATTGGCTGGGCCGCAACTTGCGCACCGTCGGCTGGCGGCATGGCTGAGCCAGCCGCCGGGAACGAGTTGTCCCTGGGCATGGACATGACCGGCTGACTTTCAGCCCCGGCCAAAGCGGGGGCAGCGCCGGCCTCTGGCGAGCCGGACTCGGGCACCCCGCTGGACGGCCCGAAGTCCATCATGGCTGGAGACAGTGAGCCCTGTGAGGTAGTACCAGCCATCGCGGGCTGCATCGCGGCGTCTTGCCCCGGCAGGGCGGGGGGGGCGGTCGTGCGGAACTCCGGCGCGGACGGCACCATTCCGCCCGCGGTCGGACCCGTAAGCGGCGGAGCCATGCCCGTGTTGGTTGCTTCGGCCAGAGAGAAGCTCGCCGCGGGGGGCGCCAGTGTCGGTTGTTGACGAGAGGCACCGGCCCGGATTTCACCGGCCGTGTTGGCCGGGATCTCCGCCGATTGCCGAGTTGCCGCAGAACGCAACGGATTGCCTTGCGGCGTGCCGCTCTCGCGGGGAGCGATCCGGGCTGCGCCGGGCGAGGCCGCCGGCTCGCTGCTTCGCTGAGCCTGGGCAATGGCGATCAACCCCAAAGCAATAACGGTACCCAACACGGAGATGCGAAGGAGAAGGCGTTTCATCGATCAGTTTCCCCTGGCGGACTGACAGGCCGACCGTTCACGGAGTGAAAATCAAAGGATTGCGGGATTTGTTGCCCCACCGTCGCGCGCAAAACACCGACAGTGGTTGGCGTTAAGTACCACAATCCGGCTCCCCGCGGAAGGCCAGTTTGGCGGAGATTGGCCCTCTCTCCACACCAAGTGCGAAGCGCAAGAGCTTCTCATCCCAACTGCGAAGCGCTAGCGAGAATGGAACTCGGACCCATTCCATCCTCGCTTACGCGTCTCCATCCTCGCTTACGCGTCTCCATCCTCGCTTACGCGTCTCCATCCTCGCTCACGCGTCTCCATCCTCGCTCACGCGTCGGGTTAGGATCGATCACTTCTGGTGCCGAGGACCGATCAACCGTAACAACCGATTCGCTTTGCGCGACCCGAAGACACTGCGTCACTTGCCTGGTTTTTCCTGATTACGCAGCACGAAAAGCCAGGAGCGGCCCCCCAGCTTGCCGATCTTCCCACCAGAGAGGCCTATCCCGGCCGGAAGGACAAGGGTAAGTGCAGTTGCGGAGGAGATCGGAAACATGATCACGGCAATGGGGCGAGTCGAATTCAAGCCGGAAGATGTCAACCTGAATGTCTCCGGGGTGGGGCAGGCCTTCAACCGGCTGATCCGGGAAGCGATCGCCTTGCCCGCCAGCGATCTGCACTTCAACTGGAACGAAGACGATGTGACCATCTCGGTGCGTCACCTGGGCATCCTGCGGCGTTGGTCCAACATTTCCCGAGAAGAAGGTGCCCGATTCCTCAGCTACGTCAAGGCCTCGGCGGGCATGGAGATGGCCCAGCGGCTGCGTCCGCAAGACGGTCGCTGGGTCTCGAACCTCGACGGTCGCAAGCGAGTTGATCTGCGGATCAGCACGATCCCCACGCTCTACGGCGAAGACATGGCGGTCCGGCTTCTCGAACGGGAACAGGACCTGCTGCGGCTGGAGAATCTGGGGCTCCACGCCAAGAATCAGTTCGAGCTGGTCGATCTGCTCAACAAGCCGGGAGGTCTGATGTTGGTCACCGGACCGGCGGGAACAGGCAAGACCACGACGCTCTACGCCTGTCTTCACCGGCTCAACGATCAGACTCGCCAGATCAATACGATCGAAGACCCGATCGAATACTCCCTGCCCGGGATCCGCCAGTCGCAGGTCAATCACCGTCAGGGGCTGGAGTTTCCCGAACTCTTGCGAAGTGTGCTGCGGCAATCGCCCGACGTGATCATGGTCGGCGAGATTCGCGATCCGGTGACGGCCGAGACGGCGGTTCGGGCGGCCAATAGCGGGCATCTGGTGTTTGCCACCCTGCACGCACCAATCGCCGCCGGGGCCATCGAAAGCCTGTTGGCGTTGGGCGTCGCCCCGCACTTCCTGGCCACGAGCCTGTTGGGCATCGTTTCTCAGCGACTCGCCCGAACCCTCTGCAACGACTGCAAGATTCCGCTCGACGTGTCGCGGACGAAGATGTTCGGCTCGGTCGAGCAATGGCTCGGCGAGAAAGAAGGCCACCAGATCTTCGCCGCGGGCGGCTGCGAGCACTGCCGGCACGAGGGCTACCGCTCTCGAACGGGCGTGTTCGAGGTCCTGCGGATGACCGGCGAGTTGCGCCAGATGGTCTCCCAGGGGCGCACGGCTCGCGAGATCCAGGACGAGGCGATGCGTCAGGGCATGCTCGACCTGCGTCGTTCGGCGCTTTTGAAGGTGGCCGCGGGAATCACGACGACGGACGAACTGGCCCGGTTGATTCCGGCGGAGCGGTTTGCGGCGGTGGGCGCGTAATCGCCCCCTCTAGGCCGCTTGCCCAACACGACCTGCGAGGCGGAAAAGGGAGCCGTCCCTAGCGATGACCCCTTTTCTTCCCAACACCCCACGCCCTTTCGACGGATACCTCGGGGTGGTTCCGGCTGGCAAACTCTGGTAGAATGACTTGTTGTTTCTGTTGCGAGTGAAGGTTGGGTTATTCAACTCGCCGAGATGTCTTAGAGCCATGACCAATCGCGACAAGATCTTGGATACGCTGCTGCGAGGGGCGTCGGACGCGAACATCGCATTTGCCGATCTTTGTGGCTTGTTGAAGCGACTTGGCTTTGCCGAACGCATTCGCGGTGATCACCACATCTTCACACGTGACGGCGTGGAAGAAATCCTTAACCTTCAACCGCGACAGGGAAAAGCGAAGCCCTATCAGGTGAAGCAGGTTCGTGCCGTTATTCAGCGATACCGTCTGGCAGGAGACCATGATGACGACCAATGAGTCACGCTACGAAATCATCCTCTATTGGAGCGATGACGATCAAGCCGTGATCGCGGAGGTTCCTGAACTGCCCGGTTGCGCAGCCGACGGCGAGACCTACGAAGAGGCTCTAACCAACGTGCGCGCAATCATGGTCGAATGGATCGAAACGGCTCGTGATTTGGGCCGTGAAGTCCCCAAGCCGAAGGGGCGATTGACGTTTGCCTAAATAGCCTGATTCTTCTCCCCCATTTTCCCTTCTTCTCTCGGGCTGTTTTTCAGTCCGCAGCTACGTCAAGGCCTCGGCGGGCACGGGCAAGACCACGACGCTCTACGCCTGTCTTCACCGGCTCAACGATCAGACTCGCCAGATCAATACCATCGAAGACCCGATCGAATACTCCCTGCCCGGGATTCGCCAGTCTCAGGTCAATCACCGCCAGGGGTTGGAATTTCCCGAACTCTTGCGAAGCGTGCTGCGGCAATCGCCGGACATCATCATGGTCGGCGAGATCCGCGATCCGGTGACGGCCGAGACGGCGGTTCGAGCGGCCAATAGCGGGCACCTGGTGTTTGCCACCCTGCACGCACCAATCGCCGCCGGGGCCATCGAAAGCCTGTTGGCGTTGGGCGTCGCCCCGCACTTCCTGGCCACAAGCCTGTTGGGCATCGTTTCGCAGCGACTTGCTCGGACGCTCTGCAATGAGTGCAAGATCCCGCTCGACGTGTCGCGGACGAAGATGTTCGGCTCGGTCGAGCAATGGCTGGACGAGAAAGAGGGCCACCAGATCTTCGCCGCAGGCGGTTGCGAGCACTGCCAGCACGAGGGCTACCGCTCTCGCACGGGCGTGTTTGAGGTTCTGCGGATGACCGGCGAGTTGCGCCAGATGGTCACCCAGGGGCGCACGGCTCGCGAGATCCAGGACGAAGCAATGCGTCAGGGCATGCTCGACCTGCGTCGTTCGGCGCTTTTGAAGGTGGCGGCCGGAATCACGACGACGGACGAACTGGCCCGGTTGATTCCGGCGGAGCGGTTTGCGGCGGTGGGTTAGAGCGATTCGCCGCGGCCGTGAGCGTAAGCTTGCCGGCCCAATCGTAACCCGAAGCGTAAGCGAGGTGGGCAACATCTTGCCTCGCTTAAGCTTCACCATCTTGCCTCGCTTACGCTTCGGGTTACGAAGGTGTTGGATCTCCTCGGGTACCATGGTTGCCGACGCTCGGCGGCACGGTCATCAACACGCGCCGGCCGCAAGCCAATACTCTAGTCTGGCCATCGATATTCCCGCCCTGCCAAAACCGTATCGTTCGCAATGTCCTTTTTTGGATAGCGAGGGCGAAGGTCGGACACGACCGTTCGTACCGGGGCATGCAGTGTCCAAGTTCGACGAAGAGGACGCAAAAAACAGGGCAGACTCGTCTTCTCTTGTTGCCGACGCGCCTAAACGGTTGTTTGTCAAGCGGTTATGGTCATCGTGCAACAGAGAAGAGGCACCGGTACTGTTCGTGCACTTCGCACCCTACCCGAATTCCGGATGAATGATATATAATGCGTGCGCAGCCCTCAACCGAGATTGCGCCGTGCGCGGTGTTCCAGTACAATCTCCGGGTCCAGAGCCGCGGTTCGACGACGGTTCGGCTGCGACAGGGATTGCCCGAGAAGCTCGGACGAAACCAGCTATTCGTCGTTTATGTCTTCTTTTCTTTCTCTGTTTTGGGGAGGTGTCTCATGAAGTCTCGCATTCGCGTAGGGTTCACCCTCGTGGAGCTGTTGGTGGTGATCGCCATCATCGGCATCCTGATCGCCCTGTTATTGCCGGCGGTCCAGGCGGCACGGGAGGCCGCGCGGCGGTCGCAGTGCTCCAACAATCTGAAGCAGATCGGACTTGCCCTGCACAACTACCACGACACATTCAAGGAGTTTCCGCCGGCGAGGGTGGGTAGCGGGCAGCATGATAGCAATCCCCAACTCGTACCGTACGTATTGAACACGACCGGCTGGACATTGCTGCTTCCGTTTGTGGAGCAATCGGCAGCCGGCGATCAATACAATTACACCGTCTGCTCCAGCAGCGCGAGCAAGTATAGCCGCGTGATGGGCGACGACACGATGAACCATGCAATCTACAGCGCAAGATACGCTTTCCTGGAATGCCCCTCCCACGACTCAGCGGGCCAGCAATACAGCAACCAGGCGGGCACCGAAGACACTTACAGCATGCGAGATGCCCGTAGGACGAGCTACTTCTTCTCAACCGGCCAGTATGACGACAACAATTCGCCCTATCCCCAACTGGCCAGCCGGGGACTTCGAGGTCTGGGGGCATTCGGTAGCGATGGGGCGGCCAAGTTCAGCACGATCAGGGACGGAACGAGCAATACCGTTGCGATTGGTGAATCCCACGGCGGCGTGACCAACAAGGTCGACGTCAGGTGGGGACCCTGGGGGCTCAACGGCACGCGTACCTGCTGTCATGGTGTGGTTGCCTTGGACAACAACGTAGCCCTCGCGGGAACGCCCATTACCTTTACGGCCACTCACCAGCGCGATTACGCCATCAATTCGGCTTACCAGAACCGCGCCGATGGAAAGGGTTTTGCGTGGGTGTTTCGGAGCAGCCATCCTGGCGGCGCCATGTTCTGCTTCTGCGACGGATCGACCCACTTCCTGGCGGAAACGTTGGACTACTTGACCTTCCTTCGACTGGTGTTGATTCAAGACAAGGAGGTCGTTGGAGACTACGGAGGTTGATTCACGAAATCACACGAAAGAGCCGCCTCCCGCGCCGGAGGCGGCTCCAACTTTGTTCCTCGTGTCGTCTGGTTGACCCCGGGGAAGCGATAGTCTGTCGAATCTGGCTCATTGGTTGAACACAATCGAGGTTGAGTAATGAGATGCAAACCGCTGCTTGCTTGGATGCTGTTGGCTGTTGCCGTGACGATGTTTCTTGGTTGCGCGCCCCAAGGGAGAACGAAGGTCAAGACCGCGAAGGTCTCGGGCACGGTTACGCTCGACGGGAACGCCTTGGTCGGCGCCCAAGTGAATTTCAACGGCCAGGAGTTTGCCGGGATCGCGACCACCGACTCCGCCGGCCACTATGAAATGGAGGCGCAACCGGGCGAGAACAAGGTCTTCATCGTCAAGTACGAGGGGATGGACGATCCCGACTTTGACCCGACGGAGGTCGGCGCCGGCGATGCGGGCGGCGGAGGCGGACCGAAACAACTCGTCCCTGAGAAATACAGCGACGAGGCGAAGAGCGAACTCAAGTTCACGGTTCCGGATGATGGAGCGGATGACGCCAATTTCGACTTGACGAGCTGACCGCCGAGTGCGCGAACGATATGGCGGCATTCGGCGGCGAAATTGCCCGCCGGGCGTGGCTCCGCAAATATGTTTGCGTGTGGAGTCGATGGCATTCGCGGTGATTGAGAAAGCTCCTTGTTCCCAAATTCTAGACGCCCACGACTGGCCATCCGGCTGGTCGTGGGCGTTTAGCGTTCCACATCGGCGGTTCTGATCGTGGCTCCGTCGGATTCCTGTTCAGACAGCAGCACCGACCACATCGATTATACCACGGGGAAGTCCAGTATTACCACCGGCGGGCGCAACAGTCAGGGGAACTGCAAAGTCCTCTTGTGGCAAGAAAAGTAGCAGGCACTCTCCGAGCGCCGCTGGCGGGAAATCGGGATTTCCGGCAGTTCTGCGGACGGCACGGCGGAGCGTGCCTGCTACTTTGCAGTTCCCCTAGCGCAACCGTGTGCGACAAGATTGGCGGTCCCGGAGGAGCTATCGGCTGGCGGCCATCGCCGCCAGATGATGCACAACCGCCTGCCCCAGATAGTCCAATTGATAGCCGCCCTCCAACACGCTGACGACACGCCCTCCGCATTGCTCTTCCGCCGCCTCCACCAGCCGCTCTGTCATCCACTTGTATGACTCCGGTTCCAGCCACATGTGGGAGATCATATCGGCGGCGAGGGCGTCGAAGCCCGCACTGATCAGCAGGAACTCGGGGCGGTACCCCCCCCAGTTTGGGGAGGAGTCGGTTGTCGAACGCGGTCCGGTACTGGGCGTCGCCGACCCCGCGGCATTTCGAGAAGGAACGGCGCGGCCCGCCGATTCTCAACCGATCAATCCCGCGCGGATCTGAAGTCGTCGGGCAAATACGCGACGGTCGCTGTTCACTCCGAGAGTTAGAATGGTTGCCTCGCCGACGGGAGTGCGCGGCAAGATCGTTCCCGATTCGCGATCAAGGATGAAGTGCAGGTGCCAACCCAGCAACCACGGTTCGTACTCGCGTGGATTGAAAAGAGATTGTGCTTGTCCGCTCTGGTCTTTGCCGCTGGTCTTGTCTGCTTTCGCCAGATTGCACCCCGGACAACTCAGCGCCAGGTTACTCATGACGGTCTGGCCACCCAACACCTGTGGTACAACGTGTTCAATGTGGAAAGTCACCCCGGTGGCCAACTCCACCAACCGGCAGTACTCGCAGACGCCCCCGGCCCGGGCCGCCACAAGCTGCCGGAATGCTTCAACCTGCACCATGCCTTAGCGTCCCGCGTGTTCCGGCTTCACCCAGACCGTGACAGGGACCGCGGCCACCGGGAGATTGTCACCCTGCGCTTCGGCAAACCGCGCCAGCAAGCGGGCGTTGGCGACCATCAACGCTTCCGCCTCTTCGACGAGTTGTTCCAGACGCTGTTTCTCGCTGGGCGTGATGGTTCCTTCGGCGTTCTTCTCCAGCAGTTCGTCGAGACGCCGTTGTTTCACAGCCGGAAACTTCTTCAACTTGGGCGGTAAGGTCTCTTTCATCGATTCGCCTCGCGTGGCTCCGTCGGATCCCTATTCAGGCGGCAGCACCGACCACGTCGATTATACCACGGGGAAGTCCAGTATTACCACCCGCGGGCGTAACCGTGTGCGACAAGGTTGGCGGTCCCAGAGGAACTATCGATTGCCGGCCATCGCCGCCAGATGATGAACAACCGCCCGCCCCAGATAGTCCAATTGATAGCCCCCCTCCAACACGCTGACGACACGCCCTCCGCATTGCTGTTCCGCCGCCTCCACCAGCCGCTCCGTCATCCAGCCATACGACTCGGGCTCCAGCCACAAATGGGCGATCATATCGGCGGCGAGGGCGTCGAAGCCCGCACTGATGAGCAGGAATTCGGGGCGGTACTCCCTCAATTTGGGTAGGAGCTGGCCATCGAATGCGGCCTGGTACTGGGCGTCGCCGGCGCCGCGGCTCAGGGGGATGTTGAGTGTGAAGCCGCGTCCGGGGCCGATGCCTGCCTCGCTTTCCTCGCCCGAGCCGGGAAACGGAAGCGAGCCGGGCCGCTCGTGGATGCTGACGTAAAGCACGTCTGACCGGGATTCGAAGATGTGCTGCGTGCCGTTGCCGTGATGGACGTCGAAGTCGACAATCGCCACGCGGCGCAGACCGTGATTGCGAATCAGATGTTCGGCGGCCACGGCCACATTGTTGAACAGGCAGAACCCGAGGGCCCGGTCGGTTTCTGCATGATGCCCCGGGGGGCGGACGGCGCAGAACGCCCGCCGCACGGTGCCCGCCATGACCGCATCGCAGGCGGCCATCGTCCCGCCCACGGCCAGGGCCGCCACGTCGTAGCTCTTCGGGCAGAGCTTGGTGTCGCTCGAACCGATCGCCGTGAGACCCTCGTCGCAGGCCATGCACACGATGTCGACGTAGGCCGGGTCGTGAACCAGCGCGATTTCCTCGGCCTTGGCCTGGCGAAAGGGGATCGGCATCATGCGGTCGAGCAGGCCTTCCTTGCGCAAGGCCTCCAGAATCACCTTGAGCCGTGCCGGCCCCTCCGGGTGCACTTCGCCCGTGTCGTGGTCGAGAAACCGGCGGTCGTAGATGAGTCCGAGCATTTGGACGGTCGCGTCTACGACTTCTTCGAGGTCTTGGCAAACACCGCCCCGATGACCCGCTCGGTCTTCCGGCTTTCGCACTTGGGACACTTCACCCGTTTGTGCCCGTGCTCCTCGAACGATTCCTTCACGGTGAACTTCTCACCGCACTCGTTGCACTTGTACTCGTAGTAGGGCATGACATGCCTCGTGGGAATCGGGGTCACACCACTTCCGTCCGCTGGCCGAAGGCGTCGGGCGCCAAGCCACGTCCCTGACGGCGCCCATCCTAGATCGACGCGACGCCTTTGGCAATTGTCTCCAGCTCCACCGGGAGCATTGAAGGGGTTGGGCCGCCGCGCTAGAATGCCCTCTGGTCCGCAGGCCGCCGAAAGGGCAGGCTGGATCTGTCAAGGCATTTGCGGCGGTGTCCATGCGATTCCGCCCGGCTTCCTGATGTGTCTCTTACCACGAGCTCACCGACATGGAATTCGACGTCGTCTTCCTTTCCCGCCTCCAGTTCGCCTTCACCATCATGGTGCACTACCTGTTCCCGCCGCTGTCGATCGGGCTGGGGGTGCTGCTGGTCGTTTTCGAGGCGATCTGGCTGAAGACGGGCGATCCGGAGTGGCATCGTCTGACCAAGTTCTGGGTGAAGCTGTTTGCCGTCACCTTCGCGGTGGGCGTGGCGACAGGGATCGTGATGGAATTCGAGTTCGGCACCAACTGGGCGGTCTATTCGCGGTTCGTCGGCGACGTGTTCGGTTCGGCCCTGGCGGCGGAGGGGATTTTTGCGTTTTTTCTCGAATCGGGGTTCCTGGCGGTTCTGGTGTTCGGCTGGGACCGCGTGGGAAAGAAGATGCACTTCTTCGCCACGTTGATGGTCTGCCTCGGATCGATCTTTTCTTCCATCTGGATCGTGGTGGCCAACAGTTGGCAGCAGACGCCCGCCGGACACCACATCGTGGCCGCGGCACGGGGCCAACGGGCGGAAATTGTCGATTTCTGGACCGTGGTGCTCAACCCGTCCACGATCGATCGGCTCGTCCACGTGTGGATCGGGGCCCTGCTGACCGGCACGTTCTTCGTGATGAGCATCAGCGCCTACTATCTCTTGAGGAACCGCCACGTGGTGTTTGCCAAGCGGTCCTTCACGGTGGCACTGATCCTGGGAACGATCGCCGCCGTGGCCGCCCCGCTCTCGGGTGATTCCTCGGCCCGGCTGGTCGCCAGAGAGCAACCCTCGAAACTGGCTGCCATGGAAGGGCTGTACGAGACGACCGAAGGGGGTACGCCGATCACGGTGTTCGGGGTCCCCGACGACGAAGCCCAGGAGTTGAAATACGCCCTTCAAATCCCGGCCGGGCTGTCGCTGCTGACCTACCGCGATATCACGACGCCGGTTGTGGGTCTCGACCGGTTCAATCCGGCGGATCGTCCGCCGGTCCTGCTCCCGTTCCTCAGCTTCCACCTGATGGTGGGGATCGGGTCGCTCCTGATTGTGATGACGCTGGCGGCGTTGTTCCTGTTGTGGCGGGGCACGCTGTTTGAGCAGCGCTGGCTCCTCTGGGGCTTCGTGTTTGCGATTGTTCTGGTGTACCTGGGCAACCAGTCCGGCTGGGTGGCGGCGGAGGTAGGCCGTCAGCCGTGGATCGTGCAAGCCGAGTTCGCGCCGGTCATGGCGGCCAGAGAAAACCCGGACGTCTTCTACGAGTATCACGAAATGGACTTCACCAGGCCGGTCAACGGGCTTCGCACACAAGATGCGGTCAGCGGCGCAATCAACCGCGAGATGGTGGCCGGTTCGCTGGTGATGTTCGGTCTGATCTACCTGTTATTGGTGCTGGTCTGGGTGTTCGTGTTGAACACCAAGATTCACGCGGGTCCGGAGGAGGGCGAGGCCGCGGCGTCCGGCGAGGCCAGGAAGGGCGGGTTCTTCGCCGTGGCGGCCGACCAGGCCGATGCGGCCGGACCTTCCTCCTACACCGACGCTCGCCGCAAGGAAACCGATGGAGACGACTGAAGAACGCTTTGAGGAAGTGTCCGAACGGGTCGGTCACTTGGCCTGGGAACAGCAAATCGACAATTGTCGTTGTCCGCTCCGCAAACAAACGCCTCATCGCGGAGCGAAGAGCGACTATCGGCAACAGCGACTTTCTGCCGGGTGCTTGCCAACCTGCGAATGCATATTTGACGGAGTCCTGAAGACGTGAGCTACGACTTGCTTTGCTTGATCTGGTTTGGCCTGCTCGGGGTACTCCTTGCCGGCTACGCGATCCTCGACGGATTCGACCTGGGCGTGGGGATGCTCCATCCGCTGGCCAAGACCGACAAGGAGCGGCGGATCTTCATGAACTCGATCGGTCCGCTCTGGGACGGCAACGAAGTGTGGCTGATCACCTTCGGCGGCGCCCTGTTTGCCGCCTTTCCGAACGCCTACGCGTCGGTGTTCTCAGGATTCTACATCGCCTTCATGCTGCTGCTGACGGCCTTGATTCTTCGGGCCGTATCGATGGAGTTTCGTTCGAAACGCCCGGGCAAGTGGTGGCGGCGATTCTGGGATTCATGCTTCCTGCTCGGCTCCACCATCGCGCCGCTCCTCTACGGGGTCGCCATCGGCAACATGCTTCGTGGCATCCCGCTCAAAGAGAACCAGGATTACGCCGGCACGTTCTTCGATCTGCTGAACCCCTATTCCCTCGGCGTGGGGATCATGGCCCTGGCCCTGTTTGTCATGCACGGCAACATCTATCTCTACCTGAAGACCGAAGGCGAGCTGCAGAAGAAACTGCACGACTGGATCTGGCGGCACTTCTTCCTGTTCCTGGCGATCTACCTGGTCATGACCGTCTGGACGATGATCGAGGTCCCCCACGCGTTGGACAACTTCAAGCATTTCCCGATCGCCTGGGTGATCGTCGTGCTGAACGTGCTGGCCATCGCCAACATCCCCCGGGCGATCTACCACAACCGGCCGCTGTATTCGTTCATCTCGTCCTCGTGCACAATTGCGGCTCTCGTGTTCCTGGTGGGAATGGCGCTCTACCCCAATCTGGTGACCTCGTCGATCGAGCCCGCGACGCGGAGCATCACCATCTATCAGGACGCATCTTCGATGAAGACCTTGCAGATCATGCTGGTCATTGCGGTGCTCGGCATGCCGTGCGTCATTTCCTATACCATCGCGATCTACTGGGTGTTCCGAGGCAAAGTCAAGCTGGACTCTCACAGTTATTGAGTAGTTGGACGGTGCCACTTCGGGGTGCTGCAGGGAACCGAAACCTTTACGGCAGAGTCGTTTAACCCGCTGCCGCAGGCGAGGTTTGCCAACCATCCCAAAGCGGCCTGTAATCGGTGAACGACCTCGCCTGCGGCAGCGGGTTAAACGAATGCGCTGCTGGGACTTGCGTTCACCGGCATTGGCCAAAGCGGCGCTGTCCAAGTAGAATGTGAGAGAGGGAAACGATTCTGTCGCTGATAACCGTTCGCGGAGGACGGAATCATGCGCACGGCGTGGAAGCAGATGCACATACCGTTGGCGTTGGGGATCGCCGCGGCCGTCCTGGTGCTCGTGGCCGTGGCGCCCAGTCTGACGCAGCAACCCGTCGGCCGGTCGCAAGACCAAGGCGGGCAGCCGAAGAAGGCCGCCGACAGCAGGCCGTCGTCTGAGCTTGTCGTTCGTTACCGAGACGAACCGTCTGAGTCTACGGAGGCTCGGCGGCGGATGATCGAGCGGGATCTCGCCGGACGCGACGTCACCGACGAAGTCGTTCTGCAAGCGATGGGCAAGGTTCCGCGCCACCAGTTCGTGCCCGCGGAGCTGCGCGGCAGCGCCTATGCGGATCACCCCCTGCCGATCGGGCACGAACAGACGATCTCGCAGCCCTACATCGTGGCCCTGATGACGCAACTGGCCGGCGCAAGGAAAGGCATGCGAGCCCTCGACATCGGCACCGGCTCGGGCTATCAGGCGGCCGTGCTGGGTGAGATCTGCAAGGAGGTCTACAGCATCGAGATCGTCGAGCCGCTGGCCAAGGAGGCGAAGAAGCGGCTCGCCGACTTGGGCTACAAGAACATCACGGTCCGCCAGGGCGATGGCTACCAGGGTTGGCCCGACAAGGCGCCGTTCGACGTGATCATCGTGGCGGCAGCCCCCGATCACGTTCCCCAACCGCTCGTCGACCAGTTGGCTCCCGGCGGGAAACTGGTCATTCCCGTGGGCGATTGGTACCAGGAACTGCTGGTGATCGAACGCGACAAGGACGGCAAGATCCATCGCGACCGCGGAATCGGCGTGCGGTTTGTTCCGATGACCGGGGAAGCTCAGAAGCGGAAATAGTCGCCTGTCGAGGCGACGTCTTTCCTGTCACCTCTTGCCGGACTGATTCAACTTCGATTCCGCCTGCCTATCCATTTCCAACATTTCGCGCCCGAAGATCCACTCAAACATGTAGGGGTCTGCATATCCGATCCAGGCATCGTGCGCGCAGGTGGGGTATTCAGAGTAGCGGACGATCTCAACGCCGTTCTTGGTCAGAATCCACGTGTTGCGCGGTACATCTTTGGCCGTGTCGTTGGGATCTTTGACCGTGTCGCTGACATGCGTCTCAATAGCGCCGGCATTGACGGGGTGTTTCTTCAGGTTCTGATACAGTTCTCGCGACACTTCCACTCTCTTGGGAACGTCTTTGAGCCCTATGTGAAGCCAAAGTGCCGTTCGACCTGTGGCAGTTTCTGCCATGACACTTTCGGATTGACCGGCGACCCGGTTGAGACCCGCGAAGTACTTCCCTTTGCCCGCCATGCCTCTGACAAGCTTGAAGGACCCGGAGCCACCGGCGGAGAATCCCGTGTAGAGGATCCTGTTGACGTCAATCCTCAAACCTTTTTCGCATGCGGCGCCGATAATGCCGGCCAGACGCGCGCCGTCGGTGTCGCTCGACTGTTGGAATTCGAGATAGAAGGAGGGGTGTGTCTTTCGGATATCCTCGTTGAAATATCTATTGCCTTCGCCCCATTTGCCGATCACCACAAGCGGGTATTTGCGGCCGGCATTTGCTTCTCTCCCGTACCCATAGGGAGTCGAGAACTTGTTGTCGCCGACGGTAATCGTGTAGGGTTCATCTCCTTCCTTGAAGGTCTCGGCAGGAGCAGGCGTGGCATTGCCCCGGCAATCATCGGCATGGGATTGGATATATGACAAGGAGCACAGGATCACACTCAACACCAGACAAGAGGATGATCGTTCAAAGTGGCTTCTGATCTGCGAGGTCTTGAACGCAGTAATCGTCACTTCGGTTATCGTGCCGATCGGATGAATTTCACTCATGGTGATGGCTCCTTGAAAAAGGGTTTCGATGTTCCAGACAAACGTTGCGCCCAGGTGTGCCTCTCCGAATCAGCGCTTCGACAATCGGATTGTCTTGGGATGGTCGGCATAGAACTCGATATATCCGCAGCCCGCGCACACCCAGGCCGAAACCGTTGTCACCTGTTTCTCCTTGAAGATGATCGCCTCGGGCTTCCGAAACGTCGCGACCGACATTTCTTGCTCCCAGTTGCCGTGGCCGCGGTCGATCGCCTTCGCGTCGGCGATGACGTCTGTGCATCCGCACTTGGGGCACTTGCCGGTTTGTTTCATTGGAGCGTCTCCGCGTGGATCGTATTGTTACGGCGTCGCATTTGGGTCTGGATTGAACTTGAACACGTCAAGACGTGGGTACTTTCGGATCCACCATGAGAAATAGTATTCCGGAGCCATCCACGCGCGGCCGGTCTCGAATTCCAGGCACGTCTGCACACCATCGACACCGGTTATGGTCGCAACACCGAATTGAACCTCGCCATATCCCTTTGGGTTACGGCCGAAGTCGTAGGCAGCCACAAGGTGTGCTGAGACGTCGAATCGCCTGCAATCGAATTCACCAACGATACGACGGGTTGTGAGGGCGTACCAGTTCGTGTCGCCGGTCATCGCGGTGACGACAGCCCGTTCGCCGGTTGCCTTATCGAGTTGTTCGATTATTTCGCCGTGGTGATTCGAGATGCGTGTGTACGTCCACTCGTCTGGTGTTATCGAGTGACGCTGGATTTCCCAGGTCACGTTGTTGAATATCTTCGCGTCTGGCCAGTCTGTCATCAGGGCATCATGAGGGCATGAGTATGTGTGCTGTGCAGCCCAACGCCTCAATGCGCTGCACCGACACACAACAGCGCCCCTTTCAGTGTCGGCGATTCTAACACTCGGGGCGCATGGGTGCAACGCTTTAGCTGGCCCCGGCGACGGCCCATCCAATAGCGATGCAAAAAAGCACAACTCCGCTCAACCTCACGCAAACCGCCGGCCAATCTCAACTCCTTGCTTCCGGCATCGACACCTGGATGTGGCCCGGTCGACTTGTAAAACCCCGTTGGGGTATAGGTTGATGTCACTGCCCGAATCCCAGCGTGCGCTGCGCGACGCCGGGCTCTGGAATCAAACGCTTTCAGCGTACCCACCACCTGCCCACAACTATTGAACTCCCCGCCAATTTCCTTACAATGGCAGACTATATACGCACGTATACCACAGGCCCACAAGGAACACACAACCATGAACGCCAGACGAGCATTAGCTCCCCTGTTCCTCCTCTGTACCGTTCTTGCCACATCGCCGATTGCGGCCCTCGATGTCCGCGTGCAAACCAAAAACGACGTCCCCCTCATCCACGTCGACGGCAAGCCCGTTCGCGGGCGGATGTTCTTCGGCATCCCCGGGCGGAGCGAAATCGCCATCCACAAGGGCGAGAACCAGGTTTCGTTCCGCTTCGAGGCCATCGAGACCGAGACGAGCCACGCCACCATGCACCTGCGTTTCGGGCAGCAGCCGGGAACGATCCTGCTCGACGATATCCGCGTCGTCGAGGAGGGGAGCGGACGGGAGGTGATTCCCCTTTGCACGTTCGACAACGGCATGGCTGATTTCCAGCGTGATTGGACCCATTGGCCCACCGACGCGACCAACACCGTCGGCCGGATCGACGTCGTCCCCAGACCGGACGAAGACAACCGCGGCGCGTTGCAGGTGCAGCTTTCCAAACCGGCCGGCGGCAAGTGGCCCGATTTCCATATCTATCACCATGCCAACCTGTCGCTCGAAAAGGGTCGAACCTATCGCGTGACGTGCCGCGTGTGGTCCGACACGGAGCGGGCCCTCAGCATCGCCTTCTATCGACCGGGCGCCGTGTTTCTCCAACTGGGGATGGCCCCCGGCGTGTTCGAGGATCAGGTTGCATTGGCTCGCGATGCGGGCGTCGATTTCGTCAGCCTGCCCGTGCCCATGCCCTGGCCGCGGCCCGGCGAAGAACCCGACTACAGCGCCACCGACGCCGTCTGCCGCAACGTAATCAAGGTGAATCCCAAGGTCCTGCTGCTGCCGCGGGTCGGCATGGAACCGCCCAAGTGGTGGAAGGAGCAGTATCCGGACCACGTTATGGTCTGGGAGGACGGGCCCCAGCCGCAAGGCGTGTCGGTGGCCTCGGCCCAATACCGTAAGGATGCGGCCGCCACGCTGGCCGCTTTTGTCCGGCACCTGGAAAAGGAGTTCGGTAAGAACGTGGCCGGCTATCACCCCTGCGGGCACAATACGGGCGAATGGTTCTATCGGCGCACGTGGGAGCGAAAGTATACCGACTACTCACCCGTGGCCCGCGACGCCTGGCGCGAGTGGTTGCGGAAGCAGTACCGCAGCGAGGCCGATCTGCGTGCGGCCTGGCGCGACGAGAAGGCCAGTTCCGACAATGCCGAACCGCCGACGCCCGACCAGCGCCATGCTAACCCGGGCGGCATCCTCCGACTGCCCGAGACGGAACGGCCGATCGTCGACTACAACCGCTTCCAGCAGGAGGCCATGGCCGACTGCGTGGTCGACCTGGCTCGGGCCGTGCGCGAGGCGAGCGAGGGGCACAAGCTGTCGGTCTTCTTCTACGGCTACGTGTTCGAGTTCACCGCGGCCTACACCGGCCCCGCAATCTCGGGGCACTACGGGCTGCGGCGCGTGCTCAGTTCGCCGGATATCGATATCCTCTGCTCGCCCATTTCCTACTGCGACCGCGGGCTGGGACAGAGCGCTCCGGCGATGACGGCCGCCGAATCGGTGATGCTGGCCGGCAAGCTCTGGCTTTACGAAGACGACACGGCCACCTACCTCAGTTCGGGGAACTTTCCGGGCCACACCGAGCGGGTTGATACGTTCGAAGGCTCCAACAACCAGTTGCTTCGCAACGTCGGCCAGGAGGCCTGCCGCAACTTCGCCACCTGGTGGATGGACCTGGGCGGCACCGGCTGGTTCAACGATCGGCGGTTCTGGGACAGCATGCGGGCGCTGGAAGCTCTGGACGAACCCCTGGTGTCGAAGCCGCAAGCCTTCCTGCCGCCCGTGGCGGCCGTGGTCGATGAAGACTCGATGATGTGGGTCGCTGAAAGCGGCTTTCGCGTCACCCGGCCGCTGCTCTACGAGGGTCGCGGTGTGTTCGCCCGGGCCGGCGTGCCGTTCGGCCAGTACCTGCTCGACGACGTCGCCGGCGGCCGCGTCGACCGGGCCGGTGTCTTCGTGTTCCTCAACGCCTGGCACGTCGATGCCGCAACCAGGCAAAAGCTGCTGGAGCAGACGCGGAACAAACTCCGCGTCTGGTGCTACGCCCCGGGCTTTCTCGGCAGCGGCCGGGACGATCTTGAAGGCATGCGCCAGCTTACCGGTTTCAGCTTCCGGCGGATGCCTGAGGATACCGCCCCCGCAGCCACGCCGACTGCGGCAGGGCGGCAACTCGGACTCGAAGACGAACTGTCGGTCAAGAATCCTGTCGCGCCCCTGTTTGCCGTGGCCGATGCACGGCCCGACGAAGTCCTGGCAACCTATGCCGACGGGTCCCCGGCCATCGCAATTCGCAAGGATGCCGGCGGCGCCGGGGCGTCGGTCTTCGTCGGTGTGCCGAACCTGAGCCCGCCGCTCCTGCGAGGCTTGGCGAAGCGGGCCGGAATTGCGCCCTACACCGAGGACGAATGCGTCCTCTACGCCAACGGCCCGCTGGTCGTGGTCCATGCCACACACGACGGCCCCGTTCGGCTGAACCGCCCCCAGTCGGCGGGCGACGCCCCGCTCCGCAACGTGCTCACCGGCGAAGTCGTCGGCGCCGGCCCGGCCGTCGATTTGGAGTTGCGGCTCGGTGATACGCGGATTCTCCGCTGGTAGAATAGGTTCCATGTCCAAAGTCGTTCTTGCCATGTCGGGCGGCGTCGACAGCAGCGTCGCCGCCCGCTTGCTTCTCGATGCCGGCCACGAGGTCGTGGGCGTCTTTATGCGCCATGGGATCGAGACGGGCCAGTCTTGCCGTGTGGGCGAGACGCCGGTCCGCCACAAGCAGGGCTGCTGCAGTGCAGCCGACGCCGCCGACGCCCGGCGGGTCGCCGACCTGCTCGCCATCCCCTTCTACGCTCTCAACTTCGACGAGCAGTTTGAGCGGATCGTCGACTACTTCGTCGACGAGTACCTGGCAGGCCGCACGCCCAACCCGTGCATCGTCTGCAACACCTGGCTCAAGTTCGGCAAGCTCTTCGAGTACGCCGACAGCCTGGGAGCCGAATTCGTCGCCACGGGGCATCACGCCCGGCTCGTCGATGTGGGCCAGTCGGTTCCGGCCCTGATGCGCGGTCTCGACGACGCGAAGGACCAGGCCTACGTCCTGTTCGGCATCGAACGCTCGCGGCTCTCGCGGATGTTGCTGCCGGTGGGCGAGCACCACAAGAGTGCGATCCGCGTCCTGGCCGAGCAGTTGGGTTTCCGCGTGGCCGACAAGCGCGACAGCCAGGAGATCTGCTTCGTTCCCGACCAGGACCACGCCCGGTTCATTCACGAGCGGCGCCCCGCGGCGGACACGTCGGGCGAAATCGTCGCCTCCGACGGCACAGTCGTCGGGCGGCACGACGGCATCGAGCGCTACACGATCGGCCAGCGCAAAGGACTCGGCATCGCCTTCGGCGATCGGCGTTTCGTGGTCCGCATCGAGCCCGACACTCGCCGCGTGGTGGTGGGCGAGCAACACGAGTTAGCCCGCAACGAACTCACGGCCGCGGGGGCCAACTGGCTCATCGAGCCGCCGACGGGTCCGCTTGAGTGCCAGGTCAAGATTCGCTACCGCAGCCGTCCGGCCGGGGCCCTGGTCGAGCCGTTCGAGGAAGGCCGTTTTCGCGTCCGCTTCGAGGAGCCCTGCTACGGCGTCGCCCCCGGCCAGGCGGCCGTGTGTTTTGAAGGCGATCGGGTACTGGGAGGTGGGTGGATCGAGTGATTGGGCCGTTCCCCTTGTTTAACCCGCTGCCGCAGGCGAGGACGAGACAGAAGTCGTTTAACGCCCAGCCGTAGGCGCCGGCCGTGGCAGATCGTCCTTATCAGGGGAGCCGGCGCCTGCGGCTGGGCGTTAAACAACTCGTCCTCGCCTGCGGCAGCGGGTTAAACGATCCGCCGAAGTGATCGTGCGTCGGCGGAGAGAACCGTCGCCCTGCGAAGGCGTTCGTCCGCCAATTGCTGGACACGGGGCAATGGGCCGGCTAAGATGCCGGGCGTTGGGGGACTGAGCCGATTCCGTTGGATATTGTGCGGGAGGTGCTGCAATGAAGAGCCGTGCTTGGGTTGTATTTGTCATTCTTGCTTTCGCTGCGGTCTCGACGATTTCTGCCGCCGAAGCGCCCGTCGTCCGCCTGACCGTGCTCAACAGCATGGAGCGGATCGGTCAGGACCAGGAGCCGTACGGCCCGGCCGAGGCGAATATCGCGGCGGCCAGGAACGAATGGGAGTCGTTCCAGGTCGTGGTCGGCACGTCGGGCGAAAACATTCAGGTGACCGGCGCGGAGATCAGCGACCTGACCGGGCCAAACGGCGCGAAGATTTCCAAAGAACAGGTTACCTTGTATCGGGAGGAATATGTGCGGGTGAGAAAGTCGACGCCCCGGGCGGAGTTGCCGCCGGGACTCCACGCCGATCCGCTCGTTCCCTTCGTCAACCCGATCACCGGCGAACTGATCGAGCCCCGCCGCCGAGTGCAAGAACGCTGGGGCGGCCCGTCGAAGACGCTCGGCCACGACATGGTCGGCGTCCCCTTCGAAGTCTTCCGAGGGCAGAACCAGCCGATCTGGGTCGACCTGCACGTGCCCAAAGACGCGCCGGCAGGCGATTATCGCGGGACGTTCCGCGTGCGGATTCGTGAGAAGGGTGCCTTGGAAATCCCCGTCGTGCTGACCGTCTGGAACTTCACGCTGCCTGACCGGCCGACGCACGGGAACCACTTTGGCAACTTCCGCAACGTAGCCCGCTTCTTCGACGTCGATCCCGCCTCCGACAGGTTTCGCGAAATCGAGATGCGCTACTGCCGGGCCATGGTCGAACATCGGCTCAATCCGCCGATTCCCACCTACCTGTTACCCGAAGTCAACCAGGACGGCTCGCTCGCGATCGCGCCCGAGCGGCACGAAGCGTTGAAGAAGTACCTCGCCGAGATGCACGTCTCCGAGTTCGAAGTCCCCAGGGCGCCTTTCGCCAGGTTGAGCGTGGCGGCCACGGGAACGGACTACGCGACGATCCCACCGCAAGAGCGAGAGAAGGCCCTGCGCTACTATCGCGGGTATTTCGACTATCTCAAGCAGAACGGCTGGCAGGAAGGGGCCTTCGTTTACTTGTGGGACGAGCCGAATCTGAAGGAGAACTACGAACAGGTGCTCGTGTTGGGCCAACTCGTCCACGAAGCCTCACCCGAGCTCAAGTGCCTGGTGGTCGAGCAGACCTACCCCCACGACCCGTCCTGGCCCGATATTGATCCGGCCGTCGATATCTGGTGCCCCCTGTGGGCCTTCATCGACCGGGACACGATCGAGCAGAAGATCGCCGAGGGCGACCAGGTCTGGTCTTACACGGCCCTGGTGCAGCGGGCGCCGTCGTATCACCCGCAATACGAGCAGGTGAAGGGCCTCGACCCTCCTTACTGGCACATCGACCGCCCGCTGATCGTCTACCGCGTGCCCACCTGGATCAACCGCCAGTATGGAATCACGGGGCTGCTCTACTGGACCACCGTCACGACGGTGCTCGATCCCTGGAACAATCCCGCCTTCGCCCATCCGGGCCATTACAACGGCGGCGGGTACCTCTTCTATCCCGGCCTCCCCTTCGGCGTCGATGGCCCGGTCGCCAGCATGCGGCTCAAGAATCTTCGCGACGGGATGGAGGACTACGAGTATTTCGCCCTCTTGCAGGCAAAGTCCGGCGACGCGGCCGTGAAGCAGTTCGTCGACAAGGTCGCCCCGAACTGGTGGGATTACTGCCGCGATCCCCAGGTGCTCTTGGATGTGCGGCGTCAGCTTGCCGAGAAGGTCGAGGCGACCGAGTAGGTTGAGGAACAATCGTTTAACCCGCTGCCGTAGGCGAGGCAGAAGCTCATAGCTGATTCCAATCAGAGCCTCAGCCTCGCCTGCGGCAGCGGGTTAAACTCACATTCCGCTACCTGATGTTTTTCCAAAAGGGGGGTTGCGCCCTTCGTCGAAGTCCGTCATTTTACAGGCATGAATGGAACAACCTGGTATGGAAAT
>JAAYAY010000290.1 GCA_012719125.1 Planctomycetaceae bacterium | reverse complement strand
TGCAGGCTGACGCGTCGTCCCGCTACAAACGGACGGGACGTGCAACGAAAATTCAATTGCCATGTCTCCGCGAAGATCGCCGCGGATCGCTCAAAATGCATCCTCAAAATGTGCGAAACTTGAACTAAGCAAGCAGACGACACCGACTCCCGTCGCAAGCGAGGGCACCCCAGCCGCAACTGCTGTCCTCGCTTGTGTTTTTCCGCGATTCCGTCCGGCCGGTCTGTGCTGGACCGCTTCTGACGACGACCGCCGAGCATGCCGGTCAGGCAAACCCTGCCGCCTGTCCGACAAGTGAGGTTTCTCCGGCCGATGCGGCCTGTGCGGCAAGTAGAGCCTTTGCGACAAATGCTGTGCGAATCAGATGCAGGAGGGCGATTATGTCGGATGACCGCAGTGTTCCAATTGTCGCGGAGAAGAGGCCATGCAATTCAGCGGAGATTCGTCGAAGTTTGCCTTGTCGTCCAACTCCCCGCACAGGTGGCGGGATTGCGGAGCGCCGTCCATCATCGCGGCGACCGTTCTGATGCTGCTGGCGGGCTGCACCAGCACACGCGAGTACTTTGCCAACGGCTTCAAAGTCGGCCCAAACTACTGCCGGCCCGCGGCGCCCGTCGCCGAGAGCTGGATCGATACCGAGGCAGCTAACCTGAACATTGGGCCGGTCGACGAGGCGGCCTGGTGGCGGACCTTCAACGACCCGGTTTTGGACGTGCTGGTCGAAGAGGCCTACCGGCAGAACCTGACCCTGCGAGTCGCCGGACTCCGCATCATGGAGGCCCGTGCCCAGCGGGCGATTGCCGCGGGCAACCTGTTCCCGCAACAGCAGCAGGCTACCGGCGACTACACCCGGACCGGGATCAGCCAGGGCAGTCGTTTCGGCGCGATCTTCAACGATCCCTACAGTACGTGGACCCTCGGGGGCAACCTGGCCTGGGAACTCGATTTCTGGGGCCGATTCCGGCGAGCGGTTGAGGCGGCCGACGCCAACCTCGACGCGTCCGTCGAGAACTACGACGACGTGCTGGTGCTGCTGATCGCCGACGTCGCCCAGAGCTATACGGACGTTCGCATTGCCGAACAGCGGTTGGCTTACGCCCGCGAGAACGTCAGAATTCAGCAGGGCAGCTTGCGAATTGCCCAGGATCGCCTTCGCGAAGGGGCAACCACGCGGCTCGACGTGACGCAGGCCCAGACCGACCTCTCGAACACCGAGGCCAGCATCCCCATCCTGGAGGCCTCGCGCCGACAAGCGGCCAATCGACTGTGCATCCTGCTCGGCATGCCGCCGCAGAACCTGGACGGTATTCTGAACGAAACTCGCGGCATACCGAAGACCCCTGCCCAGGTGGCGGTCGGCATTCCCGCCGAACTCCTCCGGCGCCGTCCGGACGTTCGCCGGGCGGAACGGGAGGTCGCCGCCCAGAGCGCCATGATCGGCGTCGCCACCTCCGAATTGTATCCCCATTTCTCGATCGGAGGCACGATCTATCTGGATGCCATGAGTTTCGACGACCTGTTCGATATCAACTCGATCGCCGGCAACGTGGGGCCCGCCTTCAACTGGAACATCCTCAACTACGGGCGGCTGGTCAACAACATCCGCGTTCAGGACGCCCGTTTCCAACAGCTTGCCGTCCAGTATCAGAACACCGTGCTCCAGGCCAACGCCGAAGCGGAGAATGCCCTGGTCGGCTTTCTCAAGGCACAGCAGCAGGTCCGATCGGTCGCGCAGAGCGCCGAGGCCGCTCGCCAGTCGGTGGAAATTGTCATGACGCAGTACCAGGAGGGCAAGTCGGACTTCAATCGGGTGTTTACCGTCCAACGAGTCCTGACCCAGCAACAGGATCAGTTGGCCATCGTCGAGGGCTCCGTGGCCCAGAACCTGATTCAACTCTACAGAGCGTTGGGCGGCGGCTGGCAGATCCGCCTGAACGCTCCCGCTCCGCAGGCATTCGCCGCAGCGGGCCAGGCACCTCAGGCCGCTGCCCCACCGCAAACCGCGTCGCTTCCGGCCCCGCCGCGTGCCGCACCTCTTCCACAGCTCTGATTCGCCAGACGGTCTGGAACGAGATTGCAGACATCCGCAAAGAACCGCGAGCAAGTATCATGAACCGCTTCACCTGGTTTTTGGGAATGGCCACTCTTTTGTGCCTCGCCCAGTCTTTGGACGCCGCCGAGGTGTGCTCACACTCCTTGGGCTGCGAGTTGCGATGCACTCGTTGTGCCAGCATTCCCTGTTGCTGCTGCGACGACTATTGCCGCAAACCGCTCCCCTGCGTCCCGTGCCTGACGTTTGCCCCCTCATGCAACAGTTACTGCCGAAAGCCGGAGCCGTGCCTCCCATGCTACTGCCCGGGATGGTGCCCGGACACCTACTGTTCAAAACCGCTCCCCAAGTTCTGCTGGCCGGTGCTGAACGAATTCTACCGCTGTCCGCCGGGCAAGGATGCGGCACCCTGTTCGGGATGCAAGTAGTGACGTGTCAGCGTTGACTCTGCAGCGTTAGGCTTGGGAACAAGGGCAAGTCGCCGAGTGCCGGGGAGGTTCGCTGTTTCGAGCAATCATGCGAGAACGACCTGTCCCCGTTCTGGTATGCCAACCCATGTATCAGAGAAGAGGCACCGGTACTCAGCCTCGGAGTACCGGTGCCTCTTCTCTGATACCGGTCTTCTCGGAAGAAACGATCACATCCGGTACTATCTGGCGTCAGTAGTACGCGTTGAGATTCTCAGGGCAGTTGTCGATTCGTAGCCCTTTCTGGTATGGTAGCGTCTTCCGGTGCACTCCGGTGCGTTCGAGTCACGATTGCCGGTCTCGATTTGGGAGAGCAAGCCGCCAAGAGTGCCGCGGCCAGCGACAAGCGTAATATGAAGGACTGACACCAGATGTGCAGACTGGTTCGAGTCGTAACCGTTGCCATTGCCGCCCACCTTGCTGCAGTCGTGCTCGCTGCACAAGAGCCGCAAGGAACGACCGCTGATCAGAATGGGAAATGCGTTACCTGGGGCCCGGTGCAGCGAACGGTCTGGTACGACTACCGGTTGATCAATCCGACCGCCGAGCCGGCCACCGACGTCGACGTCCACGTGCCGCTCCCGCGGTTATCTCCCCGCCAGGAGATCCACTACCTTCGCCTTCCCGGGCGGAAGGAGCACCGCGTCTTCACCGACGAGCACGGTCAGCGGATCGTCCACTACAAGTTCGATCGCATCGAACCGGGCGAGCACGTCGACCTGGGATATGTCGTGGGGATTACTCTGAAGAACATCCAGTGGAACGCCTCGGAACCGTCCCGCACCGGCGAAGCGCCCGTTCTCACGCCCGAGCAGAGGCGACGGTATCTCACCGCCGAGACGAACTACTCGATGGACTCCGAGATCATGCGGAGCGCCGCCGCGTCGCTGACGGAGGGGGCGAAGACCGACTACGAAAAGCTGGCGAGGATTCACGATTACGTGACCGGCTCCATCCGCTATGTCCGCGACAACACCTGGGATCCGGCCGCGGTCGTGCTCGAGCGCGGGACCGGATCGTGCAGTGAATACAACTACGTGCTCTCGGGTCTGTGCCGGCTGGCGGGAATGCCTACTCGGTGCGTCGGCGGGACCTCGAACGGGCACCGCGACCTGCCCACGACCGATACGGTCTACCATCGCTGGACGGAGGTCTTTCTGGAGGGTTTCGGCTGGTTTCCCGCCGACTGCTCGCGCGACGCGAATCCCATCCGGGGAAAGCGGAGCCACTTCGGCCGCGTGTATGTCGACGCCCTGGTCTGGTGCCAGCAGGCCGGTGGAGAAGACGATACCCTGGGCTGGGACTATCGTGCCAAGGCACATGTCCGCGGCGACGATCCGGGCATTCGCGAAAGCCACTTCACGCGATGGTTCGTCTATCATCCCGAAGACGAACTCAACGCAGCCTGCACGTGGTTCCTCGACGGCGGGCCCAAACAACCCGAGCCGGACCTGCTGGAATGCGGCCTGCTCCACTGGCACGAGGCCTCCGTAGAGAACCGCATGCGGATGATTCGCGCCCTTGCCGCGGCAGGCCGCAACGCCTGCCTGCGATGGGCGGTAACCTTGCCCGAAGCCGATCATCTTCGTGAAACCTGCATACGGGGACTCTGCGAGTCGACCGAACTTGCCGACACCCTGCTGGAAAAGGGCCGCGATCTATACGCCTTTCGCAACTGGTTCCGGAGCAACGAATCGAATCTGGTCCCCACGGGAGACGGCCGATTCAAGTTGTCCGAACCCAAGACCGCCCAGAAAACCGCCACCACGACCGCTGCCTCATCGCAGATCTGGATGAATCTCGTACCGGACGTAGTCGGCCGGTTGGCAGAATCGCTCGATGCCTGCGAAGCGAAGACCGTGGCCGTCATGCCGGTGATCGATCAGACGCTGGCCGGTCTGGGTGGCATGGGTGCTTCAATCCTGTCGGCAATCAAGGACGGGGCGGCCGCCGACCTCAAGGTCCGACTCGTCGATGAGGAGCGATTTGATCGCTGGATGACGGAACACGGCCCGGGGAGCGGCGAATACTGGATTCTGGCAAACGGCGATCTCGGCATTCTGCCGCCCGACCTGGCGCCGGATGTGGTCGTGGTGCCCATTTGCATCACCAGCAAGGAGAAGGAGGCGGTCCTTTACCACCTGGAATTGAAAGTGCTCGATCTGCACAGTCTCAATTACACCTCGGCCATTGCTCGAGCGCTCCGCAAGGGGGAAGATCGCGAGTCGGGTCGCGGCGTGTTGATCGGGGGCGGGGATACGGTTCTGGCTCGCTGGGAGCACGACCTGGTAACCCGCCACGGGGACGCGTGGCCGTTGGCCGGCGTGAAAGCGGCTCTTGCATCGGCCGACGCTGCGATCTGCAATCTCGAATGCTGCGTGTCGCTGCGCGGCGAGCCGGTCGACAAGGGGGAGCGTTGCCCCTTCTACTACCGGGCCCGGCCGGAGATGCTCAACTGCCTGACGCGTGCGGGGATCGATCTGGTGACGGCCGCCAACAACCACGGCGGCGATTACGGCCGTCAGAGTGTGGCCGATACTGTCACCTGGTGCGACAAGGCGGGGCTGGTCTGCATCGGCGTGGGCGAGAACGCGGCCGCGGCCGAAGCACCTCAGCTTGTTCAAGTCGGCCCTGTTCGCGTCGGTTTCGCCGGCATGGACACGACGAAGCCTTGTTTTGTCGCGGAAGCGGATCGACCTGGCAGCAATTACGCGGCGGAGGAGGAGGATCTCGCCGCCTTTACGGAAAAGGTGGAGCGGCTCGGCCAGTGGGCCGACGGGCGCTGCGATTTGCTCGTGCTCACCATCCACTGGGGCAAGAATTGGGTCCGCGAGACCCAGCCGATCCACCGCAAGATGGCCCGGATTGCCTTCGAGCACGGCGTCGACGTCATCCTCGGCCACTCGGCGCACCGCCTCCAGGGAATCGAACTGGTGGACGGCAAGCCGGTCGTCTACGACATGGGAAATCTCCTTTTCGATTGCGAACTTACGCCGGAAGGGCGGCGCAGCGCCCTGTTCCGGTTGCACCTTTCCAAGGCGGGCGTACACAAGATCGACGTACTTCCCGTTCAGGCCCTCGAAGGGCACACCGTGCTCGCCAAATACGAGGAGGCAACAGAAACCCTTGCCGAGCTGCGGGATCTCTGTTCGGCCTTGGGAACGGAGCTTTCTAAAGAGGAAGACATCGAAGGCCGGCCGATGGGGGTGGTTCATATTGCCGGGCCGAAGGTGACGGCTCGTGCTGAGCCCGATCCGAGACTGGCCTGTGTCGGCTTCCCGGCCGATGCCAAGACCATTCAGCCGGCGGTTGACGACAACCTGCTCACCGGCGCAATTCCCGAAGATGCCCGCAAGATCGTCCCACCCGCCAAGCTTGCCTCCGGCGTAGAGCTTGTGGCCTATCGCATGCCTGCCACGGCCGAGGAGGGTGGGATTCTTCAGCTTGCCACCTGGTGGCAGGTTACCGGTCAGGTGGGAAGCAGCGTGATGCTGGCATTCGACCTCCGTCCAGGCAATGGCGAAACGCCGCGCCGCGGCACTCCCTGGTATACCCGACACGACGCGGGCGACTGGACCGTGCCACTCTCCCGGCTCAAACCGGGTGCGATCGTCGCAGACCTCTATCCGGCGCGGCTGGCCGGACTGCCGTCTGGGCCTTGTGACGTGTATGCTGTGGCGATCGATGCGAGCCTCCCTGAAGCAGAGCGGATCCTGGGACGCCACTCTCTCGGGAAGGTCGAGATCGTGCCGCGGGATAAGTAGTGTTCTTTGGCGTGTGGGAACTTGGGTAGTTCCTGCTACACAAAATGTAGTTTCGTCGTTCGTCCAACGTGCAGCGGGGGTTGGGTATGACGCAAGTGGTTGTTGGCACTTGGGTTACGGCAATATCGAATGGGGGGCGAGGCGGCCAGTTGTGCACTTTGGTATACAAGATGTTGCGGTTATGCTGGCAGGAGGCACGTGTGCTTAACCCGGTGCCGCGGTACGGAGCACCCACATGACTATCGAATGGAAGACGGGAACGGATGTTTGAGCAAGCCTTCAGGAACATCGACGACGTGCTGTGGCAAGAGGCCGGCTGCACGACGGAGCTGGATTACACGGAGCAGACGTCTTGGCTGCTGTTCCTGAAATACCTGGACGGGCTGGAGCAGGACCGGGCCGACGAAGCGGCGCTGGAGGGGAAGAGTTACGCCTTCATTCTCCAGAAGCAGTACCGCTGGGATAGTTGGGCCGCGCCCAAGGGCAGGGACGGCAAGCTCGACGAGTTGAAGAAGTCGCTGCTGCACCACGCCTTCAGCGGACAGTTGTAGGACGGGCGGATCACACCATGACCACGACCATAGCACAGATTGACGCTTGGCGTGCCGCGCCTTCCGAACACCAAAACTTGGAGTTCAAGGAAGCGAAGACGCAATTCGATAATCGCAAGCTCTACAAATACTGCGTGGCGCTGGCCAACGAAGGCGGCGGACACCTGCTACTGGGCATTGAAGATAAACCACCGCGCAAGGTCGTGGGCTCCGCGGCCTTCAACGATCCGGTCGCAATGGCGGCGAAGGTGTTTCAAACGCTGGGTTTTCGTGTGGACATCGAAGAAGTCGCCCATCCAGACGGCCGAGTTGTCGTGTTTCACATTCCCGGTCGTGCGCGGGGTACCGCTTTTCAGTTTGAAGGGGCGTACCTGATGCGGGCCGGGGAGGAACTGGTTCCGATGAGCGAGGACCGGTTGCGGGCGATCTTCGCCGAGGGCCAGCCGGGCTGGCTTTCACTTGCGGCCAAGAGCGATTGCGGGGACGATGCCGTCGTGCGACTTCTCGATACGCAGAGTTATTTCGACCTACTGCGACTGCCGTACCCGGTGAATCGTGCAGGTGTTCTCGACCGCATCGAGCGTGAAAGTCTTATCGAGCGAAGGGGCAACGGCTGGACCATCACGAATCTGGGAGCCGTGCTCTTTGCCAAGAAGCTCGACGAGTTCGGTAGTCTGGCGCGCAAAGCGGCACGGGTGATCGTTTACGAGGGCAAGAGCAAGATCAAAACCAAGGCAGACTATCCCGGAAACAGAGGTTACGCCGTCGGCTTTCAGGGACTGGTGGAATTTATCTACAGTTTGGTGCCGTCCAACGAAGTCATCGAACAAGCTCTACGCCGGGAAGTGAAGATGTTTCCCGAAATCGCCGTGCGAGAACTGGTTGCCAACGCCCTGATTCACCAGGATTTCAACGAAACCGGCACGTCCGTGATGATCGAGTTGTACGACGACCGGATAGAGATTTCCAGCCCAGGCGAGCCGGACATCCCACCGGATCGGTTTATCGACGCTTACAAGTCGCGCAACGAAAGGCTCGCTGACCTCATGCGCCGACTTGGTATCTGTGAGGAAAAAGGCAGCGGCGTGGATAAGGTGATTTTCGCCGCCGAAGCATTTCAACTGCCCGCGCCGGATTTTCGCGTCGGCGAGCGTCGGACCTCGGTGGTGTTGTTTGCTCACCAGGAACTGGAACAGATGAACCGAGCCGACCGAATCCGAGCCTGCTACCAGCATTGTTGCTTGCGCTACGTGATGAATGAACGGATGACCAATCAGAGCCTGCGGGACCGGTTCAAGCTGTCCGAGAGCAAGGTGGCAACGGTTTCCTCGATCATCGCGGCGACCGTGGAAACAGGAAAGATCAAGCTGGCAGACCCTTCCCAAACCTCAACGCGTTACCGGAGTTACGTCCCTTTCTGGGCCTAGTGTTCCCTTTTATAGCAAACCGCATCATGTCGAGAGCCTGCGTCGCAACTCCTTATTTATCATAGACTTCCTTCTTTTAGCGCAAACCGCCATGAACGAAGCCGAAACCCGCGCCGAATATATCGACCCGGCCTTGCAAGCCGCCGGCTGGGGTGTCGTCGAGGCGAAGGCGTGGCACAAGTCCAGGATCTATCTATCCCCCCCTTCTGTGTATGAGTTCCTATTCTCATTTAAGCGCAGACCTGTCTTTGAAGGGCCGATGTTCGTAAGTCATTGACCTGACAGCACTTCCCTATTTAAGCACAGTTTGCCGATGAACGAAGCCGAAACCCGCGCCGAATATATCGACCCGGCCTTACAGGCTGGCGGTTGCGTGAAGGGCGGCAAGTTGACGGTTGGGGATCAAGAACGAACCATCTCGACCGCCGATTGTGGTACCCATGCGTCGCGCCCGTCAGACAAGCGCACCCGCGTCCACTCCTCTCGTGTCTCAACCACTTGCACCTCGGTTCCCCCAGGCAGCGGCTGAGGAAACCGCGGCGAAGCGCCGGCCGAGTCGGCGCTTCGGGCCACCACTTCGGGCACCGTCACCACCGCTCCGTCTTCCTGCCGGCCAAGGGCCAAGAACAAGATCGCTCCGATAAGCAGCAGCCAGGCAAGCCCCGGAATGATCGCCAGGTTTCGCAGCACCGGCTGGCGCCAGCGGATCGCTGCGGCAATCAGGAGTGCCGTGATTAGGAACGCGATTCCGGCGAGCGTCTGAAACTCGCGGAGAGACAACCGGCCGCTCCAGGCGAAAAAGGTATCGAGCAACTTGTTCTCTTCGGGGTGGGGAACCCAATCGGGCAGCAGCGTTCGAGCGTGGGCCAGGTTCTGTCTCGCCCGGTGGTGATCCGGATCGAGTCGCAGCGCCCGCCGGTACGCCAGAATGGCAGGTCCAAGTTGCCTCGCTCCCATGGCGGCGTTGCCGAGGTTCACGTAGAGGTCGGCGTTGCGGATTCCGTCGGACGGGTTCTCGGGGTCCCCTTCAGCCAGTCGGGCAAAAAGCATCTCGGCGCGGCGGAACTTCTCCAGCCGCTCGTCGCCGTCCCGGCAATCAAGGGCCGCCTTGTATTCTCGAACCGCTTCGTCCAGCAACTCCTCGGGCGTTGCAGCCCCAGTCACGGCCGGGAAGGCTAGCAGTCCCAAGAGGAGCCACATCAGATTACGAGCGAGACCGTTCATACTGAATCAGTGAGGATTCGCGGTGATCAGTGTTCCGTTCTTCCGGCCGTTGCACAAAGCACACCATTCCCTGCCGGCTCTACTCTCGGTGTTTGAACCTGGCTGCCACGGTTTTCGCTTCTTCGAGCAGGGCCCCGGCGAGTTTCGAGTCTTGCGACCCGGCGGGCGCGAACACGATCGATTCGCAGGACGCAATCACCGCCTGGGCCTCGTCGCGAGCCACGTCAGGCATCTCGGCGACCAACGCCCGCAAGGCGGCGGCAATCTCCGTAGCAGCCTCTTTGCTACGCAATCGCGAAGCGTGTGAAATCCTGTCCAGTTGACTCCGAACGTTCTTCCGCCTGGCGACAACCGCGGGGTCGACCTCGCTCCGCCGCCGATCGAGCACGGCCACGGCGATCAGCAGGAACCCTGCACCATAGAAGGCCAGTTGCAGCGGCACTCCGCTCGTCCAGTCGCCCGAATCGCGAAGCACGACCCCAGCCGCCGGTTCGATCGCCAGATCGGCGCCGCTGAGCGAGAAGACGGGCTCGCTCGGCGAGGCGGAGGCTGCCTGCTGGGGCCTGTCGCCCTGGTTCTCTTCGCCTTGCGGCGTTTCAGGCTTCGGCACACTGCTGACCACGTCGTCTGCCGACACGACCTGGGCCGGCATCACCCGCAGCGCGATCGGCTTGGAGCGTGCCGTCTGGTAGGTTTCGGTCTGCGGGTCGAACCACGAATAAGCCAGCGCCGGAATCTCTGCTACTGACTCACTGGAAACACGTACAGACACATGGAACCGCTTGGCCCCGTCGTCCATCGTGCCCGGTATGTCGCCCTCGGGCAGGCGGAACAGGTCGGGGTTCAGTCCACCGTCGGCCGTGAGCGGAGGCAGACTGGCGTTCTCCAGGTTGCCCTTGCCGCGAAGCGTGATGTCCAGGCCGATCGGGTCGCCCACGCGGACCACGGTTCGCCCGGCCGCCACGTCGATCGAGAAGCCTTCGCCGACGGCCCCCGCAAAACTCTCCGGGCGACCGGCGGCAGGGAACGGCTTGACCACGAGCGTCTGCGGCTCGCCGGCGGCCCGGCTGATGGCCGTGTTTGCCGCCCGCCGCCTGTCGCCCATCATTTCTTCCAGGAGCGAACTGCCGAAGCCGAAATCGTCGAACGGCGACCGCTGCTGTCGCCACTCTGTGGCTCTTTCGAGGGTCGCCGTGATGGGGGCCAGAGGAAATGCGCCGACGCGATCGGGTATCAGCGTGCGAGTGGCCGTGACTGCAACGAACTCCTTCCCTCCGTCTTCCACACGTCTTCCGCCTGCCGCCAGGACAATCCGCCCGTCTTTGGTATCGATCGGCAGCCGCGACTCTCCGCGGCGCGGCTCGGCGTCGGGGCCAAAGCGGAACTGATCGAATAGCGGCGAGTAGATGCTCAGATCCTGGATGGCCTCCGTATCGCCCGCATACCACCACTCGATCTTCACCGGGACCCGTTGATCGGGATAGACGTTTCCCTCGGGCAGAACCAGCCGGATTCGCATGTCGGGATCCTCCGGCACAGCCTCGAAGGTCATCGGCACGGCGTCAGCGTTCGCTTCTTTCGTGCCCTGCTTCAAGACAAACGGCCCGATGGTGTACTCGCCCGCCTTGTCCGCCGTGACCATGCAGTTGATCTGGTAGGTCACCTTCGTGTATTGTGAGATTCGCCCGTTGATGTTGCTATAGCCGGAAACGACTCTGGGAGCAACTGCCGACGTGTGCGCCCGAACGCCTTCCGGCAACGGCTGCATTTCTACGGTGGGCGTCGGCTCTTGATCGAACCCTTCCACCGTGAACTGAATGATTGCCGGGCGGCCCACGTAATGGGGCGGACGCTGCACGGCCACCTGCACTCGCACATCCTGCCCGCTCGCGTGGGCCGCGGCCAGGAGGACGACGATCGCTGCAATCCGTCTCGTTCCCACCCTACCAATCCTTTTCCACAGGTTCCCGTTCCATCTGCGCACGCCGCTCCTGGTCGCGGCGCCGCTCGGCCTCGCGATCGCGGATCGCTTGGAGCAGCCGCGCCGGATCGGTGCCCATCTCCGAGTCCTTCTGCTGCTCCTGCTTGTTCTCTCCCTGCTGCTGTTGCTGCTGATCCTGCTGCTGTTGGTTCTGCTGGTCTTGTTGGTCCTGTTGAGGCGGCTGGAGCAGAGCCAACGCCTGGACCAGCTTCTCCAACGCCTGATCCTGATGCTCCCGCGCCCGGTCGACAATTGGCTCTTTGAACGCCAGGTTCTTATCGGCGGTTTCCATCTCCGTGCCCCCCTGGTCGACCAGCTTGGCGGCCTCGCCGAAACGCTGCTGGATCTGTTGCATCTGGGCCAGTTGCTGCGGATCGACGTTCTGCTCGGGCATCGCACCGGTCGGTTGTTGCTGGGCCTGCTCGCCGAGGGCCTTGGCGATCTCTCCGGCAATCGACCGCAACTCCCGCTGACGTGTAGCAAGCGGTCCGACCTTTTTGGCGAGGTCCTCCTTCTCCTGAATTGCCGCGGCCTGTTCCGTTTCGTCGTTCAACTGGGCCTGCCGCTGGGCGGTCTCCCGCAAATGCTCGACGATCGAGAAGAACAACCGGCGCAAAGACTGCAGATGCTCCACAGCCTTAGCCACATGCTCACGGGACGCCGCTCTCGACGCTTCGTCGACGGCTGTACCGGCTTTCGCGGTTTCCTCGCCGGATGGTTTGGCTTCGCCTTGACCGGTCGACTTGGCCAACGACTCCTTCGCAGCCGTCATCTCTTCCTCGGCAAGCTTGAGGAACCTGGTCGCCAGTTCCAACTGCTGCCGCTGGGCCGCCGCCTGCTCGGCGGCCGGATCGTTCTTGGAGGCGTCGGACGCCCCGGCGTCGGACGGCGGCGTTTCCGGCAGGGCGGCCAGATCGGTTTCAATGAGCTTGGCGATACGCTGGCCCCGCTCGATATTCTCTTCTTGCAGGGCATGGGCAATCTGCAGCGCGGCAGTCTGCTGCTCGACTGGCACCTCGACTGGCGCCTCTGCAACCGGTTCCTCGTTCGGCTTGGCTTCTTCTTCCTGCTTGGGCTCTTGCGGCTCGGCGGCAGGCCGGACAGGTGCGACCAGTCCTTGAACCTGCACTTCTCGCGCGTAGGCCAGTTCGATCAGACCGCGAAGTTCCAGGAACCGCTCTCTGGCGTCGCGGAGCGCGGCGATCCCTTCCACCTGCTGTCGGCCGGCCTGATCGAATTGTTCGGTGGCAAGGGTTTGCCCCGCCGATTCGAAGGCCGTCTTGCCACCGGTGAGAAAGGGCATCGCCTCACGGACCATGGCCAGGAATTGATCGGCCTGCGCGTTCTGTTGCTGCTGCTCCGGGGTCGGCGGTCCGGCGGGCTTGGAGCCCTGCTGATCGAGGGCGGCCTGGAGCCGGGCCGCAAGTTCGGCAACGCGTTCGGTTATCGAAAGCTGGCCTTCTTCCAGGTATTCCCGAGTCAGCCAGGTGGGCACTTGCAGCGTTTCCGCATCGGCGCCCACCGCCGGGCGTGTCGCCAGGGCCTTGGCCGAAGTCAATTGGGCCAGCGAGGCCGCATCGGCAAGGATCACGTCCAACACTTCAACCGGCCCTCGCAACTGATCGCGTGCCCGCTTCAATTCGTCCAAGGCCGCCGCCGTTCGCCGAAAGGCCCGTTCTGCCTGCCGCTGCCGCATCTGGCTGCGGGCCTGGCCCATCCGCTGCTCGGCACGGTTCGTGTAGTGCAACACGGCCCCCAGTTGTGCCGCCCGAACGTTGTCCTGGGGCGTTTTCTCCTCGGCCGACTTCCCTTCGAGGGCCTCGAGTTCTTCCCTGGCAGTCGAGGAAAGCGATTGGCTGTCGGAAAGCAGCTTGCGCTGCTCCACGTCCAACTGGCGGAAGTCGCCGCGGAACTGGTCGGCCGCATTGGGATCGTTGAGTGCGGCCACCCGTTCGACCACCTGCCGTCCGGTCGCGACCAGGTTGCGCTGCTGGCCGATCAGGGCGTCCAGTCGCTGGGCCAGATCGCCTTCATCCTTCTTCGCCAACGAGTCCGCCAGTTCCAGGATCCGTTGCAAGACCACTTCCAGGTTGTAACGGGCGTCCTGATGATCGGGCCGCAGTCGCACTGCATCGCGGAACCAGTCGGAAGCCCGCCGCAAATGCTCAAGTGCCTCCTCGGGCTTCTCCTTAAGGACTTTCTCCGCCCGTTTGACCTCAACCCACCCGAGGTTGTAGGTGGCCCGGAACCGGACTTCGCCGTCCGTGCCCGACTCGCGTCGTGCTTCCGTGAGCAGCCGTTCCGCCCGGTCGGAGTCGTTGTCGAGAAGCGCAAGGGCGTCGTTGTACATATCGCGCGGGTCGCGACCTTCGAGGTCCGGCTTGTCGCTCTTCTCCTGCTCCGCATCCGGCGGCGATTCACTCACGCCGTCTGCCGTGACCGCCGGCGGAGTGCTTTCATCCGGTGGTTGCTGGGCATGACCGGGCGTGGCGGCAAGCAGGGCGATCAGCAGTACGGCCGCGCCGGCGCGGGAGCGTGTTACCTCGGCTGATTCCTCAGCGGCCAATCGCATTTCCGATCTCACACCGCGGCCGCCGACGGCAATCGACGCAATAAGGAAGATCAATCCACAGAGCACGGCCCATTGAAAACCTTCCCGGCGAACGGCGTGCCCCCGGCCGTCTTGCCGCCCGCGAACGAGCGGTGCGATATGGGCGTCGTAGATCGATTTCAGGTCGAGCGCCCCGGTCCCGGCCGGAATGTAGGCCCCTTCCGTTTCCATGGCAATCTGTCGAAGGGTTTCTCCGTCGAGCCGCGAAATGACCGGCTTGCCGTCGGCATCCCGCACCACCGTTCGCGCACCGCTCTGCGGATCGGTATACTCGATCTCGCTGCCGGCCTCGTCGCCAAAGCCGACGGTGAGGATCTTGACACCCCGCTCCGCTGCCGCCTTGGCCGCATCGAGCGGATGCGAATCGTGATCCTCCCCGTCGGTGATCAGCACAAGCACTCGCGACACGTCGGTCTCGGTGCGGAAACCATCGAGGGCCTTGCGAATCGGTTCTTCCAGCCGGGTCCCGCCTCGTCCCACGCTGTCCGGCCCGGCACCGTCGAGGATCAAGCGGAAGAAGCCGAAATCGGGCGTCAACGGGCAGAGCACCGCCGCCCGCCCCGCGAAGGCGATCAACCCGACCTGGTCGCCCTGCAGATAGCTCAGCAGATCGGTCAGTTCCGCCTTGGCCCGTTCCAGGCGGTTGGGGGCCGTGTCTTCGGCGAGCATCGACTTGCTCACGTCGAGACAAATCATGATCTGTGCCCCGACTCGCGGCGTCTCGCGATACGTCAATCCCCACTGGGGCCGCATCAACGCTACCACCAGCGACAACCCTGCCAGTCCGAGCAATCCGATACTCAGCCAACGCCGCCCGCGCGATAACCTCTGCACTAGTCGCCCCTGCATCGTCGTGGAAACCAGCCGTGAAAGCACGTCCCCGCGACGCCAGTCAAACCAGAGCAGCAGCATGACCAGCCCGGCGACAAGCCAGACGGCATGGATCCAGTTCGGGTTGGCAAAGCGGAAGTCGGACATGTTACGGCAGTGAACGAAACACGGTAGCCCCCGTGACGGCGGCGACGGCCGTCAGGATGAGGGCTGCCACGACAAACATCGCGTAGTGCTCGGTGTATTGCAGATACTGGGTTTCGGTAATCTTCGTACGTTCGAGACGATCGATTTCGGCATAGATTCCTTCGAGGGCGTCGCGATCGGTGGCGCGGAAGTAGCGGCCGCCCGTCTTGTCGGCGATCTTCTTCAAGGTCTCTTCGTCGATCTCGACGTAGATCCGCCGCAGGACCTGCCGTCCGGTAAACGGCTCGATGGCAGGAAACGGTGCCAGTCCATCCGTACCGGCGCCGATGCAGTAGACCTTGATGTTCTGCGAGGCCGCTAGTTCGGCCGCCTGCTCCGGGTCGACCGCGCCGGTGTTGTTCACCCCGTCGGTCAGCAGGATCGCAACTTTCGACTTGGCTTTGCTGCGGCGGAGCCGTTCGACCGCCAGTGCCAGGCCGTCGCCCAGCGCCGTCCCGTCCTCGTCGCGGCGGTTGACGATTTCCAGATCCTTCACCATGGCGACCAGGTTGCCGTGATCGAGCGTCAGCGGGCAGAGACTGTCGGCGTATCCGGCAAAGGCGATCAGCCCCACCAGGTCGTCCGGCCGGCCCTTTCCCGCCTTGCCGCCCAGCACGAACTCCTCGAACACGTCCTTGACCACGGCCAACCGATCCACGCTCATATCGTCCTTGACCAGGTCGCGAGCCTGCATCGAGCCCGACCGGTCGACGACCATCATGATTGCGATCCCCTCGCGACTGACCTTCGTCTCGGCATCCGGAGTGCGTGGGCCCGCCAGGGCCACCGCCAGAGAGACTACGGCGACGGCCGTCAGCAAGGCCGGCAGTTTCGACAGCCGCAAGCGCCACGAGCGTGGAGCGCGATCGACGATCTGCAGCGACGAATAGCGCACCGCCGACGTCGATCGCCAAGCCGCCCACAATACGAGCGGAGCGGCGATCGCCGACAGCAGAAACAGCGGATCTCGAAACTCCCAACCGTTCATCACGCGACAGTTCTCGCCTCCATTTCGTCGTTCACGTCGAGCATCGGCGCATTCTCACGCGTCTCTTCCAGGAACTGGCCCGCTGCCTGGATCGACCGGTCGATGTCTTCATCCGAGGGCTGCGCTCCCGCAAATTTCACCAGATCTGCCTGGCGGAGGAATTCCCGCAGCAACGCCTGATGATCCCGCGACAGGTCCGGCGACTCCCCCACGGACGCCAAAAACTCCTCGGTGGTCAGTTCGGGGGCTCGCAGTTCGAAGCGATCCTCCAGGTACTTGCGAATGATCCCCGACAATTCTACATAAAACGCATCGATCTGTTCCGCCGTGGGCCGCGGGGCGTCGAGCAGACGCTGCAACCTGGCCCGGGCAATCTCGTAGGCGCTTCGCTGCCGGGCCTTCCGGCGCCAGGCGAAATAGGCCCTCACGGCAAAGGGACAGGCCGCCGCCAGCACGACCAGCCCTGCAACAACCCAGGGCCAACGGGGAGCCGGCGGCGCTTCGCGAGGTCCCAGCTTGCCCAGCGGCGGTTTCAGATCGGCCTCCGCGTCCTTCGGAATCACCGACTGCACTTCGAAATCCAGCCGCTCCGTCAACAACTCGTAGGCGTCGTAGCCCTCGGGGGCCTCGCGCTGCCCCGGCCGGCGATCGACGTACTCGATCAGGATCGGCGGGATCGTTTGTTTACCCGATGCCGGCGGCTGCAACCGATAGGTTTGAACCGCAACCGTTCTGCCTTCGTCGTCGATCGACTGCCGCGGGGCGAAATCGACGATCGAAAACCGTTCGAGCGCCTCGCCGAACTCGGGCATCAATAGCTCCACGCCCTTCTCGGCCGTGACGGTGATCGTCAGCGTGACCGTGTCGCCGATCAACGGCTTCTGCGGCTCCAATCGGACCGTCGCCTTGACCGGCCCTGATTCGGACTGCTTTTCGATCGTTTCGTCGGCGCGCACACTCACAATCGACAGCAACAGCCCCACAAGCGGCAAGAATAACCGCCGGAGGAGCCGGTCGGATTGTGATTCGTGTTTGCACATGGGCCGCTTACGTGTCTTGTCGAACTTGCGCGCTTGTTCGCAGTGCGAACAACGACTATCGCCTCATTCGTCCCTCTCGCATCCGAAAGAATTTCACCAGCGGATCGACGACCGAGCCCGAGGCGTCGATGTGGATGAAATCGATCTTCGAACTCTGGAACTGGTGCCGAAGCTGCTCCACTCGCCTTTCCGCCTGCCGGGCGATCTGCTGCCGAAACGCACGGGAACCGGTGTCGAACTGGGCGACTCGTCCCGTCTCCGCATCCGACAACGTGACGAGTCCCACCTTGGGGATCTCCAGTTCGCGTGGATCGGTGATCAACACGGCAATCACGTCGTGTTTGCGATTCGCGCTCTGCATGGCCTTGAGATAACCGTCGTCGAGAAAGTCGCTCACAACGAAGCAGACCGTCTTGCGACTCGTGACCGACATGAGGAACTCCATCGCCCCGGCCACGTCGGTCGCCTGCCGCCCGCGGCGCCGCCAGGCTCGCCGGCGGCCGAACGGGAGCCACCGTCGCCAGCCGGTCTGCGGGCGATCCATCTCTTCGGGCGCAACGCCCGTGCCGTGGGCCAGCACCTCGCGAACGACGCGAAGCGAGTGCTTCTGGCCCTTGCGGGCCGGGATATACTGCTCGATACCGCCGTGAAACAGCGTCAGCCCCACCTTGTCGTCGTTGTGCGTGGCGGAAAAGGCCAGCAGGGCGCATAACTCCGCGGTCGCCTCCCGCTTGGAACGCCACCCGGAGCCGAAATCCTGGGAAGCCGACACGTCGGCCATCAGCATCAGGGTGAGTTGGCGTTCTTCCACGAAGCGTTTCACGTAGGGCGAGCCGGACCTGGCCGTCACGTTCCAGTCGATGATCCGCACGTCGTCGCCGGGAACGTACGGCCGCACTTCGTCGAATTCGATCCCCCGGCCTTTGAATACCGACACGTATTGCCCCGCCAACACGTCGGCCACCTGGCGGCCGGTGTGGATCTGAATCTCGCGAACGCGTTGGATCAGCTCTCGGGCAAGCATTTCGTCGCGTAAATCACGGGGACATTGGGACAATCGTCTAGTGACAGTTCACCCATCCACTGTAGGACAGGTTTGTAACCTGTCTGGACAGGATGCAATCCTGTCCTACGGCACGAGCGATGGGGCCGATATCACGGAACCGGCACATTATCCAGAATCGTCCGAATCAACGCGTCGGCCGTCCTCCCCTCCGCTTCTGCTTCGTAGGTCAGAATGACACGATGGCGAAGCACGTCCGGGGCCAGCGATTTCACGTCGTGCGGCGTCACATAGCTGCGGCTTTGCAGGAAGGCGTGGGCCTTGCCGGCCTTCAGCAGGTAGATGGAGGCACGCGGGCTGGCACCGGTCTCGATCATCCCGTCCAGGCCGGTTACGCCGGAAGATGACGGATCGCGGGTCGCCCGAACCAGGTCGACCACGTAGTCGCGCACCTTGTCGTCGACCCAGACCTTGTCGACCACTTGCCGTGCCTCCAGGATCTCCTGGGGCGACGCGATCCGGTTCACTTCGGGAATCGGTTTGCCGCCTCCCATCCGATCGACGATCTTCCGCTCCTCGTCGCGCGAGGGGTAGTCGATCAGCACCTTGAGCATGAAGCGGTCGACCTGCGCCTCGGGCAGCGGATAGGTGCCCTCCTGCTCGATGGGGTTCTGGGTGGCCATCACCAGAAACGGTTCTTCGAGGGCGAAGCTCTCCTTTCCGATCGTCACCTGGCGTTCCTGCATCGCTTCGAGCAAGGCCGCCTGGACCTTGGCCGGGGCACGATTGATCTCGTCGGCCAGAATCAGATTCGAGAAGATGGGCCCCCTCTTGACGCTGTAGGTGGCTTCCTTGGGATTGAAGACCTCGGTTCCGATCACGTCGGCCGGCAGCATGTCCGGGGTGAACTGGATGCGGGAGAAGCCCGTATGGATAGCGCGGGCCATGCTGCGAACGGCCAGGGTTTTGGCCAGACCGGGCACGCCCTCCAGAAGCACGTGGCCGCCGGTCAGCAGCCCGACCAACAGACGCGCGACCATGGCCTCCTGACCGACCAGCACCCTCCCCACTTCGTCAACCAGGTTTGTGCACTTCTGGGCATACCGTGCTATCTGATCGTCGATCTGTTCCTTGTTCATGACTCTTGCTGTTCTATCTCAATTTCCTGCTTTGCCAGTGGCAGTCCGCGAGCCGCCATCAACTATCGTAAGTCCTTGTATCACAATCGTTTAACCCGCTGCCGCAGGCGAGGATGGACGTCGTTCTGGTCAAGCATCCTCGCCTACGGCAGCGGGTTAAACGAGTCTGCCACGAGGGCAGCCGCTCCCGGCCCGACACCCTCCAACCACGGTCTCCGGACGGCCAATCCCCTGGTTTCCCAAAGCGCAGGTCCATTGTCAATAGGCATCGCCCCTTCGTCTCGCCAACGAATTGCTGCCAATACGTCCTTACGAGCGCACCGCGGGGGGTTGTTCGCCTTCACAGCGCGAAGTTCTTCCGGAACAGCTCTTCGGATTTCTTCAGCCCTTCCGGCGTCACGCCGACGGATTTGGCCTTCCCTTTCGGGTCGGAGATCCAACCCTTTTCATGCAGGCGATCCATGGTTGCCCAATCGAAGCCCTTCCAGGCTTGTCCAAACGGGACGCCTCTTTCCTGCCACATGACCAGATAGAGCAGGGCCATGGTCCGCGGGTTCTTCATCGTGACGGACGTTGAAATAGACGAGGGAGGCAAGACCCTCGTCCCTCCTCCCCTGCCGCTTGACTCGGCCCCCCGCCCGCAGTATCCTGCCCTGCGCAAAGTGTGAATACTTTATGGCAGTCCTGACTGCCAGTGGCAGAGGCTGTGTGCAGGTTTTGGGATTTGCGATCGGAGGCCAGCATGTGCGAGTACCGGGTGTTGACGAAGGAGTTCTTTTCGCACGACCTGAGGGCGAGTGACAGTCGCGGCAGTTTGCGAGGACTGCTCACGGCCTTCCTCGCGACCATCGGCTTAACTTGCTCGACCACGGCGCTCCCGGCCGACGAAGTGGCGGTCCGCGAGACGGCCATGACGATCCCCACCTATCTGCTAGGCCCCGAGGATCAGAACCCGGCCTTCCACAATCCCAACGCCCTTCATGCAGGTTCAGGAGACGCCCCGGTCTATAACCAGAACGTCTACCCTTACGCCATGCAGACGGGCATCACCGGCCAGAAGGAAGACAAGACTTACAACGCCGTCATCCTCGAGAACGAGTTCATCCGCCTGATCATTCTGCCGGAGTTGGGAGGCCGGATCTATGCGGCCCACGACAAGACGAACGACGACTTCGATTTCATCTATCACAACCACGTGATCAAGCCGTCGCTCGTGGCGCTGCGAGGGGCTTGGATCTCGGGCGGCATCGAGTGGAACTTCCCGACCCGGGGCCATACGACGAACACCTTCTCACCCGTGGCGCATCGCATCGTCCAGAGCAAGGACGGCAGCGTCACGTGCGTCGTCGGAACGACCGAATGGGTGCGGCGGATGAGATGGTCCGTGGGCATCACCGTCTATCCGGATCGTTCCTGTTTCCGGACGCGGATCATGCTCGACAATCCGACGCTGACCGACAATCGGGCCTATTTCTGGGCCAATGCCGCGGCCCACGCCTGGCCCGACACCCGGGTTACCTTCCCGCCCGCCGACTACACGTTCGCGGGCATGCGGCGCAACCCCGAGCCGTGGCCGATCAACGACGGAAGAGACGTCTCGTGGTACAAGAACACGCCCTTCGCCCACGACTACTTCTGCGGCGTCGCCGGAGATTATCACGGGGCATACAACGTCGACCGCGATTGCGGGACCGTGCACACGGCCTCGCGCTACGAGAGCCCCGGCCAGAAATTCTGGACTTGGGGAACGGCCCCCAGCGGCACCATCTGGGAAGACCTGCTCACAGACGAGGACGGGCAGTACATCGAAGTCCAGGCGGGGCGGTTCCCGACCCAGGGCGACACGTGGTTTTTCGAGCCCCACATGCAGGAGCAATGGGACGAACATTGGTATCCCGTCAGGAGCATGAAGGGCTTCGTCAAGGCCAACGCCGAGGCGGCCGTGAATCTCTCCCTCGAGGACGGTGCGGCCTTCCTTGCCGTCAACGCAACTCGGCACTACCGCAACGCCGAAGTCCGCCTGCTGGCCGACGGAAAGCAGGTCTTTCACAAGGCTCTGACGATCGGGCCGCGGGAGCCCTGGCAGGAGAAGGTCGCGATTGCCGGCAAGGCCCAGGTCTGGAAACTCGAGTTGCGCGACCAGTCCGGCCAGTCGATCCTCGACTACACAACCCGGCGTGAGCCGTCGCCGGCCCCCGACCTGGAACCCGAGTTCCCGAACGAGCAGGACGCGACGGCCGAAGAAGCCTTCCTGGCCGGCTACTACGCCTGGAAGCATTGGCAAGTCGACCGTGCCGAAGCCCTGTTCCACTCTGCCCTGAAAAAGGATGCGGGATTCACGCCTGCCCTGCGCATGCTGGCCATGCTCAGTTACCAGGCCGGCGATTTTGGCAAGGCCTATGAGTTGTCGAAGGCGGTTCTGGATCGCAACGAAGACGACGACACGGCCCGTTACTACAACGCCCTGGCCAGGATCAAGCTGGGCGATCACGAGAAAACCAAAGACGACCTCTACCTGGTCGGGCGGCGTGCCGCGTACCGCCACGTGGCGCCGTACGTGCTGGCGTCGCTGGCCGTCGCCGAGGGCGACCTGGCCCAAGCGGAAGTTCTGCTCCGCCGGGCCGTGGCGTGCAACCCCAGCGATCTACGGGCCCGCACGCTGCTCGCGGCCGTCTTGCGTCATGCAGGACGCCGCGAAGAATCCGAAGCGATTGTCGAACAGGTGCTGGGCGAGGCCCCCATTCACGAACTGGCCGTCATGGAGAGGTCGTTGCTCACAGGCCGCGAAGGTGATGTGAGCCTGTTGGCTCGCGATCCCCAATACTATCTTGAAGCGGCCTGTGCCTACATGGAGATGAACCTGCTCGCCGATGCCGACGCGGTTCTGGATCGCTGCCAAGAGAGATCCGACGTGTCTCCGCACCCCTTCATCTCCTTCTACCGCGGATATCTTGCCGACAGGATGGGGCAGCCGGACCGGGCCCGCGCTTTCTACCAAAAAGGCCTCGCTCTTGCGCCGAAATCCGTCTTTCCGTTCCGCACGGAGAGTCTCGAAGTCCTTCGGACCGGTTTGCGTCTTGAACCGGGGAATTGGAAACTTCACTACTACCTGGGGACCCTGCTGACAGCCAAACGCCGATGGCAGGAGGGGCTGGAGCACTTCGTCGCGGCCGAAAAGTCCTCGCCCAATTTCTCGGTGCTGTATGCCAACCTCGGTGCGATCTATTGGAGCAAGCTGGGCGACATGAAGAAGGCTCAGGCGGCCTTCGAAAAAGCCCGGTCGTGCGATCCGGGCGATTACCACTACTACGTCGCCTTGGACTCGCTGTACGCCGGGACCAAGGACGCTGCCAAGCGGGAACAACTGTTCTCGGAGGCGCCGCCCGAGGTGGAAAGCAACTTCCGCGTGCGTTTCTGCCTGGCCGCATTCCATTACGACGAGGGCCGGTACGACGACGCCCTCAAGATCCTCGCCGATACGACCTTCACGCCCTGGGAAGGATTCACGGCCGTTCATCAGCTCTATGTGCGGATTCTCAACGCCCGTGCCGAACGAAAGATGCAGGCCGGCGCTCACAAGGAGGCAATCGAGGATCTCCTTCTCGCCATGGAGTACCCCAGGAACCTCGGCGTCGGCCGACCGCACGCTCCCGATTTCGGTCGGGAGTATTATCATCTGGGTCTCTGCTGCCAGGCGATTGGGGAGAAAGACGCTGCCGAGCAATACCTGACAAAGGCGGCCCGTTCTTCGCCGGAATCCGAATGGACCGGCAAGGCTCGGGAAGCGCTGAAGAGACTCGGCGAGACGAAGTAGTCCAGGAAACCGCGCGAACCGATAAGGAGCCAGTCCGTGATACGGCACCAAGAGATACAAGGCGGAAACCGCTTCCGATACGGCACACAGGCGTTGACGCTTCTGCTCGTCCTGGCAACCAGTGCGGCGGCCCAGGCAGTCGACTTTCCCGGCCCGGCACCGGGAACCGCCAGAGCCCAACTCGACGGCGGGCGTCTTGTGGTCGGAAACGACGTGATTGAGAGCGTTTGGAGTCTCCAAGGCGAACAGGCCGGACTGGTCGAGGTTGTGAACCGGATTTCCGGCCGCAAGCAGCCGCTCAAGTCGCCGGAAGCCTTCGTGGTCGAGTTGAGCGACGGCTCCGTGCTGCGTGCCTCACAGTTCAAGATGGAAGGTGAACCGGTTCTCGAGAGGCTTGCCGCGGAGCCGCAATCCGAGCGACTGGCGCCACGTTCTCCGGGCTGGAAGGCTTCTCTCGCCTTGGTGTCGCCCGACGGGTCTCTCCGCGTCCGCTGGGAGATCGTGCTAAGAGACGGGTCCAACTATCTTCAGCAGAAGTTGGTCCTGGAACCAATGAAGAACACTCGCGGAATTCGTAAGGCGACGATGATCGACGCCGAGTTGCCTTCCGCCTCCGTGTGTGGCGAAGGCGTGGGTTCGCCCGTGGTGGCCGGCGACCTGTTCTTGGCCTGCGAGCATCCCATGGCCGACAACCGCGTCGCCGATGGCCGCGTCGTCTGCAGCGTGCCTCGCTACCGCAGCCTGGCCCCGGGTCAGACCTGGACCGTCAGTTCGGTCGTCGGCATCGTTCCCGACGGGCAACTTCGCCGGGGTTTCCTCTATTACCTCGAGCGCCAGCGAGCACGGCCCTATCATCCGCTGTTCTACTACATCTCCTGGTTCGACATCGCCTACCACGATCGCAAGATGAGCGAACAACTGTGCTTGCAGCGAATCGAGGAGTTCGGCCGGGAAACGGCGGTCAAGCGCGGCGTCAAGCCGGACCTCTTCGTCTTCGACGACGGCTGGGACGACAACCAGACTTTGTGGCGGTTCCACGAGGAGTTCCCCAACGGCTTTGCGCCGCTACACGAAGCAGCGGCCAAGTACGGGGCCGCCCTGGGTACCTGGATCTCGCCGTGGGGCGGCTACAGCAAGGCCAAGACCGCGAGGCTCCAGTACGGGCGGGAACAAGGCTTCGAAATGGCCCACGGGGGCTTCTCGCTCGCCGGACCGACCTACTACGCCCGGTTCCGCGACGTCTGCATGGAACATGCCGAAAAGTACGGAGTGCGCTATTTCAAGTTCGACGGGATCGGCAAGGGGGCTTCGGCCGCCGGCCCGGGCGAGGAGTTCGGTCCCGACATCGAAGCCATGCTCGATCTGATCGCAGAACTGCGGGCGAAGCAACCGGACCTGTTCTTCAACACGACCGTGGGAACGTGGCCCTCGCCCTATTGGCTGTTCTTCAGCGATTCGATTTGGCGCGGCGATGCCGATCTCAGCTATCACGGCTCGGGCACCCGCCGCCAGCAGTGGCTGACGTTCCGCGACAACGCGTCCTACCACATCCGCATCTGCAAGGCGCCGCTCTATCCGGTCAACTCGATCAAATCGCAGGGCGTCATGTACGCTGAACTCGGGCTGGCCGCTGAGCTATCGCAAGATCTCGACGACCTGATCGACGACATCCGCATCGCCGCCGCCTCCGGCACGCAGGTGCAGGAGTATTTCGTAACCCCCGGCATGATGCCGCCCGAAGCCTGGGACGCCGCGGCCGAGGCGATCGCCTGGGTGCGAGAAAACACCGACGTGCTGGTCGACTCGCATTGGATCGGCGGCGACCCCGCCAAGGGAGAAATCTACGGCTACGGCTCGTGGGCTCCCAGGAAGGGAATTCTCGCCTTGCGGAATCCCGTCGACAAGCCGCAGGACATCGCCGTCGATCTCAAGACCATGCTCGAATTGCCGGCGGAAGACACAGGGCAGTATCGAATCGTGCCCCGCTGGCAAAAGGGGACACAACCCGAGGTCGCGGTTGACTCGCGGCAGTCCGTCAACCTACGTCTGGCACCGTTCGAGTTGATCGTCCTGGAATGCGTGCCGCTTTCCGATCAAGGATCGGGCAAGGAATAGCATCGAGAACGGACCACGGATAACACAGATCACCACGGATGCAGAACGAGAAGTCCCAGCTTCGATAATGTTCGTGCTTCTGCTGCTGTTTCTGCAGTGTAGATCAATGTCATCCGTGCCCATCCGTGTTATCCGTGGTTCCGTTGTTCCGGATCGCCGCGCATCAGCCTCCGTGTCGCGGCGTTGTCACCACCGCCTCGATCTCGAGCATCTCCGCGATCTTCTCCAAGGTTCCGGCGTGATGCCCCACACCCAAGGCGAAGTGGTGCGTCGGGCCTTCGCCCACCCAGCGCTTCAGGAAGGTTCGCACGTCGGGTTCGAAGAAGCCGCGGGTGTTCGTATTGCCCGTCGGCGGGATGGGGCCGTGGACGCTCTGGCCTTCGGCAATGATGAACTTGAATCTGCCTTCGTACGTCACGTTGACGCTCATCATCGTGATCGGGCCCTCCTTGATCTTGAACTCCACGCTCGCACCGCTGCCGGGCTTGCCGTGATACTTCATCAGGCTCCGCAACACAGGCCGGCCTTCGGCGATGTTGATATGATGGGGGCCGTCGTGACCCACGAGCACGAATCCCTCGCGGAAGTCGATCGGGTGGAACTCCGCAAAGCTGCCGCCGATTTCCAGACGGTCCATGATCATCATGGCGATGCAGGTTTTCAGGTCCGATTCGCCGCACATGGGAAACCCGGCCGCAGTCAGCAACGAGTTGCCCACGATCAGGTTGGTCACGATCTGCCGCAAGCTGCTCCCCTCTTCGCCCGCATAGTAGTAGGCCAGTCCGTCGAGCCGCTTCTCGTCGACATATTTGTCCAAGGTCACAGCCACCCTTGCTGCCGTCTGCAAGTCCGCGCCGGTCAGCTTGGTCGTGATCGGGTCTGAGACCGGATCGGGCGTGTCGAACAGATTGAGAATCTCTGCTTTCTTCGCCTCGATTTCCGCGTCCACCACGGTCCGTTCGAGCCGCAGCAGATCGTCGGCTTCCGTCTGGACCACGTGGCAGCCGAACGCCGCCGTCAACGCGGCCTGGTCGGTCTGCATGTCGAGCATGTGCTCGATCGGATGCCCGAAATGCCCAATCCTTGCCCGCTGCAAGTCGTGGAGCACCTTGGCGATGCCGCACCACTCCCGCAGTTCCGCGTCGGCAATCGGGTCGTCGTGCAGCATGCCCAAAACGACCGGCGGCGCCTTGCGGCCCATGCGAATGGCCACGCCCGTGAACTCCGGCACCGAGCAAAGGTCGTCGTTGGCAAGCTGCATGTACGTCGACGCCCGCGAGTAGTCCAGCCCCGGCAGCGGCTGCAAGGCGACGAGCACGATGGGCAGGTCGAGCCCTCGCGCGATGACGCCGAAGGTGGCCGAGGTCGCATAGGTCACCATATCGCAAAAGACGAGGTCCAGATCGGCCCCCTTCAGCTTGGGCAGAAGAGCGTACGCCGATTCCGCGTCGTCGACCATGCCGAAGTCGACGACCTCCACCCCGAATCCCCCGAGCTTTTCGACCAGAACGGCCTGCTTCGCGAGTAGCTCTTCCAGCAGCCCTTCAAACTGGGGCCAGTAGGCGTGAAAACCGACGCCGAACACGCCGACGCGGGCGGTTAGTGGTTTGCGACGAGCGATTCGGACGCTGCTCATAACTCCCTCTCTTCCATTGGAATACAAATACTAACCCGACGCGTAAGCGAGGACAGCCGACCTCCTATCGTCTCACCGTCTGCTTCGTGTCTCGCCCCCAAACGGCACCGTCCAGAGCCTCTGGCTGCGGCGGAGCAAAACACAAGCTGGCCACGGCCCCCACGATCAAAGTCGGGAAGATCGTGAACGCCCCATACCACCAGGTTGGAACCTCCGCGGCAAAGTCCAAAGCAAGTGCGACCGCCGCGGGCAGGCCGGCCGGATTCCCGGGAAGCTGTTTGGCGACGAGCACAAGCGTCCATGATGCGGCTCCGGCCAGCAGTCCGACGATCACTCCCGCGGAGTTTGCCCGAGGTACGAACATTCCCAGCAGGAAGATGGCCAGCAGACCGCCGAGCATGGTTCCGGCCACGGTGCTGATTATGTTGATGACGTTGCTCCCGAAGGCAGGCGCCAACAGCGCGGCGATGATCACGAGTGCCCCGAGGACGACGGTCAAGCGGCGGCTGGCGTTGAGGGAGAGCTCTTTGCGTCCGGCCCAATCGTAGGCGATCACCGAGGCCACGCCGTTGATGCCGCTGGCGATCGTACTCATGGCGGCCGCAAACAGTCCGGCAAGCATCAGGCCGACGAGTCCGACTCCCGGTGCGTACGTCGCGACGAAATGCGGCAGGATCTGGTCCTCGCGTTCAAGGGTCGGCATTCCCAGCCCCCCCGGCTGCATGTAGAACGCGAACAGGGCGACTCCAACCAGCAGGAACACGAACCCCAGAGCGGCATTGATCAGGCTGCTCAGGACAATGACACCGCGAGCTTCGCGGAGCCCGCCGGTGCAGACGTAACGTTGGATCATGTTCTGCGCGACCGCGTAGCCCGGCAGGTACATGAACAAGGCAAAGGCAAACGCCGTGTAAACGGTATTCACATCCGTGAAGTTCTGCTTGGCCAGCAGATCCGGTTGGAGATGAAACATCGTCCAGCGACCGCCGTCTTTGCCGATTTGCCAGAGTCCGGTCCAGCCCCCGTCAATGCCGCCGACGGCCAGCACCAGAATGACGCCGATGGCCGCGCTGAGCGTAGTCGCCTGGAGAACGTCCGTCCATACCACCGCGCGCAGGCCGCCAAGCGCGGCACAAACGGTCGTGAAGGTCCCCAGGCCGACCAGGACAACCACGTACTGCGCGTCGTTCAGATCCATAATGCTCTTGAGCGTCAGCGTCATCGCATACAGCATGGCGCCCATCCAGCCGAGGGCATAGCCGCAGTAGAGCAGCGATCCGAGTTTCTGGATCGTCGAATTGAAACGGAGGCGGAGGTAGGAATATCCGCTGTTCACACGCAGACGCGAGTACAGAGGGATAAAAAACACCCACAGAATGGGAGTGATCAACAGGGGAATCAGCAGGATCGTGAGATAGAAACTGAAGTCCTGGTAGGCGCCTCGCTGAGGAAGGCCCAGGAAAGAGATCGAACTGAAACTCGTAGCGAACATGGAGACGCCCACGGCGAACCAGTTCATGCGGCGGCCGCCCACGAAGAAATCTTCCTTGTCGCGCTGGCCTCGCATGCTCCCCAGAGCCAGCGCAATGATGAAGACCAGGTAGGCAAGGCAGACGGCCCAATCCAGAAGGCACATGTTCATCATGAGGCGTCACTCCATCCAAGGGGCCTTGAAATGGTCGCTAGTCCGGGCAACCCATTCCTGCAGCAGTCGGCGATGTCGCGCCAATGCGGCGGCGAAGTCCGGGTACTCATGCCGCATCCCCTTCAAAGCGGACATCCAGGGCCACTCTTATTCTCGCGAGTGCGGTCAGGGAACGCCAGTGAGAGGCATCCGAGTTTTGCGACAAGTTCCTGTGGTTTTGCGTCATCCGTGGGGCGCGATCGCCTCGCACTACTCCCATCGGCGGTGTCGTGGTAGCATGGACGCCATGATTCGCGACGCCTTTCGCTATCTGCCGATAAGTCCCCGCACCAGGAGTTGGGGTCTATTTGTGACAGGCGGGGGGCACATCGAGATTCAGCCCCACGGTACCCATCCGCCCCAGGGTCATCCCCATCTTTATGAATTCACCTGGAACCGGGGTCGCGTTCTGCCGGAGTATCAAGTCATCCTGCTGACGGCCGGGGCGGGCGTGTTCCAGTCCGACGGTACGGAGCTCTGCGACCTTCATGCCGGGGAGGTTGTGCTGCTTTTCCCCGGAGTCTGGCACCGTTATCGCCCGTGCCCCGACACCGGATGGACTTCCTACTGGGTCGGGCTGGGCGGCGAGTTCATGGAAAACGCCGTCAAGCACGGATTCATGTCGCCGGAACGGCCGGTCGTGGCTCCGCAAGACCTCAACGCCCTGGAGGTCGCCTTCCGCCACTTCCATAGTGCAATGACCGCAGACACCGTCGACAACCCGTTGTCGTTGTCCGCTCTGGCCCTGGAGATCCTCGCACAGGTCTGCGCCCCCCTCGGCCACGACGCCGCCGAGCCGTCGACAGCGCCCTTTCAGAAGAACGTCCACGATCGGATCGTCGCCGAAGCCCTGCGGATCATATGGAGCCGCGACGACGTGTCGATGAACGTGGCCGACGTGGCGGCCCTTCTGCCTGTCTCGCGCCGGTCGCTGGAACGCCGTTTCCAGCAGATCCTCGGCCGGACCGTCCTCGAAGAAATCACTCGCTGCCGGGTCGAACGAGTCCGAAGCCTCCTGGAAGAAACGGATATGCCGCTGAAGCAACTCGCAAAGCTGGTCGGTTTCTCCAGTCCCGAAACGCTTGCCAAAGCCTTCAACCGCCAGGTCGGCCAGACGCCTAGCGCGTACCGCAAACGACACCGCGGCCGAGCCGCGGGCGAGGTGCCGGAGTGAGGCAGGCGGACGAAAAAAATCTACCAGTCACCCGCCCAGTTTCTCCCTTGCCGTCCGGGTCTTCTCCAACAGTTCCAGCACGTTGACCTTCTTATCGCCGCGATACCAGTTCTCCCATTTCCCTTCCGCGGCCGCCTTGCGCACTTCGAGCAGCCGCTCCAGGGCCGCTTCTGCATCTTTCAGCCTTGCAGGATCGTCCTCTGCCTCGATCACGGCAAGATAGAACGCATAGACTTCCCGCCACATTCGGGTCTGCGTGAGCAAGTGAACGTCGTGAAATGCACGCTGGGCCGGCGTCAGCTTGCCGGCCGGATAGCGTGCGGCCAGCGAGTCCAGACGCTCGATCGACTCGGCCAGTTGTCGTTTCCGTTCGGGGATCGTATCGGCCGAGAGAATGCCGGATTTCCTGTTCCCCTTGGCGTACGAAGCCAGCATCCGTCTTGCGGATGCGAACAAGGCACCGTCCTGCATCATCCGTTTGTCGTCGATCGGAACCAGATTCGCCAGCAACTCCTCATAGTCGCCGTGCAGAACCGGCGGCGCGAAGCGGTTCCAGAATTCCGGTTCCGACCACGACCCACGATCGTTCATGATCTCGGTGGCCGCCTGGATGCCGAGAACGTGCTCACGGACATTGCACACGTTGATGATGGCGTACTTGGTATCGCCCTTGGCGATGATCGTGTCGAATTCAGTGCGAATCCGGCAAGGCTTCGATCCCTGCAAGAGATGAGGCCCGGTGCTCCAGAAACCGATGTGGTAGTAGACGCCGTAACGACGATCGGCGCTGCGCGGCGTCGTGTCGAAGTCTTCCTGCATCGTCTGTGAGGGACCTTCGTCGGCGAAGACGATCGTGATCCCGTCGGGAAAACGCAGCGCCCCCTGGCTCATCAACTGGGAACCCTCATGCCACAACGTCGTGGTCGCAGGAGGCATCGGACGCGGGTCGACCGACTGCACGATTTCCCACTGTTCGTCAATCGCCCGCGAGATCATCCTGCCCGCCTGAGCCTGGTCGACCGACTTGTCGCTGAGCCAGATGGCCCGATCGCCCTTGCCGCGGAGACCCAATTGCCAGACGACCTTGTCGCCGATCAGGTCATACCACTTCTGGGCAAAGGCCCGCCAGACTTCTCTCACCTGGTCGGGTTGGGAACCGTAGGCAAAGGCGTATTCCTTCCCCTTCGCTTTCCAGTAGTTCTCAAAGCCGTAGTGGCTGACTCCCAGCGGCTCGATGTGGTGCTGCGTCACGTAAAGCCCTCGCTGGGCCGCCCGCTGAACCAATCGTGCCTCGGGCTCGTTCATCACGTCGACGAACGAGGCGGGAATGACCAGGTTGCCGCCCGCTCGCAGCAGGGCCTCGAACACCCGATCGATCACGTCGAGGTGGGTAACCTGGTGATAGAAGGGATAATCGATGAACCGCGTTCCGCCGCCGTTCTTCCACTCGGTCAACAGGTCTTCGTCGTTGACGAACCAACCGCGGTAGTGGAACGTCGGCTTCTTTGAGCGAACCACGCCGCATGGGACCACCACCGCTTCACGCGGTTCGGGCAGCAAGTCCTTGAAGTACCAATACGGATCCACGCCCAGGTATTGGTGAGAGAAACGATAGATCCCATAGATGACGCCCAGTTCGTCCGCGCCGCAAATCCTCACTTTCTCGGCGTCCGTCTCGATGCGAAAACCTTCCGGTTCGTGGATGCTTTCGTCCAGGGAGATGACAATCTGTGCCTGATCGGCAGGGACCGTCCTGGCAGGTTTCCCGAGGACCTTTTCCAGGTCGGATGCCAGGTCGGCCGCGGCCAAACCGGCGCTGGCATAACCTGCGGTATTAGCGATCGCAACGCTTCCAGTGAGAGTCAACCCGGGCGCTTCATTTCGGCCGGCTTCCAGGGGACGAATATGCGGAGTCATCCAGTTTCGCTCGGCAACAACAATCGGTGAATCGTAGACGGGCAGGTTCTTGAATACGGTGCCCTCCGCAGTCGTCTCGAACAGGCCTGCCTTCATCTCGTACACTCGGCCGGTCAACAGATCGGCCCAAACCGGATCGTTGAACTGCACGGCCTTCACGGAAAGACGCACCTGCGCGATATCCGGGTGAGCACCCGGGTTACTCGTGCTGCGCCACAGAGCGACCAGGGGAAGGCCGTCAGCGGCACGATAGCCAAAGATGGCGCACTGGTCCGCTGTGAGATCGCCCTCCAATCGAGCATCCAGATCGGTGATCCGGCCCAGTGAGTCGTCGAACAGGGCGGTGAGATTCTGAATGGCGCTGTAAGCCGTCTTGACATGATGCACGGTCTTGTCGTCGTTGATCGCCAGGAGTCCCTTCGTGTTCGTCCGGCTCGGATACCGCATATCGCAGATGGAGAAGTAGGACGATGGGATGTCGCGTCCCAGGTCGCCCAGCAAACGGCGCAGCGCCCATTTCGCCTGCCGCTCTTCGTTCCAGTCGTACTTGGCAATGGCGCCGTAAGAGCCGCCGCGGGACGGGGCTCCGTTCTCGCCCTGCCGGATCGTGAGCTTGTCGGAAAAAGCCCCGACGCGCGCACGCAGCTTCCCCACGTTGCGATAGGCACTGTCGGGGTTGTAGGAATAGGGATGATAGCTCACCTGGTCGATCAGGTCGATCGCCCCGCGCTGCTTGACGCCTTCCAAAACCAGTTTGACCCAGTCTTCTCGCGAGCCGGTTCCCGAGGAGGCGAAACCGATTACCTGGCCTTGGGGCTGTTCGCGACGAACCACGGTGGCGGTGCGAACCAACAGGTCTGCGTAGACCTCCACGTAGTTGGGTACTTTCAGTGAAAGCTCGGCCTCGTTCCAGACCTCCCATTCGTCCACATGAGCTTTGTAGCGGTTCACCACGGCCGCGACGTAACGCTCCCAGGCTTTGGCATCCGTTTGAGCTTCGGGAGAGTCAAGCTGCTCGGTCTTGGGATAGTGGGGGTAGAGCGGGTTGTCGTAACAGAGGCAGATCCAGGGCTCGACGCCCTGGCTGACCATGTCGTCGACAATCTCATCGAACCAGGCAAAGTCGTACTTGCCCGGCTCCTTCTCCGTTTTGGCCCAGCCCGACTGAATCCGAGCTTTCTTGACACCCAAGGGTCCCAGATACTGTTTCCAGTTCGCGTAGACCGTGTAGTCCCGGTCCATCGTCTCCGCACCGACCGACCAGTTTGACGCCTTGATCTCGCGCGCATGCCGCGGCTGGATCGTGCCGATCCAGGTGTAACCTTCGCCGGGCGATGCAGATGCACGCTCGCAGTCTTGCCCTTCCGCCGGGCACGAAAACAGCAGAATCGCAGCCACAATGACCGTTGTTTGCCGCGAAACAAGGTGCAGTCTCGAGGGCGTTCGTCCAAAGGTCGTCATTTCACGATCTCCTCATTGTGGCGGTTCCAGGTGTCGTCAGTGCCAAGCCATCAATCGCTCGGCAGCAGGTCGCCAATGGCCGAGCGTTCGGCAAGGACGACAACGGCGTCGTAGACCGGCAGGCGTTGAAACACGCAGCCTTCACCTTGCGACTTCCAGGTTGCGTCGTCGATATCGTAGACTTCTCCGGAAACCAGGTCGATCCAAATCGGGTCCTCGAACGAGCCTTTCGCTACGGTCAATTCAAGACCCTCGAATTCAGGGCGTTCACCGGGCCGATTGCTGCTGCGCCACAACGTGATGAGTTGCCCGCCCTTCGTCGAACGGTAGCCGAAGATCGAGTACTTGGAGTCTTCCGAGCCGCCGTTGAGCGTGGCCTCGAAATCCTTGACCCGCTGAACCGTGTTGTCGAACACCGCCGTGATATGTTGCACGGCATGGTACGACTGCTTGGCGTGATGGATCGTGCGGTCGGGGAAGATCTCGAGAAGGCCTTTGGAGTTGATGAGGATCTCGAGTTCGCTGCGGTCCTGGCGCCAATCGGAATCGCGGCGTTGCCCCTTGGGGACGAGGTAGGCCATGTCGCAGATAGAGAAGTAGGACGAAGGGATGTCGCGTCCCAGATCACCCAGCAGACGCCGGGTGGCCCACTTGGCCTGCCGCAGTTCGGTCCAGTCGTACTTCGACAGGGCGCCGAAGGAGCCGCCGCGAGAAGGTACGCCGTTCTCATTCTGACGGATGATGATATTCGGGGAAAACGAGGCGACGATCTCCCGCAACTCGGCAACCTTCTCATAGCTGTCGTCGGGGTTGTACGAGTAGGGATGGTAGACGATCTGGTTACAGAGAGACAGCTTGTCGTTGTCGCGGAGCCAAGCCAACATTTCCCCGACGAACTTGTTGTCGAAGGAGCCGCCGGCGGCATACATGAAACGAGCTTCAGGCTGGTGGTCGCGAACGACCTGGGCGGTGCGGGCGGCAAACTCGGCGTAGAGCTGCGAGCCGTTGTTTCGGGCTGTAGGTTCGTTCCAGATCTCCCACAGTTTGACATGTTGCTTGTAGCGATCGACCAGGACGCCGACGTAGGTATCCCATGCGGCCAGGGCTTCAGGAGACGTGGGAAGTCCGCCGGACAGGCCCGTGCCGCCCCCGCCTTCATAAATCGGATTGCCGTAGCAAATGCAGACCCATGGTTCCACGCCCTGGGCAGCCATATCGGGAATGATGGCATCGAGCCAGGCCCAGTCGTATTTGCCCTTCTCGCTCTCGGTCTTGGCCCAGCCGGACTGGATGCGGGCGCGCTTGGCCCCGAGGGGACCGAGGTAGTTGCGCCAGTTGGCGTAGAGGGTGTAGTCGCGGCCCATCGTTTCGGCGCCGACCGCCCAGTTCGAGGATTCAATATCCCGGGCGTGGCGGGGCTTGATCTTGCCGAGCAGGGTGTAGCCCGCACCGGGCTCCACGGCACTGCAGTGACCGTTCAAACCGAGCAGGCCGATCGCGCAGCCGACGGTCAGAAGGAAGGATTGCCAAGCTTGATTGCGTTTCATCGTGTGGTCTCCCTGTTGCGGTTCTGATGTCATGCGGTCCCCGGGTGCCGCACGGGCATCTGAAAAAGAACATCAATTGAATGCTCAGGGCCGCGCGGCGCCCGGGCCCTGCCTGGCTAACGATCTCTCACTTCGATGTCGCGGCAGGTGTCGCCTTCGAGTTTCAGAAAGTCCTTGGGATCCAACGCAGATCGGTAACCGTGAATCAGCGCGCCCTGCACGTTGCGGAAACGGAGGACGCTTGCGGCCGCCGGCACGACTTCTGTTCTCAGGCCGAAGATGTCCAGATCCTGGACGTCGTCGCAAATAATTGCCGGCCTCTGATCTTCCTCCTCGAACGACAGGTCGATGTTGTGCAACCTGAGATTCGTGGCGTGGCGGCAGAAGAAACCGTAGGCCGGCAGCGTGCCGAACATCTTGCCCGAAGGATACGCTTCAATCTTCTCGGGAATTTCCCGTTGTGCATCCTCGAGCGTGCCGCCCCCCGTGGACTCGATGCGTATGTTGTCGAGCGTGACATTCTCGACGGGGAAGCCGGGAATACCCGTGATCGAGCACCCCATCGTGTCGGCTCCCGTCGCCTGAACGTCGCTGATGATCACATTGCGCAGCGACCCCATACCGGGTGGCGGCAGTTCGGGAATGGGCCGAGCCCGGTTGCCCAGGCGTATGAAGATCGGTGCTTTGACGTCTCGCATGGTGATGTTCGAAATCGTCACGCGATTCAACTCGCCGCCGTCGACCATCTCGACGGCAATCCCGCTGTAGCCCGTGTCGTGGATCACGCAGTTGGTGACGGCGATATCCTCGAAGCCGCCGTTCGATTCGGTTCCCATCTTGACGGCGCTCGCCATGCTGCTGAGAACGCAGTTGGTGATCGTCACGCGGCGGCAGGGGCGATCCGTCGTGGCCTTGAGCACGATGACGTCGTCGCCCGTGTCGATCCGGCAATCGGAGATCCGCACGTCCTGGCAACTGTCCACGTCGATCCCGTCTCGGTTCTCCCGGATCTTGGCGCGAATCGTGATCCCGCTGATCGTCACGTTGTCGCAAGCGAGATAGTGCGACAGCCAACGGGCCGAGTCCAGAAAGGTAAGGTTCTCGACCCGCACGTTGCTGCACTCACTGAACCGCAGAATGTACGGCCGCCCCTTGTCGTCCCCAGGCTGGGCGGGAAAATGTGTCCCCTGGCCGCTGATCACGCCCCGGCCGGATAGGCCGATGTTCTCCGCATGCTCCGCGTAGATCAGGTACTTGGTGAAGCGGGCCCGGTAGAGGTAGATGATCTCGGGCGTGATATCGGGGTAGTCTTCGATGTTGGTGCTGCCGAGCAGGGTCGCGCCGGCCTCAACGTGGAGCGTGACGTTGCTCTTTAGCCTTAGGGTGCCCGACAGAAACGTGCCGCCCTGGAGACAGACCTTTCCGCCACCCGCCTCGGCACAGGTGTCGATGGCTTTCTGGATAGCTTTCGTGTCGAGCGTCACCCCGTCGCCCGCCGCTCCGAAATTGCGGACGTCGAAATGTCCCGGCGGCACGGACGGTTCCGCAAAAACACGGCTCGTCAAACAAGATGCAGCGACGCCTAGGCACAAGCTCATCGCCAGGATCGTTCGTATCGGTGACGTCCTCATGTTCAGGGCCTCCTTTTACGTGGTAGGTCGTTCGAGAATCTGCAGCATATTCCCTTCCGGATCGACGAAGTTCCGCACCCGGCCGCCGCCGATGGCGTTCATCTCGGCCCCCGTCCACTGCACGCCCTTCTGATCCAAATGGGCCTGGGCCTGCTCGAAGTTGCTCACGCGGATGGCAATATGCGACCAGCCGGGCGTCCAGGTCGTCCGCTCAGGGCGGGGCGTGTCGTCGCGCGGCATGACCTCTAGCAGCGTGCCGTCCGCGGCGCGGAGCAGCCAGACGGGCTTATCGTGCCGGAACACCTTCTCGTAGCCGAGCGTTTCCACGTACCACTCGGACAAGGCATCAACGTCCTCGGCGGCTATGGCCGGGTGGTCGATCCCCAATAACACCTTTACGTCGGTTTCTGCAGTCATTCGTAATCCCATGAAAAAACATTGCACTCGTGCAGCGACATCGGATTGAGCCGGTAGGGGCCCTCGTAGCCCGTGTCGCGCAAGAGATGTGCGATCAGGGCGATCGACAACGGATAGAACCACGAGCCGAGCATGATGTGGGTTCGGCCCGGATCTTCATCACGATATTCTGCGGTCACCGCCGACTCGCCGGGCTTCCAGATCCAGTGCGGGCGTGATTTCCACTGTTCCGGTCCGCTGTCGCGGCGGTGCAAAAGCCAGCCGCAACCATCGGCCGACTCGTGCATCAAGGCATGTTCCAGGTAGCGCCGGGCCGCCTGATGAAGGTCTTCGCGGCGATAGTCCGTCAACTCGCCGAGGTTCGCCATCATGTAGGCGCCGTCGAAGTCGGGGCAGTCGGAACCGCCCGGCCAGAACGAACCATCGTCCAACTGGCAGGCCAGCGTGGAATCGAGATTGCGTTCCAATGCCCGCAGCGGCCAGCCCTGGGCGAAGTAGATCGGCGTGACATGAATCGTTCCGAATAGGCCGTTCGGCAAGTCGGCCCCGAACTGGGTGCCCCAGAAGCCCGTGCCCTCGTCGATCAGTTCCTCCAAGGCGGGGAACATCCCCTCCTCCATGATCGAATCGACGTCGGCAACGTCGAACCAGTCGCGGGCGGCCATCAGGGCGGTGGCACAGGCCAGGACCTGGTTGGCGGCCGCCCAGGAGTTGCCCCAATCGTACTTCTTGACCCAGCGGCGCAGGGCCCCCGCGTCGAGCAGCGGTTCCAGGAATCGCAACGGATATCGCGGGGGCCGATCGAGAATGCGAAGCGCCCACAGGTGCCCCCGCGTGTAGTGCCAGTCAGGCTCCATTGAATCGACACCGGTTCCGACGGCGCCCTGCCGGGCGCCCGCCCGGAACGCGCCGTCTTCGGATTGATCCTTCGAGATGTAGTCGGCCCAGGCGTCGCGATCAGCGTCGGACAGGGCATCGAGGGCTCCGAACATATCGAGGATGTGCAGCCCGTGGTAAGAACCGTAGAAGCTCTCGGCACCCCCGGACTCCTTGCGATACTGCCACAGGCGATCGCCGAGCCGCATCGCCTCGACAAATCGCAGGGCAGTCGCCTGCACTCGCTCGTATCCCGGAGTGGCCAGATCAAACATGGGGGCAGTCATAGGCAGGATTCCTAATTGTCCTTAACGAATCGGAATTCACCTGAGTCCTCGAACAATCGCCACGACGAGCCGGCAAACTCGTCGTGCAAGGCCAGATCGAGCGTGTTCTCCTTCGAGAACGTCAAACTCCAGCACTGATTGTGGCAGGCGAGGCGGTAGGTTCCATTCTCTCGATCCGCCGTCCACCGATCAATCAACCCGAAGTCGTCGACGGCCACGGCGTGGACCACGACTCGCGTGCGGCGCGGTTCCGGCTCGATCCAGCGATAGATCATCCCGCTCCCGGACCGGCCCTCTCCTTGCCGGTTCGGTTCCGGGTGGTAGGCGTCGTGCATGAAAGCGTAAACCGGCCCGCTCAGTCGCCCGTCTGAACCGTGGGCCAGGGTCAGGCCGGCCAGGCCCCGGCGCATGGTGATCGTTCGAGCGTCGCGGACGTCGAACTCCGACTGCCCGTCCCGGTTGTTCATGAGCCAGTTCCAAATCGTTCGCACGGGCTGCGAGGCTCGAATTCGGTCGACTACGAACAGTGCGTTCGGTCCGGCCTGAAGCCATACACGCGTGAACTCCTCGATCGGCCCACCGTACAGGGCCGCCGCCTCCGACGCAACCGCCGTCACTTCCCCTATACGATCCAAGAGAACCAACCGTCCTCGCGGCGCGACCGGATCGCTGACCTGCCCCTTGGTGATTGTGCGGCGTGATGCGACGTTGGGCTGCTCCAGCAACGTCGACTTCGCCAGATCCTCCTGGAGGCCGAGCGCGTCCTGGTCGAGCAGAAACGTGCACGTGTTGTGCGTCTGGCTGGCACTCTCCAGCCCGTGGATGAGGTTTCGGTAGCAGTTGTGCCCCGAATCGGCGAGCAGACGCTGATCGTTGTGTGCAAGGATGAAGCTGTTCAAGTCGCCGTGCAAATGTCCCGGCCCGTAGAGCGGTTCACTGCCGCCCTGAACGGCCAGCACGGTCTTTCCTTCCCAGCGGTCGCGAACGAAGATGTTCCCGTTCGAGAACCGCTTCACGAGCGGCAGATCGGCTTCTGCGGGCGAAAGCGGCGATGCCGCCTGGGTGAGGAAACGCAGAGTCAGGAACCCCCAGTCGTTGCGGAGGCCGAAGGTGGCCACGTTGTGCGGCTTCTGAGCCGGAACCGGAGCGTAGAACTTGTCGAAGAGCCAGCGGGCAAGCCCGGCCTCGGTGGGCATCGACTCGCGACAGCGAACCGCCACCTGCAGCAGCACGTCGCCCGATGGGCGGAAGCTCGCGCCGCAGTCGTTAAAATTCACCGCCCGCGCACGGGGCGACGCATCCCAACCAGCCAGCGGACGGGCGTACAACATGCTCTGGGCGTACCAAGGCATTAACTTCGCTTGAACATCCGGGCCGGCCGGTTTCAACTCCGGCGCCGCGCCGGTGATCGACTCATACGACGTCATCAGGGCAAATGCCAGGTAGTTCGAGTACTGGAGCGACTCGGCATAGCTCCCGTCCGGCTGGTAGGCCTGGGCGCCGATCAGGGTCTCCTCGGTCGCATATTCGAGCGATTCCCGATCGCCGGTCACGGCCGCCGCCGCGGCCAACCCGGCAACCAGCACCGATCGCCAATTGGCCAGGTGCGAGTTGCGTTGGAGCCAGCGCCGGCAGAGAACCAGCCCCTTGTCGGCCAGCGCTTGGAGAGTCTCTTCACGTTCGCCGTCTGTAAGGACGTCGCCTGCCAGATCGATCGCCGCGGCCAGTCCCCAGCACAGATGGGCCGTCTCCAGGTGCCCAATGGCGGGTTGCGTGTCGTGATCGCGATACCAGGGGCCCACCCAGTCCGATTCGGGGCGCCGGGCGATCGACAAGGTCACGTCGCGCAACCATGCGGCCAGAACCTCGGAAGGCTGCAGCGCATAGGCCATGGCCGCATCGGAAAGATACTCGGCGGCCGGGTACCACCACTCGGCGTCTTCGCCCGTGTCATAGAGCCCCGGCGACGCGGCTCGGCGTTGGGTCCGCGACATCAATGCCGTCCAGAAGCGATTGACGAACAGATCGCCCCTTTCTTTCGCAGCAAGAACGGCCTTGCGGTCTTCGTTGCTCAGATAGATGCTCATGGTCGTGTCGGTTGTCTCACATGGAATCTCGCGGTATCGAACGGCATCTACGCCGAAGGCGTTGACTTCCAAAGCCCGGCGTCGCGCAGCGCACGCTGGGAATGAACGGGAATATCCGCCCCATACCCCAACGGGGTTTGACAAGATCACGGCCACGCGTGCGGACATGTTGGAAAACGGAATTGACATCCATCGACGGTACGAAGGGGTTTGGATACATTTGTCGAACCCCTTTGGGGTACATTGGGATGTGCGCCATGTTCCCCAGCGTGCGCTGCGCAACGCCGGGCTATGGAATGTAACGCTTTCAGCGTAACGGCTGGTGATTGCTTCTTACAGGCTGAAGCCTGAACTCCAACTTCCTGACCCCTGAACCCCGAACCCTGAACCCTGACAACTCTAGAAATACCCCCCCCTTGCCACGACCTCCGTCGGCTTCACCCCGTTCCGCACCCAGTCCTTGATAGTGACTTCCTTGTTGACGACCTGCTCGGCGGCCAGCAGCACGTCGTAGGCGACGGCCGCGGGCACGGCCACAATGCCGTCGATATCGCCGAAGATCCAATCGCCCGGTTCCACGACCACCTCGCCCATAAGGATCGGCTTCTGGTAGTGGTACATGCGGAACCGGCCCAGCATGCCCGTGCTGCAACTATACTGACGAAACACCGGGAATCCCTGGGCGAGTATGGCGTCGGTGTCGCGGATCCCGTTGACAATCGCTCCGCGGCAGCCGGCCTTGATCGCGGCCATGGTCATCACCTCGCCCCACTGGGCGGTCACGCGGTCGCCCGTGCAGTCCCACACGACCACCGAATCCTCGTACAGGGCTTCCAGCATCTGGGCCCGCATCTCAAACTCGCCGTCGGTGGTAATGTCCGGCCCGCCCTTGACGGTGAAGGCCCGGCCGGCGATCTTCATCTGGTCGCGCAGCGGCGCAAAGCCGGCCGGAAGCGAACTGGAGTGCATCTTGTACTTGAAGCGAAGCACGTCGTTCACCGCCCCGGTGAACAACTTCAGGTAACGCTCGCGCATCTCCGCAATGCCGATCGGCGGCTCGGCCGATCCGGCAATCTGGGCACACTCACTCATCAGAGGTCATTTCTTGAAAAAGGCGATATTGTCGAAATTGATCTCGCGGATCAGCACATGTTCCGGCTGAGAGAATACGAACAGGATCACCTCGGCCACGTCGTCGGCCTTGAGGAACTTCTCGCGGGCGACGGGCCGGTCGCCCCAGTAGTTCGTGTCGACGGGGCCGGGGTTCAAGTCGGTGACCTTGATCCCTTCGGCCAGGACCTGGTCGGCAAGCCCGCCGCTGAAACCTCGGGCGCCGAACTTGGAAGCACAATAGATCGGAGCCACCGCGTTCGTCCGCTGACCGCCCATCGAGATGACCGTCATGATGTGCCCCGATTTCTTGGGACGCATCACCTTGAGCGCTTCCCGCGTACAGAGAAACACGCCCTTGACGTTCGTGTCGAACATCTGCTCGAACTTATCCAGCGTCGCCTCGGCCAGGTCGGTCGTGGGCACGCCGAGCCCCGCGTTGTTGAGCAGGATATCGACCGTGCCGAATCGCTCGAGACAGGCGGCAAACGCGGCCTGCACGTCGGCCTCGCTGCAAACGTCCCCGCAGACGACCGCCAGATTGTCCGACGCCGCCTCCGCCCGAAGACTGTCGAGCCTCTCCTGCGTCCTGCTCATGGCAAACACCTTGGCGCCTGCCGCCAACAGCTTCAGGGTCGCAGCCCGGCCGATTCCGCTGCCGGCGCCGGTGATGAAGCAAACCTTGTCCTTGATCGTACTCATACAGACCTCTCTTCCTCTTGTGTTTTTCGCAGCGTCAACAGGCACGTGGCACAACCACACACGACACACGCGCCGCCGGCAATCGTACCCACGATGCCACTGTACTCGAAGATGCTGACCAGGCTGACGCCGACGTACAGCAGGCCGACGATGACAAACGATCCGCCGAACAGCAGTGCCAGTCGCTTTCGTACGGCCGGGCTGATCGAGGGAATCTGCTCCGGCAGAAGCGGCGTACGAAGCTTCTCGAAGAACCCGTCGACGTCGGCCTGTTTAGCTGGAGTCCTCCGCTGCAGCACGCCGGTCGCCGCAAAAACCGCCACGCTCACCGCGACCGTCACCAGGGTGGCGGACTCCCAACTGAGCGGGGCGAGTCGGGCGAACACGGAATCGCTTGCCAGCCCCAGCCCGCTCGTCAACCAGGCCTGGATAGGCTGCCAGAAATTGAGGATCAAGGCCAGCCCCGACCCCACTACGATACTCAGAATCAGCGATAGCGACGTCGGCCGGCGCATGAGCAGGCCGAGCAAGAGCGGCACGGCCAAAGGAATGGCGAGAATTCCCGTGAACAGCTTGTTCGCTTCGAACGCTCCTCCCACGCCGCCGACATACATCGCCCCCACGGTGATCCCCAAGCCGATGACCACCGTGAAAATGCGCCCTACCCACAGGAGATGGCTCGGACCGGCGTCCGGGAACAGCAACCGCCTGTAAATGTCGTTGGTGATCACGCCCGCCATGACGTTGTATTCCGAATTGAGCGACGACATCGTCGCCGAGAACATCGCCGCCAGCATCATCCCCATCAGGCCTGGCGGCAACAGCTTCGCCGAGATCGCCACATACGCCATTTCATGATCCGGCAAGTCGGGCAGCACGACGCGAGCCGCCAGCGGCGGTATCACGAACAAAACCGGTGTGACCAGGAACAGAAACCCGCTCAACCACGCCACCTTCCTGGCCGCTCGCTCGTCGCGGACGCAATACAATCGCTGGATGAATGCCCAGTTCGCATTGTACTTGAGCATAATCATCACGTAGTAGGCAAGCAGCCACAACGGGGCTCCTTTCGGACCGTGAAAGAATCCCAAGTGGTCGGGCACCACTTCCGCTACCCCCGAGAGCCCCCCCGCTGCACTCACGGAGAGCGGAAACAGGATCAGGCTCGACAACAACAACACGACGAACTGGATCGTGTCGAGCACCGTCACGGCCCACAACCCGCCGATCACCGTGTAGAAGGTAATAATCAGGCCGGAAACAAGAATCGTCGTCTCCAGACTCCAGGGGATCACCGTCGCCAGAAACAGGCCGATCGCGTACATCCGCACCACGTTGTCGAGCACCCGCATCACCAGGCCCGACCAGGAGAAGAACTGCCGGGCGCCCCTTCCGAAACGAACCTCCAGGTACTCGACCGGCGTGGTCAGCTCCGCCCGCCGCCACAAGTGGGCGAAGACCACGGCAGCCAGGATACACGGCGGAACCGTGCACCAGATGACCGTCAGGGCGACCAGCCCGTGTTCGTAGGCAATACCCGCGTAGGCCACGAACACGAAGGTGCTGAACATCGACATGTAGTTGCTGATCCCGGCCACGGGCCAGGGGATCACCCCGCCCCCTTTGAAGTAGCCGGCCATGTCCTTGACGAACCAGCCAAAGAAGATCCCCACCCCGGCCATCAAGGCCAGGTAGATCCCAAAAACCAGATAATCGAGAGCCTGGACCGTTTCCATGTTTTACAATATAAAATTGGAGATTTATAATGGTGACGTCAGTATACCCGCCCGGAACTCGGCGTCAACACTTTTTCGAAAACACCAAACGTAGGTTGGCTCTCCCGAGCCGACCAGAAGAATCGCCGGAAAACTAGCCCTTCGGACCGGTATCTCACTCCCAGGTCGCCCCATGATTCAGGTCATCCACCGTGCCCTCGACATCCTCGAACTGCTCGGAAGTCAGCCCGAGCGAATCTTCCCGCTGGGAGAGATTGCGCAAGTCCTGGATCTGCACCGGGCTACGTGCAGCAACATTCTCAAGACGCTGGCCGAGCGCGGATATGTTGAACGACTGCCCGCACGGGGTGGATATCGGCTCGGCAGTCTCGCCTCGCCCTGGCAGGGCCTGGCGGCCCACGACCGCGAACTCTCCGTTCTCGCCAGGCCGGTTCTACAGGCCTTGTCGAGAGAGCTGAACGAAACGAGCTTGATCGGCGTGATTCGCGGCACCCGCCGGGTCACCCTGGAATGTGCCGCCAGCGATCGCGACCTTCAGGTTCGCAGCCGGCAGGTGCGCAACGTCTACGAAACCGCCTCCGGCCGACTCCTGCTCGCCTATCTGCCGACGGATCAACGAGCCGCATTCGTCGACCGGGCCGGGCTGCCGGACGAAACCGTCTGGCCGGAGATCAAGAGCCCGGATGAGTTGGAAAAGGCCCTGGCCGCGATCCGCCGTCAGAAACTGGCCCGCAGCGACTCGGCGGAGCACGTCGTGGGTTTGGCGGTTCCTGTCTGGCGAGAGGACCAGGTCGTCGCCAGCGTCAGCGTCTACCTGCCCCAAGTCCGGTTCACCGCCCAGCATCGCAGCCGGATCATCTCCGCGTTGCGCAAGGCGGGCGAAGACATCACCCACCAATTGCGCGGCGAGAAAAAAGGGGTCAGGACTCTTTGATTTTGCGAGCCTCGGTATCACTTCGCAAAATCAAAGAGTCCTGACCCCTTTTTTGGAGTCTGGCAACAACGTCGCGAAGCGTCTCATAAGCCATCGGCAGGGCTGCTTCGGCGAGCCGATCGTCGGCAATCTCGTCGTGCTCCGCCAGTTGCGTCAGCCGTGCAACAGACGTTTCGAGAGAGGCCTTCGCCTCTTCCAGGGGCTCGCAATTGTATGTTTCCCCACATCGCTTCAGCATCGTCTGAGCGAGCTTCGTTCGCATGAATTCACACAGCACCTGGTGATGCCGCGGCAGTTCCGAAAAATGGGCGATTGCCGTTTCCTGGATCTCCAGGGCCTGACGGAAGAGAGGCTCAGCCTTTTCATACTCGCCGACCCGTGCTCGAATTTCCGCGAGCTTTGCCAGAATCAGCGCCGTCGAACAGGCGTACTGGGGAATGGACGGATTCTGTTCCATCAACCACCGCGATTCAGCCAAGGCCATCCCCAGGCTCGACCCGGCATGCGGTTCGGCGACCGGGCGCTGCCACGGGAAGAAACCGACGCCGACCCAGGCATACGTGGCAGCCAACTCGTAGCGATAGTCGAGGACGTCGGGATGAATCAGTTTGAGTTCCTCGAGAATCGTCACGGCTCGCCGCCGATGAACCACATCCGTTCGGCTCAGAGCGTCCGTTCCGGTCGGCCGCAGGCACAGCGCCAGCAAGAACTGGTAGTCGGGCACGTTCCGGTTCTCGCGAACCAGGTCCTCGAGGATGTTCGTCGCGGCCTCGCGACATTGCCGGCTGCTGTAGGGCCTGCCGTCGACGAGGGGACCTTCTGTCTCTTCCCCGCGGCGATTCGGCAATTCGACCGTTGCCTTGTTCGCGAGGAAATAGAGCGTCCGAGCTGTTTCGTACCGGCACTCCGGCGGCAGGTCGGTCACTCGCCCCGCTTTCTGAATGGCGGCCAGAGCCTTGCAGTGCGCGGCGTAGGCCGCACCCGAATCGAGTCTGATCGATTTAATGTTGCCCAGCCCATTGAAGGTCCGAGCCAGTTCCAGGGCAACCAGGGGAACGCCTTCTTGAGTCGCTTGTAGGGCCGTCAGTTTCTCGATTGCACGGCCATACTCGCGTTCCGCCTCGGCCAATTGGCCGAGCAATTGGCGAATGTCGCCGATCCGGCGGCAGGCGGTCGCCGATTGGAGTTGCACCTGGTGATTGTCGCCCCCTTGCTCAGCCAGGCGGTCGTAGCAGACCAGCAGCCCCTTCATGAGAGCGGCCGTCTCTTCGGAGGCGTGGAGTTGCATGGCCGTCCGTTCGCCGGAAGCCGGCGGCCCGCCGGAACGGAGACCCAGGCACACGCATGCCTCGCCGCGTGCGTCGATTCCCGACTGGATCCAGAACCGGTCGGGCGACAACTGGAGGAAGATGTCGTCCAGCGCTTCCAGGGCGATGCGCGACGTGGCTTCCGCCTTGTGAAGGGCGACGGTGGTTTCCTCGTAGGCTTTCCGGGTCCGCAAATGGCCGGCCAACGCCGTCAGGACGATGGCGACCAGCAGCAGGGCGGCAACTCCCGACAGACTCGCCAGTGCCGGATTACGCCGACACCAGCGGACCGAACGTTCGGCCCAGGTGACATGCCGAGCGCGGATGGGCCGACCGTCGAGAAACCGTTGCAGGTCCTCGCCGAGGGCGGCTGCGTCCTTGTACCTTCGCTCCGGCTTGAATTCGAGGCACTTGAGGAGGACGGTCTCCAAATCCCGCGGAATGGACGGATTGACCTTCCGCGGCCGGACCGGTTCGGGCCGCTGCCAGGCCACCACGTCGTGTAACCGGCCGCTGGATGGATCGAAGGCGGGGCGAAGCGTAACCAGTTCGTACAGCGTCAGGCCGAGAGAGTAGACGTCGCTACGAACTTCCGGTTTGCCCAGCAGTTGTTCTGGCGCCACGAAACGCGGCGTTCCCACAACCTCGCCGCTGTGGCTTACGTCGCCGGGATCGATCGCTCGGGCGAGTCCGAAATCGGCCACCGACACCTCACCGTGCTCGCTGATCAACAGGTTGCTCGGCTTCACGTCCCTGTGAAGCGTCCCCTGGCGATGGGCGTAGTCCAAGGCCTCGGCCGCCTGGACGCCGACCCTCGCGGCAAAAGCCCAGTGTTCGCGTCCCGGGCTGCTCGATTTCGTGTGGTGCTGCAGCTCGGCGATAATCTCGTCGAGGCTCTTGCCCCGAACCAGCGGCATGACGTAGTAGTGCAGACCGTCGTGCACACCGGTTCCAAACACCGGCACGATATGCGTGTGGTGAAGATTGGCGGCCGTCTGAGCCTCCCGTTCGAATCGCCGACGATCCTTTTCCAGCAGAAGGGCGTGCTTGGGCAGCACTTTCAAAGCCACGCGGCGGGCGAGCGACTGCTGCTCCGCCTCGTAAACGATCCCCATCCCACCTCGGCCGATTTCACGCACGATACGAAAGTCACCGAGGAATTCGGGGACCGCCGAATGCCCTGCGCGGAAGCCGGACCGCCGTTGCGACTCCTCCTGGCAGCGATACCGTTCCATGACGGCCACCGCCGGGAACAGTTGCTCGATCTGCTCCGCATACTGGGGGTAACGGCGGCTGTACTCCGCAATCGACGGAGTCTCCCCCTCGCGCAGACGGGATGCAAACTCGTCCGCCAGTTGCTCCACGGGATCGCGATCTTCTACCGAGTCAATCATGCCTACCCGTCCGGCATCACTTTGCGGAGGCGGGCCAAGGCTCGCAGGTAGCGTTTGCTGGCCGCGAACTTGTCGATTCCAAGAACCTCGGCCACCTCGTTGTTGCTGAGATCCTCCAAGTGGCGGAGAACAAGCACTTCGCGATCCATCTCCCCGAGTTGCTCCAACGCCGCCCGCATGCCGGCCAGTAGCTCTTGCCGAACAGCACATTGGCTCGGCGACGTCAGACTGTCGGCCAGGTGGTCGACGAGGCAGATGGAACTGCTTCGCTGCCCTGCCATGCGAAATCTCGTCACCTCCTGCCGAGCGTCGCGTTTCTGCGTGTTCAGGTAGCGGCGGTGGGTGTCGATGAGCACCTGTGTCGTCACTTGCCGGAGCCAGACGAAAACCGGCACCGTGGGACGATCGAGGTACTCGTCGATGCGGCGAGCGGCCGTCACATAGGCTTCCTGAAGAACGTCGTCGCAGTCGACCTTGCTCAGCAGCCGTGCATCGAGACGCAACGCGACCATGCGCTGCAGTTTCGCACGGTATTGCGCAAACAACTCCGCCACGGCCGCCTCACCGCCGATGCGAAGCTCGTCGATCCGCTCGCTGCCTTGATTCAACCCGATCGCCACGCCGCTCTCCAAAAGTACTTCGTCCTGCCCGATTCTCAGTGCCACAGTCGTCCGGAGCAAGACAAACGGAATCCCCACGCGGAAGTTGTCCACAACCGTCGCCTTGCACGGTATACTCAGTCTATTCTCTAGTTCTCGCCAAGTCGACGCGCCAAAGGCCCCTCTTGGCAGGCCGGGACGAACGATTTATGACACCCGCATCTGTCATTATCCGAATCTGTCCGCTTGAAGAACCGGAATGACAGCCTGAACCGTACCCGTTCACGGAGTATGCTACTGATGGTCAGCAGAAGAAGAAACGAATTTCAATTCATGCTGTTACCCTGCGCCCTTGGCCTGATCGCTCTGTTCGGCATAGCGACCGCCCTGTCGGCTGCCCCCTTCCAGAGCCGCTGGCAGCAGATGCCCGATCGCGTCTGGATCGGCCCGGAATGCTGGGCAAACCCCATGGAAGACTGGCAAATCGAGCAGGGGCGTCTCGAGTGCACGACCCCCGCCCCGGGACGAAACGTCCATGTGCTCACCCACCAGCTTGCCGGAAAGGGAGCCTTCACCGTCTCCGTCCGTTGCGGCCTTGTGGAAGGCAAGACGGGCTCCGCGGGATTCGAACTCGGCATCCACGATCAGATCGTCGACTACCGCGGCAACTGCTTCTTCGGTTCCGGCGTGCCGGCATTCCTGACCACCGACGGCCGACTCAAGTTGGCGGACAAAACCGCAAGACTCGGCAAGGCACCGGCGTGGGACGACATCACTCTGAAACTCGCCGCGGAACCTGTGCCGGCGGGCTATCGGCTTTCGCTGACCGCCCTGAATGCCGGCGACGGCGCGGAGTTGGGGCAGGTGAATGCCACCGTGCCGGCGGAGCGTCTGATCGGCAATGTCGCCCTGACTCACAACCCACGGGGCGGCGGCCAGAAGGCTGACGCCCGGTTCTGGTTCAACGACTGGACGGTTGACGGCGACCAACTCGACGCCTCGCCCGCCCGCACCTTCGGCCCGATCCTCTGGGCCATGCACACGCTGAGCAACTCGCGGAGCGACGAGGGCTACGTGATGAAAATGACGGCCCTGCTACCCCCGATCGGGAAGGAGGATTCGCAGACAGTTCGCCTCGAAACCCGTACGGGTGACACCTGGAAAGCCATCGGCGAAGAAGCTATCGACGCCGATGCGCGGACGGCCACATTTCGCATCGCCAATTGGACGGCCGATCGCGACGTTCCCTATCGCCTGGTCTACTCGATGATCTCCAAGGGCGGCGAGGCAGCGGATCACTACTGGGAAGGCACGGTTCGGGCCGACGTCAAGAAGGACGAACTCGTCCTGGCCGGCATGACATGCCAGTTCCATTACGGCTTTCCCTACGCGCCGCTCGTCCGGAACCTCGGCAAGCTCGATCCGGACGTGCTCTACTTCTCCGGCGATCAGATCTACGAACCCAACGGCGGTTTTGGGATCGTTCGCACGCCCGACGACCATGCGATCGTCAACTATCTGCGGAAATACTACATGTTCGGCTGGGCCTTCGGCGACCTGATGCGGGACCGGCCTACGATCTGCACCCCCGACGACCACGACGTCTTCCACGGCAATCTCTGGGGTGAAAGCGGCGCCGCCCCCAGCAGCGACGATTCCTCCACCAGCGGCGGCTACCTGCAAAGCCCGCGTTTCGTCAACGTCGTCCACCGTACCAACGCCTCTCATCATCCCGACTTCTACGACCCGACGCCCTGCCAACGCGGCATAAGCGTATTTTACGGCGACATGGTCTACGGCCGGATCAGCTTTGCCGTCGTCAGCGACCGGCAATTCAAGTCGAGTCCCGGGCGGGTCGACACCGGCAGCGGCCGGGCCGATCACCTCATCGATCCCAATATCGATCCCGCCACCCTCGACAAACCGGGCCTCGAAATCCTCGGCCAGCGGCAGACGAAGTTCCTCGAACACTGGGTCGAGGACTGGCGCGGCGCCGACATGAAGGCCTTCCTCAGCCAGACGATCTTCGCCAATGCCGCCACCCATCACGGAAATCACGACGATTTCCTCATCGCCGATCTCGATTCCGGCGGGTGGCCCCAGTCGGCCCGCAATCAGGCGATCCGGCTGCTGCGCAAGGCCTTCCCCATCCACGTGGCCGGCGATCAGCATCTCCCGACAGCGATCCACCTGGGTGTCGACGAGCAGCGCGACGGCTTCTGGTCCTTCTGCACGCCCGCCATCTGCGTCGGCTATCAGCGCTGGTGGCGCCCCGACGAACTCGGTCGGCCGATCGTCAATCGCCCTGCCCACGGCCTGCCCGACACGGGCCAGTACCTCGACGGCTTCGGCAACAAAATGTTCGTCTACGCGGTCGGAAATCCGGAAGGCAGCCGCGACCCGAACCGATACACGCAAGCCCACATCAAGGCTTCCGGATTCGCGATCATTCGCATGAACCGTCCTGCCCGCACTTATACCTACGAGTCGTATCGCTTCAACGTCGATGCGACAAAAGGCAAAGAAGCCCAGTTCCCCGGCTGGCCCATCACGATCGGACAAATGGAAAACTACGGCCGCAAGACAGTCGGTCGCCTCGGTCCCTACACGGCTCAGGGAATCGCCCAGCCGGTGGTCAAGGTCTACGATGAAGCCGGCGGCGAGCTCGTCTACGCCTTGCGACTACCGAACAGTACGGCCCGGCCCGGGATCTTTGCCGACGGAGTCTATACCGTCAAGATCGGCGATCCGGACCGCGACACGTGGCAGGTGTTTACCGGGCAGAAGCCGGTGATGGAGTAATGGTTCGCAACCGTCCGAACGCACGGTGACACCATGAAAAGCGGAGATCGGCCCGAGTCGTGACTGCCCTTTGAACTCGTGGTAAACCAGTGGTAGTGAATTGACGACACAACCTCTGTTTCCGAAACGTTTGACTCTAGAGCGACCCCGAGACAGGCCCTGTATCCAGGCGTCCTTGACGACCTACGCTAGGGTGAATGGGGCGATCCTTGAATTCCTTGGTAGTGGCGACGGAACACCTTCCATTTCCAACCCCGTCACATGTTCTTTGACACGCGCTCGCTGTGTGACCACCTGTGCTGCAGCAATGGACGTAGGCTGATATGGAAAACGCAACATGGTGGACCGCGGCTCGTTGCATGACAGTCCGGTCCGTGCACGCATGGCTTTCTGCCTTCGGCGATTCGCGCGCAACCGATTTGGCCCGCGCTGGCGCCATCCCAACGGTTTGTCGCATACGGTGCGTCAACGGTGTACAATGAGTGAGTCTCGCCGTGTGCAGGTCTTGCGTGACAGCATCCTTGTGGAATGAGGGAGAGCAGATGAACGACTTCGGCCGCCCTATGAACATGACCGCGTTCCTCCGGCTGGCGATGACGATCGCAGTGACGCTATCGGCGTCTCTTGTCGCCGCTGCGGAGAGCCGGGCCTTCGTCAACGAGTCCGCCCGACAGATTCCGATTGCTCACACGGTCGACGTGGTCGTCGTGGGCGGCAGCACCGGGGCGGTGTCAGCCGCGGTGGCCGCATCGGAATCGGGTGCCAGCGTATTCCTCGCCGCGCCCCGGCCGTACCTGGGCGACGACATGACGGCCACGCTCCGCCTGTGGCTCGAAGAGGGCGAACACGCGACCTCCGGCCTTGCCGAGACGCTCTTTCACGACCCGGTCCCGCCGCTCAACCGGCCCAGTGCCCGTCGCATGCCGTTCACCTACTCGGCCGACCAGCCGTCTGCCACGCTTCACGCCGACACTCCGACACCGAGCAAGCTTTCGGATTTTCGTTGGGGCGACGCCACGCGGCAGAGCGTGCAGTATGACGACGACGTCAACATCACGGTCGACCTGGGCGAATCACGCGAAGTGGGCGGCGTTCATGTCTGGGCCTACAACCGCGGCGGTTCCAACGGTTTCGCCGTTCGCGACGTGACGGTCTTCACCAGCAACGACCGCGAGAAGTGGCAGCAAGTCGCTACGGCTGAGCCGGCGCCGCCCGAACAGATCGGCGACACGATCGAGAACTTGGCGGCACGTTTCGACGCCAAGACTCGCTATCTGAAGCTGGCCGTTCGCAAGACGCCGAAGGCCACGCGGATTCTGCTCGGCGAGATCGAAGTGATCCGTCCTGCAGGGGAGGAAGCGGACGAACCGTCGACTCTTCCGCCCTGGCCGCGTCCCATGCACGTCAAGCGGACCCTCGATCAGGCCCTGCTCGATGCGGGCATTCCGTTTCTCTACAACTGCTACGCTACCGACTTGCTTACCGATGCTGCCGGGCGGCCCTGCGGGATCGTCATGTGCAACCGCGCCGGCCGCCAGGCGGTGATCGCCAAGACGATCATCGACGCCACCGAGCGAGCCATCGTCGCACGTCTGGCCGGGGCGAAGTTCCGCCCATACTCGGCCGGTTCGCAGACCTTCCGCCGCGTCGTCATCGGCGGCGAGGTGCAGACGGCGGCGGAGATGACCGCCCGCGTGATCGAGCCCGCCTTCGTCGGCGTGGTCCGCACATCCGACGACACGGGCCTCTACCCGATCATCGAGTACACGCTCACTCTGCCCATGACGGGCGACACCAACGCCTCCTGGTTCGCGGCCGATCATCGGGCACGCACGCTCACTTACCATCCCGGCCAGCAGTTTACTTCCGACATCCTGTTCCAGGTGCCGCCCGACCCTATGTTCGGCGAGAGATCCTGCGACGACGAATCCCTGGGAGTCGACGGCCTCCCACTCGAGTCGTTCTGTCCCAAGGGCATCGATCGATTGTTCGTCTTGGGGGGATGCGCCGACGTGCCGCGTCGCAGTGCCGAGAAGCTGCTCCGCCCGGTCGCCCTGATCGATCTCGGCGAGCGGCTCGGCAAGGCCGCCGCCGCGAAAGCCACAAAGCTGCCCGCCCCAAGCGACGCAAGACTCCGCGGAACGGCCACCCGGGAGCCGGCCGCTGCGGGCGACGTGCGAGAATTCCTGGCGGGGACGCGTCCCGTGGAGGCTTCGGACACGATCGAACAAGATGCTCGAACGCTGCCGGTGTTGGGACGCTACGACGTCGTGGTCATCGGCGGCGGAACAGCCGGGGCCCCAGCGGGCATCGCGGCCGCTCGGCAGGGCGCCAAGACGCTCGTCGTCGAGCAGCTCTGCGGACTTGGGGGCGTCGGCACGACCGGGGCGATCTCCAACTACTGCCAGGGCAACCGCGTGGGATTCACCGAATCGATCGGCGACGGCTCCTCCTGGGTCATCGAACAGCGGATGGAATGGTGGCGGAGGTCGCTCCTGGAGGCCGGGGCCGACGTCTGGTTCGGCACCACGGGCTGTGGAACGTTCGTGGGCGGAGAACGGGGCAACGAGGTCCGCGGGGCCGTGGTCGTCACGCCTCGCGGCCGGGGCGTTGTTCTGGCCGACGTCGTCATCGACGCAACGGGCAACGCTGACGTGGCCGCGGCGGCTGGTGCTCCGTGCGTTTACACGGATGAGTCGGAGTTCGCCATGCAGGGGACCGGCCTGCCGCCCCGCGAACTGGGGGCGGCCTACACGAACACCGATTACACCTACACTGACGAAACCGATCTGGTCGACGTCTGGCACCTGTTCGTTTACGCCCGGGAGAAGTTCCAAGACGCTTTCGACCTCGGCCAGCTCGTCGACACCCGCGAGCGGCGGCAGATCGTCGGCGACTTCACCATCACCATCCTCGACCAGATCTCCGGGCGCACCTTCCCCGATACAATCACCAAGGCTTACACCAGCTACGACACGCACGGTTACATCATCGATCCGTATCTGCTGCTGCGCCACCCGTTGCGGCAGAAGTTCACCAGCTACGTTCCCTATCGTTGCCTGCTGCCGCGAGGTTTCGAAGGTTTGATTGTGACGGGCATCGGCCTGAGCGCGCACCGCGACGCCCAGCCGATCGTTCGCATGCAGCCCGACGTGCAGAATTTCGGCTATGCGGCGGGTACGGCCGCGGCCATGGCGTCGGGGGAAGGCGTAGGAGTGCGCCAGATCGACGTCCGCAAGCTGCAGCGGCACCTGGTCGACGTCGGTATCCTGGACGAAGAAGTCATCGACCACATCGACTCGTATCCCTTGCCCACCGAACGGGTCGAAGCGGCCGTCGACACAATGCTCGACGACTACCGGAGCCTGGCCATTATCCTCGGCCACGGCGACACGGCCGTTCCGCTCCTGCAGCAGGAATACCGAAATGCCGAGGGCGAGAAGAAGGTGGCCTACGCCAAGGTCCTGGCGATGATGGGGGACGATACGGGCGTCGACGCCCTGGTTGCTGAAGTGAAAAGAACCGACAAATGGGATGCGCCGCCGGCCTGGAACATCGGCAGCGACTACCCCGGCGCGACTCAAGTCGGTTGGGGCATGACGCACCTCGACAACACGCTCGTCGCCCTGGGCCGGTCCGGCAGCCCCAAGGCGCTCCCGGTGGTGATGGACAAGCTTACGATGCTCGGTTCCACCAATTCCTTCAGCCACTATCGGGCCGTCTGCGCGGCCCTGGAGTGGCTGGGCGATCCCCGGGCCGCGCGGCCGCTGGCCGAGTTGCTGCGCCGGCCGGCGATGGCGGGCTATGCCGCCACCTCGATCGACGACCGTGCCGAGTCTCATTCCACACGGCAGCAGGCCACCCGCGAGCTGATGATTGCCCGAGCCCTCTACCGCTGCGGCGACGATGAGGGTCTGGCCCAACAGACGCTGGAGACCTACAGCAAAGATCTCCGGGGCCACTTTGCGAGGCATGCCAAGGCGGTGCTGGAAGCGGGAAAGGGATATCGGCCGAAGCGGTAGAGGATTGTGGAGTGCGGCGACTCGTCGCCGCTTTGGTTCTGACGGTCGCGTTTCGTTTGACGAGGCGCTGACCCTTCTATCACGCCCTGTCACGAGCGCTTCACAACAAGCGGCAGACCGATGCGCTGTTCAATGACACAACTACCAATAGCTTGACCTGTTTTCATCATTCTCCTCTCTGTGTCGTGACATTTTTCCCTGAGCGTCCACGCCAAAATGCTCACCTGCCGGCACATTTGCACGCGCCCACATCGTGTCGTGTTGGCACGTGTATAGGTATATCCACAACACACCCGCTGAAGCATCGAAGGCGGAGTAAGCGGCTCTCGCGACTCCCGAATTGCTGTCCGAGTACCAGAGCATCGCCTCTGTAGCACGATAGTCCATCTTGGGAGGCGACCACCATGCGGGAGTCGCGCCAGTTTGATCACGAAGCGATGGCGGACCGGCAATCTCGCAGTGCACTCCTTCAACGGCGGCAATCCCGTGCGTCTTTCCGACAAGCGACAGAGAGTACTGCTCTGTTTCTGTATGCGCATGCAGCGCCCACCGCTCGGCCGCGTCGGCGTCCAGCAAGATACGATACCAGGTTGAAGAGCTGTCCCGCGAGAACTCCGCTCGATAGCTCATAGCCCGGACTTCGATTCCGTCAACCGACGCCGGCCAACGCTCCTTGAGATGCAACTGCGCTTCCTCGCCGGCGAGGTTCTCAAACCCATCGCGACCGTCGAATGACAGGGGAGATGTGCAACCGGCAATCAGCAACAGGCTGGGTACGAATCTTGTGACAACTCTCATCGGTTCTCCTTACAAAAGCTTGCGGCCTCCCGACAGCAGCTTCGCCGTGGAGTGCGGCGACTCGTCGCCGCTTTGGTTCGACATCAGCCTTTGATGAGGGTGGACATATCCTCCGAAGGCAAAGCGTGTGTTGAACGAAAGCGATGACAAGTCATGCGCACTCCAAAGGTTGCCGCTTCTCTTCCCCACGTGCCGCCGGCCGCTCCAGCCGATCGATCGTCACCAGGCTGTCGCTCAGCGACGGGATGGCCTCTTCACGCATTCCGGCCACCGCCGACTGCTTCTTGCCCTGCGTGTTCCAGCGCAGGACTCGATTGAAGATCTGCGTCGCCATGGGCATCAGTCCGAGCCGGATGATCGCGATCCATAACGGATCGACTCTCGACCAGGCCAGGTTGTAGGCCAGCCGCTTCAGCGTGCCGGGCAGGCCGATCGAACGCCGGAAGATCGAGCTGTAGGTGCCGAATTGGCGGTAGGCCTCCTTGTGCCCTGCCTCAAGTTCCTCGGGGGACATTCCCAGCGGCCGGAAGACCGCGTGATCGGTGTCGTAGTAGTCCCAATCGCGGTGGAGGATGCGTCCCTGTTCGTCCAGGCGCTGGAAGCTGCGAGTTCCCGGCAGCGGCGTGAGGATGTGAAACGTGGCGGTCAGGATCTTGTTTTCGACGGTGAACTCCACGGTCCTCTCGAACACGTCGGGACCGTCGCCGTCGAAACCGAAGACGAAGCTGCCGTTGATCATGATCCCCGCTTCGTGAAATCGCCGGCAGGCGGCCGCGTAGTCGGTCCTCACGTTGACCTTCTTGTTGTTGCCTCGCATGTTCTCGCGCGAAATCGACTCGAACCCGACGAACAGGCTCCGGCAGCCGGCTTCGTAGGCTTCTTCGAGATAGCCCGGATCACGGGTTACGTCGAGCGAGGCGGCCGCCTGCCAGACGATCCCCGATCGGCGGAGGACCTGGAAGAGCGCCCGGGCGTGCCGGCGGTTAGCCAGCAGGTTGTCGTCGAGAAAGAAGACCAGCCCGTCGTCGACGGTGGCCAGTTCCCGTTCGATCTGGGCCATGGGACGTTGCTCGTAGTAGGTCGGCCCCCAGAAGCTCGACTTGTAGCAGAAGTCGCACGAGTGGGGACAGCCTCGCGAGGTAACCATCGTGTGGCGAATCAGGTAGCCTCGCTGGTTCATCAGGTCGCGGCGGGGCAAGGGGGCCAGCGCCGCCGAGCCTTCGGAACGTCCGCGGTAGACCTTCTGGAGCTTCCCCTGCTTGAAGTCGTCGAGCAGGTCGGCCCAGACTGTCTCGGCCGGCCCGAGGACGATGGCATCGGCATGGGGCGCCGCTTCCTCGGGCATGCTGGTCGGATGCAGCCCGCCGAGCACGACCTTGGCCCCGCGGTCGCGCCATATGCGCGCCAATTCGTAAGACCGATTCGCGCAGGAGATATAGGTCTGGATGCCCACCAGATCGACCTGGTCATTGACTTCGGACGATTCGATATGCTCGTCGCGAACCAGGATGTCCCAATCGTCCGGCGGCGTCAGTCCGGCGATCGTGAGCAGGCTCAGAGGCGGGAACCGCGAATACTTGACCAACCGAAACTCGTAGTCGCGGCGCTGCTGCAGGGCGGGCAGAATAAGCAGAAGTCGCTTTCTCATGGCACTTCTCCTGTAAAGTACTTTGTGGCACAAAGTATCAGCACAAAAAAATTTCGCGGTTCTTCTCGCGACTCATCCATCTTCCCTCGGCTGGTCTCCTTGGTCGATGATCTGTCGCAGGGTTTTGAGGTAGGACTGGAAGGCTTTCCTGCCTTTGGGAGTCAGCCGCATGGTCGTCAGAGGGCGGCGTCCCTTGAAGGTCTTGTCGATCTTCAGGTAGCCCGCCTCTTCGAGGGTTCGCGAATGGGCGCTCAGGTTGCCGTCGGTGAGCGAGAGCATCTCCTTGAGTTCTCCGAAGCTCATCTCGGGAGCCACGGCCAGGGCCGACACGATGGCCAGCCGAGTCCGCTCGTGGATCAGCGCGTCGATATCGTCGGGCTTGAACGCCTCGGTCATGACTCCAGGCCCTGTCGCTGTTTTCCGAGGATGTACAACCCGAACACGATATGAAGCAGCCCGAACGACAGTGCCGCCGTCACCACGCCATATTGGGGAAGCCCCATAAGGGCCACGACTCCGAAGGTGAGAAACACGAGGCCCAGCACTCGCGGGGCTCGAATCGAGAATAGTCCGGCCGTGTAGACGCCGGTGCCATAGAGCATCATCCAGACGGGAACGATGTATTGAATTTCTTCCGGCCGCGGTATAGGCGGAATCAGGAACTTGACCGTTAGCACCATGGCGACGACCACGCTTGGGGCAAGCGAGAAGGCGGCCACGCGAGCCGATCGAATGGTCGGCGACATTCCCTGCTTCCTGGCCGACCGGGCGGTGAGAAGCGTTTCGAGCAGCACGCCCGCGACGCCAATGGCAAACCACATGACACAGAACAGGACTTGCTGGCTGACGGGCAGGTCGAGCATGGCGGCAAAGTCGAGCGAGCCGGTCATCCAGTAGCTCACTCCGCAGCCGGCGAGCACCAGGATCCCCCCGACAACGGCGGCCGTACCGGGCAACAGCGTCCAGAGCGTCGCCCGCTCCATGATCCGCTGGATCTCCTCCATTCGCGCTTTGGCTTCCGCGTGATCCATGATCGGGTTCCCCGCATTCCGGCGTTTGCTTTGTGCCATAAAGTAGTTTATCGAAATCTCGCGGGCGTGTCAATCCACGAATCCGACAAGCCCTGGAAAGGTCGCCGCAAGTGGTCTTCTTGCCCGGGTTTCCCTGATAGATCCCTGTGCTGAAGGCGTTACAGGCCGAAGCCCGAGGCTCCCAAGCAGGCTCGAAAACAGAGAATACGCTACAATGATCACCTGCCCTACGAATCTTGAACATCGTTAGGTTCTTGGCAAAGATTCGCGACCACTCGAATGAACAAGGTGAGCCCGATGCAACAGCCGAGTGTCGTTACCTTTGCGTGCCAGGAATGCGGGCGGAGTATCTCCTTTCCCGCGGACCGTTGCGGGCATGTGGAAACATGCCCGCACTGTTACGAATACGTGGACGTACCATCCACCCCGTCCGAGATGCCGTCCGTTCAGACCGCACCCGCCGCAGATTCCGCACCGCACGATCCATTTGGAGCGCAGTTCGAGACTCGCCGCCTTTGGTTTGAGGTGATCGCAGTGCTCGCTCTGGCCGTCGTCCCTGATCTGTACTCGGCCGCGTATGGAGTTCTGCTTCCAACCAAACCTCGCCACGTCTCGGCCCTCCAGGAGTTCTGGATAGTGATCCGCGCGTTTCAAGTTTCGCTGCCGGTGCTGGTGATTCTGAACCTCAACCGAGAACCGTGGGCCAAATTCGGCTTTGTACGATTCTCGTGGCGGGTCGACGTGCCTGCCGGCCTGCTCATTTGGATGTGTGCTTTGGCCGGCTACATCGCGGTCATCTCTCTCGTGCCGGTCTCCTTGATCCCGGTCGCGGACACCGACGACGCGGTGCGTTGGGCGAAGCCGGCGGGATTGCTCGGAGGCTGTTTAGTACTCGCGGTCAGCGTGGCGAATGGTTTCGCCGAGGAGTTGGTCATGCGAGGGTACCTACTGACCCGGTTCGAGCGTCTGCTCCATTCCACGCCTCTCGCCGTTCTGGTTACAACAGCACTGTTCGCGAGCTACCACGTCTACCAGGGGCCGGCCGGACTGATCCACGCTGCCGCAGTCGGATTGATCTACGGCACCATCTACTCATTCCAGCGGCGTCTCTGGCCGGTCTGCATCGCCCACGCGATCGCAGACATCGTGGGTACACTGTCCTAATGATTCGCCTCGCAGGCCGCGCGAAATGCCGGCAACTCGCGCCCGACTCAATCTGGGCCGGGACTGCTACTTTGTGTTTGGCGATCGAACGGCTCGGGCCAGTCGAATGACGATCGGCGCGACCCATACCAGGATGGCGGCGGCGCCGAGGGCGGCGGCCATGGGGCGGGAGAAGAAGGCTTCCCAGCCGCTCCCGGAACTGGAAAGCGTCTGGATGAACCGTTCCTCCAGCGGGCCGCCCAGAATGATCCCCAGGACGACCGGGCCCAGGGGAATCTCGCGTCGTTCGAGGATGAAGCCGAGGACGCCCATCACCAGCATGATGCCGATATCGAAGTAGCTACCGTTGATGGCGTAGGATCCGATCACACAGAAGAGAAGAATGACCGGCAACAGGACCCGACGCGGGATCTTGACGACGTAGCCTCCCGCCTTGATCGCCAGAAAGCCGACGGGAATGAGAACGAGATTGGCGAGGAAGAAGATGAGGAAGATGCTGTAGACCAGGGCCGCCTGCTTCTCGAAGATTTCGGGGCCCGGCTTGATGTCCTTCATCAGCAGCACCCCGATGACGATTGCCGTCACGGAATCGCCCGGGATGCCGAACACCAGGGCGGGGACCCAAGCGCCGGCCAAAGAGGCACTGTTCGCGCTGGTCGCGTCGGAAATCCCTTCCGCCGATCCCCGGCCGTATTCTTCCGGATTTTTCGAAAATCGTTTCGACGCAGCCAGCGAAACCCAGGCGCCGATATCGGCGCCGGCGCCGGGCAGCATCCCCACCATCGAGCCGATCGCCCCCGAGCGGAGCGTATGCCACTTGCGAGCCCAGAGAAAGGGGAGGGATGCCTCGAAAACCGAGCTGACGGATCGGGTGAATCGTTGCCACACGCTGAATTTGGATGGTTTAACGTCGGAGGGAGCAACCTGCGCCGCCGTGGCCGCGGCGTCATAGGTGAGCACGTTGCGGAAAACCTCGGACACGCCAAACAGACCGATCATGGCCGGGATGAAGTTGATGCCCTGAAATAACTCGGCCTGGCCAAAGGTGAACCGGGCCTGCGTGTGTACGGCGCTCAGGCCGACCGTCGACAGCAGCAGGCCGATAATGAGGGCGAAGGCCGCTTTGAGCATCGATCCGCGAGAAACGATGACGGCACAGCTCAAGCCCAGCAGGTAGAGCCAGAAATACTCGGCCACCGTGAACCAGGTGGCCACGTTGGCCAACTGCGGGGCGAACAGCATGAGAACGACCGTGCCGAACAGCCCGCCGGCCACGCTGAAGGTGAGGCAGATTCCGAGAGCCTCGGAGGACCGCCCGGCCCGGGTGAGGGCGTAGGCGTCGTCGGCATAGGCGGCCGATGAGGGAGTGCCCGGAATCCTCAGCAGGGCGTTGGGAATATCGCCGGCAAAGATCGCACAGGCTTCGAGGGTGACCACGGCCGCGAGGGCCGGGATGGGGTCGAGGAAGAAGGTGACCGGCACGAACAGGGCGATGGCCATGGTGGCGGTCAACCCGGGAACGGCTCCCATGAAGATCCCGTAGGCCGCGGCCACAACGATGATCAACAGAACCTGGGGGTCCGTCAGGACTCCCGACAATGCTTGCAGTACCGCTTCGCGCATGTCACCATCCCAACCAACCGCGGGGCAGGGGAACCTTCAAGACCACGGCAAACAGCTCGTAGGTTACAGCGACCACCGCCAGGCTGATCGCCACGCTGGCGAACCAACGGTTTCCCAATCGGATCAGAAGCAAGGCCAGCAACACGCCCGCGGTGAGAAGGAAACCGGCGGTCTCCGCGAAGATCAGGTAGACAACGACCCAGACAACGATTTCCGCAAGCCGCCCCAGGTCGCGCAGCGAGAGCGACGCGGTGTCGGCGGTACGTCTGAGTTGTCCTGACACAACCAGTCCGAGAAGACAGGCTCCCCCAACTACTGCCAGAACGCCGGGGAAGAGCATGGGCCCGAACCGGGCCCGCCGCATCGACTGCATGGCCTTGCTGGTGAGCAGTTCCCCGAGCTGCTTGTCGACGCTGGCCATGGTGGCGGCGAATTCGTCGGGCGGCTGCCAGGTCACGTCGAAACCGGCATGGCTCATGAAGCCGCGAAACTCCTGGCTTTGGGCCACGTTTTCGAGGGCAACGGCCAAGTGGTCGCGAACCTCTGCCGGGCAGCCATTGGGGAGGCAGATGCCTCGCCATGCGGTGAACGACCAGTCGACGCCCTGTTCCTTGAAGGTCGGCACGTCGGGATACTGCTCGACCCGCTGGTCGGCCATCACACCCAGGCAGCGGATCCGGCCCGCGTCGAGCAGAGCCTGAGCCTCGGGCAGGCTGCAACAGGCCACGTCGACTCCGCCGGCAATCAGTTCCTGAAGCGAAGGCGCGGAACCGTTGATCGAGACCCAGATCGCGTCGCCGGGGTCGATTCCTTCGTGGTTGAGCCAACCGGCAAAGCCCAGGTGCCAACTTCCGCCCTGGGCGGTTCCCGAGGCTCTCACCTTGCCGGGATTGTCGCGAATGGAGCGTTCCAAGTCGCCCGGGTTTTTCCAGGGAGCGTCCGGCAGGACGAAGACGGCCGTGGCGTCGCGATTGAGCATTCCGACCGGGTCGTAGTCGTGGTAGGAGATGTTCGTCAGGCCGCGCCAGTGGAGCATATTGATCTCGACGGTGACCATCGTGATCGTGTACCCGTCGGGCCGGGCCAGGGCACCCCGGGTGTGGCCGGTGACCCCTGCGCCGCCCGTGGCGTTCACCACGTTGACCGGCACACCGAGTTCCTGTTCCAGCAAGACGGCAACTTCGCGGGCGGTGCGGTCGGTTCCCCCGCCGGCCGCCCAGGGGCAAACGAGCACGATCGGCCCGTTCGGATACTCGTCATGGCCGCGGCAGCCGCAGCAGGTCGCGCCGAGGGCGACGGTCATGAAGAGAACGAATTGCCGCGACAACGATTGCATGGGAAGTGCTTCGGAGCTTCCGCCGGTCAGGTTACGAAAGCACCTATGATGGGGTCGCGTCGCGACGAAGTCAAGGCGTTGCTCAATCGCTGTGGAGTTCCTCACAACTCCAGACGAAGACCGTCGTTAGCGTGAGCGAGAGCATCAGCAAGTACTGGCAGATGCCGGGAGTCCACCCGAACGCCCCCATACCGACTCCCAATCCGAGATAAGCCCCGGCAGCCATGGCCGTAAGCCCGATCGCCGCGTAACGGGCCGAAAGAAAGTAGATCCCCACCACAACCGCCAGCAGGAAGAGGTACGTACCGGGGTGGGCGGGCGGCGGCGAGACGTGTCCGGTACGGCCGGGAAGCAGGAAATAGACTTCCGATCCCGTGATCATCGCCAGAACGGAGATGAGAACGGTGCTGGCCAACAAGCCAACCACGATGATCAGGTCGCGTACTCGCATCGAACTGCCTCGCCGGATGCTGGAAATCAGGTCAACGAAGTGTCGCTCACCCTTGTTCCGGTTCATCTTCCGCAACGGGCGTCTCGGAGGAAGCAGCCTCGTCCTCTCGTCCACGAAGCCAAGCTCCACGCAGGATGAAGAATACTCCCGCAACGATAAAGACAGAGGGCGTTACGAAGTCCCTGAGATGGAGAAGGACCGTTCCCGCAACCATGAAGGCACCCAGACCTGCCGAAAAGCAGCCCGTCGCGACAAGACGGGTGGACTTCGGGCGCTTGGAGAGAAAGAACTCATGGGTAGCGAGGAAACCGAGAAAGACCCATGCGAGGACAGCGACATATGCGTCACGCTCCCAATCCTGCTTTCCCGAAAGCGCATCTTTGGCACACATGACGCCAAAAACGCCCAGGCAGATCATCAAGAGTGCGAGGCCTCCCCGACGGGGACTATCTGCATTGCTTCGAGTCACCACGGTGCCTCCTGGCAGTGCGAAACGGCTGTGCCGGGTGGGTATGAGGGTACTGCACGGATTAGGAGTTGGAGCGATACACCCCATTGCCTGGCAAAATCGTACCACACAAGTTGGGGGAATACAACAACCACTCGTTAGGCGGAGGTAGAGGTTGCATCATCGGGCAGAACCGCTGCCTTCGGCGTCTCCGATCTCATGGCTAGATTGCCCCCACCACGCAAGGGCTCACTTCGCCCGCACCTCGCCGTCGGAACAACCGGCCCAATCGGATCGGATTCCCCATTTTTTCGCGCGACCCATTGTTTAGCTTGCAGGTCATCCTTCCGGAAAGCCGATCGGGGGGTAGTAGAAAGAAGACGGATGCCTCAATCCCCATCCGTTTTCCTCCCAGCCGGAGTCGGCCCCTGAAACCGACGAACCGGTATCCACCACCAGAATCGTGCCCGTAAGAGTGCCGGATCGAGGGCCCACGGCCCTCCGCCCCTCCCGATGTGATCCAGCCGAGGAAGACATGAGCCGCTGTCCACTCCCTTTGAGCGAGCAGGTCGTCAGTGCGTTACAAGGCAACCCCTACCTGGCAAGACGGAATCTGAGATTCGAGGCCAGCGAAGGACGAGTCACCCTGCGGGGAGTGGTTCGTTCGTACTTCCAGAAGCAGATGGCCCAAGAGGCGCTTCGCGAACTGGATGGCATCGAAGAGATCTACAACGAACTGGAAGTGACGGCGGGTTGAAGCCCACCGATCACCAGCCAGGTCCGGTTCGCTTTCCCGCTGAGACGCTATCGCGGCTTGATGCATCGCGAAGCCATGACGGCTTCGTTGCGATCGTCGTAGCAGGGCATCTGGTGATCGAGCCCGTGGGTCGCGAGAACACGGCGATTCATGGGCGACAGCCCGCAGACGCGCATTACCCCGTCATGCTCCAGGATTCGCTTCTGCAGAACCACGAGCTGCCCAAGCAGGAAGCTGTGCATCAGTGGAACGTCGTCCAACTCAAGCGCCAGCCGATAGGTGAAGTGCTGCTGGAGTTGCTCCCAGACGAGATCGGCCAGAGGCGGGTCTTCTCCCCGGTATCTCCTGGGAACATGCACTTTCACAAACAGCCAGTCGGGCCCCCGGTCGATCTCCAATTTCCATTGCGTTGTGGCGGTTGCAGGCATTCCATTCCATCCCACACTGAAGAAGAGAAGAGGGGCGTCCACCGTCAGGACGCATACATTGCCTTTATCCTATCCCAACGAACCTGTCGTACAACCACCCGAAAGGATGCACTCGATCGGAATTCACACGTTCCCAACAGCACGCTGGCACTGCTTGCGGTCTGCCTGTCTTACTCAAACAGCGTGCCTTGACCGCTTGTCGGGTCCCCCGGCTGGATGCCGAGATGGGTGAAACCCTTGGCCGTCAGACGCCGCCCGCGCGGTGTGCGAACGACCAATTCCGACCGCAGCAGAAACGGCTCCACCTCGTCGATCAGGGTGTCGGGCACCAGATTCATCGTGTGGGCGACCGCCTCCACGCCGACGGGTCCCCCGCCAAAAACCCGGGCGATCGTACCCAGGTACTTGCGATCTTGCGGATCGAGGCCCAACGTGTCGATTCCCTGCATTTCCAGGGCCTTTCTGGCCGTCTCCAAAGTAATCGTGCCGTCCGACTTGGCCAGGGCGTAGTCGCGGACCCAGCGGAGGCGGTTGTTGGCCAAACGAGGCGTGCCACGACTTCGAACCGCGATCTCTTCCGCCGCTTCGGGAGTTATTTCCACCTGCAACTTGCCGGCGTTTCGCACGATGATCTGCGCGAGTTCCTCGACCGAGTAAAAATCGAGATGCTCGCGCATCTGGAACCGGTCCCGCAGCGGGGCAGAAATCAGGCCGGTCCGCGTCGTGGCCCCGATCAGTGTGAACGGTTTCAGTTGAATGTTCAGGGTCCGCGCGTTGACCCCCTCCCCGAGGGTCAGGTCGATACGAAAATCCTCCATGGCAGGGTAGAGAAACTCCTCAACCGCCTTCTGCATGCGGTGGATTTCGTCGATGAACAGAACCGAGTTCTCCTCGGCGTTGGTGAGGTAGGGCACCAGGTCCTTGGGCGCCTTGAGCGTGGCCCCTGAAGCAATCTGGACGCTCACCCCTAGATCGCGCGGAATGCAGGTGGCAAATGTGGTCTTTCCGAGTCCGGGCGGCCCGTCGAAGAGGATGTGCCCCAGCGACTCCTCCCGCTTGGTGGCGGCCTCGACCGCAATCTGAATCCGGGCGTAGACCTCGCGCTGGCCGACCATCTCGTGCATGTGCTGCGGACGAAGGGCACGGTCGTCCTCGGTGGCAGGAATCGGCGGCTTCAGGATCGGTTCGCGTGTCATAGGCCTTCCGGGCCCCGGCATCTGGTGAACGGGTGTTGACTATCCCAAGCAGTATAGCAGATCATGCCCTCATTAGGCAGACGGACCTTAACGTTGTTGTTCGCTCCGCGAACAAGCACCTTCTCGCCGAGCGAAAAGCGACTATTCTGCTCGCCGGATTCTTACGAGCCGGCAATGGCGCCAATGAGCATCAGCAGGAGCAGGGCGCCGAGGCAGACGGCGCCGGCTACGAGGAGAACCTTGCCCAGGGCGGTGGGAGCCTGGCCGGCCGACTTCCCCGTCTGACCGTTGACGAGGAACCGGTAGAGCTTGTCCTGGTAGCGGTACGCCATGATCCAGACCGGCAGCAGCACCGGTTCGCTCGACATCGACTCGACCCGCACATTGGCGTGGATGTTCCGCGACCTGCCCGGCACGTACCGCTGATCGACGTCCTGCTGGACCCGCTGTTCGAGGCTCTGGCGTGCGATGGGCCGGGCATACTTGCGTTGCAGCGAGAAGCGTTCGACCGTGACGTTGTCCAGGTCGACCTGTTCCGGCGGCACGCCCTGGCCAAGATCGAAGGGATGGATCGCGGCCGTCTCTCCAGCCGTGAGCGCCCCGCTCGCGCCGATCAGCAATCCGGAATACTCCTCGTGGTGTTCGCCCGAGAGCGGATACCAGTCACCCCGGGCGCCGGACGGCGTGTCGCTCGTATCGGCTGTCCAGTGAGTGTGTGTTTTCGCCCGGAAGACCCAGTAGGGGACGTAAACCGGCGTCATTTCGACCACGGCGGCCTCGGCGGCAAGCTTCCCCGGACGCCAGAAACCGCGCCCCAACCACTCGCGCATGGCCGATTCCGCCTGGTTGCGATCGATCTGAAAAGGAACGACCCGGCGAGGGGCCAACGATTTCTCGTCCTGCTTCTTCTCCAGGTCGCCCGAGCCGCAAAAGGGGCACCGCAACCCCTGCTCGCGAGCGTCGTAGCTCATCGACGCCCCGCAGCCCTGGCACTGGAAATTGCACGTGGTGAGCCGAGCGGTATCCTCGCGGGCGTCTTCACGATCCTCGCTCCTGGAAGCCTCCGTTCCGCAATTCGCGCAGAACAGATCCTCTTCGTCCACGAGGCTTCCGCAGACTTCGCATTTGGCAAGCAGATCGGACATGGGAGGGAGTTGTTAGGGTTCGGGGTTCAGGGTTCGGGGTTCACGGGTCGGATTCGAGGTCTCTGATCATAGGGCGGCAAGGATCGCAATCACGGCGATCGCTGCTACAACACCGAGAACAACTGCGCCGACCTTCGCCCAGGAAACGGGCTTCTTGCCGACGGGCTTGCCGGTCTGGCCGTTCAGCAGGAACTGGTAGAGCTTCCCGCAATGACGATAGTTGAGCAAGTAGACGGGCAGGAGGATCAAATCGGAATGAACGTTGGAAAACTGGGTCGAGACCTGGAGATTGCGATGGGTGTCGCCGGGCAGAAAGGCGGCCACGTTTTGCTTCTCCTGCCGCGTGAATTCGTCGCGGCAGAGGGTCTCCGCCTCTTCGCGGTCCACCGTATACTCCTCGTTGGTCCACCCGGCCAGGTACCGCGGCTCGTAGCGCTTGAGAGCGGCCAGATGAAAGGGTTTGATCTGGTTGGCCCAGGCCTGATTCAGGCTCTTGCTGCCGGAAACCAGGTAGAAGCTGTAGTATTGATGGTGCCGCCCCGCCAGGGGCCACCACTCCGTCTCCTGGACACGCCTCGTTTTGGTAACGGTCTTGCCGTTCTCGCGGGTCGTGTAGGTTTCAGTGCGATACCAGTGTTCGCCGACGCTGGCGTTCCAACAGCTCTCGGCGAACATCGAGAACGACCAGAAGGGGAGGTAGACGCCGGTCATCTTGCCTTCGATCTCGGCCGACTTCAGATTGCCGGGCCGGAACCAGTTGCCTTGCCCCAACCATTGGCGAAAACGTTCCATGGCGTCTTCGCGGGTGACGGCAAAACCGATCACGAACTCCGGTTTCTGCCGGCCCGTCTGATCCGGCGTCAACTCGACCACATAGTTGGAATCGCAGAAGGCGCAGGTGTAGCTGCGCTGGTCCGGATCGACCGCCACCTCGGCGCCGCAACTCTTGCAGCGGAAGTGCCGATGCAACGCCGGTGTCTCGGCAATTGCCACTTCCACAAGCTGCTCGCTGCCGCAGTGGACGCAGAACCGGTCGTTCTTTTCCACCGGCGCTCCACAGCAATTGCAGGGCGACGAATCGACGATTGGAGCCGCCTCTTCAAGGGCCGCCGAAGAATCGAGCACTTGCGCCATAGCCATCACTCCTCAATCACGCCAGCCGAAAGATCACCTTTGACTCTCACCCACCATTCCACCATTCCCTCATTCCATGCTTCCCCCCTCACCCCTTGTGGCTGTGTTGATAGATTGCTTCCAACAACGCCTGGGTGTCCTTGAACTTCTTCTTGGTGCTGAGGGCCGCATCCAGCAAGTGCCGAGCGTCGCTTTCCGAATGGCCGAGGGTCAGCAGGACCTCGTAGGTTTCGGAAATCACGTCGAGACCGACGTCGGCTTCCGGCCGCTCCTCCCGCGCTGCCATCAGGGCGAATTTCGGTACCTTGCGGCGCAGCTTGGCAATGATCCGATCGGCGGTCGCCGGCCCGATGCCGGGCATGGCGGAAAGGCTCTTGCCATCCTGATCCTCGATGGCGGCAGCCACTTCGCGGACCGGGCGGACCATCGCCCGCAGGGCTTTGCGGGCGCCCACCCCGTCGACCGAGCAAAATAGCTCAAAAAACTCGCGTTCCACCTCCGTCAGGAAGCCGATAAGCCGCGGCGTGAGCCGGCCGTGCATGGGGTTGCCCTCCAAGTACTCGATCGTGTGCAGGCTGATCTCCTTGTTCATGTTGCCCTGCAACTGCCGGCGGGAGAACTCGGGGATCAATACCTCGTACTCGAAGGCACCGACCTGCAACGTGAGTCGATCGTCTTGAAGGCCGACGAGTTTGCCGGTGATTTTGGTGATCAAGGGTCGGTCTTTCTGTGAAGAGCGTGGGGGTGTCGAGTTCTGAATTAAAGAATCGAAGGCGGATCTGAAACTCGGCTCTGGAGAGCCAAGCTACGAAGGGAGAGCCGAGCCAAAGTGTCATCTTGGCGCATTCTTAAGATAATGGTGGCAGATGGCGATGGCTAGGGCGTCGGCGACATCGGCCGGTTCGGGGAGGCCGGCCAAGCCGAGTTCCCGCTGAATCGCCCGCTGAACCTGCCCTTTCGAGGCTCGGCCCGAACCGGTGAGGATCCGCTTGACCTGGGTCGCCGAGTAATGGTGGACGGGAATGCCGGCCTGGGTGGCTGCCAGAATGATGACCCCCCGAGCATGGCCCATGAGGATCGCCGTCCGGGGCCGGGCGTAGTGGGAATAGAGTTCCTCGATCGCCAGCGCCTCCGGCGAGAAGGCCGCAATCACCTCGGCGATGCCGCGATGCAACTTTTCCAGACGCCGACCGATGTCACCCCGGTCTCCGCCGCGAACCACGCCCGCCTCACACAGGGAAACACGCCCGCTGCCGGTCTCCAGCACGCCGTAGCCCGTCGTGTTCAGGCCGGGATCGACGCCGAGAATCCGTGCTTGTGGGGTTGTCATTGATTCTATTCAAGGATGATTCAACGTGTTTCTTGAGTGGCACGTCCCAGAGCCTCCGGCGATGGGCGTGGTTTGCTGACCAGCCACGCCCTTCGCAAGCTCAGGGACGTGCCACCCAAGCTTCTCGAAAAGCTGCAAATGGACGCCTACGCACGAGTCCAGTCGGTGCCGCCGGGGCGATCTTCGAGGGTGATGCCCATCTCGGTGAGCGAGTTGCGAATCCGATCGGCCGTGGCAAAATCCTTGGCCTTGCGGGCTTCGGCCCGAAGGTCGATAAGCAACTGCATGAGTTGTCCGGTCAACTGGTCGTCGCCCCCCGCCTTCTCTTCCGGCGGTTTGCGGAAGATGCCCAGAATGCCGGCCAGTTCGCGCAGCGTCTTCGCCCCCAGCTTCAGGGAGGCCAGCTTGGCGGCATCGCGTTTCTTCGGATCTTCGAGCTTCTCGTCCTCGACGAACTTGTTGAGGCGGCGAACCAATTCGAAGAGAACGCCGGTCGCTCCGCCCGTGTTGAAATCGTCGTCCATCGATTCGAGGAAACGTTGGCGATGGTCGGCCACTTCCTTGAGCAGGGCGTCAGCACCGGGATCGAACTCGCCGGCCGCGCGAACCTGGGGTGCCTCGATCGCATAGAAGTTCTCGCCCGTCACGCGCTCGTAGCGTTTGAAGAACCGGTAGAACGTGTCCAGGCCGGTGCCGACGGAGCGGATGCGTTCCACGCTGAAATCGATCGGGCGCCGATAGTGGGTCGATAGGAGGAAGAACCGCACCGTTTCCGGCTGGAACTTCTCCTCCTCCAACAGCAATCGAAACGACTTGGCCCCGGCCGACCCGGCGATCTTGCCGGCCTCCTGCGAGGCCTGGTCTCCCTCGACCGCTCGCGTCTGGCGCCCGCCGAGCTTGCCGACCTCGCTGGACGCCTGCATCAGCCCGTTGTGCATCCAGACCTTTGCCATGGGTTTTCCGTGGCACGATTCGCTCTGGGCAACCTCGTTTTCGTGATGGGGGAACACGAGATCGAGCCCGCCGCCGTGAATGTCGAAGGTCTCGCCGAGGATGGCGGCACTCATCACGGAGCATTCGATGTGCCAGCCCGGGCGTCCTGGGCCCCAAGGGCTCTTCCAGGACGGTTCGCCCGGCTTGGCCTTCTTCCACAAGGCGAAGTCGGCCGAGTGCCGCTTCAATTCCGCCGTCCCTCCCCCGTCGCCCTGCATCGCCTCAAGGGTCCGATGACTGAGCTTGCCGTAGTCCTTGGCCTTGGCCACGTCGAAGTAAACGTCGCCTTCGGCGGCGTAGGCAAAACCCTTATCGATCAGGGATTCGGTGAACTTGATGATCGCCTCGATATGATCGGTCGCCTTGGGGAAATGATCGATTCCGTCGACACCGACCAGTTCCAGGCACGCCATGTAGTCGTCGGTCATGGTCCGGGCGAGTTCGGCGATCGGAACACCGCTTTCGTTGGAGCGGACGATCAGCTTGTCGTCGACGTCGGTGATGTTGACGACCCAGGTCACGTCGTAGCCGTTGTAGACGAGGTACCGCTTGATCGTATCGAAGATCACCGGCCCGACCATGTGGCCGATGTGGCTCGGCTTGTAGACGGTGGGGCCGCAGACGTAGATGCCGACCTTGCCCTTGCGAACCGGCTGGAACTCTTCCTTGGTCTTCGACAACGTATTGTAGACGCGAATCATGACTTGGCCTGTTGGAGGTACTGAAACGGTTTCGATGGGGAGCGTGAAACGGCGAGTTGGAGTCTCCCTCGCATGGCGAGCGGAAGGTTGGAATGCTGGGTATTGGTCGATTGTCAGTCTCGGGTTGAATGCAGCAACACGACTACTTGGGCCTGGATGGCTTCCTGGCGGCCGACTGCGTCGAGGCCTTCGCCCGTCTTCGCCTTGACGCCGATCTGGCCGGGTTCGAGCCCCAGCAGTTCAGCGATTCGGGCTTGAATCGTCTTCTTGTACGGCGACAGCTTGGGCCGTTCGGCGAACACGATGCAGTCGAGGTTGGCGATCTGCCAGCCGCTCTGTCTCACTTTTTGCCAAGCGAGGGTGAGCATCTCGGCCGAGTCGCGGCCGCGGTTGGCCGGGTCGGTGTTGGGAAACAGTTCCCCGATGTCGCCCAGGGCGGCCGCTCCGAGCAGGGCGTCGGTCACGGCATGGAGCAGCACGTCGGCATCGCTGTGGCCGACCATCTGCTGGTCGTGATCGATCGCAACTCCGCCGATCCGCAGGGGACCGCCCGGTTCGAGGCGGTGGGTATCGTGTCCCATTCCGACCCGAAGTCGTGGCCAGCCCGTCACTTGCGTATCCTCGGTATTCACGACTCGGCCCCAATCGGGTGTGCCACGGCGACATCCATCCGTAAGCGGCGGATTATATCCCAAACCCCCCGAGTGGACAATGTGAACCGAGTTTGCGGAGATTCTCCCCCCGCTGTGTGCGGGTTGCGCGACACCGCCTGCCTATCAGCAGTTCTCCAACCCCCGAATCATGTAGGCCTGCAGAATGCCCGACTCGTCGGAGTTGAAGAAGGCCATCGTGCCGTCGGGCGACAGGAACGGATGGAGGTGCGAGGCCGGCACGGACGCGTCGGTCGTGAGTTGGACGACCTCCAGGCCGGGCGGTGATTTCTCGTCCAACAGATCGGGGCGACTTCGCGCCTCGGATGCTGTCTTGTCCGCCCCTCGAGCCGTGCCGCGCGAGCCTTCGATCATGCATCCCGCTGCGGCCGCTGCAGACGTTCTGAGAAACGTTCGACGCGAAATCGAGGACGCGGGCCGATTGTGGTTCCACCTCTGCATGGCGTTTTGCTCCTTGTGAACCGTAGTTTTGGATGTTGCCCGTGCCTCTTGATCGGTAGCAAGTGCGTTCACTGGTCATTCTTGCCGAGACTCTCCAGCGCAGCGTTCTTGAAGACGCCTTGAGCCTTAGCGCCTTCGCCGGGGAAGCCGGCGTGCTGGACGAGCCAGACGAGGATCAGCCCGCGCTGAGTGTCGGCGGTCGTGTTGGTCGAATAGGCCCCGCCGTGCCCGAAGGTCGTTTCACTGACGGAGAAGCCGAATCCGTAGCTGGTGGGCAGTTCGGGCGGCGTCTGGCGGCTGGTCAGTTGCTCGACGGCAGTTTCGGACAGATACCGCTTGCCGTCCAGTTCTCCGCGGTTGAGCAGCATCTGGTAGAAACGGGCGACGTCGTGGGCCGTGGAGAACAATCCGCCGGCGGGCATGGGGAAACGTTGGGTACGATCGCTGAGCGGGTAGTACAACTGGCTGATCGTGGTCTCTTCCAGGCCCTGCTTGCCGGCCCCCGGCTTGTAGGACTTGGCGATTCGGGCCACCTGATCTTCGGTGGGCCAGAAGGTCGTGTCCTTCATTCCGAGGGGCTGGAACAGTCGTTCGTCGAGGAACTGTTCGAAGGGCATCCCCGAGACAACCTCGATGATGCGGCCGGCCGTGTTGATACCGGCGTTGCTGTACTGGTACTTGCTGTCGGGCTCGAACTCGAGGGGCGTCATGGCGTAGCTGCGAACCCGCAGACTCAACGGGAACAGGTCAAGCGTGGGCTCTTCAATCGCCGACTTGAAGGGGAGCCCGCTGGTATGGGAGAGGATGTTCTTGACGGTGATCGGATGCTTTGGACGGCGGAGTAGGATGTGCTCGTCGTCCTTCTCGGCGACGACCATCTGGCCCTTGAACTCGGGCAGGTACTTCTCGACCGGGTCGTCGACGCTGACCTTGCCTTCGTCGACCAGCATCATCAAGGCCGCCGCGGCGATGGGCTTGGACTGGGAGGCGATCCAGAACATCGAATCGTTCCGCATCGGCTTCTGGGCCGCGATATCGGCCCAGCCGACGGCCTGGGTCGTGAGGATCTTGTCCTTATCCGCAACGAGCATGACGGCCCCGGCGAGTTCTTGGCGGTCGACGAAGGGTTGGATGGTGGCGGAGAGATCTTGTGCGGATTGTGCGTCCGCACGAGCGATGGGCAGGAGAATCAGAACCAGAAGGAATGGGATTGTACGCGGCATGTTGTGTCCCCGTGCGGGATAGGAATGGTTGACGCCCCTGTGTTTGCAGAACACCGGTAATACGGGGGTCCCTGCCAGCTTAGCGGTGTTGCGGAGGTGCCACAATACTTGGGTCCAAAGGCTGGTCCAGGCTGAACAGCCGGACTTCGAGAGCTTCACGACCAGGCACCTTCGAAATCGCCGATTGTTGCGTCCCAATCGTCAAGTCGATCGTCGCACGCTTGATGACAGGCCGCGGCAGCCGAGGCCCAGTCCCGGCGGGTCTGCCGAGCCGAACGAATGACGACGGCGCCAGCGGAGACCTCGATCTCCAACTCGCTTGTGAGGCCCGCCTGCTCAATCACCGCCTTGGGCAAGCGAACAGCTTTGGAGTTCCCGATGTTGATCAGATTCGTTCGCATTGGCATGCCTCGTTTCGACGCGAAGGGACAGCGACTACGTTGTAGATCCACGGGGGCAAACGTCAATGGTCATTCTCGCAGCACGACCGGTGTTTCGTTCGGCCGAATCCAATTGCTGGTTCAAGAACGGCTACCAGAGAAGAGGCACCGGTACTTGGCAGCAGAGTACCGGTGCCTCTTCTCTGGTAGCCGTTCTTCGAACACAACATGCAACGGTGTAACAGCTTAACGCCATTGCAGCCCACCAACTCAGTAGTTCGACTGATTGAGTTCGCGGACAGCCACAACTCCAGGAACTGAAATAGGTTGCGTATGCTAGCATTTGTCGCCAAGCAGCAAGGACATTACTGGTTGCAGAAATACGGTGGTCCACTTCAGTC
>JAAYAY010000289.1 GCA_012719125.1 Planctomycetaceae bacterium | reverse complement strand
GCCGCGTGGCCAGTTCCATCACGAACAGCAGATAGTACGTTACCAGCCCGCCGCGGGTCCAAACCTCGATTGTCGTGAAGTCGATCGCCGCCAGACAGTCCCAGTGCGCCTTCAAGAAAGTCTTCCATGTCGTCTGCCGCTTGCGATCGGGCACCGGCTCGATCCGATGCTCTTTGAGGATGTTGCCCACGGTCTGATCGGAAATGCGATGCCCCAGATTCGTGGGCCCCCTGAATCCGATCATAGCCCCACGTCGGATTCTCCCGAGCCATTCTCAGTACGAGCTGTCTGATTTCGTCACTCACCGGCGGTCTGCCCACCTTTTTGCGACGGTCAGAATAGTCCCACTTCTTGGCCACCAACTTCCGGTGCCACCGCAGCAACGTGTCCGGTGTGACGATCGTAGCGATCTCTTCCAGCACCTTCCGACTGAGCACCTTGGCCTTGACCGCCAGCCTGCGCCGCTGATCGTCGTTGAGCAGAATTCGCTTCTTTCCCAGTTTCTCCCTGAGGACGGCATTCTCCGTCTGCAGGTACTCAATCGTCTTCTGCTGCTCGCGGTTGACCAGTCCGGCCAAGACCAACAGCAACAGTTGCCACGGACGCAGGACAAGGCTCATACTTCACCAGGTGCGGCTTCAAGTTGCGAGACCTGAATCTTCCATTGTCAGTGAGGGCCTGTCAACAGGCTGCGAAGAGCGCATGTTTGAACTGCTTCATGATTGGTATAATCCCCGACGGCAGGACGACGAAAGCAATGAACACCGAAGCAACACAACTGTCCTCTTCCCGCATTCGCTGGCAGGGCCAAATCGAATCCGTCCAGTGTCGCGCCTGGGTCTGGCGCTACAAGATGGACAACCGCACGCACCATCACCTCGGCTTCAACCTGTTCGTGAAGGGCGAGGCGGATGGGCGGGAAGGGCGCTTCATTGTGGCCGTCAGCAACACCCAGCACACGAAGCTGCAATTTCGCATTGGCGACGTGTTTCGGGGTACGGCCTGGCCTTGCATCAAGGCCAAGCATGACATCGCCGACTACTATCGCGCAGGCGGGTTCAAGGCGTTGTCCCGAGCAGACGCGCAGGCTGTTCCTTCTGAGCCGCCTTTCACGGGCCCATTGCCGACCATCGAGGTATTCGAGCGACGTGGGCCACGCATGCTTGATACCAAGCATTGGCGGAAGCAGTGCTTCGTCTGCATGTGGGCCAACAAGTCGGCAGTCGAGATCGAGTACAAGTTCGGCAAAGTGAAGCGTTACCGGCAAGAACCCTTCTGCTACGGCCCCCGGTCTTGCCCGTTATACGACATGGGTCCACCCAGACAGGTGCAGTATTTCGACACTGTCCCGTCAATTGATGACGGGTGGATGGATGAGCTGTGCACCGGACAACGAGGGGACGAGGATTGAAAACCAGTCCCTCTGCGGTCGACACACAGAGCTTCCTGCCGCTCATGTCGTGCTACGCCGCCTTCCGCTCATACCACTTGAGCGCCCCGCCGAGCGACTCACGCATCACCAGGTTATCGCCGCTGAGCAACGGAACATCGTCCGCCTCGGTTCCCGAATCGATTTGGCCAGGTGTTCGATACTTCAGGCCACGGTGCGTGCGCTTCGTGTGATAATACTCGACGAAGTTGCTGACAAGATATCGCAGATGGTCTTCGCCAAAGACGAGGAATCGGCTGAGGCACTCCTCCTTTGCTATTCTCACAAATCTTTCGGCGATCGCGTTTTGATTGGGCCGCCGGGGTCCTATTCGCACCGGCTTT
>JAAYAY010000288.1 GCA_012719125.1 Planctomycetaceae bacterium | reverse complement strand
GTCGCCACCAGTTCATCCGTATACCAGAAATCGAAGTCTCCTTTGAACTCCCATTTCAGAAGAAGAGTTCGAATCGTTCGCGCGGCTTCCGTAATCTGATAGGTACGGATATCCTTGATCGCGTCCTGGAAGCTCCTTGCCCCGTCCGCTCCATTGAAGTCGGCAGACTTCTTAAGATCCTCGATAATGGCATGAGCTTCCGCGGGCGAAATTGCCGGGCGATCATCCTCCTGGCCGTATACGAGGCGTGCTATCCATCCCATTTTCTGCCCTGCGTTCGATGGAAGCACAATCACCCGAATCGCGCGCTCCTGGGAATCCGGCGCGGGCACAAAGACCGGTTGCTTGTCATCGGACCAGACAAGGCAATTGTTGGGAACCGCGAACACCCCATCCGGACTGCTTAGCGTTCGCAGATCACCACCGCCATAGGGGGTGGGGATCAAGTCACCCGGTCCATCGTAGGGCTCCCTCAGCCACGCCCATTGCACAAAGATTCGTTGTATTGGGGAACCCTGGGTGTCCAAGACACTGATGACGGGGAGATCCGCGACGTCTTTCAGAGACTCCGCCATCACGGGCAACAGGGAGCCCGTCTCAGCCGGTGGCGGCGAGGGTTCATCCCATCCGGGCCACACACTTGGCTGCCTTGGCTCAGGCGGCATCTCACTCTCCGGCAGCCGCCCCAGGGCCGCAAGGTACCGATAGTCGCGTTCACGGAGCCGGATGAGACGGGCGTGCGGCATCGCCGCCACCGCCTCGTCCGTTGCCGGACGGCCCGTAACGGTCGAGAAAACGGACTCGTTCCGCTCAAAAGGCCCCGTCTCAAGTTCTACGCGTAAGGACTGACCGGTTGCCCTGAAATCCCGGCCAAGCTCGAGCACACGTGCCTTGTATCCACTCGATGTGATCTCGAGCAGCAGCGGCGTACCTGGAGAATCACCTTCCGATACGCGGTAGTAACCCGCAACCCGATACATTCCGTCGGACTGATACTCAGCTTTCAAGTCATAGGAATGGGGCACAGCCCGGATATCGGCTCTCACTGGGTTACCCGCCTCGTCGACTACTTGCACTGCAACTTCAGTCCATTTCTCGGCCTCGTCAGCCAAGGCAGAGGGACCCGGCAGGGTCAGAGCGGCCACTATCAGCAATCCAAGGGACAAGCGGTTTATGGAGCACCCCATGTCCTCATTCCTCCGTTTCCAGCACATGCCGCATGGGCTCTTGTGCCCGGATGAGTCCTCCACGGTACGAGAGCAGGGAGCTGAGTCTTGCCCGCCGTCCGGGGTCCCGCGTCCGATCGCCCAGACGAAGCGCCTCCAGAACAGCCCTGGCCGGGCGATGGTACACCAGCCGCATGATACACGTTTCCCGCGTGTGCTCCTCACCCACAACGGTAAGAGGCTCGAGCACTTCCGCCAGGCCCTCGCGGCCAGTGCACTCGAAAAGCCGGCAGACTTCATCAAAGGGCGCGGGGACCTTCCGCTCGGCGGTGACATCAACGGCGGCCGCAAACTCGGGCAGCCGCTCCAGGGCCAGATTGAAAACCGCATCGTCGAAATCCTTGCCGAACGGAATCACCAGCATTCTGAACGCGCCGCAGTCCTCCTCGGTCCATACAGCCTTCTTGAGCAGCGCATGGGCGTAGCCGCTGGCCCAGGTTCGGCTTTCCTCCGTAGGCATGGCCCCGAGATATCCGGCGATCGTCCGGCGGTATTCATGCCAGCGAGGATCTTCGTACAAACGAATGAGTTCGGGGATCGCCGCCTCTCCCCAGTGCGCCATGTGCGCTTTCATCTGCTCCGTAGTCTTGCCCTCGAAATGGGCGTCGTAGGTGTCCTCCAGGGCCAGCTCGATGCACGGATCGAAACCGGGAATGATGGTCAACTCCCACCCTACGGGGAGCGGCGGTATCTCCATGATGGCGAGCTCGGCAAGCACAGGCAGGACAAGCAACACGGATGAGGCAAGAATCCACATGGCAGGTCTTTTCATCGCGGCCCCCTCCTCACGTCCATCTTGCACGTGCTGCATAATTACCATACCAAATGGACAGCAAAGGTTCCACGTCGAGCCATCGCCGCTCGGCACGCCGGCCGGGTCGGGCGGTGTTTCCGACACCCCCACAAGTGACGCAGACGGCTGTTTTGTGGTATAGTGAGTTGTTGCACGCTTTGGTTCATTTCGTCGAAAAGGCGTGACCCCACGTGGGGGCGACCAGGTTTCGAC
>JAAYAY010000287.1 GCA_012719125.1 Planctomycetaceae bacterium | reverse complement strand
TCCCGCGACAATTCGCACCGGGCCGCCATGTTCCAGGGCCGGTAGTGCCTCGCCCGACTTGTGGTTGAGCCGGACCGGGCCGATCACAACGGAACGCCGGCGGGGCTCGTAAGCGAAGAAGATAAATTGATTCAAGAGCCCCGTGTGGCTGCTCGGCGGTTGGCCAGGCGCCGAGGTGCGTTTCCGCTTGCGGATGCTCGACCCGGCCGATCGGCGCACATAGGCCCCGAACCGCGACAAGACTCGCCGCTCGGCCTTCGTGGTGGCCGACTGGACCTTCTTCGAATCGAAGAACAGCCCCTTCGCCTGATCGACTCCTAGTCCGATCATCGCATCATCCGGAATGTCAACGTCATGACGCTGGTGAACTGCCGCATCTGGTCCAGGTGTTCCTGGACATAGATGGGCTCATGCTGCGTCTTCACCCATGCAGCCGCTTGAAGATTATCGAGCCGCTTCAAGCGAAAATGGTCGGCGATTTCGTCGACCAGGCTCATCAGGGCATCGATTTCGCCGTTGTCAGCCGCGGCGAGCCTCTTCTGAACGGCAACGTCGATCTGGTAATCGTGCTGGTTGTGGTTGCGGCTGCCTGCCGTGACCGCCACACCCTTGGGCACGACGGTCACGTGCATGTCCTTCATCTCGGCCAGGTCGAACTTTGGCAGGTAGCAGCGCGTCGCAGAGAGCGGCTGGCTGAAACCGCCCGCGTTGAGTGCGGCAACAACGGCGTCAGCAATATCTGCGATGACTGCCATCAGTTCTCCTCAACCTGCTTCGTATGCACCCGCAACGTCACGCGGTAGGGATCTGAGTAGCGCCAGGCCGGCTCGCGGCCCGGCGCCATCACCTCGTAGACCAGCGTCGCTGGCCCGCTGGTTTCGAGGATTTGATCGCCCGGCTGGGGCACGCTCACCTGGCCGCCAAAGACCAGGTCAACCGCGGCGATCAGATAGTCCCGCGACTCGATCCGCTCCAGCACGCCCGTACCAGAATCGACCTCGAAGACGGTCCGGCCGATTCTGGCCAGGATGTCCAACTGGGCATCGCCGCGCCGATACCGGACCTGTCGAGACAGGTGGCTGGCTTGCTGTCTATCAAGCCACTCGGCTGCGTTCTTCAACAGGTCGGTCACGTCAGACGCCTCACTGGCTCAAGCGAGCACGAACAGTCGCATCACCGTCGCCGGCTGCGGCGGTCGTCTTGCCCAACAGTTTGTTGGCACCCGACTCGCTGTCGGTCTTGGCCTGCTGGTCGGCCGCGTCCCAATAGACGCTGGCGCCCGCCGCGATCGCCGTGCCGGCGCCAGTTGCCTTCGGAAAATCGAACACGCCGTGGACGGCCAGCGCACCGGCCACACCGGCCGCGATCGGCGTTCTGGCCACGCCGACCAGGTCACCTTGCACAACGACGTCACCGGCCGCCACCGCGGCGACGGGAGTGTAGTCAACTTGGTTCCCCTCCTGCACGAATACTGCCGTAGGCATTGTGGTTCTCCCTCAGGTTCAAAAGATGATTCCGATATCCCACACGTTCGCGTCAGGCTCAGGCTTCGCCCTTCGCCTTGATGCCGCCGCGCGGATCCTGCAATCCGACCCCAAAATCGTGGTAGCCGCGCATTTGCACTCCGAGGACCGAGAAATCGGCATCCGCCGTCTCGATCGTGGGCGACTCCTGGCCGTTGAGGAACGCCACCTCGATCACCGGCAGGTCACCCGGCTCGGCCAGCAGATACCAGGCCTTCGACGAGTTGCCGGCATACTGGCTGTTGCTCCGGTACCGGCTGGCCGCGCCCGCCGAGAGCAGATCGGCATTGGCCCAATGCCGGCGGTTCTCTTCGGTGGTGGCAGCCGCGTCGTAACGCCCGCGGACGTGCGCCGGCGTATGGACGGCGCGAAGCGTCCGCCGACGATTGCCTCGCGCGACCACGTTTTTCAGCCAACTGGACATTCGAGCGTTTCTCAGTCCGCGCCGGGTGGCACAAGCTTCTTGATTGCCACTCCGAGTCCCTTCTTCCTGGCCGCCTTCTTCCCTTCGAGATACCGGTCGGCGGCGATCTGATCGGCCAGACGATGCTGCCTCATTCCGCCCGAATCGCCGTGGGCCTCGGCCGGCCCTTGGGCGTTGTCGCGGATCGTCTGTTCCAGGTCGTCAGCCACTTCAGATTCTTCCCAAGTGGCGGGTCCGGGAGTTGCACCCGGCCGGCGAGGCGTATGAGACCTCACTGAGCACTGGCCCACCCGCGTCACGGGCGAGACCAACGCAAACAGGCCACACGGGGATGCGGCCCCGCATGGCCTTTGCGTTGGTCTGGTTTCACGCCCGGTGATCAGCCGGTCATGTCGCCCAATTCAATTGGTTCCGTCGCGTTGTAACCGGAAGATGCGCATAGGGGAAGGATTCATCTGGCTTGTGAGGCGAGCCTGGCGATTGAGTTCGAGTACTGGACGCACACTCCCCGGTAGGGGGTAGCTGTCAAACGGGGTCGCTTATGTTAAGAATCACTTGCGTCACGGCTTCTCGGGGATTTGTTTTCCGAGATGGTGGTTTCGGACTGCGACTCGTGGGAAACGTGGCAAATTGATGTGCAGCAGAGAGATATGGCGAAAACCCAAGGTTTGCTGGGACAGCGATCAATTGGCGTTAGCTAACATGGAAACGGGGGCTCTATTCAGGTCATCCAGCTATTCGTTTGACGGCCTCTCCAGAATGCGGGAGACTGTACTCATGGAAGACGAACGCCCCAAACGCCGCAAGTGGTTCCAGTTTCGACTGAGGACGCTCCTCGTTGCGATCCTGGTGCTGAGTCTGTCATTGTCGTGGTATGCAGTCAAAGTCGAGAGAATAAGGAGGCAAAAGAGGATTGGATCAATCATCGAAGGGGCCGGCGGTACGGTCTCCTATGAGCGTACTGAACCACCAGTCCCGCAATGGATACGTGGGTTATTCGGAGACGACTTCTTTGTTGTGACTGCGGTTACGGTGAATGAGGAATGGGTGATTCCGGAAGGCGAGGAGGTGGTAAATGTGCCGGTGGGTTGGGATGCGTTCGGCGATGACGAAGCCACGTACTTGAAGGAACTACCTGACCTGAAGGTGCTGTCCCTCAACAACACTCAAGTCAGCGACGCTGGGCTTAAGCACCTCAAAAGGCTGACCAACCTCAAGATCCTGTGGCTCGACAACACGCAAATTACCGACTCTGGACTTGAGCATCTCAAAGGGCTAACTAACCTTGAGTATCTGACCCTCCGCAACACGCAAGTCAGCGACGCCGGGCTTGACCATCTCGAAGGTCTGACTAACCTTAAGGTGCTATACCTCGACAACACTCAAGTCACAGACGAAGGCGGCAAGAGGCTCGAAGAGGCACTGCCCAACTCCGTGATCAAGTATTGATCTCCCTGTCCCATCAAACGACCGAATGACGGCACAGCCGATCCCCCGCCTTACAGACGCACGTACCGATAGAACGTCGACCTGGAAATCCGCAGTGTCTTGCAGATGTCGTCGATTTCCAGGCTTTTGTCGGCGTGCAGCTTCTTCGCCAACACAACCCGCGCTTCTTCGGACGTGACCTTCGGTCGCCCACCGTTGCGGCCACGTGCTCGGGCGGCCGCCAACCCCGCCTTGGGTCGCTCCTGAATCAAACGTCGCTCGAACTGTGCCAGGGCGGAGAAGATGTTGAAGATGAGTTCTCCAGATGCACAAGTGGTATCGATGGCTCCTTCATTGAGCGAACGAAACCCGATACCCTTGTTCCGCAGATCCTCCACCAGCGCGATCAGATGCCGCATGGACCGCCCCAAACGATCCAGTCGCCAGACGACCAGGATATCGCCATGCCGCAACGCCTCCAAGCATTTCGTCAGCCCGGGCCGCTCGGTCTTCGCTCCCGAAATCTTATCCATGAAGATAGATGGCTGCGGGATGCCGTGCTTTGTGAGAGCGTCAATCTGTAGGCTCAAGTCCTGGTCGTCGGTGCTCACCCGGGCGTAGCCCACGAGCCGCTGGTCCAGGGAACATAGAGTCTGTTTGGCAGGCATGGTTTCGACCATGGTATGAATGCCGTAACGTTAGGTTCTTGAAGTGATGATCGGGTAATTCGTCGGGTTCGCTGGGCCCGACGGCATTAACCTCCCGGGTCCGGCCTCTCGAACACGCTCGTCAAGCCTCGCTGTTGATCGGGGCAGTCGTCGCCTCCAGGAATACGCCAGACGCCGATGGCCTCATACGTAATCACCCGCCGCCCGCAGTGCCGGCACTGCCGAACTCGAACGATCTTCTTTGGCCGGTATCTCGTGTAGAGCACAGGCAGATGCCGGCAGGCACACCTGGGACACTCCAACCCCTAGGATCTCTCTCCCGCTTTGGCCATTTACCTTCGCCTCCCCTGAAGTTCCGAGAGCTTCAACCGCGGTCGCCGGCCCAGGGGCTTGACGTCCGTGCCCGGCAGGACCACCCCCTGCATCGACGCCGCCACCGCGCAGCCGACCAGACAGTCGAACCAGTGGTTGTCGGTCACAGATGGACGCATCTTCCACTCGTCAACCGTCCGGCCACGTCCTTCCGTCTTCACGCGGTATTCGGCCGTAAGATGCTCGACCAGCAGGCGATGCTGTTCCGGCTTGGCACCAAAGAGCGACAGGCACCCGCGGTCCCCCATAGGTACAGCCAATCGGGAGTAGACAAACGACTTCCAGTAATTGGTGTCGTAGACCACGTGCCGAATCTGGCGACGGCCATGGACGTTCGGCACCCGCCAGTTGTGACCGACCCTGTCACCCAGTTTGCGTTTGTATTCCGAGAATGGCACGCTCGGGCGATCTCGGCGCCAGCATCCATTTCCTCCCGGTACCGCCGATAAAACTCCGTCGCGTCAGACAACCCGCGCTCGGCTCTCAGGCTTTCGGCCCGGAGCTCGGCATACTTCTCCCATAGCTTTTCATTTTCCGGAAAGGAGTAGACCATCTTGGTCCGCTCGCCTTGCCACTGGGGATGCTTCTGGCGATCGAGGATCCGATCGGCCATATCGCCGGGTCGATCGGCGAACGTCAAAGATGATGCGGGCCGATTTGAAGGCCGCACGGAAGAAGTGGATTGCAGCGGCCGAGACCCCTGAGGAAAAGGCCGAGCGGGAGCAGTCCGACTTCCTCAAGTACCAGAACGACCTTGGCCTCTTCGCGGACTTCCACTCCAACCGCCATACCTTCATTACGAACTTGGAGCACGTTGGAGTCACGCCAAGAAAGGCACAGTCGCTTGCTCGGCACTGCGATATTCGTCTGACGATGGGCGTCTACACTCACATCGGCCTGAATGATCAGAAGACGGCGATCGAGTTGCTGCCGCGACCGCCGGAACTTCGCCCCTCGAAGAAGTCGCCGCCTTCAAATGGACAGGTCAGCGGAAACGGAGCCGATCCGGCCAATGGCCAAGTACTCGACAAGCAGCAACTTGACGCACTGTGGGCCCAACTTCCCGAACAGGTGAAAGCGGCGCTGCTGGCGAACGTCCAGGTAGATCCCGAGGACGGCAAAGGCGAGCCGCGCAGTTAGCGTCCGGCGGCCTTCAGGGCATTAGATGGGACGCTGGCGTCCAATTCCACTTGCCGTCGAAGATCGGCGGTTTCTCGCCTGCTGCCACGCGGCCGATGACTTCCCGTCGCGCCACCCACACTTCTTTGAGCGTCACCGCCAGGTCCGCCAGGTCGCACCGACACTTCTGCAGGTTCGGGGCCGTGAACACTTCCATCATCGGGTCGCCGTCCGTTGCAGCGCACCGAATGTCGACTTCACCGATCGACCCGTCGAATCCCACCAAGACGTACATCTCGATGGCCGGCGGCTCATGCGGCCAATCCGCAGGACTGGCCGCCCCCAGCACGACCCGGGCATCCGCCCCCGAGGACTTGAACATGCGGACTTGGCTCGTCTCCAGCCCGGCAACCTCAATGGCACGGCGGAAGGCTCGTTTCACATCCTCCGCCGGTTCCTTCCCAGCGCGCGTCAAGGCGGATATCCCTCTGTCTTTTGGCCACGAACTGGCACAAGAAAGGTGCCAACAGTGGTGCCAAGTGGTGCCGAAAATGGTGCCATACGGCTCGCATTCCAGGCGTATCGGCCTGCACCAACTTGCACCGAAACCGAGTCAAACCCGGTTCGGTGGGCGTCGCCAGCCGGACGCCGTAAACCCGCAATTCGTCGGGATTTGTGCACCGTTCTGCACCAAGCTGCATCGCCTGGCATCGCCTTGCACCGGCGAGAAATCTAAGTACGCCCGACAGGATTCGAACCTGTAACCCTCGGTTCCGAAGACCGATGCGCTATCCAGTTGCGCCACGGGCGCCCGTGTTTGATGTTGTTGCGTCAGTCTACCACATGGAAGGAGAACGGGAAAGGGACGCCCGTTCGGCCGAAGGGCACATTGACAACTTGTTAGCCTCCAACGGGCTGCACGCGGACGAGGTGGCGGAGGGCAAGTTCTGCAAGGAAGAGGATTAGGGCCGCCAGGAGCGGGTAGGGCCAGAGGCCGCGGGTTTCGAGAGACGGTGGTTCGTCGGCCGGGAAGAGTTCGGTGGGGGATGGGTTGTAGCGTCCGCCGGTTGCTTGGGCCAGGTGGCGGAGAAGGGTTTGGTTGGTGGTGCGAGGGGGGAGTTCGGCGGAGTAACTGGGACAGGCGGAGCAGCGGCCGGTGAAGACGGGGCGGCCGGCGACGGTGCAGGTTGCCTGGAAGTCGTAGGTGTCGGGTTCGGGCGTCGACAGCTGGACGGCGTACTGACCGGGGGCGACAAGGGGCATTGTGGTCTGCTGTTTGGGGCCGCCGGGGGAAGAGATTTCGAGGACGACGTGGGCGGCGTTTTCGAATCGGCCCGGGTAGGGGACGGCGTCAAGGATGACGAGGGTCGTGTCGGCCTCGCGCCGGCAGGTGAGGCGGTAGCCGCCGATGCCGGCGGGACGAACGGTCTGGCGGGCCAGGGCGGTCCACAAGGTGTTCAATCCGGACCAGGTCTGCCAGGGACGGGTCCAGTCGCCGTGGAGGTCGGAGGTGAACGCGGCAGAGCGGCCCCGGCCGTGTTGCCACCAGGCGACGAGCGGATCGCCGCTTTCGGAGGTCATGCCGACCTCGGCGCCGGGCCTGGCCTTCGTCTGCACGTAGCCGAGCAGGGTGGGCGGTTTCTCTTCGGGGAGCTTCGCCAAGTCGGCGAGGGCGGGGGCGACTTGCGGACGGGAGGGCTCGTCGCAAATGCCCATCCGGGCGGCCTTGGCGGTCTCTCGGACGAAGATCTCGGGCACTTCGGCGGCGCTGGTGCAGTGGTGGTAGTTGCCGCCGCCCAGTTCGGCGATCGATTGGAGCAGGGGCTCGGCCGCTTCGGAACCGACGGCCACGGTGGAGATGGTGATGCCCGAGGCGGCCACTTCGGAGGCGAGGGTATCGAAATCGCCCGGATAGGAGATTCCGTCGGTGAGCACGAGGATGTGTTTGAGGTCGGCATAGGCTTCGTGCAGGGCGAGATGGGCCTTGACGATCGCCGGATGCATGTTGGTGCCGCCGCCAGCTTGCAAGGTGTCGATCTCGCGGAAGACCTTCTGCTTGTCGTTGCAGGGCTGAAGGGGAACAATCCATTGAGTCGTGTCCTGGAAGGCGATGACGCCGAGTTGGTCCTGGGCGTCGAGCATCTCGACGGTTTGCCGCAAGGCCGTCTTGGCCAGACCAATGGCGCCGCCTTCTTCCATCGAGCCCGACTGGTCGATGACCAGGACCATGGCCAGCGACGGGTGTTTGGCCTGGGCGTCGAACTCGCAGGTGACGGGGAGGGCGTTTTCGAGCGGGGTTCCGCGGCAGTGGCCGGCGGTGAGTGAGTCGGACCCGCCGAAAACAAGCAGTCCACCGGCGCGATCGCGGACGTAGGTATCGATCATTTCGAGCCGGCCGGGCGCGAGATCGGTGGCGGGCACGTCGGCAAGGACCACGAGGTCGTACTGCGAGAGTTCCTCCAGGTCCTTCGGGAAGCGATCGGGAGTGATCGTCTCGCATTCGAACGGCACTTGCTCCAATGCCCTGGCGAACTGGGAAAAACGATTCGTCTCGCGGCCGACCAGCAAGGCTCGCGCCGGCGCTTCGTGCCAAACGGCCAACTCGGCCCAGTTGTCGGCGGCTTCGGTATCGGGGTTGGCCTCCAGGGCAACGCGATAGAGATCTCGCGGGGCATTGCGTAGTGTCAGATCAAAGGACACGGCCAGTTGTCCGGCAGGAACGGCAACCTGTTTGCTTGCGACTTCTTCGCCCTGGCTGGTGATGCGGACAGTGGCCTGGCAATCGGCGGTTGCCTTCACGGTAACCTCCACCGGCACGGACTCGCCCGGCCTGACTTGAGAGGGAGCGGCCACGGCTTCGATCCAGGCGTCGGGGCCGGTGCGGGCCGCGAGCGGCACAGTGTCGACCGGGGTCTGCAGTGCGGCGGCGGAAGTGAGTATATCGCCGGAAGTGGTGGCGTTTCCGTCGCTGAGCAGGACAACTCGCTCGGGTCCAAATGGTCCGGGGATCGATGAGACGGCGTCGAAGGCCGCGGACAAATTGGTGCCGTTGGAGTCGGTTTGGGGCAACTCGGGCCATTTCCCCTCGGCGGGACTTGCGGGCTGGGCCAGGAAGGGCACGACGACAACGCGATCCGGTGTTGTCTGTGAGAGGACTTCTTCAACGAAGGTCTTGGCCTGCCGCGGGGCTTCAGGGGAGAGACTTGTGCTCTGATCGACGAGCAGCGCGGTCCAGGACGGATGGTTCGGACGGTCGACCACGGGGGAGCACAGGGCAAGTGCGAGCAGTGCGACGGCCGAGGTGCGCAGAACGACGCCGGCAACCCGCCGCCAGGCCGATTCGCGAGCGAGGCTGGCTCGCGCGGCAACGACGACCAACGGGACCAGCAGCAAGGCAGCCAGCCAGCCGGCCGATGCGAGTCGAACGTCGTGAAAAAGTCCAGCCATTACTCGTCAGCTTACTCCCGTATGCCAAGTTTCGAACATTCGCGTTTTCCACCCTTTGGATTTGTCTCGGATTTCGTGCTTCGTATTTCGAGCCCTCAGCAGGTCCAACGCCGATGATGCAGGGTCCATTCGATGGCCAAGAGTGTCAAGGCGGCAAGGACGAGCCAGGGCCAGAGGGGGGCGACGCGGCAGGTCTGAACCGCGGGCGGCTCGGCGCACCAGGCCAGCGGACTTCGCGGATCGCAGGCGGGCTGAACGGCAGGCGGACTCATTGGCTGGTCCTTGTCGGGCAGGATCAATTCGAGACAATTGTCACCGGCGATTGCGTCAGCGGAGGCGAGGGTGGCTACGAGGGGGCCACCGGCGTCGGATTCAAGATCGGCGATAACGGTTGTAGTCGAGTTGGCGGCTGCCTGGCAGTCTGCCTGGTGGATCGATTTGCCGTTCAGGTCGACTCGCAGAGGGGCAGACAGTGCGGTGTCGCTCCGGTTGGTCACTTCGACGATCATCTGGAATTGGCGTTGATCGTTCGGGTAGCGGCGGACGGCAAGCCGGGTGACGGCGGCATTTCCGGCGAGGGTTCCCAGGGGATGGATCGTTGTTCCGGGGCCGAGATTCATCGTGTCGGCGCCGTCGAAGCAGCCGTCGCTAATGACGTGGATCTGGAGATGCGTTCCGGAGGCCGCCAGACCTGCAGCGATCTTCACGGCATCGGCTATGCGCGAGCGGAGGTCGACTGTGCGGATGCGTTGTGCCGCGGCGGCGACGCGATCGAGGTTCTGCTCGGCAGGGGAAACGACGACCGGATGTCCGGCCGTGGTGATCAGGGCAGCATATTCGCGAGGTCCCATCGTCTCGAGGTGATCGGCCAGGACGGCTTGTGCCCGGGCGAACCGGCTGACGCCGTTCTCGACCGCTTCCATGCTCCGGGAATTATCGACGACGAAGACGACTGTTCGCGGTCGGCGGAGGCAGGGGTCGGCGGCCGCCAGGGCCAACAGCAGCACGACGCCCACGTGGATCGCGGCCGAGCCCAGCCGGCGGCGGAACCAGGCCGGGGCGGATGAGCGCGGCTCACCCAGGACCTGACGCCAGAGATAGGGCCGGGAAACGACCACGCGAGGCGGGCGGATTGCACGGAGGTAGAGCAACACGACCGCGCCCACCGTCACGGTCCAGAGGATCGCCGAAGGGCGCATCAGGATGATTGCCGGCATGATCACGGCAGGGCGGTCCTCATGGCGATGATATTGCCCAGCAAGCGGCGGTCTGGAGCCATCGTTTCAACGCGGACGTAGGGGAGATGACGGGCGCTGCAATGGCGTCGGGCACGTTCTTTGTCTTCGGCCGCCAACTTGCGGTAGCGCCGGAGTTGTGATGCGGTGAGGGTGACTTCCCATTCCTGGCCCCCTTCGGCGTCCGTCAGCAGAATGTCCCCGGGGCTAAGGGATTCGTCTTCCGCCGGATCGATCAAGTGGATCACGCGGGCCGATCTGCCGGCGAACTGGAGGATTTCGAGCCCTCTCTGGAAGGACTCGGCGTCGCAAAGGTCGCTGACGATCACTACCGGCCCGGCGGACTGATCGACGCGAATCAGCGTCTCCGCGACGCGGCGAAAGTCGGTTGCGCCTTCAGGAGCGGGGAGTGCGTCAAGTTGGCGCAAGAACCGTCCGAGGCGGGCTCTGCCGCGGAGCGGGCCGATGGGGCCCAGCAGGCGATCGGAGAATGGAAAGACTGACAGTCGGGCCTGCCGGTCGATCGCCACGTAGCCGACGGCCGCCGCGATCCGCCGGGCGGCTTCGAAACGTGTTGACGGTGAGCCGAGACCCATACTGGCGGAACTGTCGAGCAGCAGACGAACATGGCAATCGCGCCGGCCGGAGTAAAGGCGAACGCGGAGTTCGTCGTGGCGGGCGCAGACGTTCCAATCCACGTGCCGGTGATCGTCGCCGGGCGAGTAGTCGCGATAGCCGGTCAATTCGGTTCCGCCGACCGGCAGACGCGAGGGAGGTTCTTCGAGAATCCCTGCGCAAAGCCCCCGTGCGGCCAGGGCCAGCCCTTCGAGTTCGGCGAGGCGGTCGAGTTGCGCCGGGCGGTTCATTGACATGGGAACGTGTACTGACGGCAAGAAGCGGGATCCTGGAACAACCGGGAATGGTGGAATATTGGAATGATGGAATGGGGGGAGGATGGAGTCTTTGGCGGCGTCTATCCGGCGAGGCCCGCTGTTTGGGAGACGATCTGGTCGAGCAGGGAGTCGGGTGAGATTCCTTCGGCCTGGCCGTCGAAGTTCAAGGCGATACGGTGACGAAGGGCCATGGCGCTGGCGCCGCGAACGTCGGCCGGGGCGACCTCCGTCCGGCCGGCGACCAGGGCGCGGGTCTTGGCGGCCAGGACGAGCGCTTGGGCTCCGCGGGGGCCGGCTCCGTGGGCGACATAGCGCCGGACGGGTTCCGGGGCGGCCGAGTCGGCGGGGTCGGTCGACGTGACCAGGCGGATCGCCTTCCGCCGCAGGTCGGTGCTGATCTTGACGTGCCGGATGAGTTCGCCCATTTCGAGAACTCGCGGCCCGTCGACAACCGGTTGGGTAATCACGGCTTCGGCTTCCGTGGTGCGATCAAGGATGGTCTCCATCTCTTCGGGCGTGGGCCGGTGCATGGCGAGCTTGAACAGAAAGCGGTCGAGTTGGGCCTCGGGCAGCGGGAAGGTCCCCTCCAATTCGAGCGGATTCTGGGTGGCGATGACGAAGTAGGGGAGGGGCAGTTGAAAGGTTTCGGTGGAGACCGTTACGGTCGTGTCGTCCATGGCTTCGAGGAGGGCCGACTGGGTCTTGGGCATGGCACGGTTGATCTGGTCGGCGAGCACGATATTGGAGAAGAGCGGCCCGCGCTGGAATTCGAAGGTTCGGCGGCCTTCGGGTGTTTCCATGATGACGTAGGTGCCGATGATGTCGGCCGACATCAGATCAGGGGTGCACTGGATCCGCTGGAAGGAAACGTCCAGAACGTCGGCCAGGATATGAGCCAGGGCGGTCTTGCCCATCCCGGGGAGTCCTTCGAGCAGAACATGGCCGCCGGCGACCAAGGCGGTAAGCACCCCCTCGACGACGTCTGCCTGACCCACGAACGCCTTGCAGATTTCGCGTCGGAGGCTTTCGAAATCGGCGCGAAAAGCCTCGAACTTCTGTTCCAATTCCACGTTACTCATGAACGGCTCCCGGGAACAAGGATGGACGCGTGCGACTACTTGGACAGCGCCACTCTGGCCGATGCCGGTGAACGCAAGTCCCAGCAGAGCGTTCGTTTAACCCGCTGCCGCAGGCGAGGTCGTTCACCGACTATAGGACGCTTTGGGATGGTTGGCAAGCCTCGCCTACGGCAGCGGGTTAAACTCACATTCCGCTACCTGATGTTTTTCCAAAAGGGGGGTTGCGCCCTTCGTCGAAGTCCGTCATTTTACAGGCATGAATGGA
>JAAYAY010000286.1 GCA_012719125.1 Planctomycetaceae bacterium | reverse complement strand
GAAAAAGGCGTAGACATGTGGAGCGGCAAGTCCGTTGTCCATGCCAAGTGCGATTCTGCTCCACATGTCTACGCCTTTTTCCCATCCTAGAGCGTCTAACTGGTAGATTTTTTTCGTCCGCCTGCCTTATCTGTTGAACGAACGCCCGGCGGGCCACGGCAGAACAATTCCGGGCTTCCGTGGGCTGCCCCGGTTCGGTATATATGTACGACTCGATGGGGTCACTCGGACGGGTGGCGGTGGCGTTGACTGCTCCAGCTTCGCTTCGGACGAATACCAAGGACGGGAACATGAAAGTCTACGCAAGCGTCGCAGCTCTCCTAATTGTGCTCGCATTCAGCCCAGATTCGGTGCTGGCCCAGTATCACACGGACCGCGGGGCAGTGGTGGGCGGTCTCAGTGGCGCGCTGATTGGGGCGGGCATCGGCGATCACAACGACCAGGCGGGGGCGGGGGCCCTCATCGGCGGTGCGGTGGGACTGATCACCGGGGCCGCCATCGGCAATTCGATGGATCAGGAGGAGGCAGCTCGCGCCCGGGCCTTGCAGCAACAGCAGGCATGGCAACTGTCCCGTGCAGCGTCCGTCTCGGATGTGGTGACGATGTCGCGAAACGGCGTGGCCGACAGTGTGATCATCAATCACATCGCCCAGAACGGCGTCCAGCGCCGGCTCGAAGTGGCCGACGTGATCTCGATGCACCAGCAGGGGGTGAGCCAGGCCGTCATCGCCGCCATGCAACAGGCGCCGGTAGGCGGACCCGTGCCGCCGCCAGTTTATCAGCCGCCGGTGATCGTCCAAGAGCGCTACTATGCCCCGCCCCCGGTTTACTACTGGCACGGGTATCCTCACTATCGTCCGCCGCATCATCACCCTTCCCCCGGGGTGCATTGGAGCATCGGGATCGGGCGATGAGGCACAAAAGCACAGCAGTGCCTTTATCCTGGCAAGGGGGCGGCGACTCTACCTACCTCGGCACGGGGATATCGCGTCGCGAGAAGACCAGGGCGGCCACGGCGTAGCAGACCAGGCCGACGATCAGTAGCGCGGCGTTCAGCCGAAGCGATTCGGCCCACGCCGTGTCCTGCTCGATAATCAGTGCGGGAGGATCGAAGGCGGAGAGGAAGCTCAGATAGCCGAGCCAGGCCCCCGGCTTCCACATCGACGCGACCATGTCGAGGATGAGCGACACGATCAGAAAGCCGCCGGCCAGGCACATGGTTCGCCATCGATTGTGGTCGAAGGCGGAGAAGAGCGTCGTGACACCCGCAAAACAGAAGACCATGAAGAAGAGGTTTAGCGCTCCAGGGAGAAACTCGGCAGCGGCGACCGGACTGCCCTCCAGTTCCACAGTCGCCAGGCCGAGGCAGTTACCGAGCCAGGTACTCAACGCCAGGAGCGCGGCTCCGGCCGTGGCAACGGTGCCGACGGCAATCACGACGGTGAACCGGCGGATGGGGAGGGTCAGGATCAGTTCGTGGGTTCCCGCGGCAATTCCGCCGCTGACAGCCGAGGAACCGCGGGCGATTGCCCAGCCGTAGCAGATCAGGAGCGTGATCAAGTGGAGGTAGAGGATGCTGATCCGGCCGCGAGGCGTGACGAACTGATCGAGAGGCACTCCCACCAGATCCTGGACGAAGTCGGGTAGGAGAGTGAGGAGGCCGGCGATCGCTCCCATTTTGAACAGGCTCTGGAACCAGACGAAGAACCAGCCGAACAACAGGAGCAGCAGGCAACTGACGAGCAATTGGGCTCGGGCGTCGGCGATCGCTTTCTTCCAGATGGCGGTATTCATCGCTTGAGGGAAGGACGGGGGTGGAGAGTTCTTGGCCGGTCAGGGTCTTCTCAGTTTACAGGAACCTGCTGCCGGCGTCTTGGACGGAGTGCCGCCAACCGGTAAGATGCCGCGGACCGGTCAAATGTGAAACACCGGCAAGGATAGAAATGGGACGTTGTTTGTCCTCGCTTGCGCTTCGGGTTGGGCGTGAATCTGAAGGATCGTTCGTCATGGATAGTGCCTTGGAACTGGTTGCCAAGCAGATCGACTTTGCCCGATCGTATACCCTCACGTTGCTGGACGGGCTCGACGAAGGCCTGTGGTTCACCATGCCCGCGGGCTGCTCGACCCACATTGGCTGGCAAGTCGCCCATTTGGCGATGGCCCAGTATGGGTTGTGCCTGTTTCGGCAGCGGGGCCGGGCCGACGTCGACCGCGACCTGCTGCCCCGCGGGTTTGTGAAGATGTACGGAAAGGGGTCGACACCGGAGTGCGATCCGAAGAAGAACCTGACTGCCGCGGAGATCCGCGCGGTCTTCGAGCGGGTTCACGAGCAGTCGTGTGTGGAGATCGGCGGCTATACGGAAGCGTCGTTGAACGAGCCGGTCGACCTGCCCTACGCGGTCTACCCGACCAAGCTCGGTTGCCTGGTTTTCTGTTCCCATCACGAGATGCTGCACGCGGGCCAGATCGGGCTTCTGCGGCGACTGCTGGGGAAGGGGCCGGTACGTTGAGGCAAGCTTTTCGGGACTGTCCCCCTTTTCAACAGGCCACCGCTACCCAGCCCTGAGAATGTCGCCCTATTGAGAACCACCGCAAGTCGCACCCGGCAGGCGCGACCCACTGCCTCCCGTCTTTTGGGGGATGGCCGCCGCGGCGGGGTTGTGGGTGGTTGTTCGCTGTAACCCGTTTTAGAGTCTTTGTTCACGACTTTTGCGCATGGTGCGCGTATGTAAGTGAAGGTTGGGTTGCGGGCTTGCCCCGCCTTGGGAAAATGGCTTAATGGGTTATGCTGGGCTGTGACGTATATTCTTGGGTGGGAGTATCATTTGCTGCGTCGTGAGTCTGACCAGCAGATCGTCTGGCCGCCTGCCTGTGGAGAATACGGTCGTGTTGAAACTCATTCAGACGCTCAACAGTTTCATGGGGATGCTTCTGGCCCTGCTGATCGTCGGCCTGCTGGTGGCCGGGGGCTGGTTCGGATTCAAGACCTACTACGCCGAGAAGTTTGCCCTGGAGGCGGACCTGGCGGCCAAACAGTCGGAGGTGGACCGGCTTACCTTGGAACTGACGAGCAGCCAGGCCGAGATCGGACGGCTCGAAGAGGATTTGGAGCAGAAGAAGCAGGAAATCCAGCGGTTGGCCACGGCGCTGAAGCTGATGAAGGTGGACCAGCGTCTGGCCCGAATCACGGTGCTTTCCCAGGATGGTTCGGCGGAAGCGGGCGATTTGTCGACCCGTTTCAGTTTCGCGGAAGTCGATCCGAAAGGGAAGCCGCTTGGCGAGCCGCGCGTTTTCAACGTGGAAGGCGACCTAGCCTACATCGATTCGTGGGTGATCAAGTTTGAGGACGATTACGTCGAAAAGGGCGACTCACTCCGATCCACATCGATCTGCTTGTTCCGCCGGGTGTTTGGCGAGAAGCAACTGCCCGCCGAGGGATTCCTTCTCGACAAGGAGGGGCTCCAGCCGCCGGTCTACCGCACGGGGGGCAAGATGTCGGAGTTTGAGCAGGAGCTCTGGTCGCGTTTCTGGGACTATGCAAACGACGTGGATCTGGCGAAAGAGAAAGGCGTTCGCGCGGCCCACGGGGAGGCCCCGTCCATCCAACTCCGCCCCGGCAAGAGCTATCGGATCGAGCTTCGTGCGTCGGGCGGAATGTCGGTTGTTCCCGAAGACACGCCCAAGGTCGACCAGACCTCTCAGCTTCACTGAGGCCGGCAGTTGCCTCACGACCTCGGCGTCGCGGCAGGTGTCGGAACGCGGTGCTCCTGGCTCCAGAACTCGGCGATCCGGCCGATCGACTGGGCGAACTGGGCAAAACCCGCCGCCTTGGTCACGAAGGCGTTTGCCCCAGCGGCCAGGCACATTCTGACCGACTCATCGTCGTCAGCGGCGGTCAAGACAACCACGGGAACGGCGACGAGCCAGGGCGCTTGGCGGAGGCCGCGAAGGACGTCGATGCCCGAGATATCAGGCAACTTGAGATCGAGGAGCACAAGGGAGGGGACGAAGCGAGGCTCGGAACCGGCGTCGGGCAGGAGGGCCCCCAGGGCTTCCGCACCCGACGTGACCAAGGTCACGGAGTCGAGGTGATTGGCGGCAAGTGCCCTGACGATCAGTTCGGCGTGATCCGGATTGTCTTCGACGACCAATACCGGAAAGCGCTCTTTCTCGGAGCTGTCAGGCAACGATGGGTCTTCTTCAGACGGCGCGATTTCGTCGCGCCAGACACGGACGTTGCTCGGCGCGTCGACGCCGATCTTCACTCGCTGCTTGCGAATGGAGAGGATCTTGATCGTGATGTCCGGACCAATCCGGATCGAGGAGTCGCAATCCCGAGAGAGAACCAGCATTTCTCCCTCCTTCCTTGGACGTGCAGTCCGTTGAAAGATGAGCCAACGTCCTGACCTCACCCATCCCCCTCTGCCAGCGAGAATGCCGCTACTCATGCAGTACGCAAGGGGAATGGAAATTGCTCGTTACGAACCGACCGTATTAGTCACGGTCGAGGTTTGTCCAAAGGAAAGTCTTGAAGAGTGGTTTACCCTTGCCACATCTTAGGGGATTCAATCCGCTCAGACAAGTGCCGTTGGGCGCAAAGGGTACGAGGAACCACCGGCTTTTCGTGAACAAACTGGAAAACAACAGTTGCTCGCCACCCCTCCCGTGAGGGGGTGTACATTAGCCTGATGAGTCATCCGGGCGGCTTGGCAGCGGGAGCAGGAGGCCGCCTGCGGAAAGTGTCTCAAGGGGAAACTTGAGGTGGCAAGGTTCCGCATCCCGGGGGCCTCTCTGTTTTGACGGTGAAGATTCCTGCATTGGAGAAACCAAACCCTTCGGCCAACTCCTTGAACCGCTTTACGAGAGAACCGGCCTCTTGAGCGTCTTGCAGGTGGGCAAGTGGTTCGCGCAGATACGCATGGCTTCCTTTCCCGGCGAAACCCCGCCCGTACAATTGCCTGACTTTGCAGCGTGCTTCCGGAATTGTGTTCGACAGGTGTGCCCGGACCGAAATATGAGTGGTTCCATTCTCCCGCCATGGGTCGATCGGATTCGCCCTTTACTGGCGGTCGCCCTCGTTCTCGGTCCACTTTACCTGATCGGCGCCGCCTATCTGACGGGCTCTCCGGAGACGACGGACGTCGGCTACACGCCGCGGCAGCCGGTGCCCTTCAGCCATGCGCTGCATGCCGGCGAGCTGGGACTCGACTGCCGTTATTGCCACACGTCGGTCGAATCGGCGGCCCATGCGGCGATTCCGTCGACCGAAATCTGCATGAACTGCCACAGCCAGGTGGTTCCGAACAGCGAGAAGACGAAGCTCATCCACGAGAGTGCCCAATCGGGCATGCCGATTCCCTGGGTCCGCGTGCACGACCTGCCGGATTTTGCCTACTTCGACCACAGCGCGCACGTGTCGCGCGGAGTGAGTTGCGTATCGTGCCACGGCCGCGTGGATCAAATGGACGAAGTCACCCAGGTCGAGACGCTCAGCATGGGTTGGTGTCTGGAATGCCACCGCAATCCGGAACCGCACCTGGTGCCGCTCGACAAGGTGACCGACCTGGACTGGCGACAATCGTTGTCTTCGACCGAGCGGGAGCAGACGGGGGCAACCCTGCGGGAAACCAACAAGATCAATCCGTCGACCGATTGCTCGACATGCCATCGATAGCAGACCACCAGCCAACGAACCGACCTTGGCGCAGCCTGGCCGAACTGGCCGACGCCCCGGAATTCCGCGCCTTCATGGAGGCCGAGTTCCCGGCGAAAGCCGACCCGGAGGGCGTCAGCCGCCGTCGCTGGCTCCAGCTCATGGGGGCTTCGCTGGCCCTCGCCGGCAGCGTGGGCTGCCGCTGGGAGAAGGAAGAGATTCTGCCCTTTGCCGAGCGGCCCGAAGGACGGGTCCCCGGCACGCCCGAACGTTATGCCACCGCCATGGACCTCTCGGGCAGCGCGATCGGCTTGCTGGTGACGGTCTACGACGGACGGCCCGTCAAGGTTGAGGGCAACCCCAACCATCCGCAGAGCCTCGGCGCCACCGACGCCTTGGCCCAGGCGGCGATTCTCAACCTCTACGACCCCGACCGAAGCCGGCAAGTGCTCCAGCGCGAGGCAACCACTCGCGGAACGGTTGCCAAGTGGGAACAGTTCGACACGTTTGCGAAGGCCCATTTCGACGAACTTCGCGGGAAGGAGGGCAAGGGACTTGCCGTGCTCGCCGAGGCCGACAGTTCGCCCACGGCGGCCCGGCTGCGAGACCAGCTTCTCCAGGCGTTGCCTGAAGCCGCGTGGTATGAATACGAACCGCTATCCCGCGACAACGAACGTGCCGGGGCGGTTGCCGCCTTGGGGAAACCCTATCGGACCCACATCCACGTCGACCAGGCGAAGGTGATTGTCAGCTTCGACGCCGATCTGTTCGGCGACCACCCGACGGCACTGCGAAACGCCCGGCAGTACTCCTCGGGCCGGGACCCGGCCGGCGAGATGAATCGGCTCTACGTGGTCGAGAGTTGCTACTCGATCACCGGGGCGGCGGCCGACCATCGCGTTCCCGTCCGCGCGGGCCAAGTCGGCCGGTTTGCGGCGGCGGTCGAAGCGGCGATTGCGGGTGCTTCCGCCGACATCGATGAATCGTGGCAGAAGTACGTGGACGCTATCGCCGACGACTTGAAGCGCCACGGCCCGCACGGCCTGCTGGTTGCCGGACCGCGGCAGCCGGCCGAGGTCCACGCGGCCGTGCACCGCATCAACGCGAAGCTGGGCAGCGTCGGTACGACGGTAACCTACACGGAAGAGCCGGATTCCGAGCGTTCCGGCCACTTCGAGGCGATCCAGGAACTCGCCCAGCGGATGGCCGCCGGCGAAATCGAAACCGTGGTGGTTCTCGGGGGCAACCCGGTCTACGACGCACCTTGCGATCTCGGTTTTGCCGAGGCCTTTGCCAAGGCGCCGACGCGGATCCATCTCAGTCTTGACGACAACGAAACGTCGCAGGCTTCAACCTGGCATCTGCCGCGAGCCCACTTCCTGGAGGCCTGGGGCGACGCCCGGAGCCACGACGGCACGTACAGCATCGTGCAGCCCATGATCGAGCCGCTCTGGGACGGGCGGTCCAAGATCGAACTGCTCGCATCGTTGATCGGTTCCGAATCCAGCGCCTACGATCTGGTCCGCGAGACGGCCCGCCAGCTCGCCGGGGCCGACGATTTCGAGGCCTGTTGGCAGGTCGCCCTGCACGACGGGGTGCTGGCTAACAGCCAGTGGCCGACGGTCGCGCCGAACATTGCCGAGGCGGCCGAGGCAGTCGTCCCCGAGACCGATGATGCCGAAGAGTTCGACGTCGTTTTTGTTCGCGACGCCTCGGTCTACGACGGCCGGTTTGCCAACTGCGGCTGGCTTCAGGAACTACCCGACCCGATGTCGCGATTGACCTGGGACAATGCGGCCCTGATCGGCCCGTCGGCGGCTGAGCGGCTTGGCGTGAAGAGCGACCAGGTGATCGCGGTCACCGTGGACGGGCGAACCGTCGAGCTGCCCGTCTTCATCATGCCCGGCCAGGCCGACAGGACGATCGGCATTGCGTTGGGTTACGGCCGAACGGCCGCGGGCTACGTCGGCGGGAGTTTGCAGAACAAGGTGGCGCCGGTGGGCGTCGACGCTTACGCGATCCGGCCGTCGGCTTCGCCGTGGTTCGCGCCGGCAACGGTCGCGGTGACGGGAAAGACGTCGCGCCTGGCTACGACCCAGGATCACCACGCGATCGACACCATCGCTCTGAAGGGCATCGCCAGGCGACTCGGCGAACTGGTGCGAGAAACGACGCAAACCGAGTTGCACGAGCACCCCGAGGTAATCGCCCACGCCCTGCACCTGCCGGGCGGCGTCGAGGAAGAACAGTTGAAATCGCTCTGGACGGAGCATAGCTACGACGGGCGTCGCTGGGGCATGTCGATCGACATGAACAAGTGCATCGGCTGCGGCGCCTGCGTGGTTGCCTGCCAGGCCGAGAACAACATCCCGGTCGTGGGTAAGGAACGCGTGCTCAAGGGGCGCGAGATGCATTGGCTGCGAATCGATCGCTATTTTCGCGGCGATCCCGAAAACCCCTCGGTCAGCCATCAGCCCGTGGCGTGCCAGCAGTGTGAAAACGCCCCTTGCGAACAGGTCTGCCCGGTGGCGGCCACGGTTCACAGCAAAGAAGGCCTCAACGACATGGTGTATAATCGCTGCGTGGGCACGCGGTATTGCGGCAATAATTGCCCCTACAAGGTGCGGCGGTTCAACTACTTCTATTACCACTTCGATCTCGACAAGCCCGGCGGGGAGGTGGCCAAGATGGCCTTCAATCCCGAGGTCACCGTCCGCACTCGCGGAGTCATGGAAAAATGCACCTATTGCGTGCAGCGGATCCAGGCGGGCAAGATCGCGGCGAAGAATGAAGGCCGCGAGGTCCGCGACGGCGAGATCCGCTCGGCCTGCCAGCAGGCGTGCCCCGCGCAAGCGATCGAGTTTGGAGATCTCAGCGATCAGGAGAGCAAGGTCGCCGCCGCCCACCAGTCGAATCGGGCCTACGGCATGCTCGCCGAATTGAATGTGAAACCAAGAACCAAGTACCTCGCACGGGTTCGCAACCCCCATCCGAGTCCGGACGACCAGAACCATGAGCAGCGGAGCCGTCACGGCTAACGACAACACGCTCAGCGATCCGAGGCATCGCGCCCCGCTCGTCGCCGGGAAGCAGGACTATGCTTCCATCACGGAGACGGTCTGCCGCATCGCCGAAAGGGACAAAACGCCCCGGGCCTGGTACGTGGCCTTTGCCGTATCGGCCAGTCTGACGGGCATGCTGTTCCTGCTGATCGGCTATCTGTTCATTACCGGCGTCGGGGTGTGGGGAAACAACTCGCCCGTCTTCTGGGGCTGGCCCATTGTGAACTTCGTATTCTGGGTGGGCATCGGTCATGCCGGCACGCTGATCTCGGCGATCCTGTTCCTCTTCCGCCAACAGTGGCGAACCAGCATCAACCGCTTTGCCGAGGCCATGACGATCTTCGCCGTCTGTTGTGCCGGCATCTTCCCCGGCATCCACATCGGGCGGATATGGTGCGTCTACTGGCTTGCGCCGTATCCCAACCAGATGGAGATGTGGCCCAACTTCCGCAGCCCGCTGCTCTGGGACGTGTTTGCCGTAAGCACCTACGCCACCGTGTCGGCGTTGTTCTGGTACCTCGGCATGATCCCCGACCTGGCGACGCTGCGCGACCGGGCCACCAACCCGTGGCGCCGGCTGGCCTACGGCACCTTCGCCCTTGGCTGGCGCGGCTCGGCCCGGCAGTGGCACCGTTACGAGCGGGCCTATCTGCTACTGGCCGCCCTGGCCACGCCGCTCGTGCTCAGCGTGCACTCGGTGGTGAGCTTCGACTTCGCCGTGTCGCAGGTGCCCGGTTGGCACACCACGATCTTCCCGCCCTACTTCGTGGCTGGAGCCATCTTCAGCGGATTCGCCATGGTGGTCACGTTGATGGTGCCGGCCCGGGCCTTCTTCGGGCTCAAGGAGCTGGTCACCCTGCGGCACCTGGAGAACATGAACAAGATCATCCTGGCCACGAGCTGCATCGTGGGCTACGCCTACGCCACCGAGTTCTTCATCGCCTGGTACAGCGGAAGCCAGTACGAGTTGTTCGCCTTCCTGAACCGGGCCCTGGGGCCCTACAAGTGGGCCTACTGGACGATGGTGTTCTGCAACGTCGTCGTGCCGCACCTGTTCTGGTTCAAGAAGTGCCGCACCACCCCCTGGATCATGATGATCGTGGCGATCCTCGTGAACGTCGGCATGTGGTTCGAACGATTCGTGATCATCGTCACGTCGCTCAGCCGCGATTTCCTGCCCTCGAGTTGGGGCGCGTTCGTGCCGACGCCGATCGACGTGGCCATGTTCGTGGGTAGTTTCGGATTGTTCTTCACCTTGTTTTTGTTGTTTTGCCGCTACTTGCCGATGGTCGCCATGGCCGAGGTGAAGGCGGCGGTTTCGCATGGTATTGAAGGTCACGGGCACTAGGGATTGTACAAGACGACGGTTGATTTGATGGCGGATCACGCTTCGCACAACACTCCCGATTCTTCCGAGACCCGCGTTGCGGCGGTCCTCGGTCGTTTCGATACGGCCGCGGGGCTGAAGGCGGCTGCCGAGAAGGTCCGCGACGAGGGATATCGCAAGTGGGATTCCCACAGCCCGTTCCCGGTCCACGGCATCGAGCGGGCGATGGGCATCCGACCCACGATTCTTCCGCTGCTGGTGTTTGGGGCCGGCCTGACCGGGGCGATCGTCGCCATGTTCCTCCAGTGGTGGACCAACGCCGTGGACTACCCGTTCCTGATCAGCGGGAAACCCTTCTTCAGCGTGCCGGCCAATATCCCGGTCGCCTTTGAACTCATTATTCTATTCAGCGCCCTGACCGCCTTCGGCGGCGCCCTGATCCTCAATCAACTTCCGCAGTTTCATCATCCAGTCTTCGCCAGCGAAGCGTTCCGCCGGGCGACCTCGGACGGATTCTTCATCTCGATCGAGGCCGGCGATCCCAAGTTCGACGAGCGCAAGACGGCCGCCTTCCTGGAATCGATCGGCGCCGCCGTCGAACTGTGCCGAGTGCCGGCGGCGAAGCCGGCGATCCCCAAGGCCATCCCGTGGGCGATCACGTTTGTGGCGGCGTTGGCGCTGTTGCCTCCGCTGGGCGTGGCCTGGTATCGAGCGTCGGTGAAGCGCGAGCCGCGGATCCACCCGCTCCACGACATGGCGTTCCAGCCGAAGTACAAGGCGCAGTCGGAGAACGACCGCTTTGCCGATCGCCGCGCGATGCGGCCGCCCGTGGCAGGTACGATTGCCCAGGGCGGGCTGATGCTCGATACGGCGCTGTTTCAGGGCAAGGACTCGGAGGGCAACTACGTGGCCGACTTGCCGGTCCCCGTCGAGGAATCCGTTATGCTGCGCGGCCGCGAGAGATTCAATATCTATTGCGCTCCGTGCCACGGGTACAGCGGCGGGCTGCCTGAAGGGGCCGCCGGTGACGGCGACCCGAGAAGTTGGGACGGCATGGTCTCGATCCGCGCCAGCCAGCGAGCCCTCACCGGCGACGGCACCTGGACGCCGCCCAGGGCCCTCCACAGCGACTACGTCCAGGACCAGCCTGACGGGAAACTCTTTGAGACGATCACGGCCGGCGTCAACAATCAGGGCGTCCAATCCATGCCCGGTTACGCCAAGCAGATCTCGGTAGAGGATCGCTGGGCCATCATTCTCTACCTGCGAGCCATTGGACGCAGCCGGAATGCTGCGGCGGACGACGTGCCCGAAACGCAGAGGACGGCAGACACAGGCGGAAACAGGTGACCGTAAGGACCATGCACGAGATTGCGTCGCTCGATCGATCAAGACGGACCGATTCCCTCGGCGAGCTCGCTCCGCGCGCGGCCAAGACGGCCTGGATCGTGGGCGGTGCAGGGCTGGCCCTGGCAGTTCTGTCGGCGGTCTTCTTCGATGACGGATGGCGGCACTTCAACTATTCCTATTTGGTGAACTACGCTTTCTACTTGAGTATTTCCCTCGGGGCCTTGTCATTCGTCGCCCTCCAACATGCGACCCGCGCCGGCTGGAGCGTGACTTTCCGCCGGTTGAACGAGATCCTAGCCGCGAACATGCCGCTCATGGCAATCCTGTTCATCCCCCTGGCCCTGTCGCTATTCCTCCCGGCTGCCGCCCCCTACGTGTGGGCCAATCCCGATCTGGCCGAGCACAGTCCGCTGGTGCAGCACAAGCAGCCCTTCTTAAACGTCCCCTTCTTCCTTCTGCGGTCGGCCATCTACCTGGGACTCTGGATCTGGATGGCTCGATTCTTCTTCACGCGATCGATCCGCCAGGATGTCTCGGGCGATCCGGAACTGACCGTGCAGATGGAACGCTTCAGCGGCCCGATCATCCTGTTGTTCGCCCTGACGACCACTTTCGCCTCGTTCGACTGGCTCATGTCGGTCGAGCCGGAATGGTTCAGCTCGATCTACGGCGTCTACTACTACGGCGGCGCCACGGTCGGCGGCCTGGCCGCGGCGATCCTTGCGGCGATGGCGGCCCAGCGGGCCGGATATGCCGCCCAGTCGATCACAACCGAACACTACCACGACATGGGCAAGCTCCTGTTCGCGTTCGTCGTGTTCTGGGGCTACATCGCCTTTTCCCAGTACATGCTGATCTGGTACGCGAACATCCCCGAAGAAACCACCTGGTACCTCGATCGCCAGTCGTCGGCATGGCTCCCGGCATCGATCGCTCTGCTGCTGGGGCACCTGTTCATCCCGTTCTTGGGCATGATCTCCCGCGAAGTCAAGCGGCGCAAAGTTCTGCTCGGATTCTGGTGCGTCTGGCTGCTGGCGTTTCATTGGCTCGATATGTTTTACCTGGTCATGCCCTCCTTCGCTTCCGACCGGTTTCCGCTGGGGCTGATCGACCTCGGCCTGCTAGTCGGGTTGGGCGGGCTGTATGTGGGCGGTCTGTTGCGCACCGCGGCAAACGTGGCCCTCGTGCCTACCAAAGATCCTCGACTTCCCGAGGCCCTGGCCTTTGAGAACCTGTAGCGGCAGGCGGACGATCCCATGACACATCACAGCGACGTCAACACCGGAAAGGTCTTCCTGGTCGGGTCTCTCGGCGTGATCCTCACCACGGCCGTTTCGTTGGTGGCGATCGTTGCCTATTTCGCGGTCGAGAAGCGAGTGGAACGGTCGCGGAGCGACGAGGCGGCCGTGCGAACTCGGTTGCGGGTCGAATCGATCGCCGCCGGCAACCCGGTTGCCCAATCCTGGTTGAACCCCGACCAGCAACGGGCGACGCAAGAGGCCCAACTCGCCCGCTACGCGGTCCGCGAAACGACCGCCGAGGACGGCACGAAACAAACGTTCTACGCCATACCGATCCAGCAAGCGATGGAAACGGTTTTGAAGGAAGCGGGGAGCCCGAAGTCTGCGAAGCCCCAGCCCAAGGAATGAGAAGTCGACGAGTGTCGTTGTTCGCTCCGCGAACAAGGGCCTTTTCGCGGATGCGAAGAGCGACATACAGCCGTGCCCAAGGAGGCCCGACCATGATAGGTAACAAGTTCTCGATGTCCCCACTCGTGGTGGCTGCGGTCTTGTGGTTCGCTTCCGCGGCCGTCGCCGCCGAAAACACCGAGGCGGTGCCCAAGGAGATCGAGTCGATCGGCGTCGACGAACATCTCGATACCCAGATCCCCTTGGAACTGCCGTTCGTCGATTCCAACGGAGAAAACGTCCGGCTTGGCGATTTCTTCGACGGCAAGATGCCCGTGATCCTCACCTTGAACTACTCCGACTGCCCCATGCTCTGCAGTCTGCAGCTCAACGGGCTGTTCGAGGGGCTGCAGGGCGTCGATTGGGATTTGGGCAACCAGTACCGCATGGTCACCGTCAGCATCGACCCGGCAGAGAAACCGGAGCGCGCGGAGGCCACCAAACGCAAATACCTGGAAATCTACGGGCGGCAGGGCGTCGACCAGGGTTGGCATTGTCTGACCGGGGAAGACGCAAACATCCGCCAGCTTGCGGCGACGGTCGGTTTCGGTTATGCCTATCTTCCCGAGACCAAGGAATACGCCCACGCGGCCGTCACCATGGTGTGCACCCCGGACGGGCGATTGTCACGCTACCTTTACGGCGTTCAATATCCGCCCCAAACGGTGCGGCTGGCGCTCTTGGAGGCGTCTGAAGGCAAGATCGGCAATACCATGGATCAGGTTCTGTTGTTCTGTTTCCAGTATGATGAGAAGGCCGGACGCTACGGCCCGGCCGCCATGAAGATCATGCAGGCCGGCGGCGTGCTGACGCTCATCTTCCTTACTGGGTTGCTGGGCATCTATTGGCTCCGCGAGGCCAGTAAGGCAAGGCGCAAGAGGACGGACGAGGCGTTGAGTGTTCCGCAGGCGTAGATGGCCTGACAAGACGAACGGGCCCCGCCGGGCAACATGAGACACAGCCGACGATTCCAGCGGTGAGTCAAACAAGTTCAGGTTGACGGAAATGGTTGATTTTGCAGTAGGCACGCTTTCCGATCTCAGCCGGATGGCCCTTTTGGCGCAGTCCGACGGGGGCTCGTTCTGGCTTCCTCCGCCCGAGTCTGTCTCCTCGTGGGCGGTGGACAACGTGTTCTACTACATCCTTTATCTCTCCTATTTCTTCTTTGCCCTGATCTTCGCCGTCCTGGTGCTGTTTGTTGTCCGTTACCGGCGGCGGCCGGGGGTCGAGGCGGTCAAGACGGCCACGCACAGCACATTGCTGGAGGCCGTCTGGAGCCTTATCCCCTTGGGGTTGGTCATCATCATGTTCTACGCCGGCTTCGTCGGCTACGTGGAACTCCGTTCGCCGCCCGAGCAGGCCTATGAGATCCTGGTGACCGCCCGCAAGTGGTCGTGGCAGTTCACCTACCCCGACGGCACGATGGCGACGGACCTGCACGTACCCGTTGGAGAACCGGTGCGTCTGGTCATGTCGAGCGAAGACGTGATTCACAGCCTGTCGATCCCCGCCTTTCGCGTGAAGATGGACGTGGTGCCCGGGCGGTATACCCGCACCTGGTTCCAGGCCAAGCAGCCGGGCAAGTTCGACCTCTACTGCACCGAGTATTGCGGAACGGGCCATTCCGATATGCTGGCCTCGGTCGTCGTCCACCAGCGCGAAGCATTCGACGCCTGGCTCGTTGAGGCCGGCGACATTCTGGGCAATAGCGCCACGCCCGTCGAGGCCGGCGAAAAGCTCTTCCGTTTGCACGGCTGCGGCTCCTGCCATTCGACCGACGGCACTCCCCGCATCGGCCCCACCCTCAAGGGAATCTTCGGCGAGACCCACCGCTTCAGCGACGGCAGCAGCCTGGCCGTCGACGAGAACTACGTCCGCCAGTCGATCAACGAGCCCGGTGCGAAGATCCGCGAAGGATACAAGAATCAGATGCCGACCTACAAGGGAAGGCTGAGCAACGACGAAATCACGGCCCTCATCCAGTACCTCAAGTCGCTCGACGGCGGCTGAACGTTCGGGTCGAGGCCCCAGTACGGATAACAGATCAGAAGACCATGGCAACGACAGTCGACGGCAAGACAGCCGATTTCCCCACGGACCGCGGACCGCTCAACTACCTGAATTGCGATCGCGGGATCCTCTCCTGGGCCTTCACGCTCGATCACAAGCGGATCGGTCTGATGTACCTGATCTCGATCATGGCCTCGCTCGGCTTGGGCGGACTCTTCGCCATGCTGATCCGCGTCGAGCTGGCCCATTCCGGCCAGCAGATCGTCGACGAAAACACCTACAACCAGTTGTTCACGCTTCACGGCGCGATCATGGTCTTTCTGTTCATCCTGCCGGGAATCCCCGCCGCCTTGGGAAACTTCGTCCTGCCCATCATGCTTGGCGCCAAAGACGTGGCCTTCCCCCGCTTGAATCTCGCCAGCTATCACCTTTGGGTGATCGGGGCCTTGTTCTTCCTGCTTGCCCTGGTCACGGGCGGGCTCGATACGGGCTGGACCCTTTACGTCCCCTACGCCTTTCAAACCGATACCCGCGTGCTGACCGCCGGGGTGGGGGCTTTCATCCTCGGTTTCAGCTCGATCTTCACCGGCATCAACTTCGTCGCCACCATCCACACCCTGCGACCGCCCGGCATGACCTGGTTCAAGATGCCCCTGTTTCTCTGGGCCCTCTACGCCACGGCCATCATCCAGGTCCTGGCCACGCCGGTTCTGGGCATCACGCTGCTCTTGCTGGCGGCGGAACTGGTGCTGGGGATCGGCATCTTCGACCCCACCAAGGGAGGCGACCCGATCCTGTTCCAGCACTTCTTCTGGTTCTACTCCCATCCGGCCGTTTACATCATGATCCTGCCCGCCATGGGCATCATGAGCGAAGTCATTCCCACCTTCAGCCGCAAACACATCTTCGGCTATCGCTTCATCGCCTATTCCAGCGTGGCCATCGCCCTACTGGGTTTTCTGGTCTGGGGGCACCACATGTTCGTCAGCAGCCAGTCGTCGCTGGCCAGCACGATCTTCAGCCTGCTGACCTTCAGTGTGTCGATCCCGTCGGCCATCAAGGTCTTCAACTGGCTGGCGACCATGTACAAGGGATCGATTGCCCTCGACACTCCCATGCTTTACGCCCTGTCGTTCATCCTCCTGTTTGGAATCGGCGGGCTGACCGGGCTGTTTTTGGCCACGCTCTCGACGGACGTGCAGTTGCACGACACCTACTTCGTCGTGGCGCATTTTCATTACACCATGGTGGGCGGAACCCTGATCGCCTTCATGGCCGGGCTCCACTACTGGTGGCCCAAAATCACCGGCCGGATGTACAACGAGTTCTGGGGCCGGCTCTGCTCGATCGGCGTGTTTGCCGGCTTCAATCTCACTTTTTTCCCGCAATTCGTCATGGGCAGCCGCGGCATGCCCCGCCGCTACCACGACTTTCCCGAGAAGTTTGAGATCTTCCATTTCCTGTCGTCGATCGGGGCCTTCCTCATGGGACTGGCCATGCTCGGCGTGCTGATCTATCTGCTCTATTCGCTCTTCAAGGGCCGGCGCGCGCCGGCCAACCCCTGGGGCAGCGCCACCCTCGAATGGCAGTGCAGCAGCCCGCCCCCCAAGGAGAACTTTGCCGAGACGCCCAGCGTCTCCGACCCCTACGACTACGACCACATCAAGTACGACCCGGAGAAGAACTGTTACTATCGCGTCAACTGATCGTGGTGCAGGGGTCTGCTGGCGAACCAGTGACACGAAATCCGAAATGCAAAGCTCGAAATCCGAAACAAATCCAAGACCAGGAAATCCGAAATGCTCCAAACACGGGCACTATCCGCCGCACACGTTTGCCACGCGCCGTTTGTGACCTTCACATTTCGCGTTTTGGATTTGTTTCGGATTTCGTGTTCTGGATTTCGGATTTGACCCTCCCCGCTACTGCCTTGCACATTCCACCTCCACGCCATGTCCGCCGCTCCCGATCACGACGAAAACCATCCGCACGACCTGGCGCACCACTTCGACACGCACCGCCAGCAGTTCGACGCGGGCAAGCTGGGGATGTGGATCTTCCTGGTCACCGAAATCCTGTTGTTCAGCGGGCTGTTCTGCGCCTATGTGATCTACCGGGCCAACCATCCCGAGATCTTCATTTACGCCCACCAGTTTCTGGACAAGAACCTCGGCGCCCTCAATACGGCCGTGCTGATCTTTAGCAGCCTCACTATGGCCTGGGCCGTCCGGGCCGCTCAACTGGAGCAAAAGCGGGCTTTGGTCCGGCTCCTTTCGATTACGCTCGCGTGTGGATTCGTGTTCCTCGGCGTCAAGGCCGTCGAGTACCACCATAAGTGGCACGACGGGCTGCTTTGGGCCAGTCAGTACAATCCGAAGCACCACGATTCCGCCGAGCACAACGAAGCGGGGCACGGCGCGGAGAGCGATGGAGAGGGCCTTCATGGGGAGGAGCCGAAGAATGTGGGCCTGTTCTTCAGCATCTACTTCATGATGACGGGCCTTCACGCCGTCCATGTCATCGCCGGAATGGGCGCCATCGCATGGGTGCTCAACCGCGCCCGCAAGGGCCATTTTAACCGCCGCTACTTCGGACCGGTCGACTTCGTGGGCCTCTATTGGCACCTGGTCGACCTGATCTGGATCTACCTGTTCCCCTTGCTCTATTTGATTCATTGACACGCCCATGACGACCGAGGCCGCAACCGCATCGTCGCACGACGACCACGAAATCGCCCACGTGATGCCCCTGCCGGTGCTTTTTGGGGTTTTTGCGACCCTGATGGTGCTGACTTTCCTCACCGTGGCCGCCACCTGGGTCAACCTGGGCTGGTTCAACCTGCCCATCGCCATGGCCATCGCCACGGTCAAGGCCACGCTGGTCGCCCTCTACTTCATGCACCTCCGCTACGACGCCCCCTTCAACGGCCTGGCCTTTCTGACCGCTCTGGTCTTCGTGGCCCTGTTCATTCTCGTCACCCTGCTCGACACGATCGCCTACAAGCCGAGCGTGGATGCCTACCGGGACGCGAACAGCGTATCGGCGCCGCAGTAGCGTGGCAAAGTACGGGATGCCTGCCACCAGCATTCGCCGGCTCTCGCAGAACAGCCGGGAGTATGGACACGCGATTTCGCGGGGCGATAATGCACGGACCCGGTATTGGCTGTAAACCTCGTGCAACGGAGAAAGGCGAATGTCGCGGAGATTGCGAAGTCTTTGGTGGTGCTTCTTGTTCTGCCTGACCGCGGGCGGCCTTCTGACGGTATGCCACCCGTCCCTGGGGCAAGATATCAGCCGGGCAAGCGAGGCCCAACTTCGCGACTGGCTCCGCCAATATCCGGCCGCGGATACCGACGGCGATGGGCGACTCTCGATCGCCGAGGCCGAAGCCTACCGCAAGGAATTGGAGCGGCAGAAGGCCGAACGGGAACGCCAGGAAATTCCGTTCGAACACGAGTTCACCTTCGCCGCCATGTCCGACGGGGTGAAGATCGCCCTGGCCGTCGGTTATCCGAACGACTTCGACGCCCAGTCGAACCGAAAGTGGCCGACGGTGTTCACGCTCTGCGGCTATCCCAGTTCCGTGCCGCCGATCAACCCCGGCGGATTCGGACATCGGTGCGTGACCGTGAATGCTTCCATTCGCGGGTCCGCGGCGTCGGGCGGATCGTTGAATCCGTGGGTTGAACGTTCCTGGCAGGACGGATACGAGATCATCGAAGAGTGGATCGTCAAGCAGCCCTGGTCCAACGGCCGCGTGGGCATCGTCGGCCACTCCTGGCCCGGCTTGATGGGCTTCCTCGTCGCCACGACCGCCCCGCCGTCGCTGAAGGCGGCCTGCGTCTCCGGCCTGATCGAAGACGCCTACCGCGGCATCTGCCGGCCCGGCGGCGTACCGAACTGCGGCTTCCCCGTCGATTGGCTCAACAGCTTCTACGGCCTGGAAGGGCCGTTCGACTCAGGCTCGGCCGCCCGGGAGGTCCGCGGATTGGAGCCCGACGCTTACCAGGCAATCGTTGCTTCCCGCCCGGCACGCGACCTTCGCGATGACATGCTTTGGCGGCTCATGCACCGGCCGGTCTACGATGATGACTGGCGGCGGCAGTCTCTTGTCGCGTACGCAGGCAAGGTCCGTGCCCCGATCCTTATGGCCCAGAGCTACCAGGACGAGCAGACCGGGCCCTCGGGACTGTGGATTTGGAAAGCCATTTCCGAAGACGTGCCCAAGCGTTTGATCCTCTCCAACGGCAACCATGGCATCACCACCTCGGGACCGGGCGATATGAACGCCTGGTTGCAGCATTGGCTGCTCGGGGAGGGCGACGGGAAGATCGCCGATCCGGATCGCCGTGTGCAGGTCTATTTCGAGACGCAGCAAGAAGGGCGTCGGGGCCCCGTGACTTTTGGACGCCCCCTGGAGACGTCGGACTTCCCGCTGCCCGACACGCAGTGGACGCCCTGCTACTTGCGGTCGGGCGGCCGTCTCCAACTCGATGCACCGGCGTCGCAAGAGTCGCCCGATTCCTATCGGGTGATGCATGGTGAGACTACCAGCGGAAGCGAACGGCTCGAGTACGTCCTGCCCATCGACAAACCACTGGCAATCTGCGGCCCGGTTACGCTCACTTTGTACGCTGCACTCAGTACCATCGAGACCGACTTCTTCACGCTACTCGCCGACGTTGCCCCCGACGGGACAACCTACGGACTGCAACGCGGCCTCCTGCGGGCTTCCCACCGCCAGTTGGACGAAGGGGCATCCGTCCGCGTCGTGCAAGACGATCAGACGCTGCTGGTGCGGCCGGTACACACGCATGCCGAGCCCGTACCGGTTACGCCGCGCGATGTCGTGCGTTACGAGATCGAGATTCCGGTGATCGGTCACGTCTTTCGGCCCGGGCACAAGCTCTTGCTGAGAATCGGCCGTCCGCCGGGGGGCGACCCGATCGGCCAAACTCGCTCCGGCGAACCGAGCTATCGCTACGACTCGGCCCCGCCCCCGGCGGCCGTTCAGGTATTCCACGATCCCGAGCGTGCCTCGCGACTGCTGCTGCCCGTTCTGCCGGAATTGCCACCCAGCGACAGTGATGGCGTACCGCTCGACCGTCAAGCGGGATTGCAGCCGGCGCCTTGAGCTTCCGACGAGTCCGCTTGAACTGTAACCGGTTTTGCAGGGCAAGTCACATGACTCGGAGAACGACAATGGCCGCTTGAGCAACGATGGCGACGACAATCACGCTCGCCGAAATGGGAATCCTTACCGGACTCCCTGCACCGCAGTGCTTGCAGATCTTGTCGAAGAATCCGGCCGTCTCTCCGCATTCTCGACATGCTCTCAACTGACGGACAAACTGGACGAATGCCTGGCTGGTTGCCTCGCGTGCGATCGTCAGATCGCCGATCAGTCGGGGTGGCACGGCTTTCCCTCCGATTGTACAAGAAACGATACTCGCCAACTAAAGCATACCTCACAGGACAGCTAAACCCGAGAGACGAGGAATAGAAATCATGACGGTCCAACATCTCTGCCGGTTGATGTTGCCCTTGCTGATCGGGCTTTGGGGAGCGGGGCCGTCGACGGCCCAGGGCGTCTTTCCCGGCCAGAACTGGCAGGAAGCGGCTCCCGACTCTCAGGGGGTCGACGCCGCGAGACTGAAGGCGGCCGTCGACTACATGGACGCCAATTTCGGCGAACAGGGCGCCCGGGAACTGGCGATCGTTCGCAACGGTTATCTGATCTGGAAGGGCCCCAACTGCGACGCCTATCACAATATCTGGTCGTCGACCAAGAACTACACCAGCACCTTGCTCGGCGTGCTGGTGAGTGACGGGAAGTGTCGGCTCGACGATCCGGCCGCAATAACAGGTTCAACGGCTTTTTTGTCAGGATCGGCGCGGCCCTCAGAATTGACCCGTGAACGGTGAGCGGAGATACTGAGAATCAAACGTACTGGCGAACACGCACAAACAGGATGAGAGGGAACACCATGTCTCCACTGCTTGCCTTGATGAAGATCGCTCCCCGCCGCCCACATGGCCTGACTCAGCCCATGGTTGCCTCGATCGCAATCGTGATGACCGCACTGGTTGTCCACGCAACGCTCACGCCCGTCGTCGGCGCCGAGTCGGGCAAGCGGCCCAACGTGCTGTTCATCATGGCCGACGATCTGAACAACTCCCTCGGCTGCTACGGTCATCCTATCGCCAAGTCGCCAAACATCGATCGCCTTGCCCAGCGCGGCGTTCGCTTCGATCGGGCCTATTGCCAGTTCCCGCTGTGCGGGCCGAGCCGGAACTCGATGCTCACCGGCCTCTATCCGAACAGCACCGGCATCATCCGGAACGCCCAGCTCTTCCGCCAGACCATCCCCCGTCACGTGAGCCTGCCCCAGGCTTTTCGCCAGCAAGGTTACTTTGCCGCCCGCATCGGCAAGATGTATCACTACAACGTGCCTAACTCCATCGGCACCAACGGCCACGACGATCCGGGCTCCTGGGAACTGGAACTCAACCCGGCCGGCTGCGACCGGTTGCTGGAGGAGCCCGACATCTTCTCCCTCAGGCCCGGGAGCTTCGGTGGGACCTTGAGTTGGTACGCCTCGCCCCGCGGCGATCTCCTCCACACCGACGGTATGCAGGCGAGCGACGCCGAGTGGGTCCTGGAGCGGTGCGCCCGGGACCGCAGCCGCCCGTTCTTCCTGGCCGTGGGGTTCTTTCGCCCCCATACGCCCTACGTATCGCCCAAGGAGTACTTCGAGGGCTATCCGGAGGCGAAGATGCCGTTGGTCAAGGGCGTGGAGGAAGACGTGAAGGATCTGCCGGCCGACGCCCTGGGCAGCCACAAGAAGGAACACGAACTGTTGACCGATACTCTGCGGCAGCAGGCCATCCAGGCCTACTTCGCCAGCGTCACCTTCATGGACGCCCAGGTCGGACGGGTCCTGAATGCCCTGGACCGGCTGGGCCTGGCCGACGACACGATCGTCGTCTTCACCAGCGACCACGGCTACCACCTGGGCGAACACGGGCTGTGGCAGAAGATGAGCCTGTTCGAAGAAAGCGCCCGCGTGCCGCTCGTTATCGCCGCACCCGGCAAGGGAAAGAAGGACGCTGTGGCCGCAACCCCCGTCGGGCTCGTCGATCTCTACCCGACGCTGGCCGAACTCTGCGGCGTGCCGACTCCCGAGAACCTTCAGGGACAGAGCCTCGTGCCGATCCTGCAGGACCCGTCCGCGGCGGGACGCGGCTGGACGCTGAGCCAGGTAACCCGGGGCAACAAGCAGGTCACCACGTTCGGCTTCACGCTCCGCACGCCGCGTTGGCGCTACACCGAGTGGCACGAGGGCAACCGCGGTCGCGAACTCTACGACCACGACGCCGACCCGCTGGAACAGACGAACCTCGCCGACGATCCGGCGAAGGCGGATCTCGTCGCCGGCCTCTCCAAACAACTTCGCGAAGCGGCCCAGGCCACGCTGCCCGAATCAGGCGAGATGCCGCCGATCCAGGAGGGGCTGTGGGCCCCCAACCTGACCAACCCGTGATATTCCCCACTCAACACTGATGCCAAGGAGCACCGATATGGATCGACGCAGTTTCCTGACGACCGGATTGGCTGCCGGAGCCGCCCTGACGGCCGGTAACACCGTTCACGCTGCCGAAACGAAGCCGAAGAAGTTTGGCGGCTTCAATCTGAAATATGCCCCCCACTTCGGGATGTTCAAGAACCTGGCCGGCAACGACCTCATCGACCAGCTCAAGTTCATGAGGGACGAAGGCTTCGTCGCCCTCGAAGACAACAACATGATGGGCCGCGACGTCGAGACCCAGAACAGCATCGCGGGCGAAATGCAGCGGCTCGGCATCGAGATGGGCGTGTTCGTCGCCTACAAGGACTTCCAGAACCCCACCCTTGCCTCGGGCAACCAGGACGAACTCGACAAGGCCCTCGAAGAAATGAAGAAGGCGGTCGAGTGCGCGAAACGCGTCAACGCCAAGTGGTGCACGGTCGTGCCGGGCACGATCGCCCATAACCTCGAACCCGACTATCAGACCCGCAACGTCGTCGAAGCCTTGAAGCGCATGGCCGCCGTCTGCGAGCCGTCAGGCTTGACGATGGTCCTCGAGTCGCTCAACCGCTGGACGAACCATCCGGACCTGTTCCTCTGGAAGATCCCCCAGGCCTATATGATCTGCCAGGCCGTCGGCAGCCCCTCCTGCAAGATCCTCGACGACCTCTATCATCAGCAGATCAGCGAAGGCAACCTGATCCCCAACATGGAGATGGCCTGGGAGGAAATTCCCTACATCCAGGTGGGCGACAACCCCGGCCGCAAAGAGCCCACCACCGGCGAAATCAACTACAGAAACATCTTCAAGTGGCTCTACAACAAGGGATACGAGGGCATCGTCGGCATGGAGCACGGCAACTCCCAACCGGGCCCCGAAGGCGAGAAGGCCGTCATCGCGGCCTACCGGGAAGTCGACGACTTCGAAACCACGTAATCCCACTTGCGCAGATCATCGCGTCATTCCCGCCTCGCGGGAATGACGCGAATGTCGCACCTGAAGTTCATGTCTAATCCGGATTAGGCGAGAATCATCTTGAGGTGGCTCCAGTTTGACAGGCTGCACTTTCGGAAATCGGCCGTAGGCCGTTAACAAATTGACCTCCACAAAAAATGGCTCTTCCGTCATGCTGCTGTTACTAAACAAGCCGCATTTGGGGAGAGCCAAGGATGGTGAAGCCGAATTGGAGATGTCCGGATCAGTGGTCGGAGTGGAGCGAATGGTTGTCCGCCGATTTGCATGCCCGCAACCGCTGGAGATTGCCCGTACTCCTGGTGGGCATTCTCTTTGCCAGCGGACGCCGCACGGTAACCAGTTGGCTCCGAGCGGCGGGTGTCAGCGACGATTTCGACGACTACTATTATTTCCTGGCGGTGATTGGACGCAAGACCAAAT
>JAAYAY010000285.1 GCA_012719125.1 Planctomycetaceae bacterium | reverse complement strand
TCTCGCCTTACCCCCGGCGGAAACTCAAATCCCGCAACACGGCCCCTCTTTCCACCCGCCGGGCAACCCGCTAACCGGTACCACCACCGCTGACAAACTGGTACCGATTCTGCCTGCCGCCGACACCAACCGGCAACCCGCATCCTATGGCCGTCCCTGTTGCCGCAACCAAGCCTCCCCTTTGGATGTCAGCCGATATTGTTGCTTACTGCTCTGCGGCTTATCGGGGATCGTGCGTTCCAGCAGGCCCGATTCCAGGGCGGGCAGCAGGTACGCTTTGCGAAAATGCTCCCTGTCGTTCAGGCCGAGGTCCCGCAGCAACTCCTGCCGCGACCGTGGTGTACGCGCAACGGCCAGCAACCGAGCCACTTCTTCCGTGACTTACGGGGTGACTTGCGGGGTGACTTGCGGGGTGACTTGCGGGGTGACTTGCGGGGTGACTTGCGGGGTGACTTGCGGGGTAGTTTCCGCGGCGAACCCTGGCGCCGGGCGGAAGGTGACTACAACCGAGCCGCTCTGCTCTTCCCAAATCGGGGTTGGATTGGCGTTGTCCCGGCACCAGTCGATTACCTTCAAGGTGCCGGTGCCCCATTGCTCGATAATCCCGGCACGGTAGAACACGCTCGCGATGATCGGATTCCACGGTCGGGACTGGTGCGGTTGGGCCAGTTTCTCCGGCGTGATGTCGAAGTGCAGAGTGCCCGTGTTGATGATCTCCAGATGTTCATCGTACATCGCCACGCTGACCGCGCCGCCGGGGATGGTGTAGTCACGGTGGCAAAGGGCGTTGGCAACTACCTCGCGGGTTGCCCGTGGCGGATACAGCGGCCGATCCTCACGCTTCATGCGGCCAGACACCACGCGACCTGCAATGGGAACATGGTCAAGCAGGAATGTCTCTGCGCGACGGAGCAAGGCAAAAAGCGTGGCCCCAGTACTGTTGGTTATCAATAAAGTCGCCAAGCCGGTCCTCTCCGCGAAACCGGGCCAGACGGAGTGAGCACTGCGGGTAGAGGGATTGCAGCCGCTGGGTCTTGCCATACAGGGCGACCGCGGCATTGAGCAGTTTGCCCTCGACAGTCAGCCCCAGGCCGGCAAGAATCGCCTTTGTGGTTCGCCGCTTGAGTGGTTCCAGACGGCCAAGGTCGACGGCATTGTCCACCGTGAGCTGAATTTCCTCCTCGTCCAAATCAGCGAAGGTCACGCCGCTGGGGACTGGCTGGTTCTCCCAGCGACTGGTGGCGTGCAACTTCTCCATGACTCGCTGCTCGTACACGGCTCGCGGCATCACGCGGGTCGTCGGGCCATGCCGCAGGTAGGGCCGGCCGTCGTAAGTGTACGGGCCACCGCCGCCGGGCACGCGCAGGGCAATCACCGAATTGCCGCCCTTCAAAGCAACGGTTTCGACGTCTGGGAAAATCGGTGGCTCGATTCGGCGCAGCTCGTTGGCTACGTCCTCCAAGGTGCTGGTGGCAACCTGCTGACCGACGATCTCTCCCTTGTCGGTAATGCCGAAGATCACGAAGCCGCCCAGGCCGTTGGCCAACGCACAGACTGTCTTCGCGGCTTCGCTCCGCTGGCCGGTAGATCGTTTGAACTCCGTCCGCTCGGACTCGCGCCTGGCCACGATCGCCTTGAGTTCCTTGAGGTTCATTCCAACGGTCCTTCGTACCACACACATCTACCGATCGGCCATGCCGTCTTCACAGGCACAATGCTCCGCTTTCTGGCGACGGGCGAGCGACTCTACCTGACGTGACGGACCCGCCGTACGTACAGGAAAAGGGTGGCCGCCTCGCTCCTCGCCAGGCTACGAGATGGCAATCCGCCGTTAACGGCAGGGAATCCCATAATTGTAACAGCATAACGTGCCTTGCGACACGCCCAGGAGAATCCGTGATCCATGTTATCCGGCGCCACGGGACGCACCATCTCGACGGCCGTATCTCTCCGTGGCGACGTTCCTCTCCTCGGCATGGCTGTCTCAGACGCGCGCATCGCGCGAGGACAGCCACCCATGCAGGAAATGACAAAAGTGGATCAGATTGTTCAGGGACTGAAACGACTCGCGGCCACCCACGCTGAGGCCGCACATATCTTGCACGAACTTGTGTTCGAACTCGGCGAGAATCGGAGCTTTGGCACGGGGAACGGCGATGCACCTCCGTTGCTGGTTAATGAACCACCACTCCAATCATTCGTTCCCCAGCTCCCAATTGCCGACCCAGACATCCTCGCGGTTCGGTGGAAAGGCAAGACTTGTTTCTTGGGAAACACCCTTGCCTTCAGACTTTTCGCACGCCTGGCACGCCGCCCCAACCATTTCCTGTCCCACGATCTCCTGCTGGATGAGGTATGGGAATGCCGGGTCACCAAGGAGGCGATGCGAAGCGTTGTCAAGACATTGAAGCAGAAGCTACGACAGGCAGGGATGGAGGATCTGGCTGCAGCAATCGATGGCCGCCGGCGTGAGTGCTACGGCCTGATCCTGGATCGTTGTGCTTGAGAACCACCACGAAATCACACACCCTCCCACCACGTTTTCACACATGCCCAAGCGACAATGGACTGTATGGGACGTCCCGCGAATCCGTGAACCGCGATCGCAGGGCTCCGCCAAAGTCCGATGGCTATCCACGAACATTTCAACGGGTGCAACAAAATGAAGAACTGGTGGGAACATCGCGACCCAACTCCTCAACAACCGAAAGTCGCGTGGCGTGCGGTCGCCTATTACCGCCATTCGGCCCAGGACCGTCAGGAGAACTCGATCGCGATTCAGCAAGACCAGGTGCGCCCTTGGGCAGAAAGCCGGGGTGGGGAGATTATCCACGAGTTCATGGACCCCGGCAAGTCCGGTTTGACGGCCGAGGGGCGACCGAGCTTCCAGGACATGATGGAGAACTGGGTCAAGAAGCGGACCGACTTCAAGTACATTCTCTGCTTGGATGTCAGTCGCTGGGGGCGGTTTCAAGATCTTGACCTTTCCGCACAATACAGTGCCGAGTGCCGGAAGTACGGCAAGGAGGTAATTTACACCAAGCTCGGCATGCCTCGGGAGGACGATCCGCTCTACCCCGTCTACATTCAGTTCGAGAGACTGCGAGCAGCCGAATACAGCCGCGAACTCAGCGACAAGGTGTTTCGCGGCTGCGTGAAGATTGCTCAGCAGGGATACTGGGCCGGCGGGAAGCCGCGTTACGGTTTCCGGCGTCTGCTGCTCAACGAGGCCCGTCAACCGGTCCAGATCCTCCAGCCTGGGGAGCGCAAAAGCATTCAAAATCAGCGTGTCACCTTGGCGCCGGGCGACGAGCGGGAAGTGGCCGTCGTCCGGCGTCTCTTCCACGAATTCGCTGAGGGGGGCCGGCACGAACATGCCATTGCCGAGGGGCTCAACCACGACGGCATTCCGTCGCCAGGCGGAGGCGCTTGGGACGCTGCAAAAGTACGCGACATCCTCACGGACGAACGCTACGCAGGGACGATGGTCTACAATCGCACGACACAGAAGCTTAAGACGCCCACCCGGCGAAATCCCAAGGACCAGTGGATCAGGACGCCGGAATCCTTCGAGCCCTTGATCGATCCAAGGATCTTTGCAGAGACGCAGCGGATCTTCGCCGAGCGTGCCCGCTTCTACACGCCGGAGTACATGCTGGAAAAACTGAACTCGCTATTCAAGATGCACGGTGTTGTCCGGTCGTCCTTGGTTCGATCCGCCACAGACATGCCATCGCCCTCAACGTTCTTGAAGCATTTCGGATCGATGGATGCGGCATTCCAGCAATTATTCCACGAGGTGCGTACGGCGGCTGGCAGCCAGGTGAGCGAGCACATCGAGGCCCTGGTCAACCAGGTGGTTGTTTACGAAGACTTTCTGGTGATCGACGAGAAGCTGACGGTGCTGGTTCAGCCATCCGTGCCGATGCCGTATGGTTTCGCACACTACTGGTTCTTTCGGCCGGACCGGCGGGAAGTCATCGACATCACCCTCGGGGTTCCCCTGTCCGAGGGCGCCCAGCCGCGGATTCTCGGCTACTTGGCCCTGCCCCGACTGTTGGTGCCGGATCACTGGATCCGCCTGTTCAGCACGTCGAATTCCCGCCTCGAAATGTACGGCCACAACGGGTTGGACATTCTCGGGCAATTGCTCTCTTGAGAGGACATCCATGCAAATCCCCGATATCCTGCCCATGAAAGACCGCCGGTACTTGATGATCCCCGCTGAGAAGGTCAAAGTCATCAACCCTCGTATCCGGAACGAAGAGCAGTTCCAATTGAATGTGCAGAGCATCGACAACAACGGCATGTTGATGCCCATCCGCGTCAATGACAAGTTCCTCGAAAAGACGGGCCTGTATGAATTGATCTGCGGCGAGGGCCGCCTGATCGCCCATCAGCGTCTGGGGAAGACCGAGATCATGGCCGAAGTGGTCACCTGCACCCGCAAGGAAGCCTATCTTCAGTCGCTCATCGAGAATCTGGCTCGTAGCAACCCGGGCACGATGGTATTTGCCCGAGAATTGAAACAGTTGCATGACGAGAATTGGGACTACACCCAGATCGGGAAGCTTTGTTGTCGGACTCCAGAATACGTTCGGCAATACATTGGTCTCGTGGAAAAGGGTGAGGATCGCCTGATTCAGGGAGTCGAACAAGGGGTGTTCCCCATCTCGTTCGCCATCCTTGTCGCCCAAAGTGATGACGGGAACATCCAGAACGTGCTCATGGACGCGTTTGACCAGGGGATCGTAAACTGCCAGAACTTCGCTCGCGCCCGTCGGATCGTGGGCGCAAGGCTGCAACGGTCATCCCAGGCCAACGGCAATGGAAAGAAGGACCGTGGGAGCATGACCGTGTCAATGCTCAAAAAGGACATTTCCGATCTCACCAAGGCAAAAGACTCTTTCGTGCGCGAGGCCGCGTCGAAGGAGAACCGGTTCCTGACGCTCCTCACGGCCATCAACACACTCTGGCACGACGAAGCCTTCGTGGGGCTCGTCAAGGAAGAGCAGATCAACAATCGTCCAGAATTGGTCGGTAAGTTCGGTTACGAAACATGATCTCCCCATGACGGAAAGGTATGCACCGTGGACATTCAAGGTCGCGACATCCCCATTGTGCTACTCCGCCCCAGGCACGAGCGCAAGATCACCAAGCGAGAATACGATCGCATCAAGGCCGGGATTCTTGCGGTCGGGCTCATCGAGCCGTTCCTGGTCTTTCCCGAGAACGACTACTACATCATTCTCAATGGGCACCAGCGCTACTGGATCTTGCTCGAAATGGGTGTGGAGACGGTACCCTGCATTTTTGCGCCGCAGAAGGAAGCGTTCACCAGTAATCGGATGGTGAATCGCGTGTCGCCCTTTCAGGAAGGTCGTATGATCAAGAAATCTCTCGAAGAACTCGATGAGAAGACGATCGCCTCGGCCCTGGGTATCACGCACCTTGCTCATCGGCTGAGGACGACGCTCCTGAAGCAGTTGCATCCGAGTGTCGCCGCGGCTTTCGACGCCGGGACAATCAATCGGGCTTGCGTCCAAGAACTGACCTACGTTGCGCCAAAGCGGCAGGAAGAAATCGTCAAGGCCATGGAGAGTTACAGGGATTTTACTTTGCCGTTTGTCCGCAGCCTGGTCCTCAAGACGCCGTCGCAGGCCCGTGCCAAGAACCGGACGGGTACGAAGAACCCCTGGGCCCGCAATGAGCAGCGCAAATCGGATCTGCTGAAGAAACTCGCCGAAACCGAGGAGAAGCACGACTTCTACACCACGTTGTACCGCCAATACTCCATCAACCTGCTGAAGCTGGTCATCTACGCTCGGCAACTGGTCAACAATGAACGCATCGCGGCCTACCTCCGTGAGTCTTATGCGGACATTCTGGCCACCTTCCAGGAAATCATCGTCCATTCCGAGGGGTAGGTGTCCAAATGAAGACTGCGCCATTCCGTAACCGCGAATCTGTGATCCGGGCTATTGTGCGTCGCGAACGGGAGGGACTTCCACTGAATAGCCGGGCGGTCCAGCAGGCGTCCAGTCAGCTCCATTCGGGTGCTTGTCGTCACTTTGGTTCCTGGCGTAACGCGCTGCAAGCGGCCGGCATTAAACCCGCCGACGTCGAACGGCGACGCCAATGGGACAAGGCGAAGGTTATCGCCCATCTGCGGGATTTGTGCGTCAGGGGACGATCGTTGCGACAGAAGATCGTACATCGAAGTGACAGCGGATTATATTGCGCGGCATGTCAACACTTTGGGACTTGGTGCAACGCTCTGATCGCTGCCGGGATCAATCCTGAAGCGATCTGTCGTGACCCGCAGTGGGATCATGCACGGATCATCGAGGCAATCTTGTTGCGCGCTGTGCAAGGGAGGGCCCTGGGGAGCACTACTGTGCGTCCGCACACTCTCAAGTCGGCGGCGGTCAGGGAATTTGGTTCCTGGTCGGCGGCGCTGGTGGCTGCCGGGTTGGAACCGGCGGACTACGTGGGGCAGCGTTTAGGAGGCACCGTGAAGGAAGGAAAGAAGCGCGTCTGGAATAGGGAACGTGTGCGGAAGGCCATTCTTCAGCGTCATGCCCTGGGTCTGCCCCTGCGCGGTGACTCTGTCCGCCGCGATGACAGCTCGCTATTTCAGGCCGGCCGGACATGCTTCGGGTGTTGGTCGAAGGCCTTGGCGGATGCAGGGTTTAACCCGGAACAGGTCAGGAAGGCCCCGCCATCGGAGGTGTTCTAGTCCAAAAGCCCACGGGTTTTTCGGCCGCGCGTGGCGGCGGGACATGTCTGTCAGGCGGCCGGGAAGGATCGATCGGTAGGTTTTCACGGTGTTTCACCCCGGACAGGTCGCTCGATGGCTGAGCCGAAACACATCCCGCGCAATGCCATCGTGGTTGACCGTTATCAAGAACTCAACAACTACACGCAAGCGTTCGCCACTGGCCATCTTCGTTTTCTAATGGTGGTGGGGCCGGGGGGGACGGGAAAGAGCCACGCCATGCGCACGGCGATGGACGGCCACGCTGCCTGGATCGATGGAAATGCAACGGCGTTCGGGGTCTACTTTGCCGCTTTCATGCACCGAGACAAGCCAATTGTTCTGGACGATGTCGATGCCCTGTATCGAGACGGTAGCGGAGTCCGTCTGCTTAAGCAATTGTGCCAGTCGGAGCCATCTCGAATGCTGGGCTGGTACTCTGACCCCCAATACCTGGAGCGACGAGGTGTTCCGACGACATTCTTGACGTCGAGTCCCGTGGTCATCATCGCCAACCGGTGGTCGACCGTGAATGAGGACGTTGCGGCCTTGGAAGACCGTGGGCACATGCTTGTCTTCGATCCAACTCCGATCGAGATCCATCGTCAAGCGGCGACGTGGTTCCATGACCAAGAAGTCCTCGACTTCGTATTCGAGCATCTCCATCTCGTTGCCAACCATTCCTTCAGAACCTATCTACTGGCATGCGAGTTGAAGAAAGCGAAAATGGACTGGCGGCGAGCGATTCTCAGTCGATGCCTTTCGGGGCCGGCACTCCTTGTTGCACGAATCAAGGCCGATCCGACGCTCCATTCGGAAGCGGCACGTGTCAAGGCGTTTCAGGACGGTGGGGGTGGCGGTCGCACAACGTACTTCAATTACGCCAGGACACTCAAAGCACCGCATGTCCCTCCCCAAGAACCCCGTAACGGGGAAGACGACTGAAGCGAACGCGAGGCCGGCCACGCCGCCCGATGTTACGGCCGGCGATCCAGCAAGGCAAGGTAAAGTCCAGGCTGATACGGCTCCCCAATGTGCCAGATTGCGTCTGGCAAGTCTCCCAACCGATGACCGGCCGCCGACTGGCCGAGACGGGAATTCTCAATCCGCGGGGAATAAAGTGGCCGGTTCCGGCATCCTGTACATAAGGCCGCTGCGTGCTCCAGAATTCTCGTGAACCATTTCAGCCGCCGCGGCGTCTATGCGTATGAGGGCTGACCGAGCAGGTCGGCCGGGTTCCACAACTGCGAGAAGGACAATGACTTCGTTTAGGTCAAGTATAGCAAGCGAGCCAAAATGCACAGGGTGTTTCGCCGGTCAACCGGCGAATACCCTGCCTGTGCATCCTTTGCGCTTGTGACGATTGACCTTACGTCACGATGGGTTCTCAAGAAACCCGGTGTCACAAGTGCGAGTGACACCGGGTTTTTTTCGTTGGGCTGGTAGCTGAGACGGCGTAGCGCCTGGCTGAAGACCAGGAGACGAGGGTTCGAGCACCTCCCGGCCCACTTGGCGCTTGGGGTGCGCGCTGATGCGGCTCGTTCGTCTATCGGTTGAGGACATCGGCCCTTCAAGCCGAAAAGGCGGGTTCGACTCCGGGCACCGACGCGCAGCGTTGGTCCGGGCCACTGACGACAGAACGTAGCGAAGGAAAGGGTATCGCGCCTGGCTGGGGGCCAGGAGCGACCAACCTTCGGTCGGTGCCCGCGGTTCAAATCCGGCCGTTCTGACTTGATAGACGGGATGTAGGGTAGCGGCGAACCCACGTGCTTTGGGAGCACGGAGACGCAGGTTCGAGTCCTGCCATCCCGACTGGTTCGACAATGACGTTGGCAGCGGTAGCCGAGGGCTGGTTGCCCGAACGCGGCTGATAACCACGTGGCGCTGAAGAGCGATTCTCAGGGCTACCATTTGGCGCAATTCGAGGAAGAGGAGCGAAGCGATGTTGACGCGATTGAAACCCATACGCCCCGACCAAGTACAGGGTCGTGGTGTAACGGCAGCACACCGGACTTTTAATCCGGCGGACCACGCTGCGCGCGGTGCCCTGGGTTCGAGTCCCTCCGGCCCTACTCGCATTGCCGGCGTGTAGCTCAGCGGTGAGAGCAGACCTCTTATAAGGGTCAGGTCGAGGGTTCGACTCCTTCCGCGCCGACTAATCGGGATCAAGGTGCTAGCGGCAGCACAGCGGACTCTTAATCCGCCAGGTGAGGGTTCAAGTCCCTCTGATCCCACTGACTTGATCGCACTGGTCGTCCAGCGGCAAGGATACCGCACCGGGCACCGACGCGAAGCGTTGGTCATGCGGTGACGCGGGTTCGAGTCCCGCCCGGTGCTCTTGCTCCTTGGCAATACGGCACACGATACGACGCGCCCATG
>JAAYAY010000284.1 GCA_012719125.1 Planctomycetaceae bacterium | reverse complement strand
ATTCCCGCGGACCGCCGGGCAAGCCTCGTCGCTACGCCCCTTGATCCTCGCCGCCCGACCTCCCCCCGCAACGAAACCGGCCAGGGAAATTCCGAGAAAATCAAACCGAGATGTGCGGAAAGAAGGCGTCAGCGGTGAGGGTTCAGAGCAATATTCGTGCCAAACGGAAATTGTCGCAGCGGGAAGGGGACAGTCCCCATATCCTGTGCTCGTGGTGCTGCGGGAAGGGGACAGTCCCCGTGAACGCAGACGTCCAAATCACATTCCTTCGCGATGCAACTCCTTCACGCCACTGCCGGGGGGAAGGTTGCCGGGTTTGGCTTTTGCCGATCCGGGGGAAATCGGATATCCTTCTCGGAATCGCATTCCTTTGTTCTTCGTGGAGCCAGACGTGGCAGCAGAGTTTGAGAGAATCGGCCGATTCAAGACGGCGGGGCAGTTTCGCGAGTACCTGGAGCAGGTAGCGCCGGGGTTCCCCTGCGACGAGCGAGTGCTATCGGCCGCCGAGGGGTCGCCGCTGGCGCAGCCGATCCGGATCGGCGGCCGCAGCGTGGGCAACCGCTGGTGCATCCATCCGATGGAAGGTTGGGACGCCGAGGCCGACGGAACGCCGTCGGAGCATACGAAGCGGCGCTGGCGGAATTTCGGGCTCTCCGGGGCCAAGCTGATCTGGGGCGGCGAGGCCTTTGCGGTCGTGCCCGAGGGCCGGGCCAATCCCAATCAGCTCCACTACCGGCCGGAGAATCTGGTGTCGATGCAGCGGCTTGTCGAAGCGCTCCTGGAGGGGCATCGCCAGCAATGCGGGCCTGACTCGACTGACAACTTGCTCGTCGGCCTGCAATTGACGCACTCGGGCCGTTTCTGCCGTCCTAATCGCAAGGATCGCCTGGAGCCGCGGATCGCTTATCACCACCCCGTCCTCGACGCCAAGTTCGGTATCGATCCCCACGACGACTCGGTCGTTCTCAGCGACGGCGAGGTCGGGCGATTGGTCGAAGCTTACGTGCATGCCGCCAGGCTGGCGGAGAGGGCCGGGTTTCAGTTCGTCGACATCAAGCACTGCCACGGCTACCTGGGGCACGAGTTCCTCTCGGCCTACACGAGGCCCGGTCCGTACGGCGGCAGTTTCGAGAACCGCACCCGGTTCCTCCGTGAGATCATTGCGGCGGTCCGTGCCAAATGCCCCGGCCTGATGATCGGCGTGCGGCTTTCCCTGTTCGATTTCCCGCCGTTCCATCCCGATCCGAACCGCGGCGAAGCCGGCAAACTCGGCCCGGGCATCCCGCACGAATACCCGACGCCCTATCCGGGTTTCGGCTGCGATCACAATAACCCGCTCCGCATCGACCTGGCCGAACCGCTGGCGCTCATTCGCATGCTGCGGGATGAATGCGGCGTTGAACTTCTCAACTTGTCGGCCGGTTCCCCCTACTACAACCCGCACATGCAGCGGCCGGCCCTTTATCCGCCGTCGGACGGCTACCAGCCCCCGGAAGACCCGTTGCTCGGCTGCATCCGCCAAATCGATGCGGTCCGGCAGGTGAAGGAAGCGATTCCCGACGTTCCGATTGTCGGGACGGCCTACACCTACTTCCAGGACTACCTGCCCCACGTGGCCCAGGCCGTCGTCCGCCAGGGTTGGACCGACCTGGTGGGGCTGGGGCGGATGGTGCTGAGCTACTGGGAGATGCCGGCCGACACCCTGGCCAGCCGACCCATGGCCACGAAGCGGATCTGCCGCACCTTCAGCGACTGCACGACCGGCCCTCGCAACGGTCTGATCAGCGGTTGCTATCCTCTCGATCCGCACTACAAGCAGTCGCCCGAAGCCGAACGGCTCAAGCGGGTCAAAGCCGACCTGCGAGTCAGCCAGCGAGAATCGAGCGGGCCGACGCCGGGGTGAGAAAAGGGGGCACGGCTCTTTGTTTGCCTGGTGGATACGGCATTCCATAGGGGGAAATCGGAGGTTTGCCGGAATCAATGAGGCCTGACCCCTTTTTGTGAACTGATTGGTATTGCATTCATGCGTATCCGTCCCAGACTACCCGCTTGACATTGACCCTGGAACAGGCCCTCGGTATATCCCCATCTCGCTTTGCAGAAAGCAAAAAACGGCCATTGATTCCTGGAGTGGAGAGGGTGTGCGATGGGTCGGGATCTGAAGCGGCAGGATGTCGCTGGTGTTTGGACAATGCACCTACAACGGGCGGTGGCCACGTGGATTCTACTGGCCTCGCTGTGTGTCTCACTGAGCCCCGGACTTGGCAGTGCCGCGTTTGGGGCAGAGGAGGAGGGTCAGAAGCAGGAAACCGTGGCTCTCAACGATTCATTGACCGGCCGAGCGGGTTACCTGGCCTTCGAGACTTTCGGCCGCAACGACTCGATTACGCTTGTTGAGGTGATGCCCTACCGGCAGGTGGGGGAACACACTCTCTTCGCCGATACTCGTTTCTTCATGAGCGACGACGGATACTTTGGCGGCAACGTGGGGGTCGGGTATCGATACCTGCTGCCTGGGGAGACCCAGTTTCTGGGGGCCAGCCTCTGGTACGATGTCGACGATACGACCAGCGAGATCTTCCAGCAGCTCGGCATCAGCCTGGAAGTCTGCACCACGCTCTGGGACGTGCGAAGCAACCTCTACTTCCCCACCGGAGATTGCGGAAAAGACTACAACATCGCCCTGCGGGACCAGCAATTCGCCGGAAACCAGATCACTTACACCAGCGTTCGGCATCATGGCCAGGCGATGAAAGGCTTCGATCTGGAGCTGAGCCTCCCGTGGCCGACCGGGTTTGCCAGGGCTCACAACTTCAACATCACGCCCGGGACGTACATGTTCTTCGGAGACAACGTTGAGGAGATCTACGGATACAAGGTCCGCGCCGAAGGCAACATCACGTCGAACATCGCGATGCAGGTCGAGATGACGGACGACGACACGTTCGGTACGACGGTCATGCTGGGGGTCGAATTCGTGTTGCCGGGCGGCTCGCGGCTCAAGGATCCGGCCGACACGTCGTCGCGAATCCGAACCGACCAGTTCGTCCACCGCAACTACAACGTGATCGTTTCCAGCCAATCGGACCTGCAACCTGGCAGGACGGCGATCAATCCGGCCACCGGGCAGCCCTACACGGTTCAGCACGTTTCGAGCGCTGCCGGCGGCAGCAATCTCGGCACCGTGGACGATCCCTACCATACGATTGCCGAGGCCCAGGCGGCCGGCGGAGACATCATCTTCGTCCACGGCGACAGCGTGTTGAGCAGTCCGATCGTCATGAGTTCGGGAGAGCGGATTCTCGGCGAGGGCGTCGACCACACGATTCTTTACGGCGGATACGGGACCGGTCTTCTGCCGACCGTCAACAGTTCGGCCTCGCGGCCGACGCTGCTCGGCGTTGCCGGAACGGCGGTCACGTTGGCTTCCGACAGCGAGTTTTCCGGCTTCGTGCTGGACAGCCCGACGGGATACGGCATGGTGGGCAATTCGGTGGAGAACGTCGTCGTCCGCAACGTCGACATCCTGGGCGCCGGACTCGACGGACTGTTGCTGCAGAACTCGCAAGGCGAGAACACGTTCTACGATCTGGCGATCAGCGGTGTCCTGGGCGCGGGCGTGTCGATCGACGGCGGCGACGGCGAGATTGCGTTGAGCGGGACATTGAACAACTCGTCGGGCCGGGCCGTCGTGATTGCGAACACGACCGGGGGCAACGTCGACCTCACCGAATTGGTTATCAACGACAACGGTGGGCAAGGGGTGCTGATCGAGAACGCCGACGGCGACGCGTCGTTCGGGCGGGTCGACGTGCGCAACAGCACGACGACCGGGGTGGCGATCGACGGCGGGTCGGGCGCCTTTGCCTTCGCAGACACCAGCGTGCGGAATGCGGCGGGGGCCGCCATCGACATCCGCAACAATTCGGGTTCGTTTGCCTTCGACGAATTGGAGGTCAGCGAGCAGACCGGCGCCCCGGGTGTGAACATTGCCGACAGTACGGCCGACGGCACGTTCAACTCGCTGGATATCGCCACCAACGGCACAACGGGGCTGCTGGTGCGAAACGCCGGCGAGCTGGCCATCGAATGCGGGGAGATTGCGTCGGCCGGCGGCACGGCCGTCGACATCGAGAATGCCACGGTCGACGCCAATCTCACCAGCGTATCGAGCAGCAATGCGGCGGTCGGCATTCGGATCGTCGATCATGAGGGCGAGTTCCTGATCGTGGGCGACGACTCGGACGGATCGGGAGGCCTGATTCAGAACGCCACCATCGGCGCTCTTCTGCGCAACGCCGGGACGGTCGGATTCCGGTACGTCGATTTCGACGCCAACGGCATAGGAATCGACGCCGCGGACACCGAGCGGTTGGCCCTCTCCTACGCGCGGGTCACCGACTCCACCAGCTTCGGTCTCGACGCGCTCAATACGGAAACGGTGGAGGTCGTGAATTCGGTTTTCGACAACAACGGCGCGGCGGCCGACAACAGCATCCGCTTCCGGGCCGACACCCTGGGCGACTACAGCCTGTTTGCAAACAACAACACGATCACCGACGCCACGGCGGCCGCGATTGCCGTTTCCACGCTCGGTTCGGGCGGGGGCTCCTCGCTGACGTTGCAGGTTGCCGAGTCCGACATCACGACCAGTCTTCTGGACGCAACCGGAGTCCAGGTTGCGTGGAACGGAGGGATCGTCGGCTCGGTCATTACGAACACGTTCACCGGTACGGGGGCGTCGACCACGGGGGTCGACATCACCACGACCTCGACGAGCGAGCTTGTCGAGTTCGCCCTCGCCCAGAACACGTTCGCCTTCGCCGGCGGCAACAGCGTGGGCATCCGGGCCACGACCTCCGGCCCGGCTACGATCACGGCCGGGCACAACACGATGGCCTTCGACGGCGCGGGCGGCACGGGCATCGATTTCGTGCTGGCAGGGTCGGCGAACGTCCACGTCTACAACAACGCCGTCACCGACAACGCCGGCGGAGGAACCGGCATTCTCTTCACTTCGATCGCCGGTCCCTCCACGGTCACTCTTCAATCGAACACCATCAGGCTGCTGAGTACGAGTGCTATGATCGATCGGGGGATCATCTTCACGTCGGTGACAGGCACGGTGACCCTGCTGAACCCGCGGAACAACACAGTCACCGGCGCCACGACGTCGTTCTACGCGCCCGTCGGTTCGCTCAGCGGCCACACCTACGTCAACAACCAAACGGTACCGTAGGCGAGGAGCTTTGAGCTTTGAGCTGTGAGGGGTTTGACAAGGGAATGGACGACAAGGGAATGACGTGGGCGTTGGACATGAGAGATCGGAGGGTTTCTTGAACATGAGGTATCAGAGGGGAAAGGGAAGAGGTTGGGTGAATATGGAGCGGCTTGTGTTGAGGTAGCCGGCGGCTGGGCGTTAAGCGAATTTGGTGGAATGGAAGGAGCCCGGCATAAGGGAGATGCCCTTGGCGGGCGCTTGAACCGCACTCTCGGGGCGGATACGATCAGAATCGTCACACCCCGATTACGCCCCACACAGGAGACTACCATGACCGGGCCCCGCTTCCTTCTCGCTCTCGCTCTTGCGTGCCTCGCTCTCCCCCTTTCCCTGGCTGCCGGCGAGCCCGGGAAGCAACCGATCAAGTTTGCCCGCTTCAAGGTGAACGACACCATCACCTACGGCGTGGTCGAAGGTGACAACGTTCGCGAGATCTCGGGCACGATCTTCGAGGACTGGCAGAAGACCGACAAGGTACACGCTCTTTCCGACGTGAAGCTCATGGTCCCCACCCGGCCGCAGCACGTGTTTGCCATGGCGGGCAACTACAAGAGCCATCTCAGTGACGCCGAGATCCCGCCCAAGTTCCGTATCCCCCAGCCCTTCCTCAAGAGCCTTTCGTCGCTCACCGCCCACGAAAGCCGAATCGTCATTCCCAAGGACGCTACCGAAGAGGTCCATTACGAGGCCGAGATGGTGATCGTCATCGGCAAACGTGCCCGCCGCGTTCCCAAGGAAAAGGCGCTCGACTATGTTCTAGGTGTGACCTGCGGCAACGACGTGAGCGAACGCTACTGGCAGAACGACGAAGAGAATAAGGACGTGCAGTGGTGGCGGGCGAAGGGGTCCGACACGTTCGGCCCCTGTGGACCGTTCATCGCCACCGGCCTCGACTACGACGACCTGCTGCTCACCTTGCGGCTCAACGGAGAGGTCAAGCAGCAGGAACGGACCAGCCAGATGATCCACGACGTGGCCGCCCAGGTGAACTTCATCAGCAAGTACGTCACTTTGCTGCCGGGCGACCTCATCTTCACCGGCACGAGCGGGAAGACGTCGAAGCTCCAAGCAGGCGACGTGGTGGAAGTCGAGTTGGAGGGCGTAGGAGTGTTGCGCAATCGCGTGACGCGGGAGAAGTGACGCGGATTCGGATCGGTCGCGGGGGCCTTCAGCCGTCATTCCCGCGCCGGCGGGAATCCAGGCTTTCGGCAAACGGCGCTCACCCGGATTCTCCATGGGTGTGATGAGCTTTCACAAGACAACAGGAAAACCGCATATGTCTTTCGCCGAACAACCGTCCGCCGCCCCGTCCTTCAGAGACCGAAGTGCCGGGCTGGTCGCTTTCGGAGTCATCCAGATCCTCATGGGCATCTTCTGTGTCATGATGATCCCTTTCATGCTGCTATCGGTGGTCGTAGGACCGGCGGCCGGCGCCGCAACGGACGTGTGGACGATGATCCCGGCAGCGGGATTTTACGCCGTTCTGGCTGTGGCCGCGCTCTGGCTCGGCATCGGTTCCATTCTTGCCCGTCGCTGGGCCAGGGCGTTGACACTGGTGCTGGCCTGGATGGTGCTCGTGATGGGGATCGTGACCATGATCCTGATGGGCATCTGGATGCCGGGAATCATGGCTGAAGCAGCGGCCCAGGACCCGAGGCTTCCACCTGAGGCCATGATCATCATGCAGGTGGTGATGCTGGGCACGATGGGTTGCATGTATCTCGTTATGCCAGGTGCTTTCGTGGCTTTCTATCGAAGCCCTCACGTGAAGGCAACCTGCGAGTTCCGAGACCCGCACGTTCGCTGGACGGACAAGTGCCCGTTGCCAGTGTTGGCTCTGAGCCTGATGCTGGGATTTGGGGCCGTTTCCATGGTCTTCACTCTGGGCTACGGCGCCATTCCATTCTTCGGAGTCATCTTGAAGGGTGTACCGGCGGTAGTCGTCATCCTGGGCTTCATATTGCTGTTCGCATACCTGGCCTGGGCCGTGTACAAGTTGAAGATGAGTGCCTGGGTGACGACACTCCTGGTCTACGTGCTCTTCGGCCTGTCGACAATTGTCACGTTCAGCCGCGTCAAGATGGTCGATTACTATCGCGAGATAGGACTTCCCGAGGAGCAAATCGAGATGGTTCAGCGAAGCGGCATGTTGAGCCGTATGAACATCCCGGTGATGATAGGGGTGGGCTTCGTCGTCATCATCGCTTACATGCTTTGGGTACGAAGGTACTTCGTTGCCCGCTCTGAGACGCAGCTGGACTCGTAATCCGATGCCTGCATTGGCTTCATAAGAAATGAACACGGATCACACGGATGGGCGCGGATAGGATCTGTATTTCAGTTTCTTATCCGTGGAAATCCGGGTAATCCGCGGTTTTTCCATCTGCCGCGACAGATCGTTGACGGTATGCGATTCAGTCGAACATGGCGGGATTGTCCGTCACCGCAATCAGGTCCACGTAGATCGATTCCCTCGGGGCGAGTTTCAGGACGTGTTCGCCGGCGGTGAGCGTGAAGGCCTGCAAGCGGGTCAGACGCTGCTGCCGGTTATTTGCCACCAGCGACCAGACCCATGACTTGGCACTCAGGAGGCTGGCCTCCTCGAGCGAGCCGTCATCCAGGGCGAAGCGAACCGTATCGTGGGCTCCGACGGGCTCGTCCGAGCGGACCCGCATGACCACGAAGTACTTGCCGTCCTTGGGAACGGAGAACCGGTAGTCGATAGTGCCTTCGGACGTGTCGCGGGAAAGCAGCATGCAGGCTCCGCCGGAAGCCTGCGCGTTTTGAAGGCTCGATGACGCTTGCGTCTCGGCTTCGATGTACTGCACAAACACCCCCTCGCGGGTTGGCTTGGGCGGCGGGACGAAGTCGGTCGTCGCGTAGACCATCACCGGCCGGGAGTAGCCGTTGGCCAGCCTGATCAGGAAGGCCCCTCGAAAGACGGAACGATTCTGCATCTTCTCCGGGACGGGGGTCACGGTGAACGTCGCCGTCTGCCCGGACTTCAGCGTGCCGCTGTCAGGCGAGACGCGGAACCAGTCGAAGGCATCGTTCTGGGCAATGCGATACTGGCTCGAGAAATCCTGGCCGCCGACCTCGGCGGTTACGGAGTAAGAACGGGCCCCCACGACGTCTGCCGGAGAGAACACGAGTTGGTAGCGATCGAGGGACACCGGGATGGGTCGCACGGGCAGAATCAACCCGGACCCGAACGGGATCGCCCCCATGTCGACGGGGCTCTTTTCCGCGGAAGTGAAATTCGGAATGGTCATGCCGTGTCCGATCGCAGGCGAGGTGTCGGCCAGCTCGTACAGCCCGGCCTTGGCGTCGACGAACTTTGGTGCCCCGACGATTCCATGTTCCTCATCGCCCTTCTCCCCGGTCGACAGCAGGTTGTAGTCGCAATTGGATTGCGGACTTCGCGATCGCCCGCTGACGGCAGACCGGCCGGCGAAGACGTTGTTCCTCGTGACGATTCGCAAATTGTGGGGCAGAGAGAGGTCGCTCGAATCTCCGTAGCACGTGTTGTTGAAGATGAAGGAAACGGCGTCCTTCCCGTTGGCAAACGACGAGGTCTTGATCGTCTGGCCGCCCACACCGTTCTCGTCGCCCATATTAACCAGCAGGTTGCGGAAGACGTAGGAGGGGCTGGACATGCAGCCCTGAATACTGACGCCGCACAGGCAGCCCTCGAACTTGTTGAGAAAGACCCGAACGTTGGTTTGACCACCGTCGATCTCCAGCGCGTCGTCATTGGCAAAGCACATGAGGTTGCCGTAGATATCCGCATCGCGGTTGAAGCCGCCGTCTACATGGAAATTGCCGGCGCCCTCGATGGCGTCGTTCCAGCGACGCTGGTCGCTGCCAATGAAGTCGTTGTAGCGAATGACCGTCGAGTTCGGCTTGTCGATCCCGACAGCCTGGGGCCCCGCCGGATGAGAATAATACCACGGGTTGGCATGACTGACGGGGTCGTGGATGTAGCAGCGTTCGACCACCGTCCCCGTGCTTCGCCGGACCAGGATGGCCGAATCCCAATTGATGGCCCTGCCATCGTCGGTGTAGTACTTGCCGTCCAGGTCGAAGCGTTGGGTGCCGATTCTACCCCAGCCCGCGATGTCGCAGTTGACGACCCGAACGTGCTCACATTTCTCGATGCTGATCGCTTCCTTCAATCCGCCCCGAAGCGTCAGGCCCTCGAGGATGACGTACTTCGCCCTGTACAGCCTGAGCAGCGGCCCAGTCCGGTCGTTCCTCAAAACGAATCCGTTCTTGGCGGTGTATTTGATCCAGCCGTCGGGAGTCCCCTTGTCCCGAATGTCGAGCTGCCCGGGAAACGCGGCCTCGTCAAGGACAATCGTTTTGGCGATAGGAACGTCGCTTCGCCAGGTTCGGAACTCCTGCTGCTGGAGGATTTCGCCGGGAACGGAGATCTGGATCTCGTAGTCGGTGTCTTCTTCGAGTCCCACGATGCTGCCCCGGTACATACTGTCCTCGGCCATGTAGGAAGGCGGCAGGGCAGGCAGCCAATCGCCGCCCCGCTTGCGGTAGCTCACCGACAGGGGGACCGCCCTTGAGACCGGCAGGTAGTACGAGCAGGCGTTGAACGAGGGAACCAACTGGAAGGTGTCGATCTGCAGTTTCGCATTTCCACCACTCGCTCTCTCCTGGACGAGCTTTTCCTCCTCCGGCGTCAACTTCGCGGCGAACTTGACAAACGCATACTCGATTTCCTCCTCCTGGCCGTTCACGTAGAGGCACGTCTCTACTTCGCCGGCGCCGCTGCAGCCGAACTCGCTCCGCATGTTGACTGCGTAGAGGCCCGGACGATCGATATTGACCGCCGTCCGCTTGTCGTCGGGCTTCTTGCGAATGAGCTTGACCGTGCCGGTGTCGGAAACGTCCGTTACCTGGACCAGGAAGAAGGGCGTCTTCTCGAAGTCAACCGCGAACGTCTTGCTGACCGTCATCCAGTTCGGTTCGCCCGCAGCATCCACCAGCCGCAACGTCCCCCGTTCGGCCGACATCGTGCCCGGGGTCGATGAAAACTCCTGCCAACCTCCTGCGGAGAAATCGTCGATGATCTGGGCACGAGCGTCGGTCGTGGTGAGAAGCAAGACTGCAAGCAGTGACAAGATTACCCGATTCATGATCCATCCCTATGCAACTTGAGTTGATCGATACTGTCAGCCAACCGCGTTGAGAACCCTACTGCTCTGTCAACCTCTGATTCTGGAGGTGGCTGGTGGTCGAGCGTCAGCGAGCCCCCAGCCCGTTAGCCTGGATTATTCATGGGTGGCACGCTCAGAGCGTAGCGATGGGCGTGGTGACCTGACCATCCACGCCCATCGCTGCGCTCTGAGCGTGCCACCCAATACACAGTGTCTCCGGGGGGCCTACCTTCGGCCGTCCAGCGACAGAGACTGCCGAGGCTGTCGCACTCCGTCATTGTCGGGGATCAATCGCAGGCAGACAAGCCGGTCGCGACCGCGAAGGTAGAGCAACCCGTGCGAGAGAATGGGAGCGGCCCAGGCGGGTTCGCGAAGGAGCGGCTCCTCGGTGGATTCGTCGCGGAGGCGGACTTCTGCCTTGCAGCGGTATTCTTCCGGCGTGGCCTCGACGAGCCGCAGCGTGCCGTCTTCGCCCAGGCAGACGAAGTGCCCGTCGGCGTAGAGGAGCGACGCCCGGGTCAATCGCGGTTCGCTCCACATCAGCTTGCCGGTATTCCACTGGATGCAGCGGAGTTCGGCATCCGATTTGTGACGCCCGCTGGAACCGTAGAGATAGCCTTGGTGATGGATCGGCGTGTTCCAGTGGGCCTGCATCGCCTTGTCGCGGCCGGGCGGGTCCTGCCAGACGACGTCGTAGCCTCCGGGCTTCACTCGCAACAGGGCGGAACCTGGCCCGTAGGTCTCGGTAATGAACACCTCGTCGCCCACGACGACCGGCGTGGCGGCATTCACGCTGTCGTGGACCCGGGCGCGCCAGGGGAAGTGAAAGTCGATCGCGCCCGTGCTCGGCTCGAAGCCGATCAGTCCGCCGCGAGCGAACAGGAATCCCCAGCGGCGGCCGTCGACGGTCGCCAGTTGCGGCACGGCGTAGCTCGCCAGTTCGTCGCCGGCGGCGTAGCGCAGCTCGCCCGAACGCCTGTCGAAGGCGACGATTGCGGTACCGTTTGACCGGACCATGTCCATATTGTAGCGTCCGGCGTCTCGGCACTCGGGCGGGCTGCCGCCGACCGTCACGATCAACAGATCGCCTTCAACAACCGGCGTGCTGCCGACGCCAAAGAAGTTCTGGACGACGCCGAAGCGCTCGGCCGTATCGACCTTCCACAGCAGCGAGCCGTTCTCGGCGCTGACGCAATGGAGCATGCCTGCCGCACCAAACAGATAGACCCGACCGTCGTCGATGACCGGCGAGCAGCGCGGCCCGTTGTTGTAGCCGAGATGGTCTTCGTAGTCGGTCGGGTAGCCGAATTTCCAGAGAAAAGCGCCGGTAGCGGCGTCGAGACACGTGAGCCGGGCCTCGTCGCCATAGCGGTCGAACTGGTAGTAGTGCCCGCCGGTCACGGAGCCGATGCCGTAGCTGATGCCCAACGGGCACTGCCAGACGACAGGCGGTCCCGTGTCGGGCCAGTCGGTGAGAATGCCCGTCTCCGAGGACTTGCTGTCATGAGTCGGGCCGAGGAAACAGGGCCAGTCGGTGCCGGCATTTGAGGCGGTGGCAACGCTGACGGATCTGCGTACGGGTGTCGGTACGGGGGGCTCAGCGTGTCCGCAGCCGGCCAGGCCGAAGGCCAGAAGGCTGACGGCGATTGCAGGCAACATGGAAGACTTCATCCTTCTTTCCGCACATCTCGGTTTGATTTTCTCGGAATTTCCCGGGTGGGGCAAGTCATTGGCCGTAGTGATTTGGTGCTAACCCAAGCAGGTTTAGGAGCCGGCGTTGGACGCGGGTCAGGTCGGT
>JAAYAY010000283.1 GCA_012719125.1 Planctomycetaceae bacterium | reverse complement strand
GGGCATGGCGAGCCTCCTTGCTCTGGAACCCTGATTCTCAATACCAATTCGCCTTTGCTACCCCATGTCCCCTTTCTTGTCCAGGTCAACTATAACTGTTTGTCAACTTACGAAACGGACATCTAGCTGTCACAGAGCACTAGGCGGCGGGGGTCGCGGCTGTTTCGGCATTCGTACTGTGGGATTGGGAGTTGGTCAACGAGTGGACGATTCTGCCAATATTTCCGGCTGGATTGCGTCCGCAGAGGGGGTCATGTTACCTAGCTTCTCTGCTTCATAGTTATCATTGTTTGCATTGTTTGCGCGCGTTTTGCATATCATACCTTTTGGCTCAAGCGAGGGGGTTATTGAGGGGGCATGGATCGGGATTGCGCCGGCAATGGCAGTATACAGATTTACATTATTTTGTCAATAGGAAAACTGAACACGCGTGAGAAATCGAGGAATCGGCGGTTTTGCCAGCAACCAACTCCTTAACTGTTTGTGAGCGTCATGTGGAGCATTCGCCCAGCCACGATCAACGACATCGACAGCCTCGTCGACTTCCGGGTGCGGTTTCTCGAGGAGATCGGCTATGGGGGAGATGGTGTGGCAGAGGCTGTCAGGGACTATCTGCTGGCAGCCCTCCCGCGTGGGGAGTTTGTGGCCTGGTTGGCGGAGGAAGACTCGCAGATTGTCGCCACGGGCGGACTTGTCTTCCAGCAGAAGGCCCCCCACGCAAAGAACCTCTCCGGCCGCGAGGGCTTCGTTCTCAACATGTACACGCTGCCCGCGTGGCGTGGCCGGGGAATCGCGACGGCGCTCATGCGGACGATCGTCCGGCACGTGGGAAGCCAGGGGATCCCTTGCATCCGGCTCCATACCAGCAAGGACGGAGTGGGGATCTATACCCGGCTTGGGTTTCGAGCAGACAGCGAGGAAATGGTTCTGCATCTGGCTGATTAGGTCAACGCCAATCTCTCTCTTTCAGGTTGGCGCGATTGCCTTATGTCTCCTGGATCGGGCGGTACTCGTTCGGGTTGTTGAATCCGGCGAGCCAGGCGGCGGCCGAGCGGCAATCGCTGATGTGAGGCGGAACGCGCAGCAAGTACTGCCGCCCCGTGGACGGGCAGCGGCAGTGGAGGTAATGGTGCCGTTGAAGGCCGACCTTAATCTCCAGCAGAAGTCTGGGTCCACCCGGGTCGGTATCCTCGTTCAGGACCGTGGCTCCCGACTTCGAGAGGACGACGTCCAGTCCGACCCGTTCCAGCATGATCCGCCGAAGTTCGGTATTCCGCTCGCCGAGGATCTCGGCAGGTTGCAGCGTTTCCGGATGAAACACCACCGCCGGGCGGACGGCCATGCCGCGCCAGAGCAATTGGACCCGGCTCTCCAAGGGTTTTGGCAAGCCCGTCAACCCGGAACCCGCCACGTCAATGGGGCCGTTCACACGCAAGTCCTCGGGCAGCGCCGTGAGGCTCGTGCAGTCGCTCAAGGTGAGCACCGGCGCGAACATCTGCTGATCGTGTTTGTAGCCGACTCGCAGTCCGCTGGGCAGTGTTTCCATGTGCGAGCAGCCCGCCAGACTGAGCACACCGGGAACGCCAAGGCCCTCGGGCAGATCGCAGAACTCGGCGCTCTGGGTGATTCGCAGACTTCCCTGAAGCTTGAGGTGCGCCGGAAGGCTGCGGATTCGCGCACAACGGCGCAGGCAGATGTCCTGACCAACACGGAGGTCTGTGGGCATGTCGGTGATCTCGTTGCAGCGGTCGACCAACAGGTTCCGCCCGACTTTCAGTTTCTCGGGCAAGGCCGCAATGGAACATCGGCGGACGATCAGATCTCGGAAGACCGTCAGACCTGAGGGCAACTCGGTGAGGGCCGCGCAGTTTTCCAGAATCAAGCTACCGTCCACTACCAGTCGTTCCGGCAGCCGGGTTACCGGCAGACCGATCAACCGCAAGTCGCCACCCACACAGAGGGACTCTGGGAGTTCCTGCAGACGACGGCACCCTTTGAGGGTGAGATTCCCCGTCACGGCAAACGGGTCAGGCAATCGGCGAAAACAGCGACAGCTCTCGACAAGTACGTCGCCGCCGAGTCGGTACTTCGCCGGAAGCTGCTGCAGGCGGTAGCAGCTTCTGAGGTGAAGATTGCCGTCGACTGTCAGACCTTCCGGTAGCCGCTCAAGCGGACATTGATGATCGCGACTGAGCTTCTTGAAGGCGATGAAGTCCGGGTCACGACCGTTGTCATTGACCAATTCACGGCGCCATTGAAGACCGTCTGAACACCGGCCTCCTATCTGCAGATTGCCTCCAACAACCAACCCGTCGCCTATTCGGCGCAGACGCTGGCACTGACGAAGGTCGAGATTGCCCGCAACAGAAAGGCCGGCCGGCAATGTCCGAATTCGCAGCCTGGGAAGACCTAGCGAAGTCGGCACGTGAACCCCAGACGGAGCCTGGCCGGTGAAGAACGTCAGGGCCAGATCGCGCCATGCGGAGTACCCGCCGGCAAGCATCTTGTTGGCATCCACGGCGAGAGTCGGCGAGGGGGACAACGAGCCCGGCTCAACGGACAGCTGCTCACCAAGCTCGATTTGCGGCACATCTGGATTGCCCGGTGGCAGGAACAGAGTATCCCACACCTCCTTCAGCCACGCGGAAGCTCGCTTGAAAACCATCCGTTGCCCCTCAGTCGATCACGGTGCGGCTGCCCCACTCCGAAAACTCGCGTTGCCGCCACACCCGGTACAGGCCCCGTTTCAGCACAATCGTGTCGTGTTCCGGATGGACGAGGTCCGCTTCGTCCCCCGTCACTTCCAGGTAGAACTCCTGTCCCGGTTCTCGACCGACCAAGTAGAGGCATGCCACCTTGCGATCCTTGATCTGGTGCTGATGGCCCGTGCTGTCGCTTGATGCCAGGACGGGGCGTTTCAGCGGCTGAGCTCCCGCCGGAATCTCACCTACGTCCTGAATCAGGATGTCGCCTTGTCGCCAGAGCATCGCTTACTCCCCTCATCAAAACGTGCCACTACCAGTCGGATTCCTCGTAATTTCGCAGCAATCGGCCGAAGACCGGTTCTCCCCGTACTCCGCGGACAATTGGATCCAGGATCCGAGCCGCCCCATCTATCTCATCCAGCGGTGTGACGAAGCCCTGCTCTCGCATCCGCATGCGCGTGGCAAAGCCCGCTTCGTGGGTGATCCAACCGGTGTCGACGCTATTCATGAAGATCCCGTCGCCTGCATAATCCTCCGCCGACGTGCGGGTCATCATGTTCAAGGCCGCCTTGCTCATGTTCACGTGCGGGTGGTGTATCGACTTCGTTCTTGCGAACAGGCCGTCGGCTCCCGTCACGTTGATCACATAGCGATCGGGAAAAGTCGAGCGTCGAAACAAGGGTTTCAGGCCGCTCGTCAGCAGCGAGGGCGCGTTCGAGTTCACCAGGAATACCTCCAGAAACTCAACCGGCTCCACCTCCTCCAGCCGGCTCGTCCAACTGTTTGACTCGCGGAGGTCGGCGATTTCCCCGCTGGCGTTCACGTGCGCAGGCAGTTCCGCATTTCCAGTCGTACGGTCCAACCATGAGGGCAGCAACCGTCGCGTTCTCTCCTTCACATCTTCGACACCGAGCAGTCGCCGGACGTTCGCCGGCAACGGCGATTCCATCTCGAGCCGGGCGAGACGGTCGTAGTACTCCGGCGATCGCTTCACCGACTGGGCTGCGTTGTTGACCAGGATGTCCAAGGCGGGCAACTGTTCGTTGAGGTGGCGAACTAACCGAACCAGTGCCGGTACGTCGCGGAAATCGACGGCATGGATCGTCAGACGATCGCCCCAGGCATCGAAATCGGCCTCGGCAGCGTAGCGCAACGCAGCATCTTTGGGAAACCGTGTCGTGACGGCCACTTTCGCACCGCAGCGCAGCAGTTTCATCGCCGTTTGGTAGCCGATCTTGATCCGGCCTCCGGTTACCAGGGCCGAACGTTCGGAAAGCTCGACTCTCTGTTCACGCTTTGCGAAGTTTAACTGCGCACACGCGGGACACAGCATGTGGTAAAAATGGTGGACTTCCCGGTAGCTCTGCTTGCAGATGTAACAGTCGCGGGAACGAGCCTTAAGCGGGCGGAACTCCTGGGAGTCGCCTTGCTCATCGTGTGAGCCGCCGGTCCAACGATCCTGCCGCACCCGGCCCGTCTGCATGACGAGTTTGCGGTCGTGATCCGACCGATCCAGCGCACTGCGTTTGCGCCGCTCCTTGCGAGCCTTCTTGTAGATCTTGGCGACGAGGCGTTCGACCTCCTCCCGGTCGATGGCGGCGTCGGGTGTCTCGACCAACTGGCGGAGGACCTCCACGCAGGTTGACCACTGCGACTCGCTGATGGAGACCTCGGTTACCTTCGACGTTTTCGCTTCGATGGCCCTGTACTCCTATCGAGAAGCCCCCGAGACAGGTCCGGTCCGAGTCGAACTGACTTCCCTTCCGATTGGTCACCAGACGGCTCTACCGCTGAGCTATGGCCCTACCGAGGGTAAATCTGTTTGGACCCCCGAACGGGCCGGTCAGAGTCGAACTGACTTCCTTGGCGCTGTGGGGCACCACCGCTCTACCGCTGAGCTACGGCCCGTCCGGAGCGACGGCTATTCTAACATGGGGATTGTCGACTGTCAGGGACCATCGTGGCGGCGGCATCCTGTCGCCAGGTAATACTCACCCAACGTGCTCCGCCAACGTCAGTTCCTCCTGAGCAGCCCAGCGCCGCAGTACTTCCACCTCCTTTTCTTCAGGCAAACGGTTCGCCTTCCCCCGAGCCTGGCAGATGATCCGTTTGTCGACGGCCACTTCGACGGTCAGCACCTGTCGGCGACGCTGTTCATTCCGTTCCAGTCCTAACGACCAGATCGACGTCTTGCCGGACGAGCAGGAGTGCAGGTAGCTGGCCACGCAATGACGCATGACCAGTCCCTCTCCACGAAGGTCCTTCCAGGTCACGATTTCCCGGATGGTCCAGCGTCGCAGGGTCTCGGCGTCCAGCGTTCCTTCCGTCCACTCAAATTCACCAATCCCGGAACTGTGCCAGGTGATCTGATCGCCAAATGGCTGTTTGCGCAGATCGGCATGCCACCCTACGCCGTTAACCATACCGAACAGCGGGAAGAAGTGATATTGCAAAAAATGCCTTGATACGGCAAGGATTCTTGTTTTTCAGGATAGATCCTGGACTGCATTCATCGTGCAGTTCCCG
>JAAYAY010000282.1 GCA_012719125.1 Planctomycetaceae bacterium | reverse complement strand
TGCATCAAGACGATCCATCGGCCCCGGTGTTGTGCCGCGCTCGTTCGCTCGATCTACGAGCACTGTGGCGACCGCCGCCCTACGATCCACGTCCTGGACGACGGCCGGCCCGAACTGCGGTTCTCGCAGCACTGCCCCGAAGAAGCCACCATGGTCGATCGCCTGGTAGAGACCGAATGCGACATCGGTCTCTCCGCCGGCCGCAATCGTCTGCTCGACCTTGGCAACTCGCCCATCGTCGTGTTCACCGACGACGATCACCTGGTCACCGAGCACACCCGCTTGGCGGAACTGGTCGCCAAACTCGACCGTTTTCATAATCTCGACCTGCTCGCCGCCAAGAGCGGTAAGGACGGTGGCCCACGCTTGATGCACGTGAAGGACCAGATTCTGCACATTCCCGAAGGGGCCTACCGTCGCCACGACTTCATCGCCCGTTGCCATTATGTCAGCAATTGTTTCGCCGCCTATCGCGACATCCTTCAAGCCATCCGCTGGGACAAGCAGCTCAAAGTCGAGGAGCACTGGGATTTCTTCTGGCGGGCCAAGATCGCCGGCGTCAACGTAGGCGTCGCAGTCGACCACAGCTTCGAGCACATCCACGTCGATCCGCCGGGTTACGTCCGCCGACGTCCCAAGTTCCTGGCGATTGGAAAGAAGAAACACGGCATCCGAAAGGTCGTCTGGCGATGATCGAACTTCCCGCCCTCGAGTACCACGTTACCCACACCTGCAATCTCTCCTGTGAGCAGTGCTCCCACTACTCCAATTTCCATCCCACGGTCCCAATGCCGACGCCCGAGGAAACGGCTGAAGAATACGCCGCCTGGTCAGGTCGACTTCGACCCGGCCGATTTGCCCTCCTTGGTGGTGAGCCGACGCTCAATCCACGGCTCGTTGAGCACGTTCGCCTGGCTCGCAAGGCGTGGCCGGATTCGGATTTGATGCTCGTGAGCAATGGACTCCTTCTGCACCGCCATCCTGACCTGCCCCGCGTGCTGGTCGACACCGACTGTCGTCTCGACGTCAGTCAGCACGGGACGGCCCGGCGGTACATGAAGGAGTTTGCCAAGGTCAAGCGACTCTTGTGGCGATGGCGAGCCGAATACCCGGGCATCCGGATCCAGATCCGGAAGTCGCATCGACGTTGGATGCGGCAGTATCGGGTTGTGGATGGCAGACCGATGCCGTTTGAGTCGGATCCTGAGGCGGCCTACCGGGTCTGCACGCAGAAGTCGTGTACGCAATTGTATCGGGGATGCCTTTGGAAATGCCCGGCGCTGGCGTACTTCCGACTGATGGAGCAGGAGTTGAAACTTGAGGCCATTTCCGATTGGCGACTGTTCCACGGTCATCAGGCCTGTCCGTCGATGACCAGTGATGCGGACGTCGATGCCTTTCTCGCGACCGCGGCCATTCCGCAGTGTGGGCTTTGTCCTGGCAGGCGTCGCATCGTCAAGTATTCCCAAATGATTGCTATGCGAGCTGGCTGAGCAGGTGCCTTCCTGGATCGCGATGCGTCCCTACGCATCGGTTCGCATTCTCAATCGCCAACCTAAGCCTGGCCCAACTTGCCGAAGCCAACGCTCCTGTGCCAGCCGGCAATTCGCAACGGTACACGGAACCGACAATCGAATGACAATTGGACCGAAGTTCTTGACATCATGAAACGCCAGCAATGCCACTTGAGGAAGACCGTCCGCTGCCCCGCATATTACTCATTCCGCCGAAACAGCCGAATACCTGCCTCGTCCTCAAACGCCTTGCAGATCATCTGGAGCCGCCGTTTCCGAAACTGGCGATACGCTCGGGCTACACCTGGTGTCCAAAGCCCACTGCCTTTGTCGCAAGGAATGAGATGGCTTTTCATTGCTCGGGTAAAGAACCGCCTGCTTTTGAAGTCGGCGAGGTATGATCTGGGGCTACGGGAGCCGATGGACTGGTTCTCCTCGGCCACGACGAAGCAAATGTTGCATAGACTGTTGTATTCCCGGTGCCGAAAGCCGTATTGCGCGAGAAGTGCTCTCGGAAAAATGTGGTGCTTCTCGCTTCGATTTGCCATCGCGATCTCCCGTCGCAAAGGCACCGGTTCACCGTTGTTGAGGAAACACGGCTTGCGGCGCGCAAGCAGGCAGAAGAAGGCCTTGGCGATGGCTGCAGGTTGAGTATATTCGGTTCGCAGCAAGTCCGAGCGATCCACAAGATCAGGGAACTTGAATCGAGTAATCGTCTTGCCTGCGAGTTTCTTGAAGAACCCCACATCCGCGATGATGTTCTGGCGGTAGCCGCGGCCTGAATATCGTTGACCAACACCTGTTGCCCAGAACCATTTCCGAATCTCGTCGCGTTGTCGTCGGTTTGGCTGTGCGCGATGGTGAAAAAAGAAGACTGTTAGGGTAGCCAGCATATTCACTGAGGGTAGGAAATCTTTTTCCAGAACATCGAATGTGGTGTGAAGATAGTCCAGTGCTTTTAGGAAAGCCCTGCGAGATTCAGCCCAGAGAGAAAGAAACCTCTTCTTCTGGACATCATCAGCCTTGATCCGCTTTTCCCACCACCGGACGGCGGCCTCCAAAGCCCGTTCACCCACGTCCGGTTCGCGGCCTGGGGTAACAAACGTGAATGCGAGTAAGATGGTCTGGTAATCCAGGTCGTGGAATTCGTCCGAAAGATGCGCTCGAAGATCGTTGGCCTTCTCGCGAAGATCAATCGCGGAGGCTCGTGCAAACGCTCGGTCTGCTGAGCTTATTCGCATGCCGCGAGAGTTGATGCGAATAAACGCGTCTCTTACTCTATCAATATCCGAGGACGACATGGTGATGAGAGGAACGGGATAGCCGAGCAAACGGTCCCGGCAGGTTTTGACCCGCCGCATCTTGGCCACACTCAGACCCCGCAACCGACGCTGCCAGTTCGAGGAAAGGATGTCGGCAACGGATACGAACTGCCCTTCGACCGGCTTCCTGTAGCTGAACCAGGATACCAGGTCATCTCCATCGCCGTTGTCCAAACGAAAGCTCAGCCGACCGAAGTCTACAACCTGGCCTGTGGAGTTCTCTTTCCGCTCTCCACGTACTGATTGGTACAGCACAGAAAGTCGCTGTTGCCCGTCGACTAAATACCAGATTTCCTTGTTCTGTGGACTGAAGGGTGGCAGGATGTGAAGGGAAGGCCGCAAGAGATCCCCATTCTTCTTTCCCGTCTGCCAAACGAGGATCGAACCGATGGGCATTCCCCGATAGATGCTGTCGAGAAATTCCGCCGCCTTACGCCCGTTCCACACGAATTCCCGTTGAAGCCTGGGAATGGCGAAGACGCGATCCTCAAGTCTCCGCTGGATCTGGCGTACGCTCAAAGTCTTGAAAACAAGCTGGTCCATGGTCGTCGCCAGAGTTCATCGGAAGATCTGCCTGGGGTTAGTGCCAGTATAGTTGGACCGGATGGTGGTTGCCACATTCCCAAGAAATCGACAGCCGTGGAAGCGTTGGCTGCCACGGCAAACGACTGGAACGACCGACCGGCGTATGCGCCGCTATCCCACATGCCTCACCGGTTCCTGGAGACACGAGCCTAAAGCCCGCTTATCAACCAAGCGGGCCTCCAGCATTCCCACTGCCAACTCTTCCGGTAAACACGACGAGAACTTCAGTTCCTGGACCATTTCCGGGGAGATAGGCAGCGTGAAGCCCTCCGGTTCATGGTGTCGAATAGCCTGAATCCGGGAATCGAGATCATCCAGTCTGCCCGTCACTTCGAAGGCCACTGAGAGGTTGTCGTGATCGAGCACGGGCAAACCAGCATCGCGAAGTGCGGCGGCAATCGCGGCGTTGGCTTTGGAGCCTGCGAATGTCCACCAACTCGCCTCGTCGCCGTTGGATTTCACGACGGTTGTGCCTTCACGCAGCCAATCAAACTGGCTGCGCAGGTCGTTGATTGAAGTCGCGGCTCGGCGCGACCAGCATGGTGCCGCCACCTCGTCGGTCAGCGTCTTGCGGATCGCCTGCGAAACCTCGTAAGCGATGGAATGTCCGCCTCCGAGCCAACGCGACTTCCCGTGGTCCTTGGACGGCTCCACGTAAGCCACTTTGCGCGGCCAATCGAGATGCGTGACCCGCCAACTGCGACCGGAAAGCAAGAGGCTGGTCTGTCCCCCTTGGCCGGTGGCGAAGGAAAGCTGATGAACGAATCCCAGATCGCTTCTACCGTGCTTCACGGCAAATAACGGTTCGCTCGTGATCATGGACAGAATGTCCATAAAGTTGCGCCGTCCGAACTCCTCTTCTCCTCGCCTGCCGAACCACAGAATACCGGCATCCTCCCAGAAAATCCCGGTGGTCACCATGTGGTTGATGATCTGGTCGGCCGTGTCCCCTTCGATTCCGGCGAACTTCACGAATCCCCTGATCCAGTCCGGCCAGGTTTGTCGGCCGATCCCGCTCTCCTGCCGGGCCAGTCCCATCAACTGCTGGGCGAAGACGTGCAAGGGCAACTTAGGAGGCTCAATGGGTTCCACGAACCCTTCTTCCCATAGTCGGATGATCGCCGCGGATTGAAGCAAGGCGTCTTCCGAAGTGGCCAGGAAGAGGCAGTTGCGCGCCGTCCCGTGCCGCCGTCCCGTTCGTCCCATGCGCTGCAAAAAATTGGAAACGGTCGGCGGGGCATCGATCTGAATTACACGGTCCAGGTTGCCAACGTCAATTCCAAGCTCCAGAACGCTTGTGGCAACGATTACGCAGTCGTCCCGCGTGGCAAACGCCTTCTCAGCCTCGTGACGCTGCTCTGGACTCAAGGAACTATGGGTGACAAACGTAGTGACTTCCAGTCCGCGAAGCTGAACTGCAAGTTCCTCGGCCCTTGACCGGCTGTCCAGAAAAACTAACCGCTTTTCACCACGATGCAGCCGGGAGATGACCATCGCGGCGTTTTCCAGAGACCCCACGAAGTCAAGCGTGACCTCGGCCTGGCTGGAAGCCGCTTCCGGCGGCAACATGACTCGCCGTGGTCCCTGGCATGAGCAAGCCAGCCATTCACAGAGGGCCTCCGGGTTGCCGACCGTGGCCGACAACCCCAACCGCTGCAACTCGCGGCCGGTGATCCGGCTTATCCGCTCCAGGACTGCTAGAAGATGCCAGCCACGGTCATCGCCAGCAAACGCATGGATCTCGTCGATGATGACCACGCGGAGATTGCTGAAAAAGGACTTCCGTTCCACCTGCCGGGAGACGAGCATCACCTCCAGGGACTCTGGCGTGGTCAACAGACAATCGGGAGGATCAGCCAATATCCGCCGCCGCTGGCCGGTCTTAATGTCGCCGTGCCAGAGACCGGCTCGACGCCCCAGAAGGGTTGCATATCGCTGCAAGCGAACGTCGAGATTGTTCAGCAGGGCTTTGATTGGGCAGATGTAGAGCACACTCAATCCCGTCCAGTTCTCGGATAGCATCCTGGAAAGGACTGGCAAGATGGCTGATTCGGTTTTGCCACCGGCCGTGGGCGCGAGTATCAGAGCGTGGTCCCCGGCAAGGATTGGCTCGATGGCTCGCTCTTGAAATGGTCTTAGCTCCCGCCAACCGAGGCTGTTGACGACGTGGTGTTGAACAGCGGGATGAAGTTGCTCAAATGGGGTCACAGATTCAACTCAATGTCGTCAACCGTGCCAGCACCCATCGCATTTCGCTCGACTGGCCTCAATTCGGATTCGCTGATCGTCAGGGAATAATGCTCGCGAGGGTTGAACTCGGGGAACTGGTCGATCCGGTCGAGGACATCAGCCACGAGTTTCTTCAGGAAGATTCGAGGGGCAATGCCGACCTTGCCTCCAAGTTTTCCGGCAACGGCCTGGGCAAGATCTTCGATGTAAGCGGCGTCGGCGAGATTGCTGATGCGGTCAGGGGCCAGGGCATGGGAGCAGAAGATGTCGCGAACTTTGCCGCCGACATTCACCAGCCGCTCCAAATCGAATGCAGGGAGCCGAATTTGCACGGCCCTTGGGTTGTCGAACCGGGCATTTGTGTTGAAATCCACATGAAGCCGCTGGGCCAACGGTTCGAGCCGCTGCACACCCTGTGGACCATCGAAGAAAGCCGGGGTGCCCGTAATCAGCAGGTACAATCCCGGAAACCGGCCCGCGTCAACTTCATCGATCAACTGCCGCAGGGCGTTGAGGCTCTTGTCCCGAACGTCGCCCCGAACCCTCTGGATCGTCTCCACTTCATCCAAGACGATCAAAAGCCCCGCGTGACCGGAATCGCGGAGCACAGTGAGCAAGCCTTGCAGGAAATTCAGTGCCCCGAAGTGATCGATGTCGCCCTTGACCCCAGCGGCCCGCTTGGCACCGGCGGCAACGTTCGGCTGCCCGGCAAGCCAGGCTGCGATGCCGTCTGCCACCGCCGAATCGCCTGCCGTTTGGGCATCCCGGTATCCGCGCAAGGCTGCACTGAACATCGGGGCCTTGGCCGTGACTGCCGCAAGGCGTTGCTCCAGAAGCTCGCTCGTGCGATCCAGGAGCCGCTTGCTGTCGCTGGGATCGATGGTGCCCTCGGCCAGTCCTCCTGCTCGGTGAACTTGGGTTGCACCACGCCCTCGAAGCAATTTCGCCACGCCCGGAGCATTTCCTCGGCGTTGTCGAATCGTTCGGCCGGATTGCGGCGCAGGGCCTTGGTGAAGAAGGCGGTGAGTTGATCCCGGATGCTGGCGTCGAAGACTTCGGCATCAATGGTCGCTTCGCAATCCAAAAGGGCCGGATCGCTCTTGCCGTCGCCCCATTTTGGCGGATTGCCGGTGGCCAGTTCATAGAGCGTGACCGCCGTTGCGTATCGCTCCGCATGGAGGTCCCACCGCGGCGGCTTCCGCAGCGATAGGAACGGCTCCAGGTAGCCCACCTGCCAGTTGAACACCTTGATCTGCGGACGATCTGCACCGGGATCGACGATCAAGATACTCTGCGGTGACAGGGCGCGATGGATGACCCGCTTGTCGTGCGCGAATCGGACGACCTCTGCAATCTGCCGCAAGAGTTCGATCCGTTGTTCGGGAGTGAGACGCTGGCCGACCTGGGCCATGTAATGATCGAGCCGAATACACTTGGGGAAGTGCTCGAAGATCAGGGCCGGGCCGAGTTCGTGCTCTGTGAAGCCGTGGGTGCGGAGGATGTTCGGATGCTGGAGCGTTTCGAGCAGGTGAAACTCGCGCAGTGCCGCCCGCTCGATGATCTGCCGATCTTCCGCGGATGCTCCGGTGCGAACGAGATACACCCGAACCCGACGCTTGACATCCTCCAGCTTGACGTGGGTTGCCTGCCAGTCCTGGAAGCCAGGTCCTTCGAGGAGAAGCTGGCTCAGCACGAAATCGCTGACTTTGCGGGAACGCTTGGACGGCCGAATACCAGCCTGATCCATCGCCTGGCTGATCGCCTTGGCTGTCGGCCGGTCAACGTGGCACTTGACCGACTTCTCCAGGCCGGGGCAGTCGCGGCGTTCGACGGCCGCCATAATGCCGGGACGGGCTGGTCGTTCGGCGGTGGCATCCCGATCTCGGAGACAAACCCGGCACGCCGCCGTACCGGTTAGCTGGTTCTGCTGATCGGGTGCTGAGCAGAAGATGAGCGGATCGAGGAACGGTATCCGCCCCTTGAACTTCTTGATTGCCTTCTGCCGCTCCAGGAGCGACTTTAACTTCTTGGCCTTGCGATCTGCGGCCAGGATGGGATTGTCGTCGGTGAACAGCTTCCCGTCGTGCTGCCAAATCCATGTGCCCGCGTCGCCCCGGATGATGCCGGGGCGGCTCTTGATTTCGACCAGGAAGAACCCGACCGGGGTCAGGACCAGCAGATCAACCTCGTTAATGCTGCCATCATCAGCGATGAACTCGAAATTCGACCAGGCGCGGTACGGCTCTCGGGCAGGGAACCGCGAACGGACAAATTCGAGGGCCTCCCTCTCCCAGGGGAACTGCGATTCAGTGATTGTCTGCCAAATACCGGGTGACATGGCTCCGATTCTACTGGGTTCGATATCGCAACAGAAGGAGTTTACTCGGTGTTTGGAGGCATTCCTACTAGCGGTAACCACTTGCCGTGCATGAATTTAACAAACGGGCAATTCCGGAGGGGTTATTTGGTATCCACCCGTTAGGACCGTAGATCCGAGGGCTGACCACGGGTCGTGTGGGATAGGCAGACGGGGAAATCCCTTGTTCGGGGGTTTAGAAACACCGTCGAATAAGACATTTTGGCCAGAAGTCATTGACTTCGTCACCCGATATAGTATCATATGGCACCTCTTCTTGTGCAGGATGTCAGAGGCTGCATCGATCAGGGTCAAAATCGATGACCGCGAAGAAAGCGGACGCTTGGACGCTCGGGGAAATCCGCCGGCTCGCGGCAGACCAAAGCCGGGTTCGGCTCACCACGACCGTTCAATTTGACCTGATGGCTCACCGGCTGACAAAAGCCGATGTTTGTGACGAGATCATCGCCTGGATCGACCGCGGCGAGCCCGTCAAGGAAGTCGTGCTCCACAGCTTTCCCGGCCTCGTCGGCCAATCGGAATACGAGATCAAGCCTCGCATGAGGAACACCCTCTTCTACATCAAGGTCACTCTCGTTGAGTTGGGGAAGCCTGGCGAGTACATGCTCGTCGTTTCGGCGCACCCGGACCATTGACAGACGTGACGACCTGATTGAAAGAGACGACCATGACTACCACCCAATGCCCGCTTTGTGGCAACCAGACCCTGGAACACAAGCACGGCGACTACCGTTTTGAGCCGCCACAGAACATCCCTGGCGGCGCCATGATTGTCGCCGATGCCACCTGGGACGCATGCACCAGTTGTGGTGAAGAGATACTGCCGGACGACCTAACCAAGGCCATTGAAGGCGAGCAGTACCGGCGGTTGGGACTGCTCACACCGTCGGAGATCCGCCAAGTGCGGCAGAAGACCGGCCTGTCGGCCGTCGATATGGCCAACCTGCTGGGAGTGGGTGAGAAAAGCTACACCCGCTGGGAGAACGGCCGGTCCATTCAGAACAAGTCGAATGATACGCTTATTCGACTGCTGGACAAGAACGCCGACGCGTTCGTGATCCTGGATGCCGAACGCAAGCCGGATCGCGACAAACTGCTCTCCCAGTATGTAAGCGGGTTACGGGCGCTTAAAGGCCAACGCCAGTATGCGATGGCTGCACACGGCGGTGACCTTGGGGTCGCGAACACGGAAAACCTTCGTCAGCGATTGCGTGAAATCCGGGCTGCGCACGGGAAGAAGAAATGACAACGTTCAACGCAACCTACCTGGAAATCGAACCGCGTGAACTGGTCACCTACCTCCTTCGCGAGTCCGGCCAGTTCGAGCGAGAATCGGTAGACACGGCCAATCTGCTGGAACTTCTCGGGTTGGATTACGTCAGCTTCAACTTCGACCTCGAACTCCCGCAGGAAGCCAAGCAAACGGTTGGTGACGCGCGCCCGAGGGCACTGATCTCGTTCGGGGACCGGATCATCGCGACAGATTCGGAGCTGGATGAGAACCGCATGCGGTTCAGCATTTTGCATGAAGTGGGGCATTTCGTCCTTCCTCACCACGAGCACTCGCTCTATGTTTGCGACGATATCGGGCTGAGCCCTTCATCGCGGCTGGTGTTCGAGAAGGAAGCCAGCCAGTTCGCCGCGGACCTGCTCTTCCTGGGCGATCGGTTCGCCCTGGAGGCCAACAGCCGCGCCATCAATGCCCCGACCGTCAAAGAGTTGGCCACGAAGTATTGTGCGTCCTTCGAGGCGACGGCACGCCGTATCGTCGAGAAGAGCTTCCGGCCGTGCATGCTGGTCGTCTTCAAGAAGGAGCCGCGACAGAGCGGCGACGAGTTGGCCCAGCCGCCCACCTGGTCCGTCCGCTACTGCATCGCCTCGGCAACATTCAAGTCCCAGTATTTTGAGGAGCTTTCCGGCACAGCCCCGCCAGAGGTTGCTACGGCCGTCACCCGACCCGGCTGCGATATCGCCAATAGCCACAAGATCGAAGTCGCCGTGCGATCAACAAGCGACCAGAAGGAACTCCAGTTCACCGCAGAGTTCTTCAGTAACACGTATAACATTTTTTGCCTGCTCACACCGAAATAGGACGCGAAGCCGAGGTTGATCGGAATACACGCGAACAGTCCGTTGGAGACGAACTCACGCACACAAACACAGTTTCTGCAACTGCCAGACAGCCAACGAGGGGGCCATGCACGACAAGTTTAACTACTACGATCTTCTCAGCATGCTCGTTCCCGGCACGCTGCTCGTCGGCAGTGTGCCCTTTCTGTTTCCGTCGATCACTTCACCCGCATCGCATGTGGGCATCCCAGACGCCTTCGTCGTTGTGGTACTGACCGCCGTTGCAGTCTTTCTCGGTCAAGCGGTGCAAGCTGTCGCGAGCTTGGTTGAGCCTGTCCTGTACTGGACTTGGCGGGGCCGGCCCTCAGACCGCGCCCTGGAGAACGGCATACCGCGCTACTTGCCCGCCGACGCGGCCAAACGAATACGGAGGAAGCTGCAACAATGGGTTGGAAGCGACGCAACGAATCATGCGCTGTTTCTCTTCGCCATGCAGCAGGCCGATGGGGCTGATGTTGGGAGGGCGCGACGTTTCAATTCTCTCTATGCCTACCACCGAGGTCTGGTTGTCCTCTTGGTGATTCTGATGGTGATGCTGTCGTTGTCAGCGAAATGGGGTCGTGCTGCGGCATGGGATTGGGGGACGCAGCTTGCGTCCTTTGCCGCACTCGCCCTGTTGGTGTTGCTCATGTGGCACCGCGCCAGACAACGGGCCAACTACTACGTCCGCGAAGTTCTGCACATAGCGGAGCGGCTTTACGAGGAGTGGAAGGGAGCAGAGCATGGCTAATGTTGCCCGTGAATTGATCTGGCCGACCGACGACAACATCCTTATCCGAATGGTGTTCCTACATGTCGGCCAAGGGGAGTCCACAATTGTCCTTGTTGCAGACTCGGGAGGCTATCGGGTGCTGCTCGTCGATATCAACATCGACAAGGAAACGGATGGGATCGATGTTCCGCGACTCATGCGAGATTTGCTCGAAGGGGAGGATGGGGGACTGACATTCGTCAACACTCATCCACACAGCGACCACTTGAACGGCGTGACAGAACTCGCGGATGCAGTTGCGATAACCGAGGTCTGGCACTCTGGGCACGCTCCTGGAAAAGCGCACGCTGATGCCTACAAGGACTTGCAGAACGTGATCAAGCAAGTCACGAAGGCCGGGGGAACGGAAGTCGAGCTACTGGGTAGCCGAAGTGCCCAACAGATCGGGGACGCGGAATACTATGTGCTGTCCCCCGCCGAACACGTCGTTGAAGAGATCGAAGGCGAGTCGGGGGAAGAACGTTACCGTCGGATTCATGAGCAGTGCGCGGTTCTGAAGTTCGGCACGCGCGGAAGATGGATCATGCTGACAGGAGATGCTGATCGGAATGCATGGGAGAAGCACATCGCCGACTATCACTCTGATCGTCTGCGCTCCTCCGTTCTTTCGGCGGCCCACCACGGCTCTCGCACTTTCTTCCGTTATGACGAAGACGACGACCCATACCTTGATGCCCTTCAGACCATCGAACCCGACTACGTGGTGATTTCGGCACCGACCAACGACGAGAGCCCGCATGATCATCCCCATGAAGACGCCGTAGGCTTCTACGCCGACGAGGTAGGCAAGGACAATGTCCTCCACACCGGCGAGAAACGCCATTCTTTTATCTGCGACATCTTTCGGGATGGGCAATATCAGATCGGCTCGGATAACGGTGATCTTGCAGATGCTTATCCCGCGAAGGATGAGGACGAGAAGACTGAGAACAACAAGGCCAAAGTCGTTGCGACCACGACGGCGTTCGGCACTCGTGTCGATCATCGCCCCATGGGAGCATCGTGAGCATGAGCACGTCCTGGATCGCCATTTATCCCCAGTGGTATTTGGAGGAACGGGAAAGACTCGCCCGTCATTACCCGCAGTTTCGCGTTGACGACAAGGCTTTGCGGCAGGGGAGGCTTCATTGCTTTGGCGAGCTTCTTGTGCGCCCACCAGGGGGAACTGTAAGGCATCCTGTGTGGCTCATTTACCCGGAAGCTACCCCCTTCGAGATGCCTTTCGTTGTGCCGCTTGAGCGACTTCCCGAACGCGACTCAGACGGATCGCCTAAGGAGAAATTGCAGTCCAAGTTGTTTGATCACCGGCACCAGATGCCGGGCGGGCTGCTATGCCTGTTCCAGCGAGATACGCGGTCTGGATTAGCTGGTGAACGGATACGTGGAATCGATGTTCTTCGCCGCGCGGAGCAATGGTTTCTCGGGCACCATACGGGGCACTGGCCTGCGGATTCGGTCTCGACAGAGCTTGAGCCGCATTTTGAGCACGCGGGTGATATCCTTCTCAGTAACGTCTTCTTTTCGCCCGACATCGACGGGTTCGGGCGGTTCTTCATGGTGCCGGATTTCCGGCGGCACATCGACGCCGTTGAAGACGACCTTTGCCCGATGATCATGACGGCGGTAACGGTGGAAAGCGGCGGCGTGGCGAAGTATTTTGACGCACGAGATGATCTTTCACGCATTTATCCATGGATTCAAGGGGAGGCGTGGTCGCCCACGAAGATCCTCGAATCTGACAACTCCGACTCCAGTGCCCCTGTTGCTCATGGGTATTGGTGGTCCTTGAGTCACGAGCCACGGCCGTTCCGAAATGGCGAGGGATTCTTACGGGAACTTGAACGATCCCATTCAGACCCATGGTCTCAGGTAACATCGCTTCTGAAGCACGACTTGTTGACCGCCAACGTTCATTATCTTGGCCTGCGATATCCGGGCCGACATGGGGAGTGGGAATGGCTGATCCTCTGCATGCTCCGTGGGAAGAAATCGAACGGCATTCTAATCGAGAGTGACGAGAAGAAGCGAAGAGGCTTTGAACGCGCTGGAATCGGCTGCGTGCGCGTTCACACGGCTCGACCAAACGATCTCAGGCTACGAAACACGAGCGTCGTTGACAAACGAATCGAAGACAGGACGGTCGCCCTAATCGGCTTGGGTGCCCTCGGTTCGCCCGTCGCAGAGCTTCTTGCAAAGGCTGGAGTTGGGAGATTTCGACTATGTGATTCGGATCGACTCGGTACGGGAAATGTCGCGCGCCACATCGGGGGTCTTCACGAGTTTGGTGCCTACAAAGTTTGCGTCGTAATGTCCCGCATGCTTGAAATAAACCCATACCTGAAGTTCGGTGATGGCGATTCTTCGGTGGCCTCAGCCGTCAGGTCTTTGGACCAACTCGCGACCTTCATCGCACCAGCCGATTTGACGATCTGCACTACTGCCAATGAGAACGTCGAGTCCACGATCAATCAGATTGCCGTAATACAACGGAAGCCCGTTCTGTATGGGCGCGCCCTTCGGCGGGGTAGCATGGGACGGGTCTTCCTGGTTCGACCGGGCGTCGATCCGTGCAAGGCGTGCCTCGGAGAGTATGCTCGCGCTGGCCGGTCAGGTGAAGCTGCCCCGGATGGCTGGATCGATGTTGAGGAGTCGCCGGATGATATTCTGTTGCATGAATGTGGACGACCGGTGATACCAGCAAGTGCCGCAGATTTGTCCTTCGTGGCCGCTTTGATCGCCAGAGTGGCCATCGACTACCTCGAAGGACGATCACTTGAGGCTAACCACTGGCTATGGTCACGACCGGCCGCCGTTGAAGTTGCCCCCCGATTCAATCGCCCAATGGTGACCCATATTGCACAGTTGCCTCGATGGGCAGAGTGTGGAACATGTCGAGAACCTGACGTGGTTGGTGTGGCGATGAGTCAGGAGATATACGATTCGGTCGTCGCCATGACAGAAGCGTCGCCCGAGAGTGAGACTGGTGGCATCCTCATTGGGTTCATCGACGACGATCATCGCGCTGTAGTGGTTCGAGCAACCGGCCCGGGTCCGAACGCCGAAAGATTGAAAAGCGGGTTTGCTCGCGACGTTGAGTTTGTTCAAGGCGAGTTGGATTGGATGGCGAGAGAGGTCGATTCTCGGGCAGTCTACATCGGCGAATGGCACAGCCACCTTGAGGCAGATCCCGAACCAAGCTCACGCGACATCGAGTCAATGTTCGGGATCGCGACTGCCCCCAACTACCTGACGCGTTGCCCCGTGTTGCTGATCGCCGGGCTTGATCCAGCCACGCGGAAGGTAGCTGCGTTGAAAACATGGGCCTGCCCTGTCGGAGGAAGGATCTACCTAATCGAAAACGATTTCTCGTCCGTGGCGGAAGAGGGCTTGCGGGTACGAGATCGTGGTGTCGAGTCTCCCTTACCCGATTTGAAACCACGTCGGTCCACTAGCGACTGATGAATTCATCCCGCGAGGTAGGCGAAGATTCCCCCGAAACCCCTACACCGCACCGTCTTGTGAATCTACGGAAGCTGTTATAGACTGAGCCGTTACGGAATGTGGAAGACTGGGCTCCGAACCAGCACGCCCATCGACACGCTCATTGCAGATTGATGCGAGCTTTACCCATAGGCAGCAACGTGTCGAGCACCGCCCGGAGCACCCCGCCACATGTCTGTCGCCGTAACCCCTTACGCACGTGCAACCTTGGGCGACATCAAATTCCGTTTCCTAAACCGGTGGTCGCAGGTTCGAATCCTGCCGGGGGTACTCAAAAAGCCATACGCCATAAAGGTTTATGGTGTTCTCTTCTGAATACCCAGTAGCGGATACCCTCCACTCGGGCTCCACAGCCGCACATCCCCGGAGCCCAAATCATGCAGACCCGAGCCCACCGAATTCTCCTTCTCCTCCCAGAGTGGGGCAAGCCCGCAACCCAACCCTCACAAACATGCCCGCACCATTCGCACAGGTCCAGCACAAAGACACTAATCTGCTACTGGACGGTGTGGGCTCTGTTCATCGTCGCAACTGCCCTCATGATCCACACGGCAAATCGGAAATAGGGCGTTCCACTCTGGATCATCATGGCGACATTGGCGGCCGCCGCCATTCTGCTTCAATTTGTGCCTGACAGCGACTCGGACAATCCCAACTACCAGCCGGCCTTGAACCTTCCGATCAATGAGTTTTCTCCCGGCGATTCTTCACAGCGGCCCCCAGAATACGAATCGAATGCTGCATCGTGTCCGTTGTCTGTCCTCATGGCAAGGATATGTCGCGGTCGGCCGGAGAGGCGGAGGTCTCCGGTGGTTGCTGAACGGGCCGGTCGTGCCGATTGCACCAGCAAAGTGTGGATTGGGCCGGTCCAAATCGCTAGAATGGCCCGGTGCGGGTCCCGCGTTTCGGCACGGGACGTTGACCGGAAGAACCACGTACTGCCGTAGCCCCATCGCCAGAGAGAGAACATCATGAACCTGCGAAAACTCCGCCAAATTCTGTTCGTTGGCGTTGCCGTGTCCTTCGCGGCCGCCACCTGTTCGGCCGACGTTCGTCTGCCGCATATCTTCGGGAACCACATGGTCCTGCAACAGAACCAGCCGATTCCCGTGTGGGGTTGGGCCGATGCGGGCGAAGAGGTGACGGTTCGGCTGAGCAACGGAGACGCAGCATCCACCAAGGCCGGCGCCGACGGGAAGTGGACGGTCAAACTGCCCGCCCAGCAGGCAGGCGGACCGCTGGTACTGACCGTGTCGGGCAAAAATAGCGTCAAACTGAGCGACATCCTCGTCGGCGAGGTGTGGCTCTGTTCCGGCCAGTCGAATATGGAAATGGCAGTTGCCAGCAGTAACGACTATGAAAAGGAACAGGCGGCCGCCAACTATCCCAAGATCCGCCATATCAAGGCTCCCAGGGTGCCGAACGGTTTCCCCCAAGACGACGTCGACGCCGCATGGACCGTCTGCTCGCCCGAAACGGTGGGCGGCTACACCGCGGCCGGCTACTTCTTCGGGCGCACGCTTCACAAGGAACTGGACGTGCCGGTGGGGCTGGTCAATTCGTCGTGGGGCGGCACTCGAATCGAGCCCTGGACGCCGCCGTGCGGATTCGTCGGCATTCCCGAACTGGCCGACATCCTCAATCAGGTGGAACTGACCAATCCCGCCAACGGCGCCTACCAGGCCAAGCTCGCGGCCTATCTCGACGGTCTGGAAGCCTGGCTGAAAGACGCCAAGACCGCCTACAAGCAGGAAACGCCGCTGAGTCCGCCCCCTGCTTATCCGGCGGAAATCCAACCGCTCACGAGCCATGGGTCTCCGACGACCCTCTACAACGGCATGATCCACCCGCTGGTGCCGTTTGCTATCCGCGGAGCGATCTGGTACCAGGGCGAATCGAACCATGCCGAAGGGATGCTCTATTACCACAAGATGCGGGCTCTCATCGGCGGCTGGCGGGAAGTCTGGAAGCAGGGCGAGTTTCCCTTCCTCTACGTGCAGATCGCGCCCTATCAATACGGCAACGAATCGGCCGGCATCCTGCCCACCTTCTGGGAAGTCCAGAACAAATCGCTTGAGATTCCCAGCACCGGGCAGGTCGTCATTCACGACATCGGCAACCTCCAGGACATCCACCCGAAGAACAAGCAGGAGGTTGGCCGCCGTCTTGCCTTGATCGCTCTGGCCAAGACCTATGGGCGTTCGGAAATCGTCTACTCGGGTCCGATGTTCAAGTCGCTGGCTGTCGAGGGCAATAAACTCCGCATCACCTTCGACCACGTGGGCGGCGGACTCGTCTCGCGCGACGGCAAGCCGCTCACCTGGTTCGAGATCATCGGCAAGGGGACCGACTTCGTGCCTGCCACGACCGAGATCGACGGCAACTCGGTCGTCCTTTCCTCGCCCAAGGTCGAACAACCGGCCGCCATGCGTTTTGCCTGGCACAAGCTGGCCGAGCCCAATCTGGCCAACAAGGAGGGACTGCCCGCCGCTCCGTTCCGGGCGGGCGAGGTGCCCGAGCGTGACTGGCTGGCGCTCAAGGTCGAAGAGGCCGCGAAGTACAAGTTGATCTACGATCTGAATCTCGCCAATCTGGGACGGGAGGTCAAATACAACGTCGATGCCAGCAAGGAGTTCAAGGGCCCGTTCGATCGCATTGCTTACTTCCTGGAACTGCAGAAGTTCGGCGATGAGACCCGGTACGTGTATGCGTCGATGGACGCCTTCACCAACGACGTGACCAAGATCGGCGTTCCCACGGTCGGCAGTAAGGCGAGTTTCCAGCAGAAGGTGGCCAATTTGAACGTCCTTTCCAACGTGGCGGGCATCGTCACCGGAGAAGGATTGGCGGGCGGAAACATCGAGTTCTGGCCCAACAACTACGGGCCAACCAACGTTGTGAACGTCCCCAACGCCAGTGCTTCGCTCTGGGACTTCGGCGACGAGAAGAGCAACCCCGTCGACGGCTACGGCTGCATGCAGGTTCACAACCATGAGGCCAGGCAGACGATCTTCGCGATCAACCAGTGGAAAAGCGGCCCGTCGGCCGACATCGGCATCGGCAACGGCAACACCGATCGGACTCGCGACTGGACCTTCACCTCGAACGCCTCCCAGTACGAGGTCAAACGCCTCCGCGTCCTCGTCCGGCCGAAGTGAGTCCCACCGTAGAAGAAAGGTCAAGCCTCGTCCACGTTCGAACCTTCATATTTCCGGATTCCGATTTGTTTCGGATTTCGCGTTTCGTTCTTCGGATTTCTGCGCTCACGGAGGTTCCTTGTGACAGTCCGAAAAGTCGCTCTGATGTTGGCCGGCATCCCGGCAACGAACATGGCCCTGTATCGCCGGATCCGCTTCTCCGTGGGCGATCCGGCGGCCTGTATCGAACTGCCGGGCGACGGCAACGAGGTGACGCGGGTACTGATTCTCCGCGACATCGAAATGGAACGAGCAAGGAAGCACGCTCAGGCCGATCGGGTAGCCTGTCCGGCCGACTACTCGCCGGAAGGAGGCCTGTCCGGCGACCGGGAAACGGCGACGGCCCAGGCGGCGGCCGAGTGCGTGCGCCGTGCCGGAATGGATCTGGTGCGAGCCGACCGATCTCTCCCGCTGGTGTTTGTCGACATGCTGCGGCAGGCCGGGATTGCGGTGGAATACGATCCGGATCTTGGCGTCCTCGATCGGCGAGCCAAAGATGCGCAGGAGATCGCCTGGATCCGAGAGGCCCAGGCCGTCACGGAAGGCGCCATGGAGATGGCATGCCGGCTGATCGCGCGAGCTGACGTTGCGGCAGACGGAACCTTGGTTCACTCGGGCGAGACGCTTACGGCCGAGCGGGTCCGCGCGGCGATCGATCATTGGCTTCTCGATCGGGACTACGTGAACCCACCGACGATTGTGGCCGGGGGTCGCGAGGGGGCCGACTGCCATAACCTCGGCACCGGCCCGCTGCGCACAGGCGAACCGGTGATCATCGACATCTTCCCCAGGAATCGCCGGACACTCTACAACGGCGACTGCACGCGAACGGTCGTGCATGGCCACGTGCCCGAGGCTCTGGCGGCGATGCATCGGGCGGTGTGCCAGGCCAAAGCGGCGGCCGAGGCGGCTGTGCGTGCCGGCGTGACCGGCGAGTCGGTCCACCGGGCGACCATCGCCGCATTGGAGGCAGCCGGTTATCCATACGGGATTCCACCCGAGAATGCCCCGGCCGATTTCTGTTCGCTTTCCCACGGAACCGGCCACGGCCTGGGGCTGGACGTTCACGAACCGCCGCTATTGGATATGAAGGGGCCGGAGTTGGTCGTGGGCGATGTGGTGACCGTCGAACCGGGACTTTACCGGCTCGATCTTGGGGGCGTGCGGGTTGAAGACGTGGTGGTGGTCACGGCCGAAGGCTGTGAGAACATCAATCACCTTCCAGAGGGGATCGACTGGGCCTAGATGTCCGTTTCGTAAGTTGACAAACAGTTATAGTTGACCTGGACAAGAAAGGGGACATGGGGTAGCAAAGGCGAATTGGTATTGAGAATCAGGGTTCCAGAGCAAGGAGGCTCGCCATGCC
>JAAYAY010000281.1 GCA_012719125.1 Planctomycetaceae bacterium | reverse complement strand
GAGTCACCGGCCTTTGGATACCCGGCATGACTTTCAACCATACCTCACGCAAGGCGCAAAACACGAACTAACTGGTTAATTACACCTCCCTTGTCGCGCCGCGGCATACCCTGCTTGACTCTTGACAGAATCGCCGTTTCGGCGTAGAATCCCAGCATGGCAAGACCCGTCCGAGTCGAGTTCGAAAACGCCGTCTACCACGTCACCGCGCGAGGAAACGAGCGGAAGGACATCTATCGCGACCCAGCCGATCGCCAGCGTTTCCTCGAAACCCTCGAAGAAGCCGTCGGCCGGTTCGGCCTCGTCGTCCATGCCTACTGCCTGCTCGGCAACCACTATCACCTCCTCCTCCAGACGCCCCGCGCCAAGCTGACCGGCGCGGCCGGCTGGCTCCAGACCACCTACAGCATCCGCTTCAATCGCCGGCCTGGTTGTGTCCCGAGTGGCTCAGCTATTTCGGCCGCACCCGAAAAGCGGCCCAGGCGGCCTACCGCGACCAGATCGCCCAGATGTTCGGCCAAGTGGCCCTGTGTCAGCGTACAGACCACTCGCCAACACCCCAGCAGCAGCCAATCCCCTGCCCGAAAAATTCCCCCTGCCTGCATCCCCGTCTCCGATCTCTCCGTCAACTCCTGTTCAAAACAACTTCCCCTCCAAATCCACCCATCCAAGCACCGGCCCACTTCGTACGCAGAAACCGCCCTGATTAGCGTGGATCAGAGAAGATCAGCGTTCCGCCCCTCTTCCTCGTCCATGCAATAGTCCAACATCCCCAGTTCCGAGTCCCCCCGTCCCTGTCAACTCGTCCGCTGCGACCGAATCCCCCCTTCGCTCTCATCCTCTCACTCATCCGGGGGTGTTCAAAAAACCTCTTGACTTTTCCTCTCCACTTGATAACATCGTATCTGTGTACGGCAGTATAGATACAGGAAAGACCCCGCAGCGTCTTGTCCGACCCGGCGGACCATGCGATTCTGCCCGATTCCCACAACTCGCCCCCCATGTCGGCCCCCCCAAGCGAGCCAAAAGCACCCAAAAAAACTTCTCGCACCAATGTCAACAAGGCAAACAATGCAGACCGCGCAGCACGTGCCGTATTCACCACATCCGCAACTACTCCCCCGCCACCCCACGATATTGGCAGAATCCGCTCCCCGTTGACCAACTTCCACCCGCAGGGTTTCTACGGTCGTCGACGTTGTTTCTCCTATTCCTCTCCTCGAACCGCCCCCAACGTTCACCAAACTCCTTGCAGGCCTTCAACTTAGACAAGGCACTGCCAACTACAGCAGTCCCCCCTTTTGCATGGTAGTCAAATTGATTCTGCGCACCCGACGACGCCGTAAACCATTACGAAACAACACGATAACTGGCCCTGTTCGATGGAGCAATCGATCGACAAGTGCACCAACCGCCAACCGAGCCCGCAACCATTTCACAACATAAAATCAGCCAGTCGCCAGCACGCTCCCACCTCGATCTCTGACAACTGAAACAACCCCGCCGGACGGCTGCCTCTGAACGACCGTGAGAAGTAATCACGGTGTGCCAGTCGTGAGCAATCTGCACTAATCGCGTCCCGCTCGCAGCCACCTTTCGACCGTCGTCGACAGGTCTGCGCCCACGGCTCGTGCCGATTCCACCGTCACCGGCTTGCCGCCGACATCTGCATAGGGGGTCTCCAGCGTCGTGGCCAGATCGATTCCGGGCTGTAGGGCGGCCCAGCGGCCGAAGCTTCGGGCTTCGATCATGTTGTTCCAGGATTGGCCCCAGGGGATGTTGTGCTTCGAGTCGTACTTGAGCGGCCCCGTTTGTACGGATACCAGGAGCTGCGAGAAGGCCACGAGGCGTTCGGCCATCTTCTGGTCAGGGCCCCCGACGAAGAAGATCTCTTGATTGTTGCCGCCTCGAATGTAGGGGCAGTGGAGGTCGATGGCGAGGCGCAGACGTCCGCCGGACCATTCGGGCACGAGCTGCTTCAGGCCGGCGACTTCGGGATAGATTGGTTCGCCCAGGTAGTCGCGATTGTGGTCGTGGGGCGTGCGGTTCTTGCCCTGGTCGCCGTCCTCGACGCCGTCGAAATCCATCATCGGCACGCAGAGGAATTCGACGTGCTGGCGGAGCCATTTGCCTTGTTCCGTGTCGGCCAGGACGGAATCGATCACGCCTTCCAGAACCCACGAGGCCATCATCTCGCAGCAGTGATGGCGGCACGTCAACAGGACCCGATGTTCCGGATCGCCACCCAGATCGCCAAAGCGGAACCGAGGCACCGAACGCCCTTTTCGCGAAACGGCGTGCTCCTCCACCAGGAAGTCATCGCGATCGGCGTAGCGTTTCACGAAGGCGTCGAGGTGAGTGCGTTGATAGGGTACTGCCAGGCAGAAGCGAACGGCCGTGTCATCGGCGGCGAATTCGCAGGCGAACGACGCCGGCGTCACCGTATCATCGTCGAGCCAGTGCCACGCCGCACCGTCATTGCGGCCGACTGCCGGGCCGCGGACTCCGACCACGTTGCCGTCGGTGAAGCGGAAGGTGAGGCGGCGTCCCTGGGCTCCGCGGACCCGAAACGACCAATAGAACCAGAATCCTTCGGTGTCGCGAGGGTCCTGCTTGAGGAACACCTCGTCCCCTTCGATGCGATCGACGAGGATATTGCCGCCCGGGAAGCCGCAATCGATTCGGACGGAGTGTCCCGCCGGTTTCGCATCCTCACCGTTCACGGCGTCTGTCCTCCCGACCAGAATCGTGGCAAGGATCGCGAGGATCCACAGTTCGTTCATACCGTCATGAGACTTCTTCATCTTCACTCCGCCCTTCAGCAATGGACCGATATCTCTCCGCCTGATTCTCGCGGAGAGGAGAAGGCAAGTCCAGTCCGGGCTACTGGCTGCGCCAGAAACTCGGCACGAAGAGCACGACGATCACGAAGATCTCGAGCCGGCCGAGCATCATCAGCCAGATGAAGAGCAACTTCGAGGGCACGCCGAACCCCCCGTAGTTCTGTCTTGCGCCGACGACACCCAGCCCCGGGCCGACGTTGTTGAGCGTGGCGGCGACGCAACTGGCGCTGTCGATCAGCTTGTGTTCCACATCGTGTCCCGAGGCGGTCCAGGTGCTGTCGGGTTCGACGGCCAAGGTGAATAGCCAGCTTGCCACGAAAATCAGGAGCACGAGGCTGAAGTAGACGAGGATGCTCTTGCGGAGAGACTGGTCTTCAACCGGTTCTCCGCCGATGCGCAGGGGGCGGACAACTCGTGGGTGAAAGGCCTGCTCGATTTCCAGTCGCAGGACTTTGACGAACAGAATATGGCGAATCACTTTGATCCCGCCGCCCGTGCTTCCTGCGCAGCCGCCGATGAACATGAGCGTGAGCAGCAGCCCGACAGAGAGGGAGTTCCACTTCTCGAATTCGTCGGTGCAGAACCCGGTCGTGGTCATGATCGACACGACCTGGAACAGGGAATACCGCAAGCCGCGAAAGACGGGATAATCCTCCGATCCTTCGGCCCGCCCGCCGTCGACGGCGATATCGGAGGTGCCGTATTGATCGAAGTCTCCGTGCGCCAATCCGGCTGCCAGGACGACGGCGGTAGCTACCACAATAATGGCCGCATAGGTCCGCCATTCCAGGTCGCCGAAGAGTCGGCCGAATTGGCGGATGAGGACCCAATAGAGCAGCATGAAGTTGGTGCCGGCCAGGATCATGAAGACGACAATCGTCATCTCAATCATGGCGCCGTTCAGATTCGGGTCGGTGGTGAAGTGCCCGACGCTGGCGTTGTAGGTGCTGAACCCGCCGGTGGCTATGGCCCCGAAGGCGTGGCAGAGCGAATCGAAAAGGGGAATCCTCTGGAGGCAGAGAGCCAGGGCCATCACGCCGTTCAAACCGGTGTAGATGAGGAACAGGACCCATGCCGTGTGCTGCATGCGAGCCTGGGGCGTGGAGTGGCTCGGTCCCGGCATCTCGGCGCGCATCAGCGCCTTGCCCGCTGAGCCCTGCCCGAGAATGGCCACAAACAGCACGATGATTCCCAGGCCGCCCAGATAGTGCGTGCTCGACCGCCAGAAAAGGATGCAGCGAGGCACCATCTCGGGATCCTGCAGCTCACTGAGCACGGTGGCGCCGGTGGTGCTGAATCCGGACTGGGATTCGAACATGGAATCGACCAGGCTCATGCGGACGTCAGGGGCTCGCAAGGTGGCGCTGAACCAGAAGGGCAATCCTCCCAGGACGGTGGCCAGGACCCAGCTCAACCCGACGACCGCCATCGCCTCTTTGCGGAACAGTTGCCCCTCGGCATCTCGGCCGAGACGGCGGAGGATGCTCCCGACGATCAGGCAGACGGCGATGGCCGCGACCAACCCCAGGAATCCGTCGCGTTCCCGCGGCATCGACCAATCGCCTTCCAGGAACGCCCAAGGCAGGCTGAAGACCATCGTGCCGCCGACGAGATTGGCGATCAGGCCGAGGAGCTTGCTGAGGAGGCGATAGTTCATATCCGTGCCACCCGAGTCGCGATGCCGCGTTATTCGTTGCTGTCCGTTGGCTGGAAGACGTTGAGGGCGTCGTCGACCACCGCGTCGGCAGCCAGCAGAAGGACCGTATCTCCCGGTTTGATGCGATCGTCGGCCCCCGGCACTTGAACGAAGCTCTCCTTGATGACGGCCGCCACCAGGCACTGGGCGGGCAAGTCGACTTTGGCCAGGACGTGTTCGGTGATCGGGGCCCCTTCGAGCACTTCGACTTCGAGGATCTCGACCCCGCCGCCCGCCAGAAGCGGATTGCGAAACACCACCGGGCCGGAGTTGAGGAAGCCGAGAATCTGCTTGGCCACAACCTCGCGAGGGCTCACGGTTTCGTCGATGCCCAGTTTTTCGACGACGTTGGCGTAATCGGGGCGACTGACGAGGGCGGCCGTCATCTTGGCCCCCAGTTCCTTGGCTTCGACGCAGGCCATGATGTTGTTTTCGTCTTCGCCCGTGCAGGCGACGAACACGTCGGCGCTCCCCACGCGTTCTTCCTCCAGATCGGCGCGCCGCTGGACGTCGCAATGGACGACCGTGGCCTGCTTCAGGTGGGAGGCAAGGAACTCGCAACGAGTGCGATCTTCTTCCAGCAGCACGACGGCGAAGTGCGGCCCTTCGAGCACGCGAGCCAGGTGATAGCCGGTCTCGCCGCCGCCGGCGATCACGATACCTCGCTTCTGGGGCGGCTCGCTCTCGAATCGCGACTTGACGTCGTCGATGTCTCCCCGCGATCCGATCAGCGTTACGCGATCGCCGACGGCCACGACGTCGTCCGCCTCGGCGATCGAGAGTTTTCCTCCGCGGAGAATCGAGCCGATCCGCACGACGCGAGGCAACTGCAGATCCTTCAGGGGGACGCCCACGGCCGACGTCGACTTGGTGACGGCCAACTCCTGCATTTCGATATCGCCGTGGGCGAAGTTTTCGACCGCCAGCGAGCCGGGCTCGCGGATCTTGCGGGCGAGTTCCATGGCCGACAGGTGTTCGAGGCTGAGCAAGCGATCGATGTGGAAGTGGCGTTGGTAGTCGAACGTGCTCAGATCCCGGAATACCGGAGCGTAGACGCGGGCCACGACCCGGCGAGCGCCCATGGCCTTGGCCATGCTGGCCGCGAGCAAGTTCCCCTCATCGCTGCTGGTGACCGCCAGACAGAGGTCCGCGTCCATAACGCCTGCCTGAAACAGCACGCTCGACTGGGCCACTGCCCCGGTGACTCCCCGGACGTCCAACTCGTCGTTGACCCGCCGCGCCACGACCGGATCGTGATCCACCACCGTCACGCTGTGGCGATACTGACAGAGCATCTCGGCAACCGATGTGCCAACCGTGCCGGCTCCCAGAACAACGATTCTCATGGATAGCTGTACCTGAATGGCCTTGCGTGATTTGTGGAAAAACGTTGTGTCAGAATCGATGATCTGGGTGGCTGGGGTCGAGCGACAGCGAGCCCTCAGTATGCCGATCGCTCAGTCATCGCCATTTCCACATCAGGTGAACCACGAGATCGTGAGCAGCACGGCCAGGACGATCATCATGAATCCGACAATCCAGACTCCGATTCGGACGGCATGAGACAGGATGGGTCCCATGAGTTCATGGCGTGTGGCTGCATAGACCAGGCTGACCGTCACGATCAGGGGAAGAGAGAACCAGAAATCCTTGACGTCCATCGAAGCCACCGGGAGGTCTATCATGGCTGTTTTCCTTTGAGATACGGCACCGGGCGGCCAGGCGAGCCCCGGAGTCAATGACCACCGACTGCGAGGTCGACGCGACTCGGTTCAGGCCGATTTGCCGGAATCGTCCGGTGTCTCGTTCTCTTCCTCTTCTTCCCTGCGGCTTTCGGTGAAGACCGGGCCGCAACAGGCGTCGTAGATGGCCAACACGTTGAGTAGACCGGCGACCATGGTGTAGGTGGTGCCAAGGTCAAAATAACGGCAAAGCGTGCTGTGCAGATCGTCCAGGGTGGGCTGCTTCGCCAGGGCAGCGAGGCGTCGTCCCGCGTTGGGATCGCCGATGGGTTTCGGGGGAGCCATGAACCCGCCAAACAGCGGTTCCTTGCCGTTGGCCGCACGCTGGGCTTCGAGCAGGGCGGGCATGGCCGGCAGGCCGACCCCGATCTGGCAAAGGAACGGCAGACGGCGATGGTTGGGTCGCCAGGAAGCATAAACGACCCGTCCCCACCCCCATTCCGAACTGCCTCCCAGGTAAACGCCGTAGGCGAACGTGCTGAGAATACAGACGAAAAACACGATCCCTTTTGCCGTCCGACCTTGATAGAAGTGTCCCAAACCCGGAATCAGCCAGGCCAGCACGCCGGCCAGCGCGGGGTTCTTCAGGTCGATCTTGATCTCTTGCTCAGATTCCAGCTCGTTCGGCACGCACGAGTTTCCTTCGCGTTGGGGGGCTGTCTGGCTCCCGAGCCGACACCTCCGTGGTCAGCCCAGTCGATGCTCTCGCCCCAAAAAGGCGCAGAGTCCCATTGTAGGGCCCCCCGCAGTGGTTTGCCAGGGCAGCCATCAAGCCAACCCGAGCCGCGAGCTCTGAGGTTGGACTATTTTGTAGCTTGGCTCTCCAGACACGAGTTTTCTGGCGGTTCTTGTAGTCGGCTCTGGAGAGCCAACCTAGGTTCATGAGGGCCGTTTCTGTCCTCGCTCACGCTTCGGGTTGGTGTGCGAGGTCATTGAGGACGATCGAGTTCCGCCAGTAGTTCGTCCACTTCGGCCCCTCCTTGGGCAGCCTCCTGCAACAATCGCCGTGCCTGGTTGGCATCTCCCTCCGGTTCGGCGATCAGGAAGGCAGCTCTTAACGCCTTTGCATTGGGCGACTTAGAGAGAATCTGCTCGGCCACGGCCGCAGCCAAGACATGAGGCATCCCAAGAATCGGATAGCGACGATTCTGCCCCGTGACACGAAGAATGAGATAGTCCCGATCGGCTTCAACCACTACGACCATCATCTCGCCGACTCGAAGTTCCGAACCACTCTCCAGTTGGGGGATCAGCTCCTGAAGACTTCCCCAGAAGGCATCCAGGTGGGCTCGCAATGCTTCGACCTGGTTTGCCTCAGCCGATTCTTCGGGGGTTTGTGCCAAGGAGACTGCCTCGTTCAGGTGGTTCGCGGCAGCGGCCAGATCTCGATTGGCCAGTGCAGTGCGGGCCGACGTGATCGAGCGCTGGTATGCTTGCTGCCGAGCCGGATCCACGGCAGGACCCTGAGGTGGGGTTGGCGACGTATCAGGCGGCGTCTCGGCGGCCGGCGAAGGAGGTGCCACAGGTGGCATCTGCTGGGAGCTGGCCTGACTGGCCGCCGGTGCGGGCGGAATTGGGTCGGGGGGTGGCTGGCGGTTGGAGGGCTCCGAGGGGGGCGGACTCGGCGGTTGCGTGGGCTGAGAATCTACCTCCGGATCCAGTTTCTCGGCTCGAGCCGCCGTGCCGCGATCGGGGAGGCTGCTGACGGTATCGTCGCGAGTTGGCCAACCTTGGACCAAGGCGAAGCCAACGACGATCACAAGCAACACCAACAAGCCCGAGAGCGCTCCGGTGGCCAGGCGGAGGCCCAGTGATTTCCAGAGACTGGCCGGAACCGCGGAGGAATCGAGATTCACCCGTGGCGTCTGGGATTGCCGAGAAGCAGCCCCATGGTCGGCGTCCTCAAGCGCCGGAGGTGCCTCGACGAATTGGGGAGTCGAGTCGACGGGCGGCGCGCCGAGCCCTGCCTTTCCATGCGTGGGTGATGCAGGTTCCGTTTCCGCCGCAGGTGTGTCTTGTGTTTCTTCCGGAGAATCCCATGCAACAGAGTGCCGGCCTGAAACGTTGACTGTGTGGGAGGCCGTATCGATGCTCTCGTCGTAGGCCAACTTGGCAATCGGATCGCTCAGACAGATCTTGGCCGCTTCGAGTCGATCGAGGAGTCGCTGCCAGTCTGCGAGATGGGCTCCGGGCCGCACTTTGCGTATCTTCGCGCGGAGCATATCGGCAGTATGCGAAATCAGGCCCAGATCGGGCTCGAAGCGAGGGAGCCCAAGCAGTTCGTAATGATCCTGAGGCGGGCGTCCCGGCGGACGACCAAGCCATTGGGAATACGGATCGAAGGATTCCACCGCAGTTCGTTCTCCCGATTACTTGACTTATCCACCTCGCTGCCAGGCAGCACCACACCGGGGGCTGGGAAAAAGACGCCCTCGGCTCTATTATTACCGCAATTGCCGTCGGTTCCAAACCGTCTGCTAGCCGGTAGTTCGAGGTAATTCGGCCAAAGAGAGTGAATATTACCACCTTCATGCGAAACTCTTCCCCGCTCTCCCTCGTCTACGACTCCAGACTTCTGCTCATCCTCATGCGAAACAAGCCGGATCGGCACAAGGAGAAGGCACAAGGAGAAGGCACAATGAAACGCACTCGTCTGACCATTCTGTTCCTCGTCGCTGCGACGCTTCTCGGCGGCCTGGCTTACACCCTTGCCCGAGAGGCTGCTGCCATGACCGGATCGCGATCCGACGCCGAAAAGGCCTACAACGACCGGAACTACCAGGATGCGTATCAGGTTTATCGCCGCCTGACGCTCGATTCCGGCACGCAGGAACCGGCTCAGGTGGGCAACGACCTGAACATGGCCGTCGCCTGTCTTCAGCAACTCAATCGAAATAATGAGATCGACGAGTTCCGCGAAGCGGCCGTCGAAGCTCAAAGCAGGAACTGGCGCGCGCTGGCGGCAGTCGCTCAGAGCTGTATGAACGTGGATCACCACGGGTTCATGATCGCGGGCGAGTTCGAACGCGGACCGCATCGCGGCGGAGGAGAGGCCGTCCATGCAACGGAGCGAGACCGAGTGCGGGCGTTGCAGTTGATGGAGCAAGCCCTGCCCCTGGCGCTGGACGACGACAACAAGCACGAGACAAGCCAATTTCTGCTGAGTTTTGCCGATATTCTCCTGGGCAGCCGCGGTTACGGTGAGGCTTGGAGGCTCCAGTACTTGACCAATATCGGCACTCTGCCCGACTACGAGCAGGGCTGGGGCTATGGCGGCGGCCCGGCTGCCGCACCGATCGACGCCGACGGCAACCCGATCTTCCATACCGTGCCCAAGACGTTCCAAACGGCGGAGACGGACGGACAGCGATGGCGGTGGTGTCTGGAGACGGCCATCGAGATGTATCCGCAGAACCGCAACCACGTGCGGTTTCGGTGGGCCGACTTCCTGCGCAATCAGTTCGGCGTGCAGACGATGGCCCATTTCGGCATCCCCTTTGGGCGGATGGCCGTCGACGATACGAAGGAAGACGAGAGCGGCACCTACGCCCTGCACACTCTCGGCGAGAACGAGACGATTGCCCGCCTCGCCACCGGCATCAAGCGATTCAACCTGCCCGACGAATTCAACTACATCAGGATCTACCAGGAGATCGCCCGCGATCCAAAGGGTCCGAACGCGTTCAGAGCGCCGGTAGAACTGGCCCAGGTTTTCGAGAACCGCCGGCAGTATCCCAAGGCCGCCGAGTACTGGCAGCGTTGCCTGGACGAGTATCCGCAGACGAACCCCCGGACTCGCGAGCAGTGGAAAGCACGGCTCGACCAGATCGTGAAGAACTGGGGCCGTTTCGAGCCGGTTGCCACGCAACCGGCCGGCAAGGGGGCCACGGTCGACTATCGGTTCCGCAACGGCAACGAGGTGCGTTTCACCGCCAAGGAGATCGACGTCGCCCAACTGCTCGACGACGTGAAGGCCTATCTCAAGAGCCGGCCCAATCAACTCGACGGCCACCGCCTCAACATCAGCAACATCGGCTACCGGCTCGTTCACGAGAATCAAGAGAAGTACGCTCGCAAGCAAGTGGCCTCGTGGACCACGAAACTCGAACCCCGGGAGGCCCATTTCGACCGGCGGATCACGGTCACCAGTCCGCTCACGACACCGGGTGCCTACCTGCTGACGGCCCAGATGAACGACGGCAACACGAGCCACGTGGTTTTGTGGGTGGCCGACACGGCGATCGTCAAGAAGCCGCTCGATCAGAAGGTGTATCTGTTCGTCGGCGACGCCGTTTCGGGCAAGCCGGTTGCGAAGGCCAACGTCGAATTCTTCGGCTGGCGCCAGCAGCACCGTCAAGGCCGAATCTTCGACCTGACGGTCAAGCAATTCGCCGAGTACACCGACGCCGACGGGCAACTGCTGCTCAGCGAGAAGGAACTGCCCTCCGATCACCAATGGCTGATCATTGCCCGGGGAGAACGTGGGCGGTTCGCATTCCTGGGCTTCACGGGCGCGTGGTACGGGCGCCGCTACGACGAAGTCTACCAGCAGACGCGGGTGTTCACGATCACCGATCGGCCCGTCTATCGCCCGGGGCAGAAGGTGCACTACAAGTTCTGGCTGCGGCACGCCCAATACGACATGGCCGACACCTCGCAGTATGCCGGCCAATCGGTCGCCATCGAGATCCACAACGCGAAGAACGAGCGAGTGGTCAACGAGAACGTTAAACTGGATGAATACGGCGGGATCGAAGGCGAATTGGAGTTGGCCGCCGATGCGTCGCTGGGCGTTTGGCGTCTGGACATCGCGAACCACGGCGGTGGAACCTTCCGGGTGGAAGAGTACAAGAAGCCCGAGTATGAAGTCACCGTCGATGCTCCCACGGAGCCGGTGATGCTCGGCGAAACAATCGGGGCGGAGATCTCGGCCAAGTACTTCTTTGGCTCGCCGGTGACCAACGCCAAGGTGAAGTACAAGGTCACACGCACCGCCGTCGACAAGCCCTGGTACCCGCCACGGCCTTGGGACTGGTTCTACGGGCCAGGCTACTGGTGGTTCGGTTATGACTACGGCTGGTATCCGGGATTTGTGAACTGGGGTTGTTTCCGGCCCACGCCGTTCTGGTGGCCCCAGCGGCACGATCCGCCGGAAATCGTGGCCGAACGCGAGGTCGAGATCGGCCCCGACGGCAGACTGAAGGTCGAGATCGACACGCTGCCGGCCAAGGAGATCCATCCCGACCAGGATCATCAGTACACGGTGACGGCTGAGGTGATCGACCAGTCGCGGCGGACGATCGTCGGCTCGGGCAACGTGCTGGTGGCCCGCCAGCCGTTCAAGGTGTATGCCTGGGTCGATCGCGGCTACTATCGCGTGGGCGACACGATCGGGGCCCATTTTTCTGCCCGAACGCTCGACAGCCGGCCCGTCGAGGGGGCCGGCGAGGTTCAGCTTCTCAAGATCGGCTACCAGGACGGCAAACCGGTCGAGACGCCGGTTCACAAGGTGCCGCTATCGACGGACGCCCAAGGCCTGGCACGGCTGCAACTGAAAGCGGCCGCACCGGGGCAGTATCGCCTGTCCTACAGACTGACGGACAAGAAGGAGCACACCATCGAGGGCGGCTACATCTTCACCGTCCGCGGCCAGGACTTCGAGAGTTCCGACTATCGGTTCAACAATATTGAATTGGTTCCCGACAAGGCCGAGTACAAACCCGGCGAAAAGGTTCAACTAGCGATCAACACGGATCGGCCCGGCAGCACGGTGCTGCTGTTCGTGCGGCCGTCCAACGGCATCTACCTGCCGCCCAAGATCGTGCGGTTGGAAGGCAAGAGCACGGTTCACCAGATTGCCGTCGTGCAGAAGGACATGCCGAACTTCTTCGTCGAAGCGGTCACCCTGGCCGACGGCCGCTCGCACAGCGAGGTCAAGGAGATCGTGGTTCCGCCGGAGAAACGCGTCGTGGACGTGGAAGTGCTTCCCTCGGCGACCGAGTACCTGCCGGGCCAGAAGGCCGAGGTGAAGCTGAAGCTGACGGACTTCGACGGCGAGCCGTTCCACGGCTCGACCGTGGTGGCGGTGTACGACAAGTCGGTCGAATACATTTCGGGCGGATCGAACGTGCCCGAGATTCGCGAGTTCTTCTGGAAGTGGCGTCGCCACCACAACGAGAACACTGAGACCAGCCTGAATAAGGTCTCGGGCAACATCGTGCCCGAGAACAAGCCGGCGATGCAGAACATCGGTATCTTCGGGGCCACGGTGGCCGATGAGTTCGAGTCGCTCGATCAGTCGGGGGCGAACTTCGCCGTTGAAGGAATGGGATTCGGCGGCGGTCGTGGCGACATGGCGGGAAGGCAGATGCTTCGCGCTTTCGCCGCCCCGGGCGCGATGGCCAAGGGCGCCCCGATGGCGCCGATGGCCGCGGCGCCGATGGAAATGGCAGCCGACGCGGCCATGGAGATGAAGGAAGCGCCCATGGCGGCTCCCAGCGGTGCTGCAGGCGGTGCCGGCGCGGTTCAGCCCACGATACGCAGCCAGTTCGCCGACACGGCCCTATGGGTCGGGGCCCTTTCGACCAACGCAGACGGCACGGCCCAGGTGTCGTTGACCATGCCTGAGAACCTCACCACCTGGCGGATCAAGTGCTGGGCCATGGGGCACGGCACGCGGGTGGGCGAGGGTTCGTCCGACGTCGTCACCCGCAAGAACCTCATCCTGCGGATGCAAGCACCGCGATTCTTCGTCGAAAAGGACGAAGTTGTTCTCTCCGCCAACGTGCATAACTACCTGAAGACGAAGAAATCGGTCCAGGTCAAGCTCGAACTCGACGGCAACGTGCTCAAGCCGCTCGACGAGTTGCAGCGGGTTGTCGAGATCGAGGCCGAGGGAGAGGCCCGCATCGACTGGCGAGTGAAGGTGACTGCCGAGGGCGAGGCCGTCATTCGCATGCTGGCGATCACCGACGAAGAGTCGGACGCCATGGAGATGCGGTTCCCGGCCTACGTTCACGGCATGCTGAAGATGGAGGCCGTCAGCGGCGCGATCCGCCCGGAGGAAGACGCGAGTGCGTTCACCATTCGCGTGCCGGCCGAACGGCGGCCGGAGCAGACGCGGCTGGAACTGCGCTACTCGCCGACCCTGGCCGGTGCCATGGTCGATGCTTTGCCCTACCTGGTCGAGTACCCCTACGGCTGCACCGAGCAGACGCTCAATCGATTCCTGCCGACGGTGATCACCCAGAAGATCCTCATCGACATGGGGCTCAACCTGGAGGACATCAAGAACAAGCAGACGAACCTGAACGCCCAGGAGATCGGCGACGATCGCCAGCGGGCCGAAGGCTGGAAGTACTACCAGCGCAACCCGGTCTTCGACGAGGAGGAAGTTCGCCGGATGGTCAAGGACGGCGTCAACCGATTGACCGAGATGCAGCTTTCCGGCGGTGGCTGGGGCTGGTTCTCCGGCTACGGCGAATACCCGTCGGCCCACACCACCGCGGTCGTCGTCCACGGCCTGCAGATTGCGCAGCAGAACGACGTGGCCCTCGTGCCCGGCGTGCTGGAGCGGGGCGTCGAGTGGCTCACTCGGTACCAGGACGAACAGGTCCAGAAGCTCAACAACGCCCTGAAGGACCCGAAGAAGAAACCGTGGAAAGACCATGCCGACAATCTGGACGCCTTGGTCTACATGGTGCTCGTCGACGCGGGAGTCGAGAATCGCCAGATGCTCGATTTCCTCTACCGTGATCGGTCGGACCTGGCCGTGTATAGCCTGGCCGCCTACGGCCTCGCCCTGCACAAGCAAGGGGAGCGAGAGAAACTCGACATGATCATGCAGAACATCGGGCAGTACCTGGTCGAGGACGACGAGAACCAGACGGCCTGGCTCAACTTGCCCGGCGGCTACTGGTGGTACTGGTACGGCAGCGAGTACGAAGCCCATGCCTACTACCTCAAGCTGCTCGCGAAGACCGATCCCAAGGGGCGGGTGGCCTCGCGGCTGGTCAAGTACCTGCTCAACAACCGCAAGCACGCCACCTACTGGAACTCCACCCGCGATACGGCCCTGTGCATCGAAGCGATGGCCGAATTCATGCGTGCCAGCGGCGAAGCCAAGCCGGAGATGACCGTCGAGGTCTGGCTCGACGGCCAATTGCAGAAGGCCGTGGAGATCACCTCGGCCAACCTGTTCCAGTTCGACAACAAGTTGGTGGTCGAAGGCACGAATCTGGCCGACGGCCCCCACAAGATCGCGTTGAAGAAGAAGGGCACCGGCCCCCTCTATTACAACGCCTACCTGACCAACTTCACGCTCGAAGACCCGATTGCGGCCGCCGGGCTGGAGATCAAGGTTGAGCGTAAGTACTACCGTCTCAAGCCCGTGGAGAAGTCGATCAAGGTGGCCGGTTCGCGAGGCCAGGCGGTCGACCAGCGGGTGGAGAAGTACGAGCGCGAGCCGCTGGCCGATCTGTCGCTATTAAAGAGCGGTGAACTCGTGGAGATCGAACTGGAGATTGCCAGTAAGAACGACTACGAGTACGTGATCTTCGAGGACATGAAGGCGGCCGGGTTCGAGCCGGTCGACCTGCGCAGCGGCTACACCGGGAATGCCATGGGGGCCTACGTCGAGTTCCGCGACAACCGGGTCGTGTTCTTCGTCAGCAACCTCGCCCGGGGCAACCACAGCGTGGCCTACCGGATGCGGGCCGAAATCCCCGGCAAGTTCAGCGCCCTGCCGACGAAGGCCTGGGCGATGTACGCGCCGGAGTTGAAGGCCAACTCGGACGAGATCAAGTTGAGGATTGAGGATTAGCGTGCAGTACCGTTCCGAAACACGGCTGTGAATCGCTCGATACGCCGTGCATGGCCATACCTGGCTCAGCAGCGCGTTCAACGACGAGGGTCCCCCATGGTTCGATGCTGTCTGGCGTCTGCCCGTTTCTGTCGGATGCTCGGTCTTGTGATCGCAAGCGCGAGCATTCTCGGTGTGCTCCCCGCGACGGGCCGCGTGGCCTTTGCGAACGAGCCGGCCGCGCCCCCTTTTTGCTGGACGCAGATGGAACGGCATCCGGAGAACCCTATCCTCCGTGCGCGTCCCGACACCTGGGAATCGCAATGGTTCATCGTCGATACCGTGTTCCAGGTGGACGGGCGGTGGTGGATGTACTACGACGGCGCGGGCCCGCAAGATAAGAAGAGCACCGCCTTGGGCCTGGCCTTTTCCGACGACGGGATCCACTGGGAACGGGGGAAGGACAATCCGATCTGGACCAAGGCGGGCAATTGGTCGAATTTCCTGCGCGACGTCCGGGTCCACCGCTTCGAAGGCGAGCCCGGGTTCTGGATGTACTATGCGTGGAGCACCGACGGGATCGCCTGGCAGAAGTCGCCGGACAACCCGGTCTTCCGCCCGAGTGGCAAGAAGGGAGCGTGGGACGCCGGCAAGGTTTCGATGCACGTCCTGGCGGAGACCGGCGACGAGACCTTCAATATCTACTACAGCGGCGGCGTATCGCCCGAGGCGACCTATGCGGGGATCGGATTGATTCGCGCCCGGCTGACAAGAACGAAGTAGCGTTGAGGGCGTTTGCGACCGTCACGCTCATTTTCCCTTCATCTTCCGTGTAATGCACACGCCCCAACGAGAGGCGTCGACGAGCACGGTTTCCAGATCCGGATTCTCGACGATTGCACGGAAGTAGTCGTCCATCATGTAGGCTTGGCCCGACGAGTCGTGGGCGATGATCAGCCCGCCTTCGCGGACCAGCGGAAGGAGCTTGGCCAGGTAGTCGGTGAACCCTTCTTTTTCTGCGTCGAGTAGCACGACGTCGAGGGGGCCTTCGAGTTTCTTGATTGTCTCGTGGGCGTCGCCCTCGACGAGCGTCACGATCTTCTCGACTCCAGCGCGCCGAAAGTTCTGCTTGGCCATCGCGATCCGATCGGGATCCATCTCGTGGGTCGTTAGCTTTCCGCCCGTCGATCGCAGGGCCAGGCAGAACCACAGGGCCGAGTAGCCGTTGGCCGTGCCGAGTTCCACGACGTGCCTGGCCTCGATGGTCTCGGCAAGGAGCCGCATCAGCCGGCCGTCCTCCGGCCAGATGTTCCCCATGCCGCGAGACTGATTCTCGTACATGTCCTCCATAACGGCGACGATCTGTTTCTCCGCCTCATCGCGGGGCTTTGGGTGGAAGGGAAGGTATTGGCGCGAGACCTCTTCCGCGGTCGGGCGTCGTGGTTTCGCGGTTTGGGCCGGAGCCTGCGCCAAGACGGACGTGGACAGAAGTGTCAAGAGGAGGGTGGTTTCAACTCCATGCAGGGCATTTTGCAGTCGATGCATTGTCTTGCTCCAGAGAACTCAGTTAATTCGCAGCCAATTTCGGTTCGTGTGAGTCATAGACGTGTTGCTACGTGCGAATCCACGCCAAGAAAGACATAAGGCCCAGCCGTTTCAGACCGGGCCTTAAACAAGACGGCGTGGGGCTTGTTCTCACCACCTCCGCCGTCTGCTGCACCGTGCGGCGCAGTCTCACAAGCCCCCGAAGGGGAACAAATCCATTATCGGCTACCCGGCCGCTGAAGTCAAACCGCCCAGCCCGAGTACATGCAGTATGGCTCTTCGGATGCCCGCAAGATCTTCCGGAGAAACAACTTGCGACACATACATACGGTTGCCAGTCGTGGGATGTTTTCCGATCTGGACACGATCGAGCCTCCAATAGCCCACGGTCGTGAGCATGTCACACTTGGCCCATGTTCTTCTTCCGCGAAATGAGAGCGGCAAGGAAGCGTCCTGCATTTCGTGATGACAAGGTTCGACTGGCATTGGCGCGGTGGATGACAGAGGTACGATCGTTGCCAGTTCCCTGTTCTTTCTTGAAACGACGACCACAAGCCTCTTCTTCACCATTTCCGGCGGTCTGAATCCGGTGTTGAAGTCGCACATCAACACCTGCCCGGGCTTCGGGTGGAATGTAATAGGCATGACGCGGAGGCCGAAGTGCAAGGAGTATTCTGGGGGCTGTTTCGTAGCCAGAAGGATGGAGTGTACATAATCCTAGTACTTCACTGCAGCCTGTGCAACCGGTGGTTATCGGGTTGTTGCCCTTCGTGTTACGGTTGCCCATTTGCCCTACTCCATATGATCTTCGCCACCCACACAGTGTTGTCGCTCCCGTGTTTCTCCACGCCTGCGGGCTGCATCCATTCGGCGGCGGTGACCCAGGTTTCATGGGGGCTGACTTCCGTCACGCCGAAGTTGCCCAGGCGAGCGCCGCGCTGGGGGACGAGGATTCGTTCGGTCGAGCGGATGACGCAGAGCCGGTCGGGATCCACCTGGGCCATGAACAGCGGGGCCCGGTGGCGGAAGACATGGTCGTTGTCGGCGCCGCGGCGGGTGTAGACGAGAAACAGGCCGCCGGTGTGGGTCACCCAGTGCTGCTGGGTGTTGTAGCTGCCGAGTTCGGTGCCGTCGTCGAAGGTCCAGGGCTTGGGAGTGTCGAAGTGGAGGCCGTCGGGGCCGGAGGTGACGTAGCCCTTCTGATCGTTGCGGATGGTCAGGAAGAAGCGATCGCCGAACTTCGCCAGGGAGGGCTCGCCGAATCCTCGCGGGACGTCGATCGACAGCTCATCGCCGTGTTCGACGTACTGGAGCGTTTCGCCGTCGAAACGGCAACGGACGACGGTCGTGCTCGACACCTTGTCTTCCGGCCGCTTGAAGTAGATCGGCAGCAGGATCTCTCCGTTGGGCAGGTCGACCCGCTGGGTGCAACCTCCTCCGGCGTTGACGAATCTCGGTTCGTCGGGCATCTGGAGTTCCTTCCAGGGGAGCCACGCCCGGGCGGACGGGTCGTAGACGGCGTAGGCCGTGTGCCGCTTGCGGACCGGCATCACGCGGTTGTTCTCGTACCAGACGGTGTGGCCGGTGCCCAGCAGCTTGCCGCTGGCCGCGTGCCACTTGGGCCAGAAATCGCAGACGGTCATTTCGATGTTCTCACCCATCTTCTGCCGTTCGAAGACTGGCTGGAGCTTGGGTTCGGTCCAGGTCGCACCCAGGTCGGCGGTCCACAGGTTGTGCAAGGGATAGAAGACGTCGGACCCGGTCAGCAGCAGTTTCTGCATGGTCATCACGACGAGGGGAACCGTGCCCGGGTTGCCGGGCGCCCCGGGCGGGATGGCTCCGGCTCGGGCGTGGACCCAGCAGGTCTGGCCGTCGAAACCGGCGGCGGCAGTGCTGAGTTCAATTCGGTAGTCGAGCGGAGTATTCTCAGCTCCGTTGGCAAGAGGCAGGCCGAAGGCCAGAACAGCGAACAGGGTGAAGACTGCCGGAGCGGTGGCTCTCTTCATGGTGGTTCTCCTTCGAGTGGGTGTACGCGAGGTGAGCCAAGCGGATGTCCGTGGCAAGTTGCTGTTCATGGCTCTGCGCGGCCCGCTCGCAAGAGGTGCATCTCCACGGCCGCCAACAGGACCGGTCCGAAGCTGTGAACGTCGTCGGTCTTCGTCGGGCGGTTGAGGTAGAAGGCGAGTGTGTCGCCGCACGTGCCGCGGGTGCCGATGCAAGTGCCGTCGATCGCACCCTGCTCACCGACCGTGCCGGCCAGTCCGGCCCATGCTTTGTCGGCCATGGGGCGCATGGTTTCGGGAAGCCAGCCTTTGCGGAGGCCCATGGCCAGGGCATAAAGGATCAGGCCGCTGCCGGAGGTTTCCTCGTAAGCATCGGGGGTGACAAGGTCCTGCCGCCAACGACCGCTCGGCGCCTGGCAGGGTCCGAGGGCCGTCATCAGCCGACGGAGCCGCTCGATCATGGCCGCACGCTGCGGATGGTCTTGCGGGAGATAGCGCACCAGTTCCGCCAGGCCAATCAGGGCCCAACCGTTGCCGCGCCCCCACGTATCGATCGAGATACAGCCCGGGGGGCCAAAGTTCTTCACCTGGTGGAAGAGGCCCAGCCGCCGATCCAGCAGGGCTTGCTCCATGCCCAGATATTGCGAGATCGATTCCTCGTGAAGTTTCGGATCGTCGAGAACGACCGCCGACATGGAGAGGAAGGGGCAGACGGCCATCAAGCAGTCGACCCAGATCTTCTCGCCCGGCTCCCGCGGATGGCAGAACACTCCCTGACCGTCCCGTGGATGCTCCTTGACAAGCTGGTCGACGTACTTCCGCAGCAGTGTCTGATCGGCGGCCGGTCGTCCCTGCACGCAGCGGTATGCAGCCGGCAGTCCGCCCATCGAGTAGTTCTCGAACGACAACGGCGAGGAAGGGCCGCGGCGGACGAGTTCCGCCAGCGTGCGATCGGCGAAGGCGTCGTAGTCCTCGCGGCCGCTGGCTTCGGCCAGACGCATCAGGCCGTAGAGAGACAGAAGGTCGGCATAGTGCAGTCGCACCTTCCGCGAAGCGATGTAGTGGTCGGCCACGCGCTGAGCCACGGCGAGCGGTTCCTGTGGACCCGTCGTCTGACCACTTTCAGCGGCCGGAGCCAGAAGCGGTGTCAAGGCAGAAGTAACGAGAAGAACAGTACCCACGACGGCAGGTTTCATCGGTTCGGACCTTCAGGGCGGTTTGTCGAGCACTTGGATTCCCGCCTTCGCGGGAATGACGGATGGGAGGGCGGGAATGACGCAGGGGACGGTTATCTCGGGACTGTGTTTGCAGGGTTACCGGACTGTGTTCGCAGGAGTTCGGGGCTGTGTTTTCGGGAATCCTGGACTGTGTTTTCGGGAATCCCGCGAGGCGATGCAGGCCAAGGAGCCCGATCCAATGTAGGCGTCCGGCATGGGCGAAGCAAGCGCGGCGGGGCCTTTCCGGAGAATGTACTCAAGGAGCCGGGGAACAAAAGTCCGTCCGACGAGTGCGTGGCGAGGCGCCGCGAATTATAGTAGAGACTTGCGAGTGTTTCCCCAAAGCGGGACAGGCCCGCAACCCAACCTTCACAAACATGCGCGCACCATGCGCACAAGTCCTGAACAAAGACTCTAAAACGCCCCGGCAGACCGCTTGAAGGGTTTTCTGCAGATGATGAAGTACCGAATCGACCTTGTCGTACTGATTGCAGTTTTCGTCTGGGCGTCGTCGATCACTACGGCGGCCGAGCCAGGCAAGATCACCTCGCCGAAAGAGGAATTCGGCCATCAACTGGGAGACGACTACTTTCTGGCCAACTACGCCCAACTTGCCACGTACTGGCGGAAGCTGGAGCGGGAGTCGGACCGGATGAAGGTCGAGGTCATCGGCCAGTCGGAAGAGGGCCGGGAAATGCTGATGGCGATCCTCAGTTCGCCGAAGAATCTGAAGAGGCTCAAGCGATACCGGGAGATTTCTCGCCGGCTCACACTGGCCGAGGGGCTGACGGAGCACGAGGCACAGAAGCTGGCCGCCGAAGGGAAGGCGGTGGTCTGGATCGACGGCGGGCTGCACGGCACCGAGGTGCTCGGCGCTCAGCAGTTGATGGAGACCGTCTACCAGATCGTCAGTCGCAACGAAGAGGAGATGGAGCGTTTCTTGCGCGACGTGATCGTGCTGTGCTGTTGTCCCAATCCGGACGGGCTCGACCTGGTGTCGGACTGGTACATGCGCGAGCCGGATCCGAAAAAGCGGTCGACCAAGGGGCTGCCCAGGCTGTACCAGAAGTATACGGGCCACGACAACAACCGCGATTTCATCATGGTGACGCAGGAGGAGACGGAGGCGCTCTGCCGGGTCTTCTATCAGCAGTGGTTCCCGCAGATCATCTACAACCATCACCAATCGGGCCCCTCGGGCACGGTGATGTTCGCCCCGCCGTTTCGCGATCCTTTCAACCACAACCTCGACCCGTTGATTCCGCTCGGTATCGACCTGGTGGGGGCGGCGATGCACAGCCGGTTTGCCGCGGAAGGCAAGCCGGGGGTCACCATGCGGAAGGGGGCAAGCTACTCGACGTGGTGGAACGGCGGCCTGCGCACGACACCCTACTTCCACAACATGATCGGCTTGCTGACTGAAACCATCGGCCACCCGACGCCCATGGAGATTCCGCTCCAGATTTCCAAGCAGCTTCCGTCGGGCGACCTGCCGTTTCCGATCGGGCCGCAGAAGTGGCACTTCCGCCAATCGATCGAGTACTCGCTGACGGCCAATTGGGCCGTTATTGACGTGGCTTCGCGGCACCGCCAGCAGTTGCTGATGAACGCCTACCGGATGGGCAGGAACTCGATTGAGCGAGGAAACCGCGATCACTGGACGATGCGCCCGGAGCGGATCAAAGCCGCCCTGGAGGCCGCCGAGAAGGCCGCACAGAAACTGGCGGCCGAGAAGGTCCAGCAGCAGGCGGTTGAAAAGGCCCTGAAGGAACTGGGCGAAAAGGCGAAGGAGCCGCCGGCAGAGAAGGCTCCAAAGGAAGCGGCCGAGAAGAGTCAAGAACAGCCCGCGAAACCGGCTCCCAAAGAGGCCGCCGAGAAGAAGGAGCAGCCTGTGGAGAAGGCTCCGGAACCGGTGGCCGAGAAGGCCGAGGAGCAGCCGGCAGCGAAGGCTCGGGAACAGGCAGCAAAGGAGACTCCGGAACCGGCAACCGAGAAGCCGCAGAAGCAGGCTCCGAAACCCGTGGCCGAGAAGCCCAAGGAACAGGAGCAGAGCATCGAGAAGCCCGAAACCGCGAAGAAGCCCGACGTCTTTACCGAAGTCCTGCACGATCCGACACATCGCGATCCGCGCGGTTACATCCTCCCCTCCGACCAACCCGACTTCTTGACGGCCACCAAGTTCGTCAATGCGCTGATCAAGACGGGGGTGACCGTGAAGCGAATGACCGGCCGGTGCGAAGTGGGCGGGAAGACCTATCCGGAAGGCTCGTACGTCATCGAGACAGCTCAGGCTTTCCGCCCGCACATTCTCGACCTGTTCGAACCCCAGGATCATCCCGACGATATTCCTTACCCCAACGGACCGCCTACGCCCCCCTACGACAACGCGGGCTGGACTCTGGCGTACCAGATGGGCGTGACGTTCGACCGCGTGCTCGAGGGCTTTTCCGGACCGTTCGAACCGATCGAAGGGCCGGCTAAACCGCCCGCCGGCGCCGTGCCGAAGCCCGATTCGTCGGCGGGTTACCTGCTCGACCGGTGCGTCAACGATTCGTTTATCGTGGTCAACCGGCTGCTCGCCAAAAAGTTCCGCGTTCAGTGTCTCCGACAGCCGGTCGAAATCGAGGGGAAGACCTATCCGGCCGGCACGTGGCACATTCCCAACGAGACAGAGGCGTTACCCTTGCTTCGCCAGGCTGCCGAAGAATTGGGGGTCGACTTCACTGCCGTCGGCAAGTCATTCGACGCGGAAAGGGGCGACGTGAAGGGGAGGCGGATCGCCCTGTGGGACCGCTACGGAGGCTCCATGGATTCGGGTTGGATGCGGTGGGTCCTGGAGCAGTTCGAGTTTGATTTCGAGGTGGTCTTCCCACAAGATCTGGACCGGGAGGCCCTGAAGGATCGCTACGACGTGCTGATCCTCGTCGGCGGAGCCGTGCCGGAAACGCTCCGCCGCGGTCTCAAGGCGCCGGATGAGAAGTCGATCCCCGAAGAGTACCGGGGCCGCTCGGGGAGCATCACGGCCGACAAGACGCTGCCGCAACTGAAAGCGTTTCTGGAGGCCGGCGGCACCGTCGTGACGATCGGCAGTTCGACGGCGTTGGCCCGTCATCTGGGCATTCCGTTGCGGAACGCGTTGATGGAAATGGGCGAAGACGGGCGTCCCAAGTCGCTGGGGACGGAGGAGTTTTTCGTGCCCGGTTCATTGCTTCGCGTGCGGCTCGACGGGGCCAATCCGCTGACGTGCGGCATGCCCGAGCATGTCGACGTGGTTTTCCGGAGGAGTCCCGCCTTCCACCTGGGGCCCGAGGCCGTGCTGCAAGGGGTCCGCCCTGTTGCCTGGTTCGACTCCGACTCGCCCTTGCGGAGCGGATGGGCCTGGGGGCAGGCGTATCTGGACGACGCCGTTGCCGTTGCCGAGGCCCCGGTCGGAAAGGGCACTCTGCTGCTCTGCGGTCCGGAAATCACGTTGCGGGCGCAGTCTCACGGCACGTTCAAGTTGCTTTTCAACGGGATCTACTACGGCCGCTGACAAGCCGATTGTCGCTTTTCGCTCCGCGAAAAGACGCTTGTTCGCGGAGCGAACAACGACACTGCTTGCCCGTCGACAGTCACTCCGACGCTTGCAGACGCTCGACGATCGCTTCGGCCTGCTCTTGCGACCATTGGTTCAGAGTCTCGGCCGGCAGGGGCGATCCCAGTCCGGCCGAGTTTGCCAAGACGCGTTCCTTCAGCCGTTCCTTGTTTGCGTGGGCGGTCTGTTCCATCGTTTCCCATTCCTGTGCCTTGACTTTCGCTGCCTTGCCAAGCCGATAGGCGCTGCCGTCTGCCAGGCACGTCGGGATTATGGTCTGGCCCATCAGAACGGGGAACGAACCGGAACGGACGGGGAGCGAGATCCACGCACAGGTGAAGAGTTCGGGCCGGGCCGGGTCGATTTCGACGGTCATTCCCGAGATCGACGATTTCAGGCAGATCGACGGGTCCCGGGCGACGGCTTGGAACAGGGCGAAGTCGATCGGGCCGTTGGCCTCTCGCAGTCGTTTGGCGGCCGCCTTGTCGTCGAACCGGCTGAAATAGACTTTCTGGGTGTGGAACCGCGAGGCCACATGCCGGGCGTTGTTGCTGACTTCCAGGATCGTGGCTTCCCGATCGACGAAGAGCCAGTGGTTTCCGTTGACGTCGCCTCCGGCGTAGTAGCCCTTCTTCACGAAATCCTCGATGATCTCCAGAGCCTCCCGGCAGGTCGACGCCTTCTCCGCGACGTACCGCAGGATCGCGCCGGACATCATTCCCCGGAACTGCGGCTCAGCCGGTTCGGGGATTAGCGCCGAGGGGTCGCCCTTGCGGGTCAAATGGGCCGGGTAGTCGGCCGCGCCCGCCAGCCCCTGGTCGTTGACCATCATCGAGCAACTGATGGCGCTGGCGTTGGAGACGGTGAGGAACTTATGGATCCCTTCCAGGGAACTCTCCAGGATGCAGGCCACCTGGTCTCGATCGGTGTTGTCGCGAGTCTTGTGGAAGAAAATCGAGCCTCCGGCGGCGCGTTCGCGTGCGACGGCGTAGGACGTGCACTCGTGAAGGAACAGGTTTCGAGATCTGCCGCCGAGGAACGCGACGTACAGGTCTTCGCGGATGCCGGCCGCCCGGGCTGTGGCCTTGGCCTCCTCCAGCCAATGGGGTGCAATTTGTTCCACGATTTCGACAAACACCTTGGAGCGTTCCATCAAGGCGTCCTCGCTGAGGCCGGCGGCAGCACCTTTCTTCAGGTAGTCGGTCTCGAGGTCCTGGCGGATGATCTGCTTGTTGATCGCGCCAAATGCTGTTCCGATTTCCGCCGGGCTGCCGGCGAACCGGATCATGGCGGTTTCGCCCGAGAAAGCGTTCGCCACAAACAGAATCCAGGCAGCAAAGGCACAGTAGCGTTTCATGATTTCTCCTCTCGGAGCCCCGGACCTGACCTCCGATTTCCTCGGATGTTCAGTTTTCTTTTTGACAATCAAGTAACTATCTGTACACTATTCTAGTCAGCCTGCGCGTCCAGTGAGTCCGAGGACGCATGCGCCGATCGGTTGCCCCCTCATTCGAGCCAAGCGTACCCGAAAGTAGTCGCGGAATCAACGGAAGCGGTGAACTGGTAGGCTTTGCCGTATCGGCTGGTTATATTCGGACACTGAGAGATGCCGTGTCCGTCCCAACGCGAGAGAAGGAGTATCCCGACATGTCGCAAGTATCCCGCCGATCTTTCCTGGCCGCCTCCGCCGCGGCCGCCGCCGGAAGCTCATTGCTGCAGTCCGCGCCGGCCGCTGAGCCGATCGCCGGCTTCGACCAGACGAGCACCGACTACGATCGAACGAAACAATGGCAGCCCTTCAGCGATCGCAAGATTCGCTTGGGAATCGTCGGCCACGGCGTCTGCAAGTTCGGCCTGGCGTTCGACCTCCAGACACACCCCAACGTCGAACTGGTCGCCGTCAGCGACCTGTTCCCCGACCGTTGCGCCGAGATGGCCCATAAGGCAAAATGCGAGAAAACTTACCCCTCGCTGGAAGAGATGGTCAAAGACGATTCGATCGAGGCCATCTATTGCGCGACCGACGCGCCGGCCCACGCCAAACACGCCATCCTCTGCATGGAACACGGCAAACACGTGGCCACCGCCGTCCCCGCCTTTCGGGGTGAGATCGAAGACGCCGAAAAACTACTGGAATGCTGCAAGAAAAACGCGGGACTGGTCTACGCCATGTTCGAGACCTCCGTCTTCCGCGACGACCTTTACGCCATGGAGAAGCTCTACGCCGCCGACGTGTTCGGCCGCATCGTCTATTCGGAAGGAGAATACTGTCATCCTCATTCGCTGGGCGCCCCGTCGCTGGGCTCCTACAAGGACTGGCGAAAGAAGGGCTGCCCCATGTGGTATCCGACGCACGCGACCGCTTATTACGTGGGTGTAACCCACAAGAGCCTGGTCGACGTCTCCTGCCAGGGCACTCCGCACTTTGACCAGTCGCGGCAAGTTCCCAACGCCATCGGGAACATCTTCCGATCGGAGGTCGGCTTGTTCCGTACTGCCGAGGGCGGCCTTTCCCGAATGATCATCTGCTCCTCGCAGGGCGAGTACCTCGAAGCCGGACGCCTTCGCGGCGAGTTCGCCGGTTTCAATGAAACGTTCACCGGCGATGCGGCCGGCAAGAAACGCTACGACGAGGCAATCGCCGGCGGACTGCAACTCAAGAAATACGCCCTACCCCCGGGCGTCACCCCGGGCGGACACGGCGGGTCGCACGGCTACCTCGGCGACGACTTCATCGACGCCATCCTTCGCAACCGGAAACCGGCGGTCGACGTGATCGACGCACTCAACATGACCGTCCCCGGCTACTACGCCCACCTGTCGGCCATGAAAGACGGAGAAACGATGAAAGTGCCGCAGTATTCCCTGTAGACAGAGCCGACCGTCGCCGCTCACGCCCTGCCCCGACGCTGCTTTTGCAGGGCGAAAGGCGACAAGACGACAGTCACCTCAGGCGGTCTTGCGCAAAACCGTTTTCAGAAGCACTCGCCAGTTGAAGAGAAAGAAGATGACCAACCTGCGATTTCCACTTTCCACTGGATTCCTGATTGCGACAACGCTGGTTCTGCAAACGGCCTTCCGTACCCAGGCGAGGGCCGCTGAAGACGCCAAGACGGCCGTGATCGTCGACGCGAGCCAAATTCTGGCAGCCAACGACCAGTTCTGGAGCAATCTGGTCCTCCATCCCACGGAATACCTTTCGACCGAGTGGGGAGAAGAGCACCTGGCCCTGCTGCGCGAGTCGGGCGCGGCGCGAAAGTACGTGCGCATCTACAATCAGCCGGAAGACGCCGCCTACCTCCGCGACGACGGCTCGGTGGGTTACCGCTGGGATCACTTCGACCGCCGCGCCGATCTGATCCTCAAGGAGGGGCTCAAGCCCTCGGTGGCGTTCTTCTCCATGCCGGCCCAGATTGCCGCCGATCCGTCCCTGCTGCGAAAGCGGCCCTTCCTCGACGGCAAGCCGATCTATATCGGCGCGCCGAAAGACTACCGACTCTGGCAGGAGGTGTGCGCCGACTTCACCCGCCACGTCATCGAACGCTACGGCGAAAAAGAAGCGGCCACATGGCGATTCTCGTGCTGGAATGAGCCGGATCTGGGCGGCTTCAGCCGTTTCAAGCTCGAAGAGTATTGGTCGCTCTACGACCACTTCGCCGCCGGCGTCCGTTCGGTCAGCACGCGGATTCCGATTGGCGGACCCTCGCTGTCGAGTGGGAATATCTACAAGAACCCACATCTCTTCCGCAACACGTTGGAGCATATCGCCCGCGGCAAGAACTGCGCCACCGGCGAAACCGGCTCGCCGATCGACTTCATCACCGTCCATACTTACGGCGGCCACGGCGCCGCCGGGAGCAGCCAGAGTAAGTACCCGAGCGTCGACTACCTGCTCGAGCAGCAACTTCGGCTGGTGAAGATTCGCGACGAGTTTCCGGAATTGCGCCGGGTGCCGATCGTCGTCGCCGAATGGGGCGTCACCTCCGGCGGCGGAACCGGCATGGACCGCCGCCCCCTGGCCGAAGTGCGCAACTCACAATACGCCCCCGCGTTCCTGGCCACCGCCGTCGCCCGGTTGATCGATCTCAAACTCAACCACGACGTGCGGATCGGCGATATGTACCTCTGCCTCTCGGGCTACGAGGTGGCGCGGCAGCGGGACTTCGAGGGCAAGCGAACCGCCGCGACCCGCAGCGGCTTCGACAAACCCCTGCTGAACGGTTACCGGATGCTCGCCAGGCTGGGCAAGGAACTCGTCTCCAGCCGGGTCGATCCGGCCGATGGGCCGGTTTCGGTCGTCGCCGCCCGCGATGACCGGCGGCAGGTGGCGGTGCTGGTGGCCCACTTCCGCAACGATCATCCCGACAATCTGGGCCCCGGCGCCACGGTGGAACTCGAAATCGACACCCCGTGGCCGGCGGGAACTTCCGTGACGCTGCACCACTGGCGGGTAGACGAGACGCACAGCAACGCCTACACGGTGTTCCGCGATTTGGGCCGTCCCGAGCAACCGTCAGCCGAGGAGATCGTTCAAATCAAGGCCCGCATGGGTCTGGAACCGCTGGAGAACCCGCGGCAACTTCGGATCGACGGCCCCGTGCAAATGCAGATCGAATTGCCCTGCAATGCCCTTTCGCTCGTTGAACTCGTTGTCGAGGGAGAGGAATAGAATGTCTTTGCTCACTCATGTTGACGAGAGGATTCTTGCCATGCGTGCCGTCGTTGTGCTGATGTTGTCGATTCTCTGTGTGTCCACACCCGCCACGAAGGCCGAGGAGGATGAGGGAATCGTGTTCCCGCGAATCGGCAAGATCGCCCCTCGCGATGCGAAGGAGATTGCCGGGTCGAATTGGTCGGTCGGTGCGGAGACCATGGACCGCGACTTCACGATCTACGACAATTGGAAAGAGCACCTGGGGCCGTTGGGCGTCAAGAAGGCCCGCATCCAGGCCGGCTGGGCCAAGACCGAACGGGAAAAGGGTGTGTACGACTTCGCTTGGCTCGACCAAGTGGTGTTTGACATGCCGAAACGGGGCGTGACGCCCTGGATGTGCCTGAGTTACGGCAACCCGATCTACGAGGGCGGCGGCGAGGCGAAACTCATGGGCGGGGTGCCCGTCGCCGCGGAGGCGCTCGAAGCGTGGGTGAAGTGGGTCGAGGCCAATGTGGAGCGATACAAGGACGTGATCTGCGAATGGGAGGTGTGGAACGAGCCGAATTACCGAGTTGCTCCCGGCGACTATGCACGGCTGGTCATTCGAACCGCCGAAACGATTCGCTCCATCCAACCCCGGGCCACCATCCTCGCCATGTCCCTCGGGAGCGGCGTCGACTACAAGTACGCCGACAAGGTGCTGGCCGTCCTTGCGGAGCAAGACAAGCTGCATCTGGTCGATCAGGTCACGCACCACCGCCACCAGAAGAATCCCGACCCGAACGAACCGGAGATCGAACTGGAAAAGGTGGTCCGCAAGTATTCCGATCGGATTGTCATTCGGCAGGGCGAGGCGGGATGCCCGTCCGAGTGGTGCGAAACGCGAGCCATGAACCGCTACCCGTGGACCGAACTGATTCAGGCGAAACACGTGCTGCGCCGCCTGCTCGCCGATCTGGGCCGCGACAAGCCGTCGTCGGTTTTCGGCATTATCGACATGAAGTACCCCGACGAAATGAACCGCAAAGGGTTGCTCAGAGCGCGCGACGATCGGACGGTCGAATATCCCAAGCCGGCTTACTTCGCCGTTCAGTACCTTGCTTCGGTTTTCGACGACCGGCTAACGCGAATCGTTGACTACCCGGTCGAGATCGGGCACGCCGACCTCCCCTTGTCGGTGTATGGCTACGAACACAAGGGCTCGGGCGGTCAGATTGTGACGGTGTGGTTCCACGACCAGATCCCCTCGAATGAGAATGCGAAGACGCCGGTCGATTTCGTATTCTCCCGCGGCCGGTTCACGCAGCCGGTCTACGTCGACCTGCGGACGGGCGCCGTGTACGAAATCCCTCCCACGCACTGGGAACACGAGGGAGACGTTCACCGTTTCAAGGCCATACCCTGTTACGATTCGCCCATCCTTGTTGCCGACAAACAGACGCTGTTTGTCACTCCGTAATCGAGCGGCAGTCACGGACCAGACGTATGGCAACGCTTGCTCCGCCCCCATTCGATTCAGTCACCCTCTCCCGTGCCCCGGGGGAATTGCAGAGTAGCAGGCACGCTCCGCCGTGCCGTCCGCAGAACTGCCAGAAATCCCGATTTCCCGCCAGCGGCGATCGGAGCGTGCCTGCTACTTCTCTTGCCACAAGAGGACTTCGCAGCTCTCCTGCTCCCGTGCCCTGGAGGCTTGCAGCGCGGATTGCGACCGGTTATTGTGGGCTGGTGCGGGGTAAGCCGACCGATGGGGCAAGATCGCTGCGGCATGTCGCAGCGGCAAGCAATGGTTTGCATTCCGTCTCCCCGCCGCCGGCATAACCATTCCGCCGTTTTCCATCACGTAAGGAGGTTCCTGTCATGAGCAATCCATCCCGCAGAGATTTCCTGGCCCGCTCGGCGGCAATCGCGGGCACGTCGGCCTTTGGAATGGAGAGTCTTCTGACCGCGCAGGCCGCGGACGATGTGAAACCGGCAGACATGACCATCGCCCGCTGGGAGAAACCCGAGGCGCTGACCGCGGAGCAGATCCGCAGTGCGGCCGTCAAGCTGACCGAGGCCGCCATCGAGGGACTCGGTGGATTGAAACGTTTCGTGAGCAAGGGCGACGTCGTGTGGGTCAAGGCGAACATCGGTTGGGACCGCTCCCCGGAACAGGCCGCCAATACGAACCCGGACGTGGTCGCCACCATCGTGCGTCTCTGCTTCGACGCTGGAGCCAAAACGGTCAAGGTCGGCGACAACCCGTGCGATCTGGCCCGAAACACGTACCAGAACAGCGGCATCGCCGCGGCCGTTGCACCGCTGGGGGCCGAAGTCGTGTTTCTCGACTCTCGCCGGTTCCGCGACACCGACATCAAGGGAGAGCGGGTCAAGTCCATCCCCATCTATCCCGCCATTATCGACTGCGACCTGGTGATCAACGTGCCGATCGTCAAACACCACGGTCTGGCAACGCTCACCATGTGCATGAAGAACTACATGGGGGTGATCGACAACCGAAAGTCCTTCCACCAGGCGATCCCCACGTGCCTGGCCGACCTGACGCGGTACATGAAGCCGCGGCTCTGTGTGCTGGACGCCGTGCGGACCCTCGCGGCGCACGGCCCGAAAGGGGGCAACCTCGCCGACGTGCAGGTCAAAGGCACCGTCGCCGCCGGCACGGATATCGTCGCCCTGGATGCATGGGGCGCCGAATTGATGGGTAAGAAGCCTGCCGAGATCGGCTCCGTCGCCAAGGGCCACGAGGTCGGATTGGGCACCATCGACTACCGCTCGCTGAACCTGAAGGAGCTCACGGTCTCATGAGCCGGCGCCGCGGGATTTTTCGCGCCACGCACGCACGGCGGGTGGTGCAGATCGCGTTTCTGCTGCTGTTCTTCGGGTTGATCGTCCTGGCAGGCCCCGGCGTGAAAGCCGAGAGCGGCCCGCTGCTTGGGGCCTTCTTCCTGGCGGACCCGCTGATCCTGGCCGCCACCTGGCTGGCAGCCCACGCCGTGGTGTCGGCGATGCTTTGGGCGCTGGTGCTGGTCGCGATCACCGTGCTTCTGGGGCGTGTGTTCTGCGGCTGGGCCTGCCCGTTGGGCACCATCCACGACATTGCGGGACGATTCTTCGACGGCTGGCAGCGCCACCCCAAACGCCGCGACCAGTGGTCGCCCTGGCAACGGGGCAAGTACTACCTGCTGGCCGGACTGCTGGTCATGGCCGCCGTGGGCTGTCACTGGGTCACCATCATGGACCCGTTGGTGCTGCTGTACCGGACCACGACCACGGTTCTGTCCCCCAGCGCCCAGTGGGCCGTCGAGGAAGGTGCGACGGCCGTCTTCGAGGCCGATCCCGGCGTTGGGGCGTGGCGGTTGAAGCAGGTCACCGAGCCGGTCTACGAGTTCTTGGGCAGACACGTGTTTGTGGTTCCAGGGCAGGCGTTTCTCCACACGGGGCTGATTGTTGCTGTTTTTGTGGCGATCGTGCTTCTCAACGGGTACCGGCGCCGGTTCTGGTGCCGATATCTCTGCCCGCTGGGAGCGCTGCTGGGGTTGTTGTCGTGGCGGCCGCTGCTGCGGCGAGCCGTCGGCCAGGAGGAGTGCAATGAGTGCGGGCTGTGCGGAATGGCGTGCCATGGGGCCGCCGCCGCGAAGCCGGGCCACGAATGGAAGTCGGCCGAGTGCTTCGGCTGCCTGAACTGTACCGACTCCTGCGGCCGCGATGCCCTGGCATTCCGGCTGGTCTGGCCATGGCGCAGAAAGCGGGCCGGTGAAGGTATCGATCTTTCGAAACGGGCTACCATGGGGGCGGCCGTGGGCGGCCTGGTCACGCTGGCGATGATGCGAGCCAACCCGCTGGCGCGGGGACTGGATACGGAGACGCGCTACAACCCGGCCCTTCTGCGTCCACCGGGCGCTCGCCCTGAACGCGAGTTTCTCCAGCGGTGCACGGCCTGCGGCATGTGCATGAAGGTGTGCCGCACCGGCGGTCTGCAGCCGGCGCTCACTGAAGCCGGCCTTGAAGGGCTGTGGACCCCGAGGTTGGTGCCGCGCATCGGCTATTGCGACTACGACTGCAACCTCTGCGGACAGATCTGCCCCACCGAGGCCATTCAACCGCTCGCGATTGAGGAGAAGCAGCAGGCCAAGATCGGGCTGGCCTCGTTGGACGTGTCGCGATGCATTCCCTACGCCTACGGGCGGGAATGCATGGTGTGCGAAGAACACTGCCCCGTCCCCGACAAGGCGATCTACTTCCTCGAAGTCGAAATCCGAGACCGGAACGGCCAGGCAGTCCTGCTCAAGCAACCTCACGTCGATCCTGATCTGTGCATCGGCTGCGGAGTGTGCGAGCACGTGTGCGTCTACCAGGACCAGCCGGCGATTCGCGTGTTCAGCACGAACGAGACCCGCCACCCAAGGCACGAGTCGGTCGCCCCGGCGGACCCGTGGGACAGCGTGTACTAGGCAAGCGGATCCTCGAGGTAGGTGTAGCCCTCGAGTCCGGCTCGGTAGAAGCGAAGGAGCCGGCCGGCCTGTCGGTCGTCGACGCGATTGGCGAGGATGGCGCGTTCCACGGCGGTCTGCATCTTGGAGAACAGGGCGTCGGCGTCGAACTGGACGTAGTGGAGGACCTCGCGGACCGTATCGCCTTCGACCACCGTCTCGACGCTCACCTGGCCGTCCAGTTCCATGGAGACGTGAACTGCGTTCGTGTCGCCGAATAGGTTGTGCATATCGCCGAGGATTTCCTGGTAGGCCCCGACGAGAAAGGCCGCCAGGTAGTACGGGCTGCCGTCGAACCCATGGAGCTGCAGGGTCCGGCAGACGTCGCGGCGGTCGATGAAGCGGTCGATCTTGCCGTCGGAATCGCACGTGATGTCGCCAATAACCGCCTGGTGGGTCGGCTCTTCGTCAAGCCGGTGGATAGGCATGACCGGGAAGAGCTGCTTCACGGCCCAACTGTCGGGCATCGACTGAAACAGGGAGAAGTTGCAGAAGTAGGTCTCGCTGAGCATGGCGTCGAGTCGCGCCAACTCCTCGGGCAGTTCGTCCATGTGCTCCACCAGCCGCTGGATCTTTCGGCAGATTGCCCAAAACAGATTCTCCGCCTGGCTGCGCTGCTCCAGCGGCAGATAGCCGCCTCCGAAAAGGCTCATGGCCATGTCGAGGGCCTGCTGGGCGTCGTGATAACTCTCGAGGATGTTTCGCACCGTCAGGTCGTGGTAGGTCTCGAAGAGGGTGTGCACGGGCTGTTCAAAATCCTCGTCCACCTGGTCGGGAACCTGAATGCCGGCTCGAGTGGAAACGCCGAGCACGTTGAAGACGAGGACGCTGTGATAGGCGACGACGGCGCGCCCGCTCTCGGACAAGATCGTGGGATGGGGAACCTCGGCGTCGTCACACACCGTCTGCACGTGGTAGATGACGTCGTTGGCGTACTCCTGAAGCGTGTAGTTGACGCTCGATTCGAAGTTGGTCTGGGAGCCGTCGTAGTCGACCCCCAATCCGCCGCCCACGTCGAGGTATTCCAGGCCGGCCCCGTTGCGGGCGAGGTCCACGTAGATTCGAGCCGCCTCGTTGAGCGCCGCCTTGACGTGGCGAATGTTGGTGATCTGGCTGCCGATATGGAAGTGCAGCAGCTTGAAGCAGTCTTCCATTCCCCGGGTCTTGAGCAGCGCCAGAGCGTCCAGAACCTCGCTCACCGTGAGGCCGAACTTCGACCGGTAACCGCTCGACGACTGCCACCGGCCGGACCCGCTCGCGGCCAGCTTGACGCGCATGCCGATCGTGGGTCGGACCCCCAGTTGCTCCGAGTAGCGTAGAATCAGTTCCAGTTCGGTGAATTTCTCGACGACCACGAAGACCTGCCGGCCGATCTTCTGGGCCAGAAGTGCCGTCTCGATGAACCGGTCGTCCTTGAACCCGTTGCAGACGATGGGGACTTCGTCATCGGCCATGGCGATGACCGTGAGAAGTTCCGGCTTGCTGCCGGCCTCCAGCCCGTAGCCGAAGGGGCGGCCGAACTGCACGACCTCTTCGACCACCTGCCGCTGCTGATTGACCTTGATCGGATACAGGCAACGGTACTGGCCGCGGTAGCCCTGCTCCTCGATCGCGGCGGAAAAGGCGTTGCGAATCTGGGTCAGCCGGTCACGAAGGATGTCGGCAAAGCGGATCAGGACCGGGGCCTGGATTCCTCGGGCTTCGAGGCGGTCGACCAACTGCTTGAGGTCGACGGCGTGTTCCGGAAAACGATTCGGGTGCACGGCAACGTGCCCGAGTTCGTTGATCGAAAAATAGCCGTTTCCCCATCGCGCGATCTCGTAAGATTCGGCCGCATCGGTGACGGTCCACTGAGAGACCTCCGGGCGAGTATCAAGCATAGGTGGCAGCCTCCGACACGTTGCCGCCCCCTGTCCCGGGGGCAATGCGGTTCACATTGCCGAATCTCAGCGAAGACGAATCCTCATAGTACCTTCTTCAGGCGGTTGTCAGGAGGGGGGGAAGATGCAATTCACACCTGAATCCACCGCCAGCCTCCGTGGGAAAAACGATAGAGAATAAGCGCCGCTCGGACGGCCAGATCGGCCCCCATAGCATACCAGGCACCGACAACGCCCAAGTTCCATCCGATCACAACGATTCCGGCGAACGGGAGGCGAAACGACTCGAGGGCAAACCAGTAGGCCAGGGGCAGGCGAACTCCGAGCATGCCGACCAGCGAGAAGAGCAGGGGCCAGCGCGTATCGCCCGCCCCGCGGAGGGCGCCACTGAGGATCATGGTGATCGCCAACGCCGGCACGGCCAGCCCGACGATCCTCAGAAGCGTTGCGGCCATGGCCGCAACATCCGAGTGCTCGGCCGACAGGAACAGGTAGGGGAGTTGACGCGACAGAGTGAAGAAGAGCGATCCGGCCGTTGCCATCAGGCCGCCGCCCACCAGGCACGCCACGACGACGCTTCGCGTGGCCTTCTGGTGGTCGCCGGCCCCCAGGTACTGGCCGGCCAAGGTGGCCGCCGCCGCCTGAAATGCCACGCCGGGCAGGAACGCGACCGATTCGATCCCGATGGCGACTCCGTGTGCCGCCGTCGCCACGTCGCCCAACCGATTGACGATCGAGACGAACCAGAGTTGGCAGGTAATCACCGACAGCGTATCCGCTCCGCCCGGCAGTCCGATTCGCAACAGCCGGCGAATCATGTCCCGGTCGGGCCAGAGGAACTCGCGGCGCAGGGCCAGCCCGCTGCGTCCGCGAACCAGAGGTCGAAGGACGATCAATCCGCCAATTCCAAACCCGCTCGCGGTGCCAATTGCTATCCCGCTCCACCCGAGGGCAGGCAACGGCCCGATACCCAACACCAGAGCCCAACTGACGGCAATGTTCACAACGTTCACAATTGCCATCGTGACGAGGCCCGCCGTCATGTCTCCCGCCCCGCGGAGACAGGCAATCCCTACGGCTTGGATCATCATGAGCGGGACGACGGGCAGGCAGTAGTGTATGTATTGCAGCGACTGATCCGCGGCTGCGCCTTCGAGTTGAAGCAGTCTGACCGCCCAGGCCCCGCCCAGCGCCCAGAAAAGCGTTGCTGCGGCAGACATCACCGCCCCGACGAGAAGAGCCTGGTTGGTGACTCGTTGGGCGTTCTCGAGATTACCCGCGCCGTAGAACCGTGCGACCATGGCCGTTCCCCCGATGGCAACCACGGCGAACATTTCGTACATCAGCCATAGGACATAGGCCATCAGGTTGATCGCGGCCAGATGCGAGGTTTCCAGATAGTGACCGGTGAGGATGCGATCGGAAAAGCCGACCAGCATGGCCAGCACCTGTTCCAAGAGGACGGGAATGGCCAGCCAGAGCACGGGACGCAGAGTTCCCGATCGTTTGGGCAGTGGTGTTGCCAATGGATGTCACCCGGCCGGACAGAATGGGAGTTTCACTCGCTCCCCGGTGCCCAACGCCAACCCTATCATAACCCTCACGGGGCATTACGAACAGTTCTGGAATGTGCGACGCTTCGTTCTGGATCGAATCCCGCCCGATCCGCAACCTGCAATCGTCCCCCCAAGATAATCTCAGCCAACTGCCAGCTTCGCCCTGCTCACCACGCGCTCCGTAGCACGAACTTGGCGGTTTGAGTGTTGCAAGATCATACATATGTACGATTTTGCTGTAGCGAAATAAAACAGGCGAGCTGCCGGCGTCCGAAGTCGCTTGCCAGCAGCTCGCCTCTAACTACTCGGAAGTTGGCACTTCCTCCCGTCGTCGAAAGCCCGCAGTACGACGGAGATCCTCCGATCTCTGTATCGCGCCTCTTCCGCTAACCGGCCCCAGAAGGATAGCGAGATTTGCCTCTTCTCTGTTCCAAAATCCAGCGGCCCGGGTGGGCCGCTGGATCTCTGGGGGGGTGACTGCTCTGCATGAAACAGAGACGCTATTCTTTAGGAGCAAACGGCGTGCCAAAGGTTCGGAGGGTTGCCGAGGGCGCTTCTTCGCGGGGCCTCTTTGTGGGGACGGATTGGCAGTGTCTTCTGGTCCCCTTTGGGTCACGCACTCTCTCGCAGGTCAAGGCCGTCGATCTGGTGCAACCGGGCGTAGAAGTCGCACCTGGCGATCAACTCGTCGTGGGTGCCCACGTCGAGAATACGCCCGTCTTGAATGACGACGATACGGTCGGCAAGGGTGAGGGCACCCAGACGGTGGGTGATGATAATCGTCGTTCGTCCTTGTTTGAAGTGTTCCAGAACCCGCTGGATGATTTGCTCACTACTTAGATCGATTTGGCTGGTCGCCTCGTCGAGCAAGAGCAGAGCGGGATCTCGAAGGATGGCACGTGCGAGGGCAATGCGTTGCCGCTGTCCGCCGGAAAGCTGTCCGCCCATGGGGCCCACGACCGTTTCGTATCCGTCGGCCAGTTCGTGTTCGATGAACCAGTGGGCGTGGGCCTGCTTGGCCGCTTCGATCACCTGCTCTCGCGTGGCCTGGGGCGAGCCGTACCGAATATTCTCCAACACGGTGTCGTCGAAAAGGACCGGTTCCTGGGTCACGAGGCCGATCTGGCCGCGAAGATCGCGGAGTCGGAATTCGGGGAGCGGCACATCGTCGAGCCGAATCGTCCCCTGGTCGGGATCGGCGAACCTGGGCAACAGGTTGGCGAGGGTGCTCTTGCCGCAACCGCTCTCTCCCACGATGGCGATCGTTTCGCCGAACTGGATTTCCAGGTTGATATTTTGGAGTACGGGGCGACCGGGTGTGTATGCGAAAGTCACTCCATCGAAGACCAGGCTCTTGTGGTGCCGGAGCAGGGGGCGGGGATTCGGCGGGTCGCAGACCTTGGGTTCGCGGTCGAGCATGGTGTAGATGCGGTCGCTGGCGGCAGCGGCTCGCTGCAGCCTGGCAAAGATGTCGGAGAGTTTTCTGGCGGGATCGGCGGCTCCGGCCAGCAGGGCGTAGAACAACAACAACGACCCCAGGCTGAGCGGTTGGGAGGCCATGGGGATGCCGAAGAGATGCGTTTGTTTGGTAATCGCCAGATAGGCTCCGGCGAGCATGGCAAGGCTGATGGTGGCGATTCCGAGGACTTCGGTGAGCGGGTGGGAGAGCGAGTCGTATCGAACGATTCGCATCGAGCACTTGTAGTACTTCTTGCTGTCGTTGTGAAAGCGGTTGCGTTCCTGCGGTTCCATGGTGAACGCTTTGACGACCTTGATGCCGCGGAACACTTCTTCGAGCGTGGTGTAGAGTTGGGCCATCCCTTCCATGGCCCGGCGGTTGGCCCGCTTCAGGGTCCTGGCCAGCCAACGAATGGTGATCGCGGCAATCGGGACGACGAGCAGGGTGAGGACCAGCAATCTCCAGGAGACCAGGGCCGCACCGACCAGGCAGGCGACCCCCTTGATGGGTTCTCGGATGAGTTTCCCGAACATCACGGACAGGCCTTCACTCAGGCTTTCCATGTCGTGGGTGAAACGGCTCATGAGGTCGGCGGAACCTTCGTTGGTGAACGTGCTCAGGTCCATTCGCAGCGTGCGGCGGAAGAACTGTTTGCGCAGGTCGAAGATCGCCAGTTGCGTCAATCGTCCCACCAGAATCGTATGGGCGATGGTGAACAGGCTTTTGAGCACGGTTCCCAGAAAGACGAAACCGATCAGAAACACCAGCGTCAGAAAGGCGTCGTCGGGAAGATAACGCTTGATCGCCGGTTCCGCCCACAGATAGGCCCGCTCGGTCCAACGTTCCTTCTTCAGTTGCGACAGGGTCGCGTTCAGCTCGCTCTGCACGCGGGCTTTGTCTGCTTCGGAGGACGTCTTCAATGCTGCGGTCGTACGGGCGATCGTAGCCGAGGCTACAGCCTGTTTCGCTCGGCAGTCCGCGATCTGCGCGTCCACCCAATCGTGGAGAGATTCACCTTTGAATACGACCTCCACGAACGGATAGACGACGGTGATGTTGCCTCCCCACAACAGTCCGACCGTCAGTGCGCAGAACAGCGATGCGACGACTGAGAACCGATACTGCAAGGCAAGACGAATGACCCTGCCGAAGCTCTTCATCCTTGATTCATCCTTCATACGGCGTCCTTGCACGGTCTGCACGAACATCGTGCGTCAGAAGACCACTTGTATCAGATCGCGTCAGAATCGCCAACAGAGATGCGGATCCCCCGATGGTGCTGTTTGGATTCCCGCCTGCGAGGGAATGACGCGCGGGCCGCGTGTGAAATCCGTGTTGGTTGCGTAGCCCTCATGTGTAAATCAAGGACCACAGGCAAGGTGGGTAATTCAGGAGAGTCTGGGTCAGGAGCGACTGCGATCTGCCACTTCCCGTTACAGTTTGACAACCATGCACTGGGTGGTCGGCATATCGATGATCCCCTCGGGTTTATCTGCGAAGAATTCCTGGAAGGCCTGTTCGACGCCGGCCAGAAGCCCGTAGTCATGGGAGATCATGATCCCGCCGGACACCATGCGTGGATAGAAGTACTCCAGGCAGGCCTTCGTTCCTTCGTACAAGTCGACGTCGAAGTGGCAGAAGCAGTACTCGTTCTCCTCCACCCCCTCAGCCGAATCGGGAAACAGGCCCTTGTGGAAATGCACATTCGCAAAACCGTTGACATAGGCCTGCACATCCTCCAGGCTACATGCGTATTGGCTCTTTTTGTGAACGCCTCGATCCTCCTTGCTGCTTTCCGGCAGTCCTTCGTAGGTGTCGAAGAGGCGCAAGAGTTTGTCGCCTTTAGCCTTACAGATCAGCCTTGCCGACGCGCCTCGGTAGACGCCGACCTCGGCCATGGCCCCTGGTCGCCGGCTTTGAGCTCGGGCGGCCGAGTAGATCAGATAGAGTTCGAAGGCGCTGCACAGCGAGCGCCCTGCGCGGCGGATCTCCTGCAGAAGGGCAACGATCTCCTGGTCCTTGCGGGACTTCAGGGCCGTCAGTTGCAGAGATGACCAAAGCCCCAGCCCAAATCGCTCCAGTCTGCCACCTCCGAGTTTCTGAAACAGGCGGTTTTTCATCCACATGACATGTCTTCCTGGGCGGTTATGGACGGCTTCCCGAACCGTCAGCGATCTCGTCCGGCGGATTCCCGAGTCTTTCCGATCGGGCTGAGGAACCGATACTCTCCCGAACCAACGACGAAGACCGCTCGGCGGATGCCGACCGAATCATCGCTGTCGTTCACCACACGCAGCAGGGAGATTCCTTTCGACTCGATTGCCGATCTCCCGCTTTCTAACACCCCCTCGGGGTGCAATGTGGGCACATGGATCTCCGAGATCGTACCGGGAGGCACACGAAGATGCCAGTCGAATTGTCCATCGGCGATCTTCCAGCGACTCTCGATTCGGCCGTAGGGACTGTCGAAATGACCCGAGGCGGACGCCAAGTCGCCGACCGGTTCGGGTCGCAGGACGAGATGCCTGAAGCCGACGGAGTCGGGGGCCTGTCGGATGCCGACGATCGATTTCTGGAACCACTCCTGTGCATGGCCGAACATGCAGTGGTTCATCGAAGCGCCGGGCTTGTCCCAGCGTTCGGAGAGTGTTTTGAAGCCGAGTTGGAGCATGTGAGCGTACCCGGGGGGGCCGGCGCGGTTGAGCATACGAAAGACGAGGTCGGAACGTCCGGCGTCCGCCAAGGTCTGGAGCAGCATCCTGAAACAGACCTCGCCGGTTGATTGGCGGTATCCCGATCGTTCCAATTCGGCGACGAGATTGGCCAGGACCGGTTGCCGATCCTCTTCCGGCACCAGGTCGAAGAACAGCGCGGTCGCCAGGGCGGCCTGGGACCCGGTGGAGACGCTCTTGGAGTCCCGGTCGTAGTAGGCCGCGACGAAGTCATGCCGGACCTGTTCCGCGAGTTGCTCGAACGGAGCCACATCTGCCTCATGGCCAGTCAGCCCGGCAACCCGAGCCATGATTCGCGCATTGTCGTAGAGAAAGGCCGTCGCAGGCAATTCCGGCGGCGTCAACTGCGAGGGACCGACGTGGCCTTTCTCCGGCGTCCAATCGTACCAGTCGCCCAGTCCCGGCCTGGCCAGTCCGGCATCGTTTCGGGTATCGGCCAGGTAGCGAACGTACTTGGCCATAGTTTCGTATTGCCGGGCCAGGATCGCACGGTCGCCATACCAGCGATAGAGAAGCCAGGGCAACTGCACGCATGCGCTGCCCCACTCGGCAGATTCAAAGAACCCGTTCTTGAATCGCGTGTACTCCGGTGCAATGTCGGGCACCATGCCGCTTTCGAGTTGCGACTCGGTCGTGTCGCGGCAGATCTTGCGAAAGAGGCCCTGGGCGTCGTAGCGATAGAGAATCGAAGGGCCCATCAGATGAGCCACTTCGAGCCAGCCCAGTTTCTCCCGGTGAGGGCAGTCGGTCAGCACACTCTGCAGGTTGCTCCGCACCGAACGTGCGATCATGGCGTCGATATCGTTCAGCAGGTTGTTGGAGCAGGCGAAGCCGCCCGCTGCCTGAGCCGAACTGGTGAGAAACTCGCTGCCTGCCTCGATCAACAAGGGGCGTTCGGAGTTCCCGGACGCATCGCCCGCAACATCGACACCGGAGATGTAGAGGTACTGGAAGCTGAAGAAGGTGAACCGCGGGCGAAAGACCTCGCCTTCGGAACTCCTCTCGCCGCGGAGGGTATACGTGTACGAGTGCCCCTGCCAGGGATTGCCGCGTCTTTCGGCGCAGGTGATCGTCACCTGATCCCCCGGTTTGCCTTGGACTCGGACGAACGGTCGTGCCGACAGGTTCCAGCCACAATCGGCCTCGTAGTGCCCATCGTCCAGACGTGTGATTGCGGTGGCCGGCAACTTCTCGGCCACCGTGACCGGCGGGGCCGATTGGGCTGCCAGGCGGCCACCCGGACCCTCGCACACCACGGCAGGCGTCCAATCTTGGTCCTGGAAGCCGGGGGCATTCCAGCCTGGCGGCTCGCGTCTCGCATCGCGGTCCTCGCCTCCGTAGATGCACGAGAAGAGGATCGGGCCGAGGGAGCACTTCCAGGTTTCATCCGATCGAACGATCTCCGACGTGCCGTCGGCAGAGGTCAGATGCATCTGGCAGACGAGTTTCGGCAGCCCGAAGGTGCCGGTGAACTTCACGTACCGCCCTCCGCCCACATTGTACATGCCGTTGCCGAGCATCACGGCGATCACATTTTCGCCCGGTTTGAACGAGTCGCTCACGTCGTAGGAACTGTAGAGGCACGTCTTTCGATAGTTGGTCCAGCCGGGATCCATTTCTCGGTTGCCGATCCGCTGCCCATTGATCGATAGTTCGTATTGGCCCAGACCGCAGACGTGAATCACCGCGTGCGACACCGGTTTGGCCAGCCGAAAAGACTTTCGGAAGATCGGCAAAGGATCCGTGTCGGTTCGTTCCATGGTGATCCACTTCGCCTGCCAGTCGGAGTCGTCCAGCAGCCCGGTGATGAAGGTCGCCGGTTGGCAGCGGCTGCACTCCGCGTCACGGTCATCCCAAACGCGCACGGTCCAGAAATAGCGCCGTGACGAGTGCAACGGCTGCCCGTCGTACTGTACATACTGCGATTGCCCGGATTCCACGCGGCCACTGTCCCACAGGTCCGGGGCACCCGAGTTCAGAAGTTCGGGGTCTGAGGCGACGAGTATCTGGTAGGAGGTCTGGTGGACACCTCTTCGGTCGCTCTGTAATTGCCAGGAGAATGTCGGCGCCGGATTGTCAACGCGGACCGGTTCAATCCGTTCACAGCATCTCAAGGCCGTGACGGTGACGTCCCCGCGGTCCACCGAGCAGGTTTGTCTCACGGTCCGGATGCTCACCGGTCCCAGCAGCCCTGACAACAGTAGCGGCGAATCTGCCTTGTACGGTTCGAAGGTCGTCCAACCGATCCGCTGCTCGGGCGGCAAGGCCTGATCGCCGATCAACCGATTGGGCCACAGGTTGGCCACCTCGATCTCGAGCCGATTGTCTCGCTCCTGCACCGCGCCGGTCATGTCCACTTGCCAGGGTGCACACCAGAGGACGCCGAGATCCTGCCCGTTCAGCCGCACCCGGGCCAGATTGTGAACTACACCCAGATCAAGCAAGAGCTTTTGTTCCTCCGATGCGGTTCCGGGCGGCAAGTCGAAGGTAGTGCGGTAGGTGGCGATTCCGGAAAAGTGCTTGATTTCCGGTTCCGATCGTTGGGTCCAGTCTTCCAGCACAGGGAACGTCACCTCGCCGGGTCCGCCCAATTCCGGATCGAAGTTCACCTGCCAAGGTCCGCCGATTTCGCCAACGCTTGTGGGGATGGGGAAGTTCTCGGTCTCGCTCATCTTGCCGTCTGGGCTCGGCCTGCCACTTCGAAACAAGACAAAGAAACTCTGGTGCGGCTCGAACCGCATGGGCACGGTGGTCCGTCCTGCATGTTCCAGAAACTGCGGCAGATCGCGAATGGCTCCGGTGAGCGGATCCCACAACTCGGGCTGTCTGCCTTCGAGGCGGAAGGCGCAGGGCGTTTCGACCGTCTCGGCCGTCCGGTTCGCGACGAAGTAGAGATCCCAGTCGTCTGCCTGCCGGTGGGTGTAGCGAATCGGTCCCTCTGCTTCGAAGTCGGGGGGCACCTCCATTCCGGTCAGCAGCCGGGCGGTCGCTTCGTAGTGCGGGTAGAGGTCAGGGCACGTTTCCGGTGCCGGTTCCAGCCGCCACGGAGCCATCGCGATCGGTCCGAGGTCCTTCGCTCCCACCCAGTCGTCGATCGATTCTGCGGAAGCGGGCCATTGACCACCCACTTCGCGAGCTGCCTGCCAATCGCCGTCGGTGACCAATTCGAGAGTATCACCGTCGCCATACTCGACTCGCAGACCGGCAATGAGCCCTGCCGGGTTCGGGCTGTCGCCGCCGTTGGCGGCGTCCACGGCCAACAGGTTGTCACCCGGCGTCAGCAGGTCCGTGACGTCGCTCGTAGAGGCCACGTGGAAGTTGTCGGCCTGGCCGGCCGGATGTCCGTTCAGCCAGACTCGACAGGAGTTGTCGGCCGTGATCTGGAGCCGTGCGCCACGGATGCTTTTCCCGCTCGGGATAGAGAAGTCCCGGCGGAAGTAGCGACTGCCCGGAGCGGCGGCCGCCGCCGGGTTACCCTCCGGATACCAGATCCAACGGGCGCGTTCGATCGGCTGGGGCACAGGCTTGCCGGGCGGAGTAACGACGAGATCGCCACCCCAAACGATCGCCCCACGGCCGACCTTGCGTCGGACTACGTCGGTGGGCGGAGTCGTTTGTCCCCAGAGTTCGGCGGCCAGTTCAGCAACGTTCCGATCGCATTGCGGATAGTCGACCAGGCTCGGCGACTTCTGGGGCGGCGGGCCGACGATCGTCGCCCCGGCTTCCGCCAGTTCCTTGATCTTCCCGAGCAGGGGCGGGGTCATGGTTTCGAATGCCGGCAGGACCAGCAAGCGGTAGGCTGCACCTCCGGGGAAGACGATGCGGCCATCGCGAACGCTTGCTTTGGAGATCAAGGTCGTGGGCGAGCAGCCGTCGAAGTTGTACTCCCGGCGATCGCGAATGCTGCCCGTCCCCTGCAACGCCGACGGCGGCGGCCGGAAGACGTGGGGTGCGCCTTCCGGAGTCAGGTAGAGAATGTCGGCAACGCTCCGCCCCTGCCGCAGCATGAACTGGCAGCGGGTGATGTACTGGTGGTAGGCCGACGCCATGGGCCACCAGGTTTGCCCTCGATCCCAGTGCACGCCGTAAGGCCCCATGACCATGCCCGGCCGGCGTCCCTGCGGCTTGTGGGCGAAGGTGTGGTAGACGAAGCGGTTGATCCCCATACAGAAGGCCCAGTCGCCCTGGTTCTTCACGGCTCCCGGGAAGAGCTTCCAGGCTTCGCGACTGTTGGCGGTGAAGGCCTCGGCCGCAACGACGGGGCGGCCCAGGACGTGGGCAATCGACGTCGATTCCAGGCAACTGTAGGACGTGTCGAAGCCGTAGCCTTCGCTCCAGAACTCGCACATGGGCACGTCGGCGACGCTGCCCAGGTCGAGATCGGAACAGGGATTCATGTCGTAGGGTTCGATGGAGAGTCCGAATCCGTGCTTCCGGGCCAGTTCCTTGAGACGCCCCGCATGATTCTCGAGCACCAGTTCCTGGGCCGTCAGTCGCACGTCCCACAGGAAACGCTCGCTCAACTCCAGGCTGCCGACGATTCGGCCGGTGTAGGTGGGCAGAAAGGGAAGCAGATCGTAACCCCGACGCCGGCGAAACTCTTTTCGAAACGCACCGGTCCAATTCTGGGCTCCCATTTCCCAACTGTCGATGTGCAACGTCGTCCAGCCCCGGTCTTTTTCGCGGGGGCCTACCTTGTTGAGTAACTTGCCTACATAGTGGTCGAAGTGGGCGTCGAAGGCCCCGGCGTCGAGTTTGTCGCATTCGAATCCCAGTCCGGGCTGAGGCGCCGGGCGCGTGGTGGCGCCGTTATTGCGGCGGCCGAATCGCATCGCAGTCCAATTGCCGGCGGGGATCTGCCAGTCGAGGCGACCCTCGGCGCCGAGCCGATCGGTCAGGTCAAGAATCTGGTCTGGGGCGACGACCGCGGCGGACGGCGGTTCCTGGTAATGGGCAAGAGCCGGCAGGTAGGGTTTCACTCCCGGGCGCGAGGAATAGGGGGCGCGGTAGTAGAGCGCCTTCTCGTCGACGTCGGCGACCGTGCCTTCGGCGGTCGGGGTGGGGAAGGCCAGCACGGCCACGTCTTCGTAGAACGACTCCCATTGTGCGAGCATCTCCTCCGACATGGGACGCCGGCCGAAATACGGTTCCCGCGGTTCGGGACGGGGCAGCACGGCATCGAACCTGGCCGGCCCCTTGACGTCGACCGACGAGGCGACCAGGTGCTGCATCGACTGTTCCATCTTCACCCAGGGGCCGCCGCTGCCGGCCCAGCCCGGCCCGGAACCGAGGGTGATTTCGATCCCCAGCCGCTCCGCTTCGCGGACGGCGTGCGTGAACAGATCCTGCCATGGCTCGCTGAGGAAATCGACCGGTCCGCGAGGAACGCCGACGTTGACTTCGAGAAAGACCAGGTTGCCGATCCCTGCCGCCTTCATTGCTTCCAGGTCGTCGCTCATGCCCTGGCGAGTGAGGTTTCCGTCCATGAAGTACCAATAGACGCCGGGCCTTGCCTCAGGCGGCGGGTTGCGGAAGCCGTCCTCCAGACGATCGGTCGCCAGGACCGTTTGGGCGACCGCAATCGCGATCCAGGCCGCGAGAATCGCCAGGGGGGTCGTCAATGAACGCAGCATATCCAGACTCCTTCATGTGGTTCATCCGGCATTCGCGTAGGGTGCGAAGTACACCAAGAGTACCGTCGCCTCTTCTCTGCTGCAAGACAGCCATAACCGCTTGACAAACAACCGTTTAGACGCGTCGGCAACAAGAGACGAGGCACCGTTCCTCCGCGGCGAGGATGGAACCTGCGCTCACACCGGATGAACTCGACTTCTTCAGTGTCTTTTGGACTTGTGCGTATGGTGCGCGCATGTTTGTGAAGGTTGGGTCGCGGGCTTGCCGCGGCTTGGGGTCGAGAGGTGGATGGTGGGGGCGTTTTTGGTCAACGAAGTCGGGGAATTCCGGAGAGTGATGTTGGTGGCAGGGGGAAGGAGTGTGCTGTCGTCGCTGACGCGTCGGGTTGGTGTCGGGTTGTCCTCGCTCACGCGTCGGGTTACTGTCTGATTGTCCTCGCTCACGCGTCGGGTTACTGTCGGGTTGGCCTGGCTGACGGGTCGGGGTGGTGGGTTGGCCTTGCTCACGCGTCGGGTTGCAGGCGGGATTGGCGAGGAAGGACGGGAATGGGAGGGGAAATTTTGGGATCAGGTGTTCAGGGACGTCGGCGGCGGTGAGGCGAGGGCCGGCGGTTTTGACCCCGCCGATGTCGGAGCCTTTGACGTAGAGGCCATTGCCGAAGAGGCGGAATATCTCTTTGACGTACTGTTCGAGGGGCCGGACGACGTTTTCTCGGAAGAGTTGCCGGTTGCGGCGGTGCTCTCGTATGAGGCGCCGGGCGGTCTGGGCCTGGTGGAGGCAGCGGCGGACTTCGTCGACGAGGGGGCCGTCGGGGCCGAGGTAGATGGAGCGTTGTCGGCCGGTTTCGCGCCAGGCGAGTCGGTAGTAGGGTCCGAGGCGGCGCCCGCGGTAGGTGCGCCAGGAGGCGACGACGGCGCCTTGTCGGGCGAAGCGGTCGGGGTGGTCGGTGAGGAGGCGGACGGCTGGGTGGTCGGATGTACATGTGATCATGCGTACATGATAGCAATCCGGCAGGATTTTTCAATAGGAAAGTTGAACATTTGGGGAGGTTTCTTGGGGGGTGGTGGTGTTGGAATATTTGGGGTTCATCCGGAATCCCCACCACAGAGGTGATTTGCGAGAATCCTCATTACCTCCGGGTGACAAGCACCCCGGAATCCGGCCTAATGGGTTGGTGACACTATGTGCAATGTTTCGCAACCCGATCCACAGCAACTGCTTAGAGATGCCCGGGCAGCTCCCGACGCTGTTCTGGGACCGCTTCTGCAGTTGTATGGCAACTATCTCCGTTTGCTGGCGTCGGCACAACTGAACGCGAAGCTTCGTGCTCGCGTGAGTCCCTCCGACGTGGTCCAGGAGACGTTCCTGGAGGCCCACCGCGATTTTGCCCAGTTTCGCGGCGAGTCGGAGCGCGAATTTCTGGCCTGGCTGCGAAAAATACTGGCCAACAATCTGGCGCGTCTGGTCGAACGCCATATCATGACGGAGAAGCGAGCCGTTCACCGCGAGGTGTCGCTGGAGAGGATGGGGGCGGCGATCGAGCAATCGACGGCCAACCTGGGGGCGGTCCTGGCAGACGAGGCAACCTCCCCCAGCGCCAGTGCGAGCCGCCGCGAGTATACGGTCATCCTTGCCGACCAACTGGCCCAGATGCGTCCGGAGTACCGTGAAGTGATAGTCCTGCGACACCTGGAAGGTTTGCCGTTCAAAGAAATCGCGGAGCGGACGCACCGCACGTCCGGTGCCGCGAGAATGCTGTGGCTGCGGGCGGTCAATCAACTGCGGCAGCAACTGGATGCGTTGGGAGTGAACTGACAGCCCGATGAAGAAGTCAGCTATGACGGATTCCGAACCGACATCGCCGATCGACAAGCTTACGCGCGAGCAGCAAGAGCGTCTGGCGAGCGTTCTGGACGACTACCTCTCGGCCCGGGAGCACGATTGTTTGCCCGATATGGATGCGATCCAGGCGACTCACCCCGACCTGAAGGAAGCCTTGCTGGCTTCTCTCCGCGGTCTGGATTTCCTCGATCGGGCGACCAGTTTGATTGCTGTGGGCGAAGCGGGTGCGACGGTGGAGAAGAAGCAGCGCCCGCCGTCTCAGAGGCAACTGGGCGATTTCGTTCTGATCCGCGAAATCGGGCGGGGAGGGATGGGCATCGTCTATGAAGCCCGCCAGATTTCGCTGGATCGCCGGGTTGCCCTCAAGGTGCTCCCGTTCGCGGCCGTCCTCGACCAGAAGCAGATCACCCGATTTGAGAACGAAGCGCGAGCCGCGGCCCAGCTTCACCACCCCAACATCGTTCCCGTCTTCTCGGTGGGTTGCGAACGAGGCGTCCACTACTACGCCATGCAGTACGTGGAGGGCGATTCCCTCGATCGGGTGTTGGCCCAGGTCCGCGAGCGAAAGATGCGTCTGGACGCCGGCCAGGGAGACGCCGCGTCCGGCGAGACGACTCGCACCGTGGTGGATCATCCGGCAAGCCGGTCGACTCTGCGGGCTTTGACCACGGTCGAATCGAGCGCCGGCCGCGACTACTATCGGGTCGTGTGCCAATTGGGGATTCAGGCGGCCGAAGCCCTTCAGCACGCTCACGATTGCGGGATCGTCCACCGCGACGTGAAACCGTCGAACCTGCTTCTCGACCGCACCGGGAAGTTGTGGGTTACGGATTTCGGGCTGGCTCGTTTCGAGTCGTCCGAGGCGGGTTTGACGCTGACGGGCCAGGTGCTCGGCAGCCTTCGCTACATGAGCCCCGAGCAAGCCACGGGCAAGTCGAACCTGCTCGACCAGCGATCCGACGTCTACTCGCTCGGGATCACGCTTTACGAAGCGGTGACGCTCCAACCGGCGTTCCATGGCGACGACCGGGCGGACCTTTTGCGCCGGATCGGCGACGAAGAGCCGCGTCCGCCGCGGCGAGTCAGGCCCTCGATTCCCGCCGATCTGGAAACGATCATTCTCAAAGCGATCTCCAAATCGCCGGATCAGCGTTACGACACGGCGCAGGAAGTCGCCGACGACCTGCGGCGATTCTTGGAGGGAAAGCCGACGCTTGCCCGGCGTCCCAACTGGATGGACCGCACCGGAAAATGGACTCGTCGCCACTTCCGGCTGGTGGCCGCCTCGGCCTGCGTGGCAATCGTGGCGGCCGCCGTTCTGGCCGCGAGCACGCTGATGATTGCCGGCGCCCACGAGCAGACAAAGGCGGCACTCGAGCAGTCGGAGGCCAGCCTTGCCCGGGCCGAGAGCCACTACCGCCAGGCCCGGGAAGTCGTCGATCGGTTTGGCGCACGGCTGGCGGAGCGGTTGGCCCACGTGCCGGGGGCGGAAGCGGTCCGCGCCGAACTGCTCCGGGATACGCTGGAGTACTATCAAGCTTTTGCCACGCACGCCACCGAGGATCCGGAGTTGCAGGTCGACCTCGCCTACACCCGTTTCAAGAGCGGCAAGATCCACGAGCAGATCGGCGACCGGCAACAGGCTCTCGTGGAATATGGCAAGGCTCTCGCCATATTCGAGCAGCTCGCCGACGAAGGGGAGAGAGGCCGAGACTACCGTGCCGAAATGGCGCTCTGCTACAACGACATGGGGTTGCTTCACGGGGCGGCCGGCGAGATTGCTGAGGCCCGCACGGCGCTGCAGGCCGCCCTGAAACTTCAGGAGCAATTACTGCAGAAGACGCCCGGAGACGCCCGGATCCTCAACGACAAGGCGCTGACGCTCGCCAATCTTGGCATGATCGAACACCGGGCAGGCGACCCGGCCAAAGCAGAAGAGTACTTTCTGGCCGCTACGGCCATCCAGGAGCAGCTTGCCGGCCTGCACCCCGAGGAACTGCAATACCAGAGTGCTTTGGCTGTGACCTTCAATAATCTCAGTTTCACCTACGCCGCAACCGACGTTCAGCGCGCCGAAGAGGCCTGCCGGAAGGCGCTCGACATCCAAGCGGCGCTCGCCGAGGCCCAGCCGGATTCCATCGAATATCTGAGTGACTTGGGACTGTCCTACAACAATCTGGGGACGTTCCTGGGTCACGGCGGACGCGACGCCGAGGCCATCGAGGCCTACCACCAGGCGGTCGAAATCAGGCGTCGTCTGCTCCGCAAGGCCCCGTCCCTGGTCCAATTCCGTTCGGACCTGGCGGTCAGTTGCAACAACCTCGGGCGAGCCTGCTCCGAGGCGGGTAACTACCGGCAAGCTCAAGAGCCGCTCGGCGAGGCGATCGAACTCTTCGGGCAACTGGTGGTCGACTACCCCGAGGAACTCAACCATCGGAGTTGCCTGGGCGGGGCGCAGAACAACCTGGCCATGGCCTTTCGCCACCTCGGCAATTTGGACGAGGCGGAATCGAGTTTCCGCCAGGCCGTCGAACACCAGCAATTCGCCTTCGATCGGGCCCCCGGCGTGGCCCGTTTCCGGCAGTTCCTCAGCAACCACTACCGGAACCTGGGAGAGCTTCTGCGGCAGCAGGGCCGCGTCGACGAGGCGATCGAAATCGCGCTGGCTCGCAAGCAACTCTGGCCGGGCGATCCGGAACGACTCTTCAGCGTGGCCGTCGAACTGGCGGAGGCGGCATCGGCGGAAACCGAGGGGGAAGGCTCGGAGATCGAACCGGCTCCATCCGCATGGCAGGATGCCGTCCTCGCGACCCTGCGCGAAGCGGTCGAGGCGGGCTTCTCCGATTCAGACCGAATGCTCAAAGAACCGGCGTTTGTTCCCTTCCGCGGTCACCCGCAGTTCGCCGCCCTCCTTGCCCGATTGGGCGCCGGCGGCGAGTCGAAGCCCACCCAGGAAACGCCGCGTCAAACCGCAGACCGACATCAACCCCAGGCAACATCATGATCGACAAGTTCTTGCGTTCGATTGGATTCGGTTCCGTGCGGGTTCGACGTTCGAGCACCAATCGCTCGGCCGACCACCTTGAGCGACGTCTCGCCGTCGAGCCGATTGAAGACCGACTTCTGCTCTCGGTTACCGGTGCGGATCCTGTGAGTGATGGCGGAACGATCGTTCTCGGAGGCTTTTCGGGCGTGAGCTTTTCGTCCTGCGACGGCATGATCGTAGCACCGTCGGGGGTGAGTGGATCAGGCAGTACAGCGGTCCAGAGCCCGTCGAGCGATCGCTCCGATCTGCCGAAACCATACAGCACCGGCAGACCCGACCTGGCCGGCTCGCGAGAAGCACTCGGCAGACAGGCGGCGCCGAGCCCTCAAAGGGTGGCGCCCGACGACCTTGTTTCCACTCCCCGCGACCAGGGAATGGTGGACGTCACGCATGCGGCCTACGACCAGGTGTTTGCGGAACTCGGTTCTCCGCGGGCGGACCTTGCCGTGCACCGTTCACTGGGCCTGCAACCCGGACTTCTGACGACGGCGGAAGATATGCTGGCTTCGGCGGCGCGTTCCTCAGCCGCTCCATCTCACGACACGCTGAATTCGCTCAACGGCTCGCGGGGACGATTGACGGCCTTCGACCTGGCCATCGAGCAGGAAACGGCCTATGACGCTCGGGCCGACGTGGACGACTTCAGATCGAGTGAGCCCCCGGGCCGCGAGTCGGTTCCCTCGCCCGAAGCGGCATCCCCCATGGTCGTGCCTGGACTGCCGGCCGCATTCAGCAGCATCGAGCCGCAACCCGGTACCGCTCCGCCTGGCGGCGGTGACGATTCGGCCCGCGGCCTGTCCCCCAACGAGCTTTTTGCCGTTTCCGACGGTTTCCCCGAGACACATGCCCGCCTGGGTGCATCATCCGTGTTGCCGGGCCCCTTGCAGAAGTATTCCCACTTTTCACCCATTGAACCGGCCACAGAAGACGTATTACGCAACGCGGCGGTCTGCCTCGACCAGAAACGCGACACGTCGCTGGTCCATCTGGCGGTCGCCGTCGGAATCAGCCAGGTGTTGACGGGACGGCATCGGCGGTCGGGGGAGGAGCCGGAACATGAGCAACGGCCCCCCCGCAGACGCCCGTGAAGACGGGTCTGGCGACGATCGGCGAGGCCGACGACGAGACTCGACTGCGGCTCACCACGGATCGGTGGCACGGGTGGCGCGGATTGCAGCGTGACATGTCCGCCGTTTCCCGGCCTGAAGAGATAGGCAGGGATGATCTGTGTGCTGCAACTGAATTGCTCCAGTGGTTATACTGGGGCCTGCAGGCAGATTGCGGGCCTTGGGGAGTCTCGCTATGTTCCGCTCAAAACGCGCGCAGAAGTACCGTCTGATCGAAGGCACGCTACAACGCTGGGGGCGTCTGTTCGGCAAAGGAAGCGACATCATCTCCATAGGTTTGGTCGATGCTACCGGGGAAGTGAATTTCTCTCAGACCAACGTGCCGACGGCCGGCGCTGACGAACCGGACCTGGCGGAAACCGATGGCCGCGGTCTTTACTCGTTGGCGCGGGACGAACCGACCGTCCGGGGGATCGTCGGCGAACTGAGAATCCCAGGTTTCTCCAACGATCTGCAAGTCCACGGCTATTCCGGCTCGGGCTGCTCCGAGACGGTGGATCGCCTTTAGAGTCTTTGTTCGGGATTTGTGCGCATGATGCGCGCATGTTTTTGTGAAGGTTGGGTTGCGGGCTTGCCCCGCTTTGGAGTCTTTGTTCGCGACTTCTGCGCATGGTGCGCGCATGTTTGTGGAGGTTGGGTTGTGGGCTTGCCCCGCTTTAGGCCTACTGGCCCGAATAGAGGGAGCACATTGCGATGAACGGTACTTACTCGCGCCGGAAGCAACTCCGCTTTGAGACCTTGGAGCCGAAGACCCTGCTGGCAGCCGACCTTCATGCTCTGGTCGTCGGCGGCGACCTGATTGTCGTCGGCAGCAAAGGTGACGATATCCTGGTAATCGAAGGTTCTTCAGAGTCGGAAGGTACGTGGACGATCACGCCTACCGACAACGATTCGATCAACGGCAACGAACCCGGAGAGTCCGTCACGCTGTCCGGCGTCGTGGGCGACGTGCGCGTCTCGCTTCGCAAGGGCAACGATCGGCTCACAATCAAAGGGCCGCAAGTAGGGTACGTCCGGGGAAGCCTCTCCATTCGGGGAAGCAGTGGAACGAACGAGATTCACGTTAGCGACCTCTGCGTGGGCGAGGACCTGTCGATCCGCACCCGCGGGGCAGCGGACGCAATCTCGGTCAGGGCGTCGGAGGTGCGCGATAACCTGGTGATTCGTTCCGCCGCCGGCGCCGATTCCGTAGAGTGTGTCGGGGTCACGGTGGGAGCGAGCCTCGATGCTGACATCGGCGGCGGCTGGTACAACGACGAGATTTCGATCGTAGACTCCGTCGTTGGCAACGATCTCTACTGCCGTTCCTCGCGAGGCGACAACGAATTCATCGTCGGCCAAACCGTCGTCGGCAATCGAACACGAGTGCGGTTGGGAAACGGAGCCGATCACGTGCAGATCGGCTACGTTTCGCCTGCCGATACGATCGCGGGGCCGTATCTCTCCGGGATGGATCCGGAGACGTCCGTGCGCACGCGGCAGCTTCAGATTCATACCGGCGGCGGAGAAGACGACGTCGACCTGAGCCACGCTGTCGTAGTACGTCACTTGCGCGCCTTCCTGGGGGACGACGCAGATCAAATGACAATCATGGACTCGACAATCGGCGGGAACTCGATCGTAAACGGCGACACTGGCGACGACCTTTTTGAAGCTGGAACATCCTACGGTGCCGAATTGTATTCGGCCGGACATCACGACGGCACCGTATACTTCACGTCTCCCTGGCCCTTCGCAGGGGAAACGTTCTTCGACGGCGGGGAGGGTGAGGATACCCTTCGATACGAGCGTGACGGCGAAGTGGAGCAGGACGATCGTCAATGGAAGAGCTTCGAGCAGATCGTCGACCGCCACGCCAATTTGGTGTCTCTCCCAACTGCGGAGGGCACTGCCGATACGCCCGCCGATGCCGTCAATGCCTTCGCGGCCGACCTGTACCATGAACTGGCCGGCTCCGAAGAGAACCTCGTCTTCTCGCCACTCAGCATTTCGGCCGCCCTCGCCATGGTTTACGCCGGCGCCGAAGAAGAGACAGCCGCCCAGATGGCCAAGGTACTCCACTTTCCGGAAAGCTCCCCCGAATTCCACGCCGAGTACGGCGAACTCCTCGGTAGTCTGAGGGAAGCGGACGGCTTGGAAGGACTCGACTTGAACGTTGCCAACTCCCTATGGCGACAGTTCGATTTCCCGTTCAGTCAGGAGTACCTCGACCTCGTTCAGCAAAACTACGCCGCTGGTCAGAACGACGTCGACTTCCTTCACGAAACCGAGGCGGCCCGACTGACCATCAACCAGTGGATCGAGGAGCAAACCAAAGGCAAGATCCGGGAGTTGATCGGAAAAGAAGACCTCACAGAAGAAACCGTGCTTGTCCTGGCCAACGCGATCTACTTCGACGCCAAGTGGGCCCATCAGTTGACGCCCGACGCGACCCAACCTGCGGATTTCGACGTCAGCAGCGACGAGAGAATCCGCGTCAACATGATGCACGACACGGCCTGCTGCCGCTACATGGAACGAGACGGCGTCCAGTACCTCGAACTGCCCTATGCCGACGAACGGTTCTCGATGGTCCTCGCACTGCCCGCCAGCGTCACGCCGATCTCCCAGGTAGACGTGACCGCCATAACCGCGGATCTCGACGAGTTCCTTTCCGGCCTGGAATGGCAACGCGTCGCGGTGAGCCTGCCCAAATTCGAAATCACCAGCAAGCCCAACGCAAAGCAGGCCCTGATCGATCTCGGCGTAGAAGACCTGTTCGAGCGCGAAGTCTCAGACCTCGACGGAATGAAGGACCCCGACGCCCATCTAACCGAAAACCTTTGGGTCCAGAATGTAAGCCACAAGGCCTTCATCGAACTCGACGAAGCCGGCACGACCGCGGCGGCTGCCACTGCGGTAAGTGTCGGCTATGTAACGTCGATTGCCCCGAGCCGTCCCGTTTGCTTTCAAGCCGACCACCCGTTCCAGTACTTCGTCTGTGACACGCAAACCAACACAATCCTCTTCATGGGTCACGTCAGCCGCCCGACCACAGCCGGGTGACTCGAAACGACGACCCGCGTGAAAAAGGTGACCGTCACTGAATCTGGGGTATTTGTGGCGACAGGGCTGAATAACAGTGCGGCTCAGGCCTGAAATGAAGTCCCGCACCCACAGGTGCGAACCGCCAGGGGGTTGTTGAACACGAAGCTGCGGCTCATCAGGTCTTCCTTGAAATCGATCTCCGTGCCGCCGAGGATGGCGGCGCTCTTCCGGTCGACGGCAACCCGCACGCCGTGGAGTTCCTTGACGAGGTCCTGTTGCTCGTCGGGGGCCTCGTCGAACTCAAGGCGATACTCGAACCCGCTGCATCCACCGGCCGCCACGGCCACCCGGAGAGCGGCCGTTTCCGGCAGGTTCTTCTCGCCGATGATTCGCTTGACTTCGCCGGCGGCCTTCTCGGTCAGCTTCAGTTCCATTCTCGATTCCTCAGTTCGCTAACTGCATTCAATCTCAGTGGGTTTGTGCGCCTGCCGGCAGAGTCCGACGAGGCGGGAAGAGGGAAACCGCGAGGTTCGCCCGCGTTTCAAGAGAATCCTAGGAGGTCGCAAGACGCAGGAAAGCTGAAACGGGGCAGACCACCGCGTGAGGCGCCCGACTCGCTGCCGTTGCCTTGCCACACAGGAAGTGGCGCAAGTGCTGGAAGTTGTTCCAGGTACGCACTTTATGGACGTTTGCCAGCCAGCTTGCGCGGCGTTCCCGGCATTCGAGCCGAATCACCGGATCTGAACACGTCGGCGAGAGACTCTTCGGCCCGATGGGTGTTTCGGGGACGTTCGATCAGCGGGGGGGCGGTGGTTCATGTGGGGGCTCCATGTTCCCCGCATCCGGAAGCTGGAATCGCCACGGAGGCTTGGGCTCGCCGAGCACGAAAAGGGCGTTGCCATCGGGCGACAATCGCAGTGTTTTGGTCAACCCGTTGCCTGGATAGACGAAGATCTCCTCTTTTCGCTCCAGGTCCCACACCGACTGCCGATAGACACTTGTTCGCTGACCACCCACGAAGCCCTCCGGGCGATAGAGCACCATGCGACGTCCGTCGTTCGAGAAGGAGGCTGGGATTCCGCGGACCTGGGCAACGATCTCCTCGAAGGTCTCGGTCTCTGTGTCCCAGGCAATCAGGCTGTTCTGCAGATTGCCGGCCAGGCCCAGTATTCTGCCGTCGGCCCGCAGGCCGACCGCCCAATCAAGCGATTCCACCATGCCTCGCCAGGCACCGTCTTCAATCCGCCAGAAGTTGGTCCAGCCTGCCGATGTTATCAACGTCGAGTCGCTGGGCGTGAAACCAAGCCACCGGATCCAATTCCTCTCCGCGATGCGCACGACCTCCCGTCCCGAAGCAACGTCCCAGACCACGGCCTCATGATGTCCGGCCGACGCGAGAAGACGCTCATTCCACGAGAAGGTGATGCACACGATCGCTTCCCCACCCCTTTTCAAAAAGCGAATCGGCTTCCAATCCTTGGCCGACCAGAGGGTGACCGACCCGTTGTTGCCCCCGGTTGCGAAGTGCTCGCCGGACCTGCTGACGGAAACCACCGCTTGGGTTGGCTCCCCGTTGAGCAGATCTGCGACCAGATTCCCAGTAGAGGCGTCCCAAAGCCGCAGATTCCTGTCGGGGTAATGGTGAAGTGTGAGAATGTGCTTGCCGTCGGCGGTGAAGGCCAGATCCTTGCAGTCCTGGGAGGGACGCAACCAGAGCGTTTCCGGTTCCGCAGGAGCCCTGAAGCAGGCCTCAAGAGGCGAGCGATCCGCAACTTTGTTTTTGGGTGGCTTCGGCGTGTCACCCGGGCCGAGGGCTTCGTCTAGCGGAACGCCTGTACCGTCGAACAGAACCTGGAGCAGCCGCTCGCCGTGCTTGGCGCTGCGGCAGGCGACGAAGGGGCCGTAGTGGTTGCTGTATCCGGCCGACACGATTTCGACGCCCCCCGGGCGATTGACCGAGAAGTCACCGGAAGCGAAGCGGCTCTTGAACGACCACGGTACAGGGCCGCACGATTCAAGCTTCCCGCCAGACAGGCTCCCCCGCCACCATTCCCGGCCGGCAATGTGGACCTCGTCGTCATGGACGATGAGTTGTCCGTCGATGACATTCGGCACGACGATCTTGATCTCGCCGTCGGGCGGTTCCTGGGTGGCGAGATGGATCTTGCCTTCTCCCGCCCAGTGAATGAAGTACTTGTCGTGGAACTGGGTCTGTTGCCTGCGTGAGATCTTGACCGTTTTCTCGACCGGGTCGACCACTGCCGGATGATACGTCACGGGGCTCCACCCGCCTCGCTGAATGAGCACGGTGCGCAACGTGTTTCCGTCGGCCGTTTCTTTCGTCAGCAACCGCATGGTTCCTGGAAGGAACGCCACGTCCGGGTTGAAGTCGTCGCTCTCTCCCGAGACAGCACGGTGCTGCGACGACTGGTGGGCTTCGTGAATCACCTCGATCGTATGCTTTCCGCCCGGATCGAAGGTGATGAGTGCGTACCACGTGCGCCCGTTGAAGCCGACGGCCAAGGCCTTCCCCGGCGACAGGCCAATAACCTGCAAGCGGGGTGCGTAGGGTGGTGCGGCACCAGGGGATAACGTGAGATCGGGCAAACCGCGGTCGGAATCGATGGGCCATTTTCGCTCGCTGACCGGGTCGACGACGAAGATCGTCTCCCACAGTGCGGTCCAAAGATACTTCCCGTCGTAGGTCGGCGGGCACGTCAATAGCTGCTCTCTGGTATTTGCCCCGAAGGGACCGCTGCCCAGGGGAACTGGGATTGCCCTGCCAGGTTCCTTCAGCAGGAGCATCCCGAAGAGTCCCGACAGCAAGTCGATGTTCTCCGGTAGTGCCAGCCACCGGTACAAGGTACCTACGCTCTGCTCGCCGGTTACCGCCCTGTACTTCACCTCGAAGGGCTTGAAAGTCAGGCTACCGTGTCTCTCACCCTGCGGCAAGACCCCATCGGTTTCGGCAGGTGAAAGCCTCTTTCGCGATTCGTCCTCCATCGATTTCCACCCATGCTCGATCCTAGCCAACTCTCGTTGCGCGGCCGTCCGCACCCTCTCATTTGCCTCAGGAGAATCGAGGATCGCCGTGAAGAAACGGAGGTTCTCAAGGGACGGGCGGATGGAGAGCCAGATCTCCCTGACAGTCTGCTCGGGCAGTTGGTCCTGATACTTGAGAATTGCGGCGCAAAGCAGGGCCTTCTCCCGTGTCGGGAATTCCCCCGAGGCGGCGTGCCTGACGCAACTCGCCCACATCCGCCAGTCCTTTTCCTCGGCAAAGCGGTCGGCAAGCAACCACGACAGACGCCGCTCCTCTTTCTGTATCTCAAGCGCGGTCGGCTGTAGTTCCTCGGGAATCGCGCTGCCTCCGTCGTAGGCTCGGAAGAACTTGCTGTAGCGATTCGACGGGCTGCCTCCATAGAGGGCAATCGCGAGGTGGGCGGCTTCGAACTGGGGATTCTGAACGATCACGTTGGCGTGCTCGAGCGATCGCAGAAGAAGTGGCATGCGTTGCTCGTAGGCCTCGGTTCGATCGAGTTGTGCAGCCCCCGCCGAGAGTCTCGCGGCACGAATGGCGCGGTACCGCAGGTCGACCTGATCCGGATCGAGAAGCAGTGCTGCCTCCGCGAGGTCCAAAGCCTCACGCCACTGCCCCAAGAGCGAGAGTTCTTCCGTACGGCTTGCCAGGGCGCGGACTTCAGCCTCGGTGTCCGGCGGATGGGATGCCGTTCCACCTTCCGAATGCCACCTGGTCGACATCTCGCGGAAATACGCCGGAACCTCGTTCGGTCGCAGGGTACGCGTCGACTCCCCAAGGCGCTGCTCACCTCGACGAAGGCTCAGTGTGAGCTTCACGCGAAGTGCGTCTCCTCGACCTTCGTGGCGGTATTCACCCAGGACGTAGGTCGGAAGACGCCTTGTGGGCCCGCTACCAGGAGCCGTCAACGCATATTCCCGTGCCAAGACCTCGGCTTCCTCCAATTCCACAACCAGGACTCCCGGTTGCGCAAGCAGTATCTCTTGGAGCAACCTCGGGTATGCCGACCGCAGATGGGCGTGTTCGAATCCGAGGTCCTGACTCAAGAACGGCGAGACGGCGAACACCTCACGGATGGTCTCACCGAACTTGTTCAAACCGGCACCGACCAGTTCGGCCAGCCTGGCCGCGTCGGCTTCGGCATTCTCGGAGAGCGGGATCTGTCGCCATAGAATCCGTGTTCCGCCACCTGTCTCCGCCACAACCAGTTCGGCGAAGGCCTGCTCGCCGTGCTGGTCGGTCCTCGCCAGCACGAGGACGTCGGCTTTGAGCAGATTTCCCAAACCAACTCGCTCGGAGAGGGCCGCCGCGCCAAATGCTTCCTGGAGCTTTCTTTCCGCCAATAAACGTCCGATTTCCCTTCGTTCAAGCCACGTCACTTGCGGCTCGGCCAGAACCCTAGCTTCGGCCAGAGCCAGGACCGGAGAGTCCGTCGTGGCAATCCATGCGCAGCGGGGGCTCGACGCTCCGTCGCTCGCGACAAGGTTGTGCCACGGCAAGCCGACGATGGCCGCAACGAGCGGAAGCCATCCGACTGGAAGAGGGAGAGTCGAGGATCTGCGTTCGCGAAGCATCATGAGGACCCGGCGAGTGGAGGGGGGGCGGACCTGGGCTGTTGAAAAGGGGGACTGGCTCCGCAACATCTTGCAGCCCTGCAACACCGGACACACTACCGGTTGCGGTGCCTGTCCCCCTTTTCAACACCAGGGCGGACTTGTCAACGGCCCGGATGGCGGTGTCCCGCGGGAAACACGTACAGTATCCGGCGCGGAGAGTTTAAGTCCAGTATGTTTGACTTCTCGCAAGGCAGGATCTTGGCTCCGATTTTTGACAGATCGCCATTTCTTGGGGATTTATCGTGAAACGGAAGATCAAGACCGGCGGATCCTCACGGATGCCATGATGTCCCCACAAGTCCACCGCCTCGCCCATTCAGGCTCTGCCGTCCCCTGATACGGTCGTCGGCTCGCGTTCGAGGTTGGCTATCTTCGATGTCCGCCAATAATGCAAGGACAAGGAGACGGAGAGATTATGAACCGCATCTGGTGGCAAGGCGATTACGAAACGATCCAAGACGAGGTGGGAACCGTCGAACTGCCCGCCTGGACCCGAGTCGAGTTGCGCGGGGCAGACCGCATCAGGCTGCTCGACGCCCTCGGAACCAATCGCGTCAACGGTTTGGCTCCCGGACAAGGGTGCGAAACCTTCTTCACCGACGTGAAAGGACATATCGTCGCCCACGGGCTCTTGCTGATCGCAGAGGATTCGACCACCTTCCTCACGGCCGCTCCGAGAGGCGACTCGATCGTTGCCCATTTCAACCGGTACATCGTCCGCGAGGACGTCGAGGTTGCCGACCGGTCGATCCAAACCGCCGTGTGGTACCTCGGTGGCCGGCAGGCAGACGTGTTTCTGGAAGACGCCGGTATTCCCGTACCCGCATTACCTTGCGAACACGTGGCCAGCACCCTCGACGGCGCCCCGCTGACGGTATGCCGCGTTGAAATGGCCGGCCCGGTCGGGTTTTTGCTCATCGCGTCGCGTGCTTATGCGAGGGCCGTAGCACAATCGCTTGGGAAGCGGGGGGCCAGAGCCTGTACCCGCGAGGCGTTTGAGTCCGCCAGAATCGAGTGGGGATGGCCGCTCGACCGGATTGATATTTCGGCCGACAACTTCCCACAGGAGGTTGGACGAGACGACGAGGCCATTTCGTTCACCAAGGGATGCTATCTGGGGCAGGAGACGGTTGCCCGCATCAGTTCTCGGGGCCATGTCAACAAACGGTTGACGGTCGTTCGCTTCCCGACGGCGGTTACGGCAGACGCAACGCTTTACGCCGACAAGGAACCGATCGGCAAGACCACTTCGGCAGGCTACTCGGTGAAGTCCCGTTGTCCGATCGCCTTGGCTTACGTGCGGCGTGAGTGGGCGGAGCCGGGGACGGTTGTCGAAAGCACGATCGGACCGGCCGAAGTAACCTCAGCTCAGAATTCGCTGCCGCGATGAGGCGGGTGCGCTCTCGATGAGTAGGGCCGTTGGATCCACGGATCGAATTGCCCCGCAAGAGGGGGCAATTCCCGGCCGCCGTCCGGGGCCCTTCTCCGGAAGTTTTTCGGCGTCGTTCGGAAATCCCTCTTGACAAAATCGCCAGCCGTACTAATACTACTAGTACAGTTAACACGCAGGGAGGTTTCCGTGGAATTCCGTATCGACCCAGCCAGCCGAAAGCCGATTTACCGGCAGCTTTGCGACCAGCTCCGCGAGGCCGTGGCGCGGGGTATGGTGTCGCCGGACCAACGTTTACCGTCCGTCCGCGAGTTGTCGCGGACGCTGGTTGTCAATCCGAACACGATCGCTCGCGTCTACACCGAATTGGAGCGCGACGGCGTAATTCATTCCCGGCCGGGGCTGGGTGTGTTTGTTGCCGAGCCGAAGGCGGAACTGACCAAAAAGGTGCGCAAAGAGAAGCTCCTGGACCTGCTCGACCGGTTCCTGACCGAGGCCGTTCATTTGGGTTTCTCGGCGCAGGAGGTGTTGGCGTTGGCGACGGAGCGGGCGGGCAGTTTTCATTGGCGAACAGAGGGGTGACGCGGTGGAATTGGTGACCGTGGATGGCGGCGGCCCGAGGGGCCGTCGACCATCCGGTCATCAGTGAAGACGACAGCACGTCGAGGGTGCCCGAATGGAACACGTGATTGAAACACGTCGGCTGACGAAGTACTACGGGTCGAAGTGTGTCGTGAACAACCTCGATCTGCGGATTCCTCGCGGGTCCGTCTACGGGTTCCTGGGGCGCAACGGAACCGGGAAGTCGACGACCATCAAGATGCTGCTGGGGTTGGTCCACCCGACCCGCGGCTCGGCCTTCGTACTGGGCGAGAATGCGGCGGAACTCTCGCCCGACGCTCGCGGTCGCATCGCCTACCTGGCCGAGGGGCACCCGATCTATCGCTGGATGACGATTCGCGACGCCGTGCGATTCACGCGTGCGTTTCATCGGCAGTGGAACCAACCGTTGCTCGATCAGATCCTCGACCATTTCGAACTCTCGCCCAAACAGAAGATCCGCCGGTTGTCGCACGGGCAGCGAGCCCAGGTCTCGCTGGCCCTGGCCGTGGCCCCCGATCCGGAAGTGCTGATTCTCGACGATCCGACGATCGGGCTCGACACGGTCGTCCGGCGTGACTTTCTCGAATCGCTGATTCAAATCATTCAGCGTCAGGGGCGGACGATCCTGTTCAGCTCGCATATTCTCAGCGACGTGGAACGGGTGGCCGACCGGATCGGCATTCTGGTCGACGGGGTCCTGCGAGTCGACTGTCCGACGGAGAAGTTCAAGCAGAGGGTTCGCAAGATCGTGTTGGGGTTTGCCGGGGAGCCGCCGGAGTTTCCGGCCTGTCCGGGTCTGGTCAGCAGCCGGACGGTGGGGACGGACCTGGAACTGATCGTCGTGGATTACGGCGACGAGCATCAGCGACTGGCGGAATCGCTGGAGCCCAGCTCGATCGAGGTCGTCGACTTGAATCTGGAAGAGGCGTTCATCGAGTACACCCGGGGGCCGCGTCGGCGGCTTCCCATCTTTGCCGGAGAGGAGTCCGATGATCAGAGCATTGGCAATCAAGGAGCTGCGTGAGATCGGCTGGATCGTGGCGATTGCGCTGGCCGTCTACATGATCGCCGTAGCGGCCGTTGCCAGCACGGCTGTCGAAAGCGGCCTTCAGCGCATACCCGGCCTCGATTGGCTCGTGTACCAGATACTTCAACTGGACTCCTATCGCAGTCTTCCCTTCGTAAGTGGCGATCTCAACGGCCCGTTCATTCTTACTTCGCTGGCCCTGGCTCTGGTGCTGGGATTCCGCCAGTCGGTGGGGGAAGCCCAGGCCGACACGTTCGGCTTCCTGCTGCACCGCCCTCTGGGGCGCCGGACGATTCTCTTGATGAAACTCGCGCTCGCGGTCGGACTCCTTTGGCTTGTCTCGGCGATTCCGATCCTTGTGCTCGCCTGGTGGGCGGCTACGCCGGGCTCGCATCCGAGCCCCTTTGAATGGTCGATGACGTATCCAATCTGGAAAACGTGGGCGGCCATGCCCGTGGTCTACCTGGGAGCGTTCCTGAGCGGCCTGCGGCCCGCGCGTTGGTGGGGCACGCGTCTGGTACCCCTGGCCGCGATTGCCATGCCGGCCCTGGCCGCTTCGCTGATACCGATGTGGTGGTTCTTCAGCGTTCCGTTAGCGGCCCTGGCGGCGGTTCTGCTAATCGTTTCCATCTTGTGGGTTGGCGAGACCCGCGATTATTCGTAGTGTCTCCGGTTATGAAGCAAGAGCGCGTTAGGGGAGTTTGCCATGCCAAGGGATCAGAAAGTCGGCCGACCGCTCATACTGGCTCTCGTCATCACCGTGGGACTAGGCGTGGCGTGGGCTTGGCTTGCTGTCTCGGCGGGTGTAACCGTTGAACAGTTCCTCCCGTCGCACTACGTGAGCCGACTCCTGACCGTGGTTGCCGACGGTACGCCCTACATCAGCTTCTATCAGCGGGATTGCGGTTCACAAGCACAGGACCTGGACGGCAAGCAGGTTGAGTTGGAGGGCCCCGAGAGTACGATCAACGGCGCCCAGTTGGATAACGGCGCCAAGCCTGCCGTTCATTGGTCATGGGCACCGCCCGGATGGAACTCGCTGGCAAAGACGTTCTATGTTTCCGGGATGCGAGAGCAACTCTGGTACATGATCCACGACGGGCAGCGAGAAGGGCGAGCCTACTTCGTCGGCTACGACAGGACGACTTGCCAGTGCCTCGGCTACCTAGGACTGAGCGGCTGGCAACAAGAGCTTCCTGAGCCGGACCGGTGCTTTCCGATCGCCCTGACTGATTACTCTTACCACGGCAATGGTGTCACATCAGGCATCGGACGCTACCACCTCCTCGGATACTACTCCTTCGCACACGACTACGAGCTCCGCTGGCCGAGTTGGGCGGTTGCGGTTCGCATGGGCTCGAAGATCCTCATGGTCAACTTGCGCGACAAGACCGTTCAACCCCTTCTGGATGACCCGGCAATTGTGTCGATCACATGTTCCCAGCGACCTTCCGATGGCGGGCGTGATTTCCAGCAACTGCTGGCCGTGCGATTCCCCGAGAAAGTGGCCTATCTGTCGCTTGAAGGCAAACCGGTGACGGAATATGCGATCCCCGAAGAGTTCCGCGCCGAGCCGTTGGCGATCTACCTGCTCCCCGACAACAAGACGCTGTTCGCCACCTGCCGCCACGACCCAATGTCTGGCCATGACGAGGCAACGCTCCTCTGGACCACTCCAGCGGGCGAAGTGTTGGAGCGAAAGGAACTCACCCTGACGGAAGCCGGTCCCAACCGAACCGCCCGCCTCCAGGGAGTGCGTCGTTCGGCAGCCTGCCCCGTGCCCGGGATCATGGCTCCGGCCCTGGTGTTTGGTTTTGGGCCGCTGGCGGAGAAATCGCGGCATCCTGAGTGGAGCTATGGCGAGGCGTTCCGGGATTCTCTGCGACAACTGGTGCCCGTTCTAGTGGGGCTGTTCCTCCTGGGTGCTGCCTTGAGTTGGGCCTGTATTCGCCGCCAGCGCAAATATGCCTTGCCCTGGACGAAGACCTGGGCCGCATTCGTCTTCTTCTTCGGCGTACCGGGCTACCTGGCCTATCTCTGCCATCGCCGCTGGCCCGTGCGTGCGGAATGCCCCGCGTGCCATACGCCGAGCCCGCAAGACCGAGAGGCGTGTATCCAGTGCGATTCGTCGTTCCCTGCCCCCGCACCGAAGGGAATCGAGATCTTTGCGTAGGTGTAATGGAGAAAGGAGAGATTCCTGCCGCTTCGGGTTTTGAACAGGAGCAATCAGAGGATTCAGAGGGGGTTGCGGATGGGGACCTGCGTAACAGATGACCATACGAAAGCCGGGAGTCACTTGATCTGTTTCCGGGCAATCAGCTTTCTGCTCTCACGACCACCAGAGACTATTCCCGAAAGTGTCCTCCGATTCCTCTGATTGCTCCTGTTCAAGAAAAGGGAATCGGTAAAGTACATCATGCCCAAGACCGCGGCACGTCGGCTCCTGGCAGGACGAGCCGGGATACGCCGTCGACAAGTCTCTCGCTGTGGAAGTTGATCACCAGGCCCAAGGGCAGATCGAGGAGCTTCATGTAGCTGAGTAGTTGGGCCTTGTGGATCGGGTGGACCTTCTCCACGGCCTTCACTTCGACCATGAGGCATTCGTCGACCAGCACATCGAAACGTAGTTCTTCCTTGCGTTGATGCCCCTTGTAGTCGATGACGACCTCTTTTTGCCGCCGCACAGTGTGTCCGCGGAGTTCCAGTTCGATTTCCAGGCACCATTCGTAAATGGACTCCAGTAGCCCGGGCCCTTTATCGCGATGAACCTCGATTGCTGCACCGATGACGTCCTTGGTCAGCGCCGCCGCTTGTTCTGCCAGGGGATGCATGAGACTTGCCTCCACAGAAGGTTTTGAACATGAGGGATCAGAGGAATCGGAGAAGTCATGTGTCGGCATCAGCTTGGCCAGATTGACCGGGTGATACAAGTGGGCAACCTAGAATTCCCTGAAGATAGTGCAGGGCATGGGGTGTTTATTGTTTATCTGAAGAAACACCCTACGTTTTGCACACAGAAAGCAGATATGGAACGCTTGTCCTTGAAAGCCCTTCTCTGATTCCTCTGATCTCTCATGTTCAGAAAATGAAGCGGAGGAGGACCCTCAACTCCTAACGACTTCTCTTGCGAGACGTTTTGCGGTGGGGGCGGTAGCCTTGCCCGGGAACTGGGGGGCTTTCGGATCGTTTCTTTGCGGGCGGCTGTTTCTCTGATTGTTTGGGCGGGTTGGCGGGGATGAGGCAGTCCGGGCCGGAGCCGATGAGGTCGGTGCGGCCGGTTTCTTTCAGGGCTTCGCGGACGAGAGCGTCGTTCTCGGGTTTGAAGAACTGGAGGAGAGCCCGCTGGAGGCGGCGCTGGCGCATTCCCCTGGCCACGTAGACGTCGCGCCCGGTCATGGGATCGATGCCGGTGTGGTACATGCAGGTTGCAATGTCGAACGGCCCGGGGATGAAATCCTGAACCTGTTCGGGGCGCTGCCCGCTCCGTTTCAGATAGAGAGCCACGTCGATCATGGCGTGCAGGTCGCTGCCCGGGTGCCCAGCAATGAAGTAGGGGACGAGGTACTGCTGCTTGCCGGCACGGCACGACGCCTGGTGGAACTGTTCGGCGAACGCCTCGTAGTTTTCGATCGGCGGCTTCTTCATCAGTTCGAGAACGCCGGGATCGGTGTGTTCGGGCGCGACCTTCATGTGCCCTCCGACATGGTGGCGCGCCATCTGGTCGAGGTAGGCCTGGCTCCGCTGTGCCAGATCGGTACGAACGCCGGAGGCGACGAAGACGCGTTTGACGCCGGGTTGTTTCCGTGAATCCTCGAGCAACCGGATCAGGGGGTCGTGATCCGTGTTGAGCAACTTGCAGATCGACGGGTGGACGCAACTGAGCCGCTTGCACTTGGCGCGGATCTCGGGCCGGCTGCAGTTCATTCGATACATGTTGGCCGTCGGGCCGCCCACGTCGCTGATCACCCCGGTGAAGGTGGGATCCTCCGAAAGCCGTCGGATTTCTTCCAGGATCGATCGTTCGCTGCGGCTCTGAATGACCCGTCCTTCGTGGGCCGTGATCGAGCAGAAGGTGCAGCCGCCGAAGCAGCCGCGCATGATCTGGATCGAGTGCCGCACGACCTGCAGAGCGGGAATCGGCTGGTCGCCGTACGCCGGATGGGGACTCCGCGTGTACGGCAGCCCGTAGACGCGGTCCATCTCGGCCTCTTCCATGGGCAACTGCGGCGGGTTGACGACGACCGCCTCGCGTCCGTGGTACTGCACGAGCCGCCGAGCGTTGAACGGGTTGGTTTCGAGATGAGCGATCTTCGTCATGCGGGCGAAACTGCGTTTGTCGGTCGACACCTCTTCGAAGCTGGGGAGTCGGATCGTGTCTTCTTCCGGCGGCGTCTGGCTGGCGCCGAGCCGGTAGGCCGTGCCGCGGATATCGCGGATCTGGTGGATCGGCTCACCCTTGGCCAATCGTTCCAGGATTTGCAGCAAGCCTCGTTCGCCCATGCCGTAGACAAGCAGGTCGGCCTTGGAATCGAGCACGATCGAGCGGCGGACCTTGTCGCTCCAGTAGTCGTAGTGGGCGAGCCGGCGCAGGCTGGCCTCGACGCCTCCGGCAATGACCGGCACGCCGGGAAACGCCTCCCTCGCCCGCTGACAGTAGGCCAGCGTGGCCCGATCGGGCCGGCGGCCGGGCTGCCCGCCGGGGCTGTAGGCGTCGTCGTTGCGGACTTTCTTGTTGGCCGTGTAGTGGTTGATCATCGAGTCCATATTGCCGGCGCTGACGGAGAAGCAAAGCCGGGGCCGGCCGAACTGCCGCCAGGGATCGCAGGAATGCCAGTCGGGCTGGCTCAGAATGGCCACGCGATAGCCGGCGTCTTCCATGACGCGTCCCAGCAGGGCCATGGCGAAGCTGGGGTGGTCGACGTAGGCGTCGCCCGTGACGAAGACGACGTCGATGGCGTCCCAGCCGCGCTGTTTCACTTCTTCCGGGGTCATGGGAAGAGGCGGCGAGCCGGTGGGGGGGCTGGCGGGCCTGCGGTGGTTCGGACGGCGTTTGGGCATGCGAAAAAGCAGAACTGGACGCGACAATTGAGGCTTACGGCCGGGAACACCCAGCGGCGTTCTGTCTATTCTATGCGGGCCGGGCCTGTTTGACAGGGCCCGCGATCAGCCCCGTGGGGACAGAGAAACTAATTCGTATTCCCCAATTGCGCGAATTGGGATAACCTACCGGAAGTGGGGTGGTGATCTCGGTTTGCACGGGCAGCTCGCCCTGACCAAGGAGGAACCGTGATGCGAATGCTTGTTTCTGTGGTATTCGGCTCTGTTCTGACGGCCCTCGCCGGCGCAAGCGGCTCGGAACTGGTGGACAGTGACTTGTCGCCGGAAGAGGTGATCGAGCGATTGAAGGAAGTGAGGAAGGATTGGGAGGAGGTTGAGATCGAGTTCGCCCAGTTTGAACGCCGACCGAATCTCTACGGTCCCAAACCGCGGTTGGCCAACTGGGGCCGGTTCGTGCTCAGACCGGGTGACTGCGGAGAGTGGACAGCATTCTCTGCCGACCAGAAGAGATGTTGGCGAGAGAACAAGCCTGAGGAGCAGCTTGTCTGGACTTCGGACGAATTCAAGCTGGTCTTCTCTGAGAATGAAGTTCTGACGATTTCCCGTTTGGACCTTCCCGAGAGGAACAAAATCGTTCGAGAGGGACTTGCGCAGCCCACCAAACGGAAGCCCGCAGGGCTCCTGGAAAGGCTCTTTCCGATTCTCGTTGTATTCGTCCCCGAGGAATGGGATGCCGTCTTTCCCGAATCGCCAACGGACTGCTTGCCGCTCGTCTTTGCAGACGACGCAAGTGCTCTGGCGGAACGATTTGACTTGAGCGTCAAGGAGAACGACGAGAACATCTTCCTGTTTGCTCGTCCAAGGCTGCTGGAGGATCAAAGAGTCTGTCATCAGACGGCCGTCTGCATCGATCGCCAGACGTTCATTCCAGTGGCGAAGCGAACCGTTCTGCCGAACGGCCACGATTACTTCACTTGGGCCGTTACTTCCTTGCGGGTGAACGGTAAAGACATCGCGGTACGGCGCGCGTCGACAGGTGAGCAGAGTCGCGAGTGAGAATCCTGCCCAAGTGGGTTGCTCCTGCCGGGTGCGACTTCTTGTGGTCACCATTCAGCTCATTCGATTTTCCTAACAACAACTCTACTGAAGACGCATTGGTAACACCCGGCAGGAGTCACCCACCTATCCATTGTAGATCTCCACCATCCGGGCGGCTTTCTTGGCGATGAGTTGGCGGAGATCTTCGGGTTCGAGCACCTCGGCCTGGTCGCCGTAGCCGAGGATCCACCAGGACATTTCCGTCAGGCCGGAGACCGTCACCTGGTAGTCGAGGGTGCCGTCGGGGTTGAAGTGGAGTTGCTGGGTCCGGTGCCAGGCCACCTCGGCCACGTTCTGGGCGACCAGCTTGCTGAACCGGACGATCACCTTGCGGTCGGGGCCCGGTTCGGGAACCAGGTGCCAGGCGTTTCTCAGATAGCGGCCCAGGCTGAAGCCGCGAGGGATCTCGTGGGTGTCGTCGAGCAGTTCGAGCCGGGTGATCCGGCCGACATTGAAGGTGCGCACCGAGCGATGAAGCGACGAGCGGCCGATCAGGTACCAACTTCGCCGGCTGAACAGCAAGCGGTAGGGGTGGACCTTGGTCGATACTTCCGGCTCGATCGGGCTGCGATAGCCGATCCGCACGCAGCGGTGCTCGGCGAGGGCTTCGACGAGCTGGTCGTAGATCCGTTCGTGGGCCGCGAGGTGGTTCGACGGTTCGAGCCGGATCTTGATTGCCGAACCGGGCGATTGGAGCTGACGCCGGAGCCGGTCGGGCAAGGAGCTTTCGAGTTTGAGGGCCGCCGAATGGGCCGGGCGGAAGAAGGGCAAATGGGAATGCTCGCCCAAATCGCTGCACAGGACGATCAAAGCGAGCGCCTCTTCCGGCGTGAAGTTGGTGGGAGGCAGGTAGTAATCGGAGGGAATCCGGTACCGCTGCTCGCTTTCGTTGAAGATCAGCGGCACCCCCGACTGCCGAAGGACGTCGAGATCGCGAAAGATCGTCCTTCGGCTTACCTCACAGGCCCTGGCGAGGCCGTCAACGTTGCAGCTTCTTCCAGCCTGCAGCAGGCCGATCAGTTGAAGCAGTCGACGGATTCTTGACAGGTTCATTCGACGTCTGGGCCGCGGGCTGGGCGGAGATCAGCTTCGGGGCCGCGAACTGGAGGACGGTGCTATCACCCGAGTCGGAATTTGCCTCATAGTTTACTTGCTGGAGGCCTTCCCGGCCAGGGGTTTTTTCGGCTACGGCCGCCACACCGAGCACGTCGAAGTGTTCGGCGAGGTCGAACTTGCCGGCGGTCTGATCGGTCGGGGCCTTCGGGCTTGCCAGGCTCAAGCGGGGGATCCGCAGGGAAGGCATGCCGGTTTCCCGGTAGCCCGGGTCCGCCGTTTTCTTCGCCGGCAGGGGATCGGGGGCGGGGATCAATTCGGCGTCCGGCGAGGCCGTCGTTCCGTCCTCGAAGATCGTTTCCGGCTGGTTGGCGTGTTGCTGGTAGCCGCCGCGGCTGATCACGCCCGGACGGGTGAAGCCGTAGTCGAGGTAGTAGCTGGCGTCGCGAGCCCGGGCTCGGCGAAGGGCGTCGAACTGGGCCTTGTCGACCCACGGGCCCTCGGCGAGGCAGACGCCGTTGTATTCCAGCAGCGAACCCTTGCGGTAGTGGACGTTCATGACGGCGAGGTTGTAGTCCTTCAGCGAACTGAAGTACTCGTTCTGGGCCTCGGCCAGACGCTGCAGCGAGTTGAGGTAGAGGTTGATGGTATCGCCTTCGAGTTGCTTGTCGACGCCGGCCATCCACACGGCCCGGCGGCCGTTGACTTCGTCCTGGGCGGCAATGACGCGGCTGAAGTTGTCGACGGTCGTGGTGTAGTAGAGATCGAGTTCACGAAGGGCGCTGGAGAGCTGATGTGTCAGTTCGAGTTCCTGTTCCTGGAGAATCGCCCGCTCTCGCGCCAGGGTAAGCTGGGCGTTTCGGACTCCCGACATCTCCTTGCGGAATCCGAGCGGCATGGACATTTCCAGGCCGAGTTGCCATTCCTGGTACTTTCCACTGGTCATCGAACCGTAGGCGTTGGTGATATCGCCGTCGGCATCGATCGAATTGCTGCCCTCGATGAGGATATCGCCCAGGCCGAGCCACCGGTAGCGTCCGACGGCGTCCAACCGCGGCAGGAGGTAGTTCTTCGAACTGATCAGTGCGAGCTCGCTTTCTTTGATCTGCCATTTCTGGCGGCGAAGCTCGACGCTGCGAGAAAGCCCCTCGCCGAGCACTTCGTGCCAATCGAATCGGGCGGGTGCGCGGGTCGGTTCGTCGGACGGGCGGAACAGGCGGCCGTCGGTAGGCGACAGACCCATGATGTAACGCAGCGCGTTTTCGGCGGCGAACAGGCTCGATTGCGACTGCTTGACGATGACTTCGAACGACCAGTACTGGGTCCGCGCTTGCGATTCGCTCTGAATCGTGCCGCCTTCGGCGTCCGCGACCCGCTTGGCGTGGATCACCTGCCAGGCACGCAAGGTGCTGTCGCGGCCGGCAATCGCCGTATCCAGCCGGCGGTAGGCGTAGTGCAGGTTCCAGTAGGCCGTCTCCACGTCGTTGACCAGGTTGCGGACTCCCTGCTCGAAGTCGGTCAGGGCGATGTCGGTGCGGATTCGGGCGATCATGATGCCGTTGTTGTATCCGGGGATGGCGCCGGGCCCGGAAATCCGGTTGGATTGGACGCCGGAGCCCTGCATCAACGGCTGGCGGAACTCGGCTTCCAGGTTGGTACCCCAATCACTGGGCCACTTGCGGGACGCCAGGGCATTGTTCCACTCGTAACGCACGTTGTGCGATAGGGACCAGGTTGCACCGGTGGCGGCCGTCTTCCGCAATTGGGCCTGGAAGGTTCCCAAATCCTGCTCGTATACGTCGGGGCGGAAGGCCGTGACGACCGAGGTGACGTTCTGCGGCGTATCGTTCTTCTCCCAGAACACGCTGGTTGTGAACTGGGTATCGAAGGCGGAGAGGGCGGCTTCGGTGCCGTACCGGGGATCCGATTCGGTGATCGCCGGATTGTAGGTGGTCACCGTGCCGCTGGGATTGGAGAGAATGGCTCCCGGAGTGCCCTGGGTCCCCGAGGCGCCGAAGGCGACTCCGCCCAGGCTCCGCATGACCTTGGCATTCTCCAACGCAATTCGAACGGCCTCCTCCAGCGTGATGTCGGTGATCTTGAAGTCTTCGAAGTTCGTGACCGTGGCCGGAGCTCTCGCCCCCTCGACCTCGTCAAGACTGCATTGCTCCACATCGGGATACTCGATGTCGGTTGCATGGCCGATGTAGTGCGACAGATCGCCGTCTTCGTTCAAGTAGAACGGTTGTTGCGGGTTGCAGCCGCCGAGCGATGCGACCAGCATTAAGCCAGCGAGGAGTCGACCAATCTGAGGGAGCTGCCGAGTCATGGGGTTTGCATTCCTGCTACGGGTTGCCGCTAGCTCGTTCGATTTTGCCGCGCCGTATCCCCCCGGATGAGGACCGCGTACAGACCATGCGCAGGCCCGCAGTCCACATAATCGGCAAGACTGGTATCGGCAGCCCAATCAGTAAACTTTCGGGATTCTTCGCGACCGGAAAAGATTTTGCAAACTGCGCATATTGCACAGCATTCGCAATATCTCAAAAAGAGCGGCTTCAGAAGAGTCGGAGCCAGAGAGGCTGCCGAAACGGCAACGATTTGGGGGCTCGCTCCTGGCAGCGGGCTGGTGGTTCTCGGCGGAGATGACTCACAACACGAACCCGAAGCGCAAGTTATGAAGTTGCGCTGCTCGGTGGCCAAGCCCTTTGGAGCCGCGTTTTCCGGCGGTTCCTGTGGTCGGCTCTGGAGAGCCACGTTTGCCGAGATCGGCTAGACGGTTGCCAGGACCTCGGCGGCCTGGCGGCAAAGTGTTTCTGCGGATACCAGGTCTGGGGCCTCGGCGATCGCGCGGACGATTGGCTCCGTGTTGCTCGGGCGGACGAGGAGCCAGCGATCGGGCCAATCGAGGCGAAGGCCGTCCATTCGATCGGCTTGTGCGTTGGGGAATCGCCGGGTCAGGGCTTCGACAGCCGGCGATACCTTGTCGGACGAGAGATTGATCTTGGTCTTCACGATTTCATAGCGTGGCAGTTCATCGGCCAACTGAGCCAGGGCGACCTGCCGTGATGCCATGGCAGCCAACACCTGGGCCATGCCGACGAAGCTGTCGCGGACCAGCCCCACGTTCGGGTCGATAGGGCCACCGTTTCCCTCTCCGCCGAAGACCGCACGATTGGCTAACATGCAGTCGACCACGTTGGCCTCGCCAACAGCCGCCCGATGATAGGGCACGCCATATTTCTTAGCGATATCTTCGGTCATCCGGCTGGTTGCACAATTGGCGACGACCGGCCCCTTTCGGGAGGCTAGAACGTGGTTTGCGCAGATTGCCAGGGTGTACTCTTCCCCCACATACCGCCCGTCGGCGTCGATGAGTGCCAGGCGGTCGGCATCCGGGTCCTGGCAGAATCCGACATCGACGCCGAGCTGCCGGACCTTGGGGAGCACGGAAACGAGGTTCTCGGCCGTCGGTTCGGGCGTGTATTCAAACTGCCCGTCAGGCTTTCCGCCGATCACGGTCACCTTGCAGCCCAGGGCTTTGAGTAGCCGCTCTCCGAGCAGGCTGCCAGCCCCGTGATTCGAGCAGAGCAGGACCTTGAACCGGCGGGCGCGAATTGCCTCGGCATCGACCGTGGCCAGGACCGCCTGAAGATGGTCGGCATGCGGGTCCTCGACGGGCAGGTTCTCGCCGAGGCGTTCGTAGGTTACCCAGTCTGCCTCGCCGTTCTGATACCGGGCGAGCACTGCCCGGCCTGGCTCGGCGGGAATCACGCGTCCTTCGGCAGAGAAGAGCTTCAGACCATTATATTGAGGGGGGTTGTGGCTGGCGGAAATCTGAATTCCCCCTGCCGCTCGTGCCCGCCGCACGAGAACGCCCGTGGTGGGCGTGGCGGCAATTCCCCCGTCGATGGTGTTTCGGCCGACAGCGTGCAGACCGGCCATGACGGCTTCGGAGACCATATTCCCGGTCGCTCGGCCATCTCGGGTGACAACGAAGGGGCCGCCGGGAGTGCCGGCGGAGAAGGCTGTGACGTAGCGAATGGCCACTTCGGGTGTAAGGGTTTCGCCCACGATTCCACGAAGGCCCGAGACGCTGATGATGAGTTCGGCCACAGTTGCCCTCCTTGCCAAGTGTCAACGAATCATCCGGCGATTCAGCACGAAGAAGAGTATAGCACTATCGGGTGATTCGTAAACTGCAACTGGTTTGATGTCCGACACCGGCAAGGCAGCCGAGTGAAAAGGACTGTCTTCCTGCCCCGAAGGGGCCGCAACCTATCAGCCCGGGGCAGAGGCAATGCGAGCTTGGTGAGCGTTGCCGTCGCCCCGGGAGGTGGATTCCAATTGTCGCAAAGCCCCGAAGGGGCGAAACAGAAGCTCTTGTGGTGCCCTTGCAGGGCGAACGAAAGGGCACATTCGTCCCCCAGGGCGCCGCTGCGCTCTGCCCTGGGCTGATATGTGAATGCCCCTTCGGGGCGAAGGTATGGCACGCTCTGGGGCGGGGCTGTGACTCCGACGTGAAAAGAAGTCGTCACGACCAAATACTACGGCCTCTATGTGGGCGTCCAGACATAGCACGCCCCTTTCCCGTACTCTCGAAATCCGATCCGGCGATACATCCGCTGGCCCATGACCGAGGAGAACAGAGTCCCTACGCGGCAGCCGGCCCGCCTGGCCTCTTGAAGAACGGCCACGGTGAGCGCCGTACCGATACGCCGATGGCGATGGTCCGGCAAGGTGGCGACGCTGGAAAGTCCCGCCACACCGGCGCCGAAATACAACGATGCCGTTGCCACGGGCTTGCCGTCGAGTCGGGCCAGGAAATGGCGCAAAAGCCTCTCGGCTCCGAGCCCCAAGGAGGCGAGCATACGGTACCAGGCCTCGGCCGCGAAATCGGGGAACTGGTAGACGGGCGTCATCACCTCGCACCACTGTCGAAGCCCGGATGCGTCGACGACCTCTTCGATCGAGAATCCGCCCGGCGGCGACGTGGCTTCATTCATCGCCCGCAGATCGACGGCCATGGCGGGGGCCTCAACGGCGTGCTCCAGGCCTGCCCGCCGGAGATGCTGGCCCAAGTCGGCCGGGCGGGTCGCCGGGCCGGTCCACCAGAAGGCGGGCACGCCGCGGTGCCGAAAGCGGTCGATCGTCCGGTCAATTGCTGACCCGATTCCGTTCTCCGGCAAACGAGTGTTGAAGACATTGTTGAAGAAGGGAAAGGGTATGTCGGTGATCGTCCACGTCATACGGTCGTCGCGGCCGAGCGTCATCTCGGGCCAAGTAGCCCAGGAGAGGCAGCACTCGATGCCGTTCCGTTCGATGGCCGCGGCCAGCACGTCGGGGGCGAGGTCGGTGAGCATGGAGCGAGAGGGGATAACGGAGTTGTCGTGGAGCGTACCTAGCACCGAGGACCGTGACAGCAGTCGTCTAGTTCAGTGTAACAGGAAGAAAGCCCCCCTCCCATTGGCCTCCCCCAATCGAGCTTGTTTAGCGTTCCAGCCCAAATTTCGCTATAATAAATGGCGGTTGGGGAACAGGGCCCAGGAACCCAGGGGTTGCGAGAGATTCCATGAGTACGATCGCGCGTTTCTCACTTGCCGAATACGATCGCATTGTGGAAAGCGGTGCCTTCGATCAACGGCGGCTGGAACTGATTCGGGGGGAGATTCGGGAAATGACGCCGATCGGACCGGAGCACGAAGACGTTTTGGATCAACTGAACGTGTGGAGCGTAGAGCGTGTTTCGCCGCAAAAGGCTCGCGTGCGAGTACAACAATCGATCGGTCTTCCCGAACTCGACTGTGCCCCGGAACCGGACATCGCTTGGGTCGCACCGCGGCGCTATTCCACGGGGCGTCCCCAGGCAGCCGACGTCTTCCTGATCATCGAAGTGGCCGACAGCAGCCTGGCTTACGATCGCGGCGACAAGGCCGCCATGTATGCCCAGGCTGGAATCGGCGACTACTGGATCGTGAATCTTCGCGACCACGTCGTGGAAGTTCACCGCGATCCCCAGCCCAACGGCTACCGGGACGTGAGCGTCTATCATAACCAGGACGAGGTCCGCCCGCTCGCCTTTCCCGACGTGATACTCCGACCGTCGAGTCTGTGGGCCTGAACACCTGCAGGTCTCGGGCATCGCACAGCCTTCGATTTCTCAAGACGGTCTTCCACACCACTTCGCCATCTTCCTTTCCCCATTTTCCTTTCTTCCGCCCTGGAAGTCGGAATCCCACAGGACTTTCCGGGAAAAGGATGAATCTCCTCAAGCCGCCGGCTATAATCCGGGACGCCGAGAGGCCGCAGCAACTACGCACAAGCTATCGACCCGAGGAGAATTCGCTCATGTCAGACCAGACGCACGGACAACCAACGTTCTCGAAGGGAGTCACTCGCCGCGATGCATTGAAGGTGGGCGGCACCGCGGCCGCCGCTTCGGTGCTGGCCGGCGTTGCCGTGCCGGCGGTGCATGCCGCCGAAGACAACACGATCCGGTTGGCCCTGATCGGCAGCGGGAGCCGCGGTTCGGGCGCGGTGGGCAACGCGATCGGGGCCGCGGGCGTCGTCGGCTGTAAGGTCAAGCTGGTGGCCATGGCCGACGTGCAGGAGAAGAAGCTGGCCGCGTCGCACAAGGCGTTGTCCGGGTCGTTCGGCGAAGCGATCGACGTTCCGGCCGAGCGGCAGTTTGCCGGCTTCGACGCCTATCGCAAGGCCATCGATTGCCTGAGGCCGGGCGATATCGCCATGCTGACGGCCCACGCCGGGTTCCGGCGGGTTCATTTGGACTACGCCGTCGACAAGGGGATGCACGTGTTCATGGAAAAATCGTTTGCGCCCGATCCCGGCGGGCTGAAACGCATGCTGCGGGCGGGCAAGCGGGCGGAGAAGCGGAACCTGAAGATCGCTTCGGGCCTGATGTGCCGCCATTCGCCCAACCGGCAAGCCCTCATCAAGAAGATCCGCGACGGCGAGGTGGGCGATGTGACCTACATTCAGGCCTATCGACTCGGCGGCGGAGGGGTGCTGCCGCCCTGCCCTGCGGATCGCAACGAACTGCTCTGGCAGGCGACCAAGCCGGGTTCGAGCCATTTGCTCTGGGCGGCCTCGGGCTTGATGATCGAGCTGCTGATCCACCAGATCGACGAGTGCTGTTGGATCAAGGATTCCTGGCCGGTTATGGTCCACGGCGTGGGCGGCCGGATTCCCGAGAAGATGGACTGCGGCCAGAACCATCATGCCTACTCGATGGAGTACACCTTCGCCGACGGGGCCGTGGCACGGGTCGATAACCGGAACATCTCGAAGTGCTACGGCGACTTCGTCACCTACCTGCACGGTACGAAGTGTGCGGCCCAGTTCTCCGGCGCGATCCATAAGAGCGACGCCCATATCTTCAAGGACCAGCGGCTCGATTCGAAGAATATCACCTGGCAGGCGGACCCGGAAACCCGGCCGCTGCACCAGTACGAGTGGGAGGTACTGCTCGACGCGATCGTCAAGGATAAGCCCCACAACGAAACGGAGCGGTCGATCTACGCCAATCTGGCGGCCGTGATGGGCCGCGCCGCCGTACACTCCGGGCAGATCATCACGTGGGAACAGGCCCTGGCCTCCGATTTCGAGTTCGTTTCCAACGTCGACGATCTCGACTACGACAGTCCCGCCCCCGTCAAAGCCGACGAGCAAGGGCGTTATCCGTCGCCTACGCCGGGCCAGTGGACGGAGATCTAGCAGGTTTCCCTCCTCAGCGAAGCGTGGGGGAGGGTAAGGGAGGGGCAGAAGCGTCAGTCCGCGCAGACACGACTCACCTGGCTCCCAACGGCCAAGCAGAAGACGTTTGCGACTGGCGACGGTAGGTAGTATGTTCGCATGTACCCCGGGGCACAACTCAGGTATCAGGGTGATTTCGGAAAGGTACTATACGATGGCAACCCTATTGTTGTTAGCTGCCCTGGCGGTGGGCAATACGATCACTTACGACGGCAGCGTGCCGCCGAACGAGGCTCGGCCGCCCTGGTCGTGCCGCGAGACCGAGGGGTGTTCCTTTGCGGTCGAAGACGGCGTGTTGCACGTGCAGGACAAAGGCACCTCGCAAGGACAACTTCAGTTCATCAGTTTCGGCTGGGGAGCGACCGCCGATCGGCCCCACGCCGTGGAAGCACGGGTGAAGGTCGCAAGCTGTTCCGGATCGGCAGGGGTGACCCTGCTTGCCGCCGACGGCGTTCGTGAGATCGGCCTGACCTTGTATCCGGACCGGATCGAGATCCATCGGCTCGATGTTCGCGTGGAGGTCGACCTCAAGACCGATTTCCGGGTCGTCCGGCTCGAAATGGCGGGCGACGATGCCTTGGTGAAGGTCGACGGTAAGGTCGTGCTCGACCTGACGGGCAAGTCGACCTGGGATGCCCACCAGGGCCGGAATCTGGTCGGCTTCGGCAGCCTCAGTTCGGCCGCGACGGGCGAAGCCTGGTGGGACTACGTTACCTGGACCGCGGAACAGCCGGAGGTGGCCGTGTGGCCCCATGCCGAGCATCATATTGTCTACAAGCAGGAGGACGTCTACGCCTGTTTCCCCAGCCTCTACCAATACGAAGACGGAACGCTCGTCACCGGTTTCGGGACGCGGGTGAAACGCAGCCACATCGACAACACGGGCGGTTCGGCGCGGATGGTGAGCCGCGACGGCGGCATCACCTGGGAAAAGGCCGGCGAAGACGTACCCACCTACGATCCGCAGACGGTTCGTGCCGACGGTAACCTGGCAATCGCCAACGCCATCGGCTGGCGCTATGTCGACGAGAGCGAAGCGGAACGGCTCAAGGCGGAAGGGTATACCGTGCGACCGGTCCGCCCGGGCACCGTGGCCTACCTGAGCGGGGCCCGGTCGACGGTCCGCAGCATCGACGGCGAGACGGTCCGGCCGTGGGAGGAAATCGATGTATCGCCTGCTCGGAGCATGATGAGTTTCAATTCGTCGTCGGTCTTGAAGGTCGGCGGCGGCGTGCGGCTGGTGGCCATCTACGGGGTAGGGCCCGACAATCGGCGAAGCGCCTTCGTGCTCCGGACCGAAGACGACGGCGACCATTGGAAATGTCTGCCTATGGCGATCGGCGACGACCAGATGAGCTACAACGAGACGGCACTCGGAATCAACGCCGACGGCCGGGTGATTGCACTCGTTCGGACCGCAGAGTCGACCGACAAAGACCGGGCGGGCTACCTGTTCCAGGCGACTTCCGACGATCAGGGCAAGACCTGGTCGGAGCCGGCAAACACGGGCGTCTGGGGATACCCGGCCCACCTGCTCCGGCTGCCCGACGATCGCCTGGTGGCGACCTACGGAGTGCGGCGAGCGCCCATGGGAATCAGGGCCTGCCTGAGCCGCGACGGCGGCAATACATGGGACGTCGAGCACGAGATCATTTTGCGCGCCGACGGATTCGGCAGCGGCAGCGACCTGGGATATCCGATCACCCGGCGGCTTGACGACGGGACCTTGGCCACGATCTACTACTTCAACGGCATCGACAACGTCACGCACGTGTGCCTGACGCGATGGAAGCCGCCGGAGGAGTAGTACGCCCACGAACAACACCTGTAGGACAGGTTTGTAACCTGTCTCGCAGTTGGGCCAGATAGCCTGTCGATCAGTCTGGACAGGATACAATCCTGTCCTACGATTTGTGCCCGGAGGTCCTTCTTGTGAGCGAACCACCCATGAACCACGTCGAACGTTTTCGATCCGTGATGAACTTCCGGCCGGTGGATCGGTTGCCGCGCTGGGAGTGGGCCATGTGGTGGGACAAGACGATCGCCAACTGGAAGCGGCAGGGTCTGCCACTGGAACTGAACAGCGTGTTCGATATCGCCGAACACTTGGGACTCGATCCGTATCAGCAGTTCTGGTTCTCAACGACGGACGATACGATCGATGCGGTGCAGCATCACGTGGAGGGGATTGTCTCGAATATGGACGACTACCTTCGCCTGCGGCCGAAGTTCTTTCCGGACCACGGCCTGGCGATCGAGTCGATGCGTCCTTGGGCAGAGCGGCAAGCCAGGGGCGAGGCCGTGGTTTGGATTACGCTGGAAGGCTACTTCTGGTTTCCCCGCACGTTGATGGGTTTCACCAAGATCAGCCTGGCCTTCTACGATCAGCCGGAGTTGATCCACCAGATCAACCAGGATCTGACGGACTTCAACCTGCGGATTCTGGATCAGGTCGAGGAGGTGTGTGTTCCGACGTTTGCCACGATTGCGGAAGACATGTCGTACAACAAGGGGCCGATGATCTCGGAGCGTTGTTTCGACGAGTTCATCGCGCCCTACTACCGGCAGATTGTCCCCCGACTGCTGGAGAAGGAGATTATCCCGCTGGTCGACACCGACGGCGACGTGACGCTCATGGCGCCGTGGCTGCTGCGGGAGGGAATCCGGGGCGTGCTGCCCCTGGAACGCCAGGCCGGTGTGGACGGGATGGACCTGCGGCGTGCCTACCCGGACGTGTGCCTGGTGGGGCATTTTGACAAGATGGTGATGAACAAGGGCGAGGCGGCGATGCGGGCGGAGTTCGAGCGACTGTTGCCGCTGATGCGATCGGGCGGGTTCATTCCGAGTGTCGACCACCAGACGCCGCCCCACGTAACCCTGGAAGAGTACGGCATTTACCGCCGCTTGCTGGACGAGTATACGGGGAGTTGAGAAAAGGGGACATCACTGGTTTTGTCGAATGGGGGTCAGAATCAGTGACGCCCCCCTTTTTACTGGCATAACCCGCACAGACGGAATGTTTGCGCCAAGCCTTGTGACGGTCGTTTTCGGCTCCGATGTTACTGGTGTACCAGGTTGAAGGCTTCATGGATGCCTGCATTTTGAATGAACGGTTGGGCAGGCGGCAAACCTGCAAAACCGGGCCTCCGTTGTCGGCCCTCGTTCAGTGAATATGCAAGACCCAATAGTTGCCGGGCGAATCTGCGCCGGCCGTCCTCAGGGAAGGGGGAGATCGATGCGTTTGGCGATCATCATCTGTGGTGTTGCTCTTGTTGCCGGTTCCGCGGTCGCTCATGGGAACGACGGGTTGATGTCGGCACCCGCTCCCGAGCCCATGTTGATGCGGAGTGCCCCGCACGCCCAGAAACTGGCCGGGAATGCAACCCAGGTGCAAGGCCAGCCGGCCGACCGGCAGTTTGACCGTCAGGTGAGTGCCACCCAGCAGTTGATTCAGGCGGAGGAACGCCGGCTGCAGTCCCAGTTTGCCCAGATCGAGAAGCTGCGCAACGCCGCGATCGACAAGCAGGACCAGAAGGAACTGGAGCGGCTCCAGCGGGTCGAACAACAGGTGGTTGCGGATTATCAGAAGCGGGTCGAGCAGGTTCTGCTCGGCGCCCAGGCCCAGATTCAGGCCACCACCATCCACGTGCAGTCGCCCGAGGCTCAGCAGGCGGCTCCGGCCCAGCAGCCGACCTCGGCGCAGCAGCCGAACGGATCGAGCCGTACCCAAACCCGGGCGACCCAAAGCGGGCAAACCCGAACGCAGTCGAGCGGAGCGGCAAAATCGCAAGCCCCACAGCAGCAGAGCCGCCAGCCCAGCCGAAGTGCACAGAAGAGTTCCAACTCGCGGTCGGCGTGGTCGTGGCGGCGTTGAACGCGAGCCGCAGTATCGGCGACACTTGCCCCAGAATCCTGTAGCCGCTATCCTTTGCCGAGTCCATTCTTCTCAGCAGTGTCTGCGGACACAGTAGTCCTCGCTTGTGGGCTCCCTTCGCAGTGGCGGCTTCCAAGGCTACAATGACCGGCCCTGGAAGTATGCGCAACTGACCTTTGGATACTCGCGGATGTTCTTCTCAATCGACGGCGGCGACGGGACGGGAAAAAGCACGCAGATCGCGCGATTCTGTGCGTGGCTGGAATCGCAAGGGCACGACGTGGTGACCTGCCGCGATCCAGGCAGCACGCCGCTGGGCGAAGCGGTCCGCGAACTGCTTCTGAATCGTCATGACCTGGCGATCCACCGGCGCAGCGAGATGCTGCTTTACATGGCGGCCCGGGCGCAACTGGCGGAAGAGGTGATTCGCCCGGCGCTGGAAGCGGGAAAGACCGTGGTTTCGGATCGCTACCTGCTGGCGAACGTCGTCTACCAGGGGCATGCCGGCGGGCTCGACGTAGCCACGCTCTGGGAGGTGGGCGAGATTGCGACCGGCGGATTGATGCCCGATCTGACGATCGTGCTCGACTTGCCGAGCGAGGCCGCGACGGCCCGGTTGACGGGCGAACCGGACCGGATGGAAAGGCAGGGCGACGCCTTCCACAGCCGGGTGCGCCAGGGATACCTTGCCGAGGCCGAGCGTCAGGGCGATCGAATCGTGCCGGTCGACGCGAGCCGGAGCATCGAGGAGGTGGCGGCGGCGATTAGGGCGGCGGCGGAGGTGATCTTGAGGAAGCGATGAGCGACGTCGCAACTTCAAGGGCATACGCTGCTACAGCCACGTCCTTATCGGGGAGTTACTCCTTGTTATCCTCTGGCTTCTCCTCGGCCTTTTCGGGACACTCGCGCTTCATCACTTTGACAAGCGTCTCGGCGACGAGTGGGTCCCGCAGTAACTCAGCAAGGGCCTCCTCAAGGGCAATGCGGTCCTCACAAATGGATTCGGTACCGGCCCATGTGATCTTGCAGGGATACCCAGCACGGTCCTGTGACCATTGGGCCAATTCTTTCATCGAAGCCTCACCAGCATCTGGATTGAATGCGGCGATGGCCCAATAGTACTGCTTCGGTTTTGGAGCGAAGATGTTTTCGTATCTCCGCCAGCTTAGCTCGGACACTTCAAACTGCCTCAGTACAACACGTAGTTTCCCGTTTGTCTCCATATTCAACTGCTTATTCAGTTCATCAAACACTTCCTTCACTTCGTGTTTTGCACGATTAGCGGCCTCGACGGCACGCAGCCCGTCCTGAAATGCTTCAACATAGTTTGCCATGCTGCGTCTCCCTATATATGACGCTTGCGACGGGGTAGTGATCGAAGATGTTGCGCGACGACGAAACGCCGCCGTTGGGAAATGGAATGCGCACAATCTGCGTCCCCCGTTCGTCGAGTTCCCATTCGTTGGATCCGAGAAAGGCTGAAGAGAACATGATCTGATCGAAAGTGTGCCAGCGGGTCGTCAGGCCTGATCTGGAATGGCAAGTACCGCACACACTTTCCCGCGGTTTGCCTGGTATATGGGGTTCCTGCTCGCCAAGATGCCTCCAGAATGGATTATACAGCAGTTGCGGATTCTTGCGAACCAGTTTGCGGTCTCGCGCGGCAAGCAGTTGTCCCGACAGCGACGAATCGAAAGGCTCGTCGTTGTAGTCCCCCATGAGGATTGTGCTTGGTTGCCGTTCGTAGAGTCCGCTAACTTCTTCCACAGCATCGCGCAGTCGTATGCCAAGAAGGTGCCTGTTGGCGCCGTTTTCCTCACACCACAGGCGGCTGGGCCAGTGGGAGACAAACAGATGCAGAGGGGAACGAGAGTCTGGTGCGAGCAGGTCGACTCTGTTTGCCACTTTGAGACTGTGATTTCCCCGTTTGGTGACAATCGACAATGAATGCAGGACGCGCAGTTTTGTGAGTCTGTAGATAAGGCCGGTGTCAAATTGGAGCCGCCCAAACCGGAGGGTGCCGTCATGGTAAGCGTAGTCTCGAAGTCCGCTTTCTTGGAGGAGATCGCCAAGGTCGGCCGCCGTCACTTCGCCAAGTGCCAGGCAATCGACCCCCAGGGCTTCCGTAAGGAAACGGACTACCTGTACGGCAAAGGCCTTCTCCTGCTCCGTCGCGCGGGGCTTCCCCAAGGGTGACAGGCTGGTGTTCCACCAGGCAAGAGAGATTTGCATACTGGCACGCAAGTGTTAGGGCATTGAATCACAGTATTCCAGCAAATTGTCGCCTTGCTGATGGGGGAATCGTAGCACATCAGTCGCATGACCACAACCATGCACCCTCCGCCTTGTCGGTTTTGGGGCCCGCCAGTCGAAGGCGCGATTCTGTCACCCACGGTGTCACTCATTGGGCAGACTCATGGCGAGGCCTGCCGGCGGTGCTGAAGCGGGTGGATGGCGACCTTCTCTCCGGGCTGGAGCCCCTCTCGGATCACCGTCAGTTTCCCGTCGCTCGGACCGGCAACGACCGGGCGGAGCTTCCAACGGCTTCCGCTGCGGACGAGGCAGTACTCGGCGTCGTTTTCGTTGAAGACGGACGTCTTGGGCACTTGGATCGCGCGGTCCAGTTCGGCCAGCGTCAGCACGACTTCGGCGGTGAGGCCGGGCCGAAGCGTTCCGGACGGGTTGTCGATCGCCACGTGAACTTCATACTTCTTCGTGGCCGTGGTGCCGCGAGTCTCCTGGGTCGGGTACGGATGGATTTTGGAGACGTGCCCGTCGAACACCGAGTCGGGCATCGTGTCGACGTGGATCACCGCAGGCATACCGGTCTGCAGTTGGGCGATCTCGGATTCGGCCACCTCGGTGCACACGCTCAACTGGTCCAGTTGGGCGATCCGCAGGATGACTTGTTGGCGTCGGACGGGAACGCCTTCGCCGATGAGAATCTCGTCGTCTTCGGTCCGGCCGGGTGCGTTGGCGTAGAAGACCACGCCCGCCACCGGGGCGGTGATAGTGCAGTCGGCAATCTGCTTCTCGATCTTGGCCAGTCGCTCGCGATGCAGCGAAAGCTCGGTTTCCTTGGCTCGCGCGGCCGCCTCGGCCGATTGAACGGCGCCCTCCAACTGCTTGAGGCGCAGCGGCTTGGTAAGGGTGTCGAGAACCGAGAGTCGCGTCTTGGCCCCTTCCACGTCGCGTTTGGCCATCTCCACCTCGAATCGCAAGGTATCCACGTCGTCGGCCGGGTTCTCTTCCGACTTGGTGCCGCTCTGGACCGCCTCCAGTTGGTGAGTGGCCCGCTTGAGCCTTTGTTCGGCGGCGAAGAGCTCGTTTTCGACGGCCTTCTGTTCCTCGGGATACAGTCCTTGCTGATACTCGATCAGCGAGAGCTGCGCCTTTTCGCGCTCGCCGGCAGCGGCGGCCAAGGCCGCTTCGAGGCCGTTGCAGAAAATCTGTTGCTGGAGCAATTCTTCCTTGAATGCCGAGACGTCAAGCTGAACCAGCCGATCGCCTGGTTGGACCGACGCGCCTTCGGCGATAATCTCCAGGATCACAGTGCCATCGGGGCTGGAGCCGTCGACTTCGCAACGAATCTCGGTGCCGCCCTGGCTGAAGACGTCGCCTCGCGAAGAGAGTTCATGCACAAACTTCCCCTGCCGGGCCGTGAAGACAACCGAGTCGCCGGACTGGACCTGGCAGCCCGCGACGAAAAACACTGCGAGCAGGGGCAGGCTGTTTTTCATGGGTATTACTGTAATCGGACGAGTGACAAGTACGGGCCAGATCGCGGAGACTCCGCTGTTCCCACATGAAAAGGCTCTACTGCTCATCGTATCGTCAACTGAACGGGATACAAGGGAAGGGCGTCTGAGAACCATGGGAGGGGGGCGGACAAGAGCGCGTGTTGATTCCTCGTTTCCTGGCAGGCCGGAAGCGGGCGGAGATCAGCAGACGATGAGCGTGACGGCGGTCCAGCAGACGGCGGCCAGCAAGGCGGCGATGGATGCCTGAGGAAGCTGGGTGCGGACGTGGTCCATCAGATCGCAGCCCGTGCACATGGAACTGAGGACCGTCGTATCGGAAATGGGCGAGCATTGGTCGCCGTAGACGCTGCCGTTCATGACCGCGGCGAAGCAGACGGCCATGAAGAACTGGGGGTGAGCCATCTGATTGTCGACGGCGACGGCGTAGGCCAGCGGCATGGCCAAGGGGAAAGAGACGGCGTAGGTGCCCCAACTGGTACCGGTCGAGAAGGCGATGATCGTCGTCATCAATTGAAGCATGACCGGCAGGGCCCAATAGGGAATATGGCCCCCAATCAGGTCGACGAGAAACTTGCCGCCGCCGGCGTCTTTGCTGACGTCTCCGATCGTCACGGCCAGGAGCAGGATGACCGAGCCGAGCACGACGCCCTTGAATCCGTCACTAATGCCCTCCATCAGGTCCTTCAATCGCATTCCGCGAATCAGGGCCTGCGCCATGGCCAACAGCAGAGCGACTCCGAAGGCCCAGCGCACTTTGGGAGTGCCCGAGATGACGAACGTGCCGATCGCAATGCCGATCAAGACGAACAACGGAAGGAAGAAGTCGATGCTGTGGGGGGTGTAGCCTTCGGGAACGCAACTGGTCTGGAGTTCCTTGGCGCTGAGCGGTTCGGAGCCAGGTGCGTCGAGTTGGCCAGTCTCGCGCGCCCTGCGAACAGCCTCGTGCATCCTGCGGCCCACGAAAGGCATCCAGTCAATGCTTAGCAGAAATGTGAAACCAACGGCAAAGATGGCGTAGAAACACAAAGGAATGCTCTTGAAGAAAAACGCGACTCGGTCTCCTTCGGTGGCCAGCCACGGCACTCCCGCCACGAAGATGAACGCCTGGACGTAGCCGGGCCAGGCGTTGAAGGCCAGCAGCGAGGCGATCGGCGAGGCCGTCGAATCGACGATGTAGGCCAACTCCTCGTGGCTTACCCGCTCGCGGTCGGCCAAGGGCTTGACGGTCGTGCCCACCAGGACGGTGCTCACGGTTCCGCCCTGGAAGAAGATGACGCCCAGAGACCAGGCGACGAGTTTGGCCGAACGCGGGCCGCGCACGAACTTCTCGGTCATCAGATCGGCAAAGGCCTGGGCCGCGCCGGTCCGGTTCAAGACCCCGAGCAGTCCGCCCAGGAGCCAGAGGTAGAGAAGCAGGACTCCGGCGGCGTTCTCGGTAGCCAGGCTGTCGACAAGCACGCTGTCGGCGATATCGTAGATGCCGAGCAGAAAGGCTCCCACGACAATCCCGCCGAACAGCGATATGAGCGGTTCGCGCGTGATCCAGCAGAGGGCGACGGCCACGGCGGCCGGCAGGAGAGACCACCATCCCCAGTGACGCTTGGCGGTCAGTTCGAAGTGGACGGTGGCGGGCTTCCCATCGATCGTGCGCTCGGCCGACACGAACTGCTGCATGAGTTCCGGGGTGGTGCCTTGGGCGTTGTGACGGGCCACCTGCGCCGGCCGGAGCGCCGATTGCTCATACGGAACGATGTCCTCCACGTGGAAGGGCGCCCCCCTTCGAACGATGAAGATCCGTCCCTGTTTGTCTTCGGTGACGTCGAGGCTGATTTCCTCGACGGTCCAGGTGGGCGATCCGCGTCTCCCCACCACGAAAGCGCAAGCGATCGCGACAAGAAATACGACCAGCGCCGGATTGGCATAGCGCCGGTACTTGCCCAGCCGTCGATTTGCGCCGGTGGAGGAGGTCGATTCGCTCACGCGGAACTTTCTGAACGAGGGGCGTTATTCCCGAATCAGTTCGCGAACCGTCGCTCCCGACGGAATCATCGGCAGCACGTGCTCTTGGTAGGGGACGGCGACGTCAAGCAGATAGGGGCCCGGCGAGTCGATCATCTCCTGGATCGCATCGGTCAGTTCCGATTTGTCGATCACATGGCGGGCTGTCCACCCGAAACCCTTGGCGACGGCCACGAAATCGGGATACCGGTCCGCCGGACCGATCCCCTTTCCCTTGCCGATCGCCTCGGGGTTGTCGATGGGGCCGAGATAGGTGTGGGCTCGATTGGCGTCGTGGAAACGATCTTCCCATTGCACCACCATCCCCAGATGCTGATTGTTGAGCAGCAGCACCTTGACGGGGATTTTTTCGCAGAAGCAGGTGGCAAATTCCTGAATGTTCATCAGCAGCGACCCGTCGCCGTCGATGTCGACCACGAGCTTATCGGGATGAGCGACTTTTGCCCCCACGGCGGCGGGAAGGCCGAAACCCATGGTTCCCAAGCCGGCGCTGGACAGCCAGGTGCGCGGCTTGTCGAACAGATAGAACTGGGCCGACCACATCTGGTGTTGCCCCACGCCGGTGGCAATGATCGTATCGCGATCCTTGGTCAGTCTCCACAATTCGTGAATCGCCTGCTGCGGAAGAATCGATTCGGCGTCGTCTCTGTACTTGAACGGATCCGCCTTCTTCCAGCCGTTGATCTTTTCGACCCAGGGCGCCAGGTCGGCGGACGCCTTGACGACCTTGTTCAACTCGCTGAGTGCGTACTTCAAGTCGCTCACGGCGGCGAAATCGGCGCCCTTGATCTTGTTGATCTCCGACGCATCGATGTCGATATGCACAATTTTGCCGTGCTTGGCGAATTCCGAGACCTTGCCCGTCACGCGATCGTCGAAACGCACGCCGAAAGCCAGCAGCAGATCGGCCTCGCTGACGGCGAGATTCGCGTACACGCTGCCGTGCATTCCCAGCATGTGGAGAGCCAGGGGATGCGTTCCCGGGAATCCGCCGATTCCCATCAGTGTCGTGGTCACCGGAATGCCGGTCTTTTCAACCAACTCCAGCAACTCGCGCGAGGCGTTTGCCGAAACGATGCCTCCGCCCGCGTAGATCAGGGGACGGCGAGACTCCGCAATCAGTCTCGCGATCGTTGCAATCTCGTCCTTACCGGCCATCGGCGTCACTGCGTTATAGCCGGGCAGATCCATCGGGTCGTCGTAGTTGGGAACGACCTGGGCCATCTGCACGTTCTTCGGCAGATCGATCAGAACGGGACCGGGACGACCGGTGCCGGCAATATGGAAGGCCTCGCGCACGACCCGTGCCAAGTCGTTCGGGTCGGTAACCAGGTAGTGATGCTTCGTCACGCTGCGGCAGACCTCAACGATCGGCGTTTCCTGGAAGGCGTCGCAGCCGATCACGGATGTGCCAACCTGGCCGGTGATGGCCAACATCGGAACGCTGTCCAGCTTGGCGTCGGCAATCGACGTGACCAGATTCGTTGCGCCGGGACCGCTGGTTGCCATGCACACGCCGACCTTGCCCGTCGAGCGCGCATAGCCCTGGGCGGCAAAGCCGCCGCCCTGCTCGTGACGTGGCAGCACCACGCGGATCTTGTCGCGAAACCGGGTCAAGGCCTGATGGAGGGGCATGCTGGCTCCGCCCGGGTAGGCAAAGACCGTGTCGACCCCGTGATTGACGAGAGTCTGTACGACGACGTCGGCCCCGCTGGTCGGTTGCGTCGGGCTGGCGGGCAGGACTCTCGCTGGTTTCTCCACGGTGGACACGGAGCATTCCTCCAATTTGGACACGGACAAAAGGTGAACTCGCCCGAACTGGCGGGCACGAAATAGGTGTTCTTCAGACCAGGCACGGCCACGTCGCTACGTGCCTCGGCGGGGTCTTCCCGAAGCAGTGTAGTATATACCCCGAGAGGGTCGGGTCCAAGGTAGCCGACCGGCTCTTCACCCACCCCTTGGGTGGGTGTTGCGATTACGGCGGTAGAATCCGGCCCTTCCTGGGACGGCGGCCCCGGTCGAAAGGTTCGCGTCCTCGCGCACGGCACGGCGACTGAGGTTTCCCATCAGGGGCCGGGCGTGCCCCTGGAGTTGCGAGCGTCCTTCGGGGCGGCCCGGGGGACGTCGGGCCCTCATCTGCGGCCTCTGGAGCGACCGTCTGCACGCGGTGAGGTGCGTCTGGTGATCCAGACCATGGCGGCCACGGCAGGTAGCAATACCGTCATGAGCGCGGCAAGAAACAGGAATGCCAGGAACAAGAGACCGACGAGATAGACGCCTAGTTGCTGAGTTGGTCGGAGACGGGCTATTTCCGGTTCTGCCATCGCACGGAGAACAGTGCAGATCCCGTCCCACCAAAGGCTGTCGAGCGGCGTGCAAACGGCGACCAAGGCGACGATGCCGGCGCAGATGGCGGCAAACACCAGACACGTGAAGACATTCCACCGCTCCGTGCGTGCTGAAATCCGAAACGGACCGAGGCTCATGCTGACAAACCTGACAAAAAGAAAGGGGTTGCCGCGTGTCCCGTGAGAGAGGCAGCCAACACAAGTGATTCGCCCAGATTCTGAGATTCTTGACCCCTCCGGGACCCCTCCAGGCAGTCGGAAATCGGGCTTTGCCAATGTGGGCGGATCGGGTAAATAGTGGCGGTCTCCTTTCAAGTCATGGAGGACCACCGCCGATGTCGCAGCTCACCCCCCGGTTGCGCGTTCACGCCACCAGCCAAATCGTTATTCCGGCTCGACTTGCATCCACGCGGTTGCCCCGCAAGCTGTTGCTCGACGAAACAGGCCGGACGCTCATCGAGCACACCTACCACGCGGCCGAGAGGGCGCGGCGTCCTGAGGGCGTGTGTGTTGCCTGCGACCACCAGGAGATCTTCGATGCCGTTTGTGCGTTCGGCGGTCGCGCCGTGATGACCGATCCGGACGCCCCCAGCGGCACCGACCGGGTCGCCGAGGTGGCACGGCAGATGGAGGGGACCGACATCATCGTCAACGTGCAAGGAGACGAGCCCGATCTGGCCGGCGAGTCGATCGATCTGGTGATCGGGTTGCTGGAAGAGCAGCCGGACGCGGTCATGTCGACGCTGGCCACGCCGATTCGCAGCCGCGAACAGCTCCTGGATCCGGCCTGCGTCAAGGTGGTATTCGACGGGCGGAATCGGGCGATGTACTTTAGCCGCAGCCCAATCCCGTGTGCCCGCGAGTGGGACGATTCGCTGCTGGCGGCCGATCCGCCGCTGTTCCACCAGCACGTGGGGCTCTACGCCTATCGGCGCGACTTTCTTCTGCGGCTGGCCCAGATGCCGCCCGCACGAATCGAACAAACCGAGCGGCTCGAACAGTTGCGCGTATTGGCAGCCGGGCACACGATCGTGGTCGGAGTGGTCGACGAGCCGACGTTTGGGATTGACACGCCGGCCGACTATCGCCGGTTCGTGGAGCGGCGGCGGTCGGCATAGTCTCCCCGCCATGGTGGTGGTTTGTGGAAGTCCTGACTGCTCGGTAGAATGCATTGCTTGGTTCGAGCTGCCGCCTGCCCGGCGGGCACGCTTCATCGCGACACAAGTCGTGCCGTGGTGGGGTGTTAGGAGAAGGCGGCGGGCTCCCGCCAGTGGTCTCGGCATTTCTCCCATCTGCTTCAGCCAGCACGGTGTTTTGATGACCAAGCACATCTTTGTTACCGGCGGGGTCGTCAGCTCCCTCGGTAAGGGGCTTACCAGCGCTTCCATCGGCATGCTTCTGGAAAACCGCGGACTCTCAGTCCGCATGCAGAAGCTGGACCCCTACATCAACGTCGATCCCGGGACGATGAGCCCTTACCAACACGGTGAGGTTTACGTGCTCGATGACGGGAGCGAGACGGATCTCGATCTGGGGCACTACGAGCGATTCACCAATAGCCCCCTGACTCGCGACAGCAATTACACGACGGGGAAGATTTATCAATCGGTCATCGTCAAGGAGCGGCAGGGGGCCTACCTGGGCCAGACGGTCCAGGTCATTCCGCACATCACCAACGAGATCAAGAGCTGCATCAGCAAGCTGGCGTCGGACGACGTCGACGTAGTGATTACGGAGATCGGCGGCACGGTGGGCGACATCGAGAGCCAGCCCTTTCTCGAGGCCATCCGCCAATTCTCGTTGGACATCGGTTCGGAGAACTGCCTCTACATTCACTTGACGTTGATTCCTTACCTGAAAGCGGCGGCAGAACTGAAGACAAAGCCGACCCAGCATTCCGTGGGCCAGTTGCGAGAAATCGGTATCCAACCCGACATTCTGATCTGCCGAACGGAGCGTTCTTTAGGGAAGGAAGAGTGCGCCAAGATCGCCCTGTTCTGCAACGTGCCGGTCGAGGCCGTGATCGAGGAGAAGGACAAGGATTTCTCGATCTACGAGGTGCCGCTGAGTCTGGTCGAACACAAGCTCGACCAGTTGATCGTCAAGAAGTTGGGCCTCAGGGCGGGGGAACTCGATCTGACGATATGGCGAGATCTGATTCATCGTCTGCGCAACCCGGACTACGAGATCAGCATCGCCGTGGTGGGCAAGTATGCGGAGCATCGCGACGCCTACAAATCGATCTACGAGTCCTTAGACCATGCCGGCATTTCCAATAAGGCCACGGTGAGAGTGCAGCGGATCCACAGTGAAGCCGTCGAGAGGGAAGGGGCCGAACGGCTGCTGGCGGGAGTCGACGGGATCCTGGTGCCGGGCGGTTTCGGCGAGCGAGGAATTGAAGGCAAGGTGGATGCCGTCCGTTTCGCACGAGAGCGGGGCATCCCGTTCTTCGGCATCTGCCTCGGAATGCAGTGTGCCGTGGTCGAGTTTGCACGAAACGTGTGCGGAATGGACAACGCCAATTCGACGGAGTTTTTCAAGGACACTCCGCATCCGGTCATCTGCCTGTTGGATGAGCAGAAGAGGATCACCGACAAGGGGGGAACCATGCGATTGGGAGCCCAGCCGACGCGGCTCTCTACAACCGGCAAGGCATTTGGGTGTTATGGGACGGAGAGCATCTCGGAACGGCACCGCCACCGATACGAATTCAATAACGAGTACCGCGACCTGTTCACCGAAAAGGGCCTGCATGTCACCGGTACGAGTCCGGACGGCGCGCTGGTGGAGGTCGTTGAACTAACGGATCACCCCTGGTTCGTGGCGGTCCAGTATCACCCTGAATTCAAGTCGCAGCCCACGAAGTCTCACCCTCTCTTCCACGGTTTCATTCAGGCGGCCGTTGCCAGGCGTGCGGAGCGGCCGGAGCGGATATCGAAGACGGAGGAAACGGCATGAGCGACCCATCGCAAGAGAAGAAGATCATCATCGACGAGGACTGGAAATCGCGCGTTCAGGCAGAGAAGGAGACCGTCAAACACTCCCCCGCCGAGAAACCGGATGAAGACGGTGCCGCCGGCGCGGCGGAGGACGTCCCTTTCCCGCCGGCATCCCTTGAGATTCTTGTCGGTTCGTTGGCGACCCAAGTGATGGTCTCGTTGGGAATCATTCCCAATCCGTTCACGAAGAAGCCCCAACGGCTTCTTAACCAGGCGAAGCACCTGATTGACATGTTGCAGGTGTTGCAGGAGAAGACCGAAGGAAATCGGACGACTGACGAGTCGGCCCTGCTCGACGACACATTGCACCAACTCCGCATGGCCTACGTGCAGATCTCCCAGGCTCCAGGCGAGTCTGGGAGCTAGCCGGTTCCATAGCTGGACAGATTGCCTATCTTCCCTGTTTGTCGCCCGCAGCCTCTCACTTTCTGGCTGCTGCGTTTTGGGGCAGTATCGACAACATCCTCTCTGGACTCAAAGGGGGTTGGTTGCTACATTCCGCCGCGGGCGGCCAAGTCGACGCAAGGTGGCGTCTGCCGGTCGCAACGAGTGCCGTCAACCGTGCTGTACCTCGGTAGCTCCACATGGATGTGCATCCCTCTCAAACGCCGGACTCCAGCGACCCGATTGTGATCACCGGCATCGGCATGATTGCCTCGGTCGGCGATGACCGGGAATCTGTCTGGGAGGCAGTGCGAGGCGGCGTGAGCGGCGTGCGATTGGTCGGTCCCGAAGACGGCATGCCCGAGTGCTTGAGGATCGCGGCCCCCGTCTTCCACGAGCCCGAAGAACCCGGCCGCTTGAAAGTGATCTCTCTGGCCCTGCACGCCGCTGCCGAAGCTCTGGACGACGCCCGGGTGTATCACTCGGGCATTGATTTCGACCGGTTCTGCTGTGCGATGAGCGCCCACATGTGCGAGATTGGGACCGGCTGGTTCGGTGCAAAGCCTCACGACCCCGACGAGGGGTGGGTCGACTGGCGTTCTCAGTGCCTGCCGAACAGCGGCTGCTCGATTGTGGCCAACCGTTTCGGACTGTACGGTCCGCGAATTTGCCATTCGTCGGCCTGTGCCAGCGGAATGGTCGACATTCTGTCGGCCGTTCGGGCCATCCGGGACGGGCAGTGCGACATCGCCCTGGCGGGCAGTTCCGAGGCGATCGATCCGCTCTTTGCCGCAGGTTTCAGCAAGATGCGGGTTCTGGCGGAGCACGAGGACCCGGCTCAGGCAGCCCGGCCGTTTGACAGTGGTCGAAACGGCTTCGTCATGGGCGAGGGGGCCGCCATGTTCGTGCTCGAAACGCTCAGTCATGCCCGGCGACGCGACGCAAACGTCTATGCGGAAGTGATCGGCGCCCGGATGGTCGCAGACGCCTATCACGTGACCGGAATCGACGCCGAAAGCCCAACCTTGGCCTACCTGTTGAAGGCCACGCTCAAACAGGCCCGGCTGACGCCCTGCGACATCGGCTACATCAACGCCCACGGCACGGGGACCCAATCCAACGATATTGCCGAAACGCGAGGAATCCGCAGCGCGATGGGCTCGGCAGCCGACTCGACGCTCGTCAGTTCCACCAAGTCGATGCTCGGTCACCTGGTGAATGCGGCAGGAAGCGTTGAATTGGCTGTCACAGCGTTGGCCTTGCGCGACGGCTTCGCCCCCCCCACCGTCAACCTGACCAATCCCGATCCGGACTGCAATCTCGACTGCATACCGCTGGTGGGACGATCGGGCCAATTCGAACACGCCGTCAAGGTCTCGATCGCTTTTGGTGGCACGATGGCGGCAATCGCTCTTCGACGGTGGCCGGAAGCACAAAGCTCCTTCGGCCAGTTGCGGCGAGAGGCCGCGTAAGCGACCCCGGAGAGAACTCTTCCCTTGTGCGTCTCCCGCAAGTGGGTTGCAGGTTCAGAGGTCCCACTGGCTCGATGTTTGACGAGACAGGGCGCGAGACTTCTCCAACCACGGTGTCCCACTCCTGCTCCCAGAGGTCTTCCAGGAATCGTCTGTCGCCGTCGTGGTCTCCTTGCGACCGGCTATGCGTGGAACGGCAGGCCGATGACGGCCAGCGAAATACGGCACGGGGACGAAGAAATCCCTCCTCGGGCTATTACCCAGGCCTGCAAGACAATGGCACAGCATGGCCCCATGGATCGGGATATTTCCTAGATTGACATTCTGTATATTTGGGAGGTTTGTATGGATATTTCCTGTCAGGAAAACCTTAACGATTATAGGTGAGATGTCCGATATAGCAGAGCGTATCGCGAGAGCATGTACTTGCGGTACCTATTTCAGGGGAACACGTCCGTTCAAGAAAAGGAATGTGGGGATGTTTCGCCGCAATCGGGCAATCGCAGCTTTGCTTATAACCTTGATTGGCCTCAGCGTCCCCGCTACGGCCCAGACACCGGCGACCGCGACGCCAGACACGGCCTATCGCCAGAAGGGAAAATGGGTCGGCTATGTTCCCTCCTATCAGAAGTACTCGCAGCCAAAGAGTGACGGGGTGTTCCGTTCGTCTCTGCCCGACGTCACTTCGTTCTTGACTCGCAGCACGGACAGGCAAGTGAAGGCTGCCACGGCAGAGGAACCGTTGAAAGAATCGGCGGAACTCTTCGAGGGCGCACTGCTGGACAACGAGGAGACGGGAGCGCAGCCGCGAGTTCTGGCCGTTGGCTTCGATGAACCGACGCCGGCCCTCGATCCGGCCGTCGACGCCGCGCCTATGTATGATCCCGGAGCAGACATGTATGATTCCGGAGCCGAGTTGATCGGGGACGCATGTTCGACCGGGTGCGGGCCCTGCGCCGCGTCTCCGGCGGCCTGCTGTCCGCCGCCGCGGTTCTACGGCACTGCCGACTATCTGCTATGGTGGACCGACAGCATGAACGCGCCGCCCCTGGTCTCAACGGGCATCCTGAACCAGGCCGGCACCTCGATTCTCTTCGGCGGTTCCGGGTTGGAAGCCGACGCCGTTTCCGGCGGTCGGTTCACCCTTGGCATGTGGCTCGATCCGTGCCAGATGCAGGGAGTGGAGGCCTCCTACTTCATGCTCGGAACGCGGACGGCGTCGTTTGGGGCCTCCGACGCGGATTACGCGATCCTAGGCCGTCCTTTCTACAACACGGTCCAGGAGCAGGAAGACGTCCGTTGGATCGTCAGCCCCGGCCTGGTCACCGGTGCCGTTGCCGTTACTGCGTCGACCAAGTTCGACGGCGGAGAACTCTTGTTCCGGCAGGCGGTTCAACGAGAGTGCTGGGCCGAGATCGATCTGCTCGTCGGCTATCGCTGGCTGCAACTGGAAGAGGGGCTGCTGATTGAGGAGAACACCGAATCGGTGCCTGCGGGCACCACCTACGATCTGTTCGACGAATTCGACACGCGCAACAGCTTTCATGGAAGTGAGGTGGGGATGGCAATTCGCCGGCAGATCGGCTATTGCTGGTCTCTCGAATTGCTTGCGAAAGCGGCCCTCGGGAACGTCAGTTCGACGGTTGCGATCGACGGTCAGACGACCATAACGACCACGGCGCCCCCGGGATTCACGGTGAACGACGAAGGACTCCTCACGCAATACACGAACATTGGGCGTTACGAGCGCGACAAACTCGCCGCAGCCACGGAACTGGGGGTCAAACTGAGACGCGCTTTCGGAAACGGGATCGATCTGACGATCGGCTACACATTTCTGTACTTGAGCGACGTGCTTCGCCCCGGCGACCAGATCGATGTGGCGGTCGACGAACGGCAGCTTTCCCCCGAGTCGCTCCGGGAAGGCGTACGCTACCCGCAATTCAGCTTCCGTTCCGACGGATTCTGGGCTCAGGGTTTGAGCCTTGGAATTGAAGGACGCTTCTAAGGGCGCTAGGTCCAATCCTCCTCGCCGGCCAGCGCCTCATCGGCCGCTTGCGTGCCGACGGTCAGCGAGACCGTGGCGGCGAGCGAATCCACCGTTCCGTCGTCAACCGTGTAGGTGAACGAATCGGGGCCTTCGTAGTCTTGGTTGGGCGTGTAGGTGAAGGAACCGTCGGCATTCATGAGCAGAGTGCCGTGGGCCGGTCCCTGCAGGAGCGTTACCTCCAGCGAATCATCGTCCGCGTCGCTATCGTTGGCCAGAACGCCGGATGCGGCATCCACACTCAGTACGACGTTGGGAGTCACGTCGTAGGAGTCGTCGGCGACCACGGGGGCGTCGTTGACCGGGTTGACGGTAATCGTCACCGTCGCTGCGGCCGAATTGCCGAATCCGTCGTTCACCACGTAGGTGAAGGTGTCCGTGCCGTGGAAGTCGGCTTCGGGTTTGTACTCGAAGGAACCGTCGGTGTTCAGGGTCAGCGTGCCGTGGCTCGGCCCGGTTGCCAGTGCGACGCTGAGCGTATCGCCGTCCACGTCGCTGTCGTTCGTCAGCACGCCGTTTTCGGCGTCGACGGTCAGGGTGCCGTCTTCAGCGATCGTGTACGCGTCGTTGACGGTGTTGGCGAGGGTATTCACGTCGATCGTCACCGTGGCGACGGCCGAATCGACCGTTCCGTCGTTGACGGTGTAGGTGAAGGTATCGGTACCGTGGAAGTCGGCATTGGGCGTGTAGGTGAAGGAGCCGTCGGCGTTGAGCGTCAGTTGGCCGTTGGAGGGCCCGGTCGCCACGGAGACCGTGAGCGAATCGCCGTCAGCGTCCGTATCGTTGGCCGCGACCCCCGAGGAAGCCTGCACGGTCAGGGTGCCGCCCACCGGAACGCTGTAGGAATCGTCGTTTGCCACCGGAACGTCGTTGATTGAGCTGACGGTAATCGTCACCGTCGCTGCGGCCGAATCGCCGAATCCGTCGTTCACCACGTAGGTGAAGGTGTCCGTGCCGTGGAAGTCGGCTTCGGGTTTGTACTCGAAGGAACCGTCGGTGTTCAGGGTCAGCGTGCCGTGGCTCGGACCGGTTGCCAGTGCGACGCTGAGCGTATCGCCGTCCACGTCGCCGTCGTTCTTCAGCACGCCGTTGTCGGCGTCGACGGTCAGGGTGCCGTCTTCATCGATCGTGTAGGCGTCGTTGACGGTGTTGGCAAGGGTATTCACGTCGATCGTCACCGTGGCGACGGCCGAATCGACCGTTCCGTCGTTGACGGTGTAGGTGAAGGTGTCGGTGCCGTGGAAGCTGGCGTTCGGCGTGTAGGTGAAGGAACCGTCGGCGTTGAGCGTCAGTTGGCCGTTGGAGGGCCCGGTCGCCACGGAGACCGTGAGCGAATTGCCGTCGGCGTCCGTATCGTTGGCGGCGACCCCCGAGGAGGCCTGCACGGTCAACGAACCGCCCACCGGAACGCTGTAGGAATCGTCGTTCACCGACGGGACGTCGTTGACCGAGTTGACGGTAATCGTCACGGTCGCTTCGGCGGATTCGGCGGTTCCGTCATTTGCCTTGTAGGTGAAGGTGTCGGTGCCGTGGTAATCGGCCGCCGGCGTGTAGGTGAAGGAACCGTCATTGGCCAGCGACAAGGTCCCGTGGGCGGGTAGCGTGACGATGGCGGCCGTAACCGTGGTGCTGTCCACATCGCTGTCGTTGTCGAGGACGCCCGATGCTGCGTCCACCGTCAGCACATTGTCTTCGTCGACGGAGTAGGCGTCGGCGGCAGCCACCGGCGCGTCGTTGACCGGGGCAACCGTGATCGTCACCGTTGCATCGGCGGAGTCGGCGGTTCCGTCGTTCACCTTGTAGGTGAAGCTGTCCGTACCATGGTAGTTGGCCGCCGGAGTGTAGGTGAACGTGCCGTTGGCGTTCATGGAGACCGTACCGTGAGCGGGTTGGGTCACCACGGTCGGTGTCAACGTGTCGCTGTCGGCGTCGGTGTCGTTGACGAGCACCCCGTTGGCGACGGACACGGTCAAAACGGCGTCTTCATTGACGGAGAAGCTGTCACCGGCCGCCACCGGGACGGCATTGACCTTGATGGTCACGGTCGCGGCGGCGGAATTGACGTTTCCGTCGTTCGCCTTGTAGGTGAAACTGTCGGTGCCGCGATAACCGGCCGTCGGCGTGTAAGTAAACGTACCGTTCGTATTGAAGGTCAAGGTGCCGTGCGTCGGCTGGGTGACGACCGCGGCGGTGAGCGCGTTGCCGTCGGCGTCGGTGTCGTTGGCCAGTACGCCGTTGGTCGTGGTCGTCGTCAGGGTTCCACCGACGTTCACCGTGTAGGAATCGGCGACAGCCAGGGGCGCATCGTTGATCGAGTTGATCGTAATGGTTACCGTGGCCGCGGCGGAATCGGTGGTTCCGTCGTTCGCCTTGTAGGTAAAGGTGTCGGTGCCGTGGTAGTTGGCTTGCGGCGTGTAGGTGAACGAGCCGT